>CAUEQD010000018.1 GCA_959019945.1 uncultured Collinsella sp. | reverse complement strand
GCGGCAAAGCGCTTGTCCTTGAACTTCTTCTTGAGCGACTTGGTCGTAAAGTCCATAACGCTCTTGCTCGGGCGCATGATGACTGCAGCGCCGATCAGGCCGGTGAGCTCATCGCAGGCAAACAGGATCTTTTCCATCTGCAGCTCGGGCTTGGGCAGCGAGGTGTTGAAGTCGGACGTGTGCGTCTGGATGGCGCGAATGAGCTCGGGAGACGCACCTTCGCCCTTAAGAATCTCGGCAGCATAGATGGTGTGGTTCATGGGGTCGTCCTCATGCTCCTCCCAATCCAGGTCGTGCAGCAGACCGACGATGCCCCAAAACTCCTCGTTCTCGGGGTCGAACTCGCGCGCAAAGTAGCGCATAGTGCCCTCGACCGTCTCGCCATGGGTGATATGGAACGGGTCCTTGTTGTGCTCGTTGAGCAGTTCGAACGCGCGGTCGCGGGTGATTCCGGCGGTAAGCGGCTCTGCCATAGGAGACTCCTTGTGCTCGTGGGTATCGATAAGAATGAATACTACTAGAACAAGAAAACCACCACAAAGGTGCCTGTCCCCTTTGTGGTGGTTTTGGCGCGGATGGGTTAGTTGAGGGCGGCTTGGGCTAGGCGGGCTTCGGCGGCCTCCTCGGTGACGCCCAAGGCCACGGCGAACTCCTCGATGGAGCGGCGTTTGGCCTCCTTGAGTACGCGCATGTAGTAGGAGCTGGGTTTTTTATCAGCTTCCTCGGCCTGGCGAATGCGGTGCATCATGGTCTTTGCCACGCGGACCGTCTCGGGCGCGCCCAGCTTGAGCTGCTGCTTAAAGTGCGTCTCCTCAAGTGAACTGTTGCGCTCGGTAAAAGTGTCGCACTCCAGCTCGTCATAGTGGCTCAGCAGGTGCTCGGCATCTTGCTGCGAGATGGCGGCGTGCAAACGGTCGGCCTGCGCCACGGGGTACATGAGGATCGTCTGCGCATGTCCCTGCTTGGTCTCGAGCAGTAGCATGGGCTGCGGTGTGTCGTCCCTAAAACCGACGACGGTGCAGACTCCCTGACCCGGATGAATGACGTGTTGACCGATTGAGAACATGCTACCTCCAACTTATACGAATTTACGTATGTCTAGAATAACACGCTGACGTGCGCAAACCCTTACTTTATGCAGGAAAAGCACACAACTCCGATAGGTAAGAGTATTCGATAACAGGCGCAGCTCATTCACACCTTTATGCATTTTCAACGCCTGCATAATCTGCAGGCAGACTGGCATCTTTGAGTGACTCCATGCAAGCTGTAGTCAATTTTGTGCATATGCAATATCGATTGGCTTTACCCTGCGACAGTGCCCGTCGCTTGTGATAGAGTGCTACAAACTCTGGCTTTTGCCCTACGAGTGACCAAGAGCTCGGGGGCTTTAACACAAGGAGGATCTATGCCCGAGAAGATTGAAGAGCTGGTACGCGCTGCGCTTGCTGCGGCCCAGGAGGCCGGCGACCTTTCTGCATTTGAACTTGACGATTGCGCTATCGAGCGACCGGCTGACACTTCTCATGGCGAGTGGACCTCTACCATGGCCCTGAAGTCCGCCAAGCTGGCCCATTGCGCCCCGCGCAAGATCGCCGAGGCCATCGTTGCCCATATGCCCGAGGACCCCGCGATCGAGAAGGTCGAGATCGCAGGCCCCGGCTTCATCAACTTCTACCTCTCCGTTGCCGTCAAGAATGCCATCTTTGGCGAGGCTCGCGAGAAGGGTATGGACTTCGCTAAGTCCAACGTCGGTGGCGGCCTGAAGACCCAGGTCGAGTTCGTCTCCGCCAACCCCGTCGGCCCCATGCACATCGGCCATGGCCGCTGGGCCGCTCTGGGCGATTCGCTCTGCCGCGTTATGGACCATGCCGGTTACGACATCCAGCGTGAGTTCTACATCAACGACCACGGCTCTCAGATGAACACCTTCGGCAACTCCATCAGCACGCGCTATATGCAGCTTGCCGACATCATCGCCAAGCAGGGCGTGGATATCGACGAGGCTCACAAGCTGCTGATCGCAGACCGCGACGCCTTCGTTGCCGACGAGAACGACGAGCATCCCGAGACCCATCCGTACCAGGACAATTTTGCCGAGACCCTGGGCAAGGACTCCTATGGCGGCGACTACATTATCGACGAGGCCGCCGAGTTCTGGCGCACCGACGGCGATAAGTGGGTCGAGGCCGATCCTCAGGAGCGCATGGAGAGCTTCCGCGAGCGCGGCTATGTGAAGATGGTCGACAACATGCGCGACCTCTGCCACGCCGTCAATTGCGACTTTGATCGTTGGTTCTCCGAGCGCTCTCTGTACGTGAAGGACACCGAGGGCGAGACCGCCGGCACCTCCGCCGTCGACCGCGCTTTTGAGAAGCTCGACAAGATGGGCTATCTCTACACCAAGGACGGTGCCCTGTGGTTCCGCTCCACCGACCTGGGCGATGACAAGGACCGCGTCCTGATCAAGTCCGATGGCGAGTACACCTACTTCGCCTCCGATGTTGCCTATCACTGGGATAAGTTCCAGCGCGTCGACCACGTCATCGATATCTGGGGCGCCGACCACCACGGCTACATCGAGCGCGTCCGCTGCGTCTGCGATGCTCTCGGTTACCCCGGCAAGTTCGAGGTTCTGCTGGGCCAGCTCGTCAACCTGCTACGCAACGGCAAGCCCGTCCGTATGTCCAAGCGCAAGGGCACCATGGTGACCCTGCAGGAGCTCGTCGACGAGGTCGGCTCCGACGCCGCTCGCTACACGCTCATCTCCAAGAGCTCCAACCAGATGGTCGACTTCGATATCGAGGCCGTCAAGAAGCGCGACAACTCCAACCCGGTGTACTACGTGCAGTACGCTCACGCCCGCGTGTGCTCCATCCTGCGTCGTGCCGCAGACGTTACCGCCGAGCAGGCCGCTGAGATGGGCATGAAGGCCGTCGCCGAGAAGGCCATCGGCGAGAACGTCGATTACTCGCTGCTGACCGACCCGACCGAGCTTGCCCTTTCGCGTAAGCTCAACGAGCTCACCGACCTCATCGGTAGCTGCGCTCGCGATCGCGCCCCGTTCCGCCTGACGCACTTTGCCGAGGAGCTCGCCGGCGACTTCCACAGCTTCTACGCTGCCTGCCAGGTTCTGCCGAGCGAGGGCCGTCCCGTCGACCCCGAGCTCTCGCGCGCCCGTCTGGCCGCTTGCGACGCCGTCCGCGTGACGCTCGCCCTGGTGCTTACCCTCGTTGGCGTTTCTGCTCCCGAGCAGATGTAATCTGCGGGTCATTTGACCGTACAGACTTGGTTTAACTAAGCCTTGAAAGCCCGATCTCCCACGGAGGTCGGGCTTTTTTGCAAACGCCGACGTATTGACGAATTTGGAACTGCTGGAAATACGAAACTATGCCGGTTTACTACGATGAATTGAGATATTCCAACCACGCCGGCTTTTAGCTAAAAAGTGCAAGGCATCTACCTGCGGTTTTAGTTCAACAAGTTTCGGAGTGGTCGCGGTTGAGCGATTCATCGTAGTAAACCGCCATAGTTTTGGCGGAGGCAGTCAGATTTGTGGGCGGTAAACCAAAGAGTGTCCCTTTTGAATAGTCGTTTAAGAACGTCCCCAATGACTAAGTTGCAGGTGGCGGCGGTTGTGTTACACTAACGCTGCGTATATGACGCAAATATCTCGATACAGATCAATGATGTTCGTCGGTATTTGACGGAGCTAGACTGTTTAGCCGCCCTGAAGGTTTATGCAGGGAGCATGTGATCACAGGGCTTGAAAAGAAAGTTGAGCAAACACTGTGTCTGATCAACAGCAAGAAAACGAAATAACGACGACGCAAGCCGCTCCCGCTGCACCGGTTGCGTCGGACCAGGTCGCGGCGCCCGCGCAAACCTCGGCTCCTGAGACGCCTAAGGCTGCAACGGCTGAGAAGGCCGTGCCTGCAACTGGTGAGGAGGCTGCTCCGGCAAAGCCCAAGCGCACGCGCCGCGCGGCCAAGCCTGCCGCTGACGGCGAGGAGGTCACCAAGCCCAAGCGCCGTACCACGCGCACGACGCGCGCCAAGCGCACCGTTGCAGCTGACTCCTCGGCGCCGATTTCCGATGAGGTCGCGCAGGCACGTGCGTTGGCGCAGATTAGCGAGGCTCAGGTGGTGCGCGCCCGCCGTCGTGCTGCCGAGCGCGAGGCCGCGGCTCTGACCGAGCTTGCAGCCCCGTCTGTGCCCGAGACCCCTGCCGCCGACCAACCGACCGAGAAGCCGGCACCGCGCACACGCCGTCTCACGGCTGCTAAAGCCGAGCAGGTTGCTGAACAGGCAACCCCCGAGCTCGCTGAGGCTTCGGTCCGTTCCGCGGCAGGGGAGGGCACATCGCCTGCTGAGCCTGCTGTGCCTGTCGAGGCCAGCGAAGTTCCCGTTGTCGATCCGGCTTTGCGCCCGCACCGTCGCGGTCGCAAGCCCAAGGCCTTCGTCGAGGCAGAGAAGGCCGCAGCCGCAGCCGCCGCCGCTCGGGATGCTGCGGCGACCGCCGAGTCTGCAACCGCTGCCGATGCACCCGTCCAGGATGCTACGACTTCCGAGGCCGCTCCCGCCGATGTCGAGCCCGCCGACGTCCGTCCTGGTCGCAGCCATCGTACTGCTGCTAAGCGCACGTCCAAGGCCAAGGCTGCCAAGAAGGGTGCGTCCGAGGATTCTGCCGAGACGACCGCCGATGCATCGATTGATGCCGCCGAGCCCCAGGACGTCGAACAGTCTGCGTCCGAGAAGCCCAAGCGCGGTCGTAAGAAGTCCGCTAAGGCCAAGGCGTCCGAGCAGCAGACTGATGTCGAAGCGCAGGTCGATTCCGGCGCCGAGGCCAATGACGCCGCTGCGGCCAATGTTGACACCGCCGCAACCGATGGTGCCGCCCCCGCCGAGGGCGAAGACGGCGCTCGCCCCAACCGTCGCCAACACAAGCGCAACGACGAGCGCAACGAGCGCAAGGACGACCGCAACAACGACCGCCGCAACCGTCAGCGCGATCGCAAGCAGCGCAACAAGGAGCGCAATGCCGCTCCGACCGAGCCCACACTTTCGCGCGAGGAACTCGCGGCCATGAAGGTCGCCGAGCTGCGCGAGAAGGCCAAGGAGTTCGAGATCGAGACGACCGGCAAGAAGAAAGCCGGGCTCGTCGAGGAGATCTACATCACCGCCGCGAAGGCCGAGGGCTTCCGCGACATCAAGGGTATTCTGCAGATTCGCCCGGACAGCTCCGGCATCATCCACGCCCATGGCTACATGAAGTCCAACGACGACGCCTTCGTGCCCGCCTACCTCATCCGATCCGCGCGCCTGCGCACGGGCGACGTCATCGAGGGTTCGCTGCGTCCTTCGCGCGGCGGCGACAAGCGCGCCGGCCTCGCCAAGATCACGACCGTCAACGGCATGGATCCTGAGCAGATTCGCAATCGCCCCAAGTTCGGCGACCTCACCCCGGTCTATCCCAACGAGCCGCTGCGCATGGAGCATGGCAAGGATTCCATTACCGGTCGTGCCATCGACATCGTGTCGCCGATCGGCAAGGGTCAGCGTGGCCTGATTGTGTCCCCGCCTAAGGCCGGCAAGACGACGATCCTCAAGAAAATCTGCCAGTCTATCTCGATTAACAACCCCGAGGTGCACCTCATCTGCCTGCTCGTCGACGAGCGCCCCGAAGAGGTCACCGATATGCAGCGTTCCATCAAGGGCGAGGTTGTGGCGTCGACCTTCGATATGCCCGCCGACAACCACACTCGCGTGGCAGAGCTCGTCATCGAGCGCGCCAAGCGCATCGTGGAACTGGGCGGCGATGTTGTAGTTGTGCTCGACTCCATCACGCGTCTTGCCCGCGCCTACAACTTGGCGGCGCCCGCCTCAGGCCGCATCCTTTCGGGCGGCGTTGATTCGGCGGCACTGTATCCGCCCAAGCGTTTTCTGGGTGCAGCCCGCAATATCGAGAACGGTGGCTCGCTCACCATCCTGGCCTCCGCACTCATCGATACCGGTTCCAAGATGGACGAGGTCATCTTTGAGGAGTTCAAGGGTACCGGCAACATGGAGCTCAAGCTCGACCGCGACCTGGCCGATCGCCGCATTTTCCCGGCCATCGACCCTGTTGCCTCGGGTACGCGCAACGAGGACCTGCTGGTCGACGAGCAGATGCGCCCGTTTGTCTTTGGTCTGCGTCGCATCCTCGCCGGCATGAACAATACCGAGCGCGCGGCCGCATCGTTTATCAAGGGCCTCAAGGGCACCAACACCAACCAGGAGTTCCTGGTGCGTTCGGCCAAAAAGCATAGCGACTACGAGCAGACGTTCTAAGCCGTCAACCGCACGCGGCGTTATTGCCGGCGCGATGAAGGGTCGGGGCTTGCGCCTCGGCCCTTTTTATATCGCCACTCGGCGCCAGTTATCGACCATAAGACTGGCAAGCAGCAGGTTTCCCGTTTCAATCCGACATCGTCGCTTGCAATCGACAGGGCGGTTTCGCATAATAGCTTTTAAGCTTCGCGACGGAAAACGCAGATGAAACGAACCATATACCGTTGCTTTGGGGCATAGCCCCGCTTCATCTTCTCTCGCGCAGCCAACTGAATGATGCGATTTGGGTGCTGGAAGATGGGGAGAGCTCATGGCTTCTTCTGATGCAACACAACGAGCAGTCCTTGCCGGACTTTCGTGCGGGATCGGCCTGGCCGCCCCCGTGGTTATGTATGCCGCGACGCTGCCGTTTTCGTCGGTGAACGAGACGGTCGTGGCGGGTGCGGTTCCCTTCGCCGTGGGCGCGGTGGCGGGCGTGGGTATCTATGCCGCCTCGCTGGGCATCTCCGAGTACCGTGCGCAGCGTGAAGAGCGTCTGTTCCAGCCCGATGCCATGGGCGGTGCTGCCAATCTCAATCAACATCAAAGTGAGTTCAAGACCGCCTCGATTCCGGCTCAGCAGCAGGATGCGACTCCTTACGCTGCGGCTTCTGCTTCTCAGGCTCAGGCGGAGCAGTCTACCTCGGCATACCTTTCCGGCCTGACTGGTGCGTTCCAGCGCCGTCATGCCGATGATGGTGTCCCTACCATCGCTCGAGCCGCAGATGCTATGGACGAGGCCGAGGCTTGGTCCATGATCGACAGTATGCTCGACGACGATTCGCCGGTGAGCTGCGACCCTGCACACTCGCGCGACGTCTATCAAGTCGCCATCGACGAGCTTACCAACGGCGGGCAGACCGGCTCCTTCAATCGTGACGACATCGCCGCCGCGGCGCGCGCCGTGTCGGGCTCCCAGGCCGCCCCTGCGGGCAGCACGGCGGCTTTCGTGGCACTCGTTGCCAACGCGGCAGCCAATAACGCCTACAACGCTACCTCGGGCGACGCGAACGCTTCTGCCGACAATTCGTACGTTGATGAAGCCATGACTGCGGACGAGGAGGCCGTTGCCGCCCGCCGTGCCGCCGAGAGCTCGCTTTGGGGCGCTCCTGCTCAGCAGCAGGCGGCTGAGGCTGCGCCGTACAACGCAAACCTCGCCAGCATGCCTATCATCTCCGGTGCCGCGGACATCGATCTTGACGACCTCGATGAACCTGCAGCCATCACCGGATCGATTGATGCCCAAGATCGCATCGACACCGGCGACCTTCCGGACGCCTCGCTCGAGGTCGATGTCCCCATGGCCGATTACTCGGGCCACGAGGACATGTGGGCCGCCGCCACCGCGATTCTGGATGAGATTGACGAGCCCGCTCCTGTTGCAGTCCCCACTCCCGTCGCTGCCCCTCAGCCTGCTGCTCCCGCCTATGTCGGCCGTCACAGCGCTGTGTTCCCCGAGGATACCGCCCGTATCTCGCGCGAGAGCATCGAGCGGGCCGAGGCTATTGCCGCCGGCATTATGGAAAATCGTCGTCACGAGCGCGTCAATCAGATCCTCGAGGAAGAGATCGAGCGCCTGCAGTCCTCTACCGCCAAGCGTACGGGCCGTGCCTATCTGAGCGTTATCGAGGGCGGTACCGCCAGCTTCGCGCCGCTCCGCGCGGAGGCATAACTTCTGCATGGTTAAGATCAATCGAAAATGGGCGGTCGTGACCTGTCTGATGGCGCTCTTGATCTGGGGCAATTCGCTGGTTCCCGGCTCGGGGTCGGGCTCGCTGAGCCTAACGGTCATGGAAGCTATCCGCGGTTTCCTGCACGGCGTGGGACTTCCATATGAATGGGTGACCAACTTTGTTGTTCGCAAGTGCGCGCATTTTACCGAGTATATGGTGCTCGGCATCCTGGCAACGCACGCTTTTGATTTTGAGGGCCGGCACACCTTTGACGTGCTGCTGCCCACGGCGGTGTTCCTGCTGCTGATTCCCTCGATCGACGAGACGATTCAGCTCTTTGTGCCGGGACGCGCCGGCATGATCACCGATGTGATGATCGACTGCTGTGGAGCGGCAATGGGCGTTGTGCTCCGATATCTCTTACGGTCGCTGATGTACGCCAAAAAGGCCGCCTAGGACGTATTGTTTGGTCCTAGGCGGCCTTTTTTATTTGAGGGCTTATATGAGGCGTGGTGGCGTCGTTCCGTAGGTTGGATTTGTCGAGCGCGCCACGCCCTGTGGGTGCGTCTGCTACTGAAGCGCCTGTGCGCCCAGGGCCAGGCAGCCCATGATGCCCTGCTTGCCCTCGAGGCTGTTGTTGACGATGTAGTTATCGATGTCGTTGACCTCGGGCGTGACGATATAGCCGTTGAGCATCTCGGCGCACTTCTTGCGCGCGAGTGGCACGATGGGAGTGTGGTCGGCCACGCCGCCTCCGATGATAATCTTTTGCGGCGCGTAGCACAGCGTGTAGGTCATGAGCGCCTGCGCCAGATAGCCGGCGAGCAGGTCCATGGCCTCCGGGTCATCGGCCATGTCTCCGGCGCTTTTGCCGTCCCAGCGCTTTTTAACGCCGGGGCCGGCGATGAGGCCCTCTAGGCAGTTGTCGTGGAAGGGGCAGGCGCTATGCTCGCCGATGGTGTCGCGCGGGTCGCGCGTGACCAGGATGTGGCCGGCTTCGGGATGCATCATGCCGTGTACGAGCTTACCGCCCGAGAGCACGCCGGCGCCCACACCGGTGCCGATGGTCAGGTAGACCACATCGGTAAGGCCCTGGGCGCAACCAAAGGTGACCTCGCCCAAGCAGGCAACGTTGACGTCGGTGTCGTAGCCGCAGGGAATATTGAGCTCGTTTTGGATGGTGCCCAGCAGGTCGAAGTAGCGCCATGCCGTTTTGGGCGTCTCCAGGATCTTGCCGTATTGGGGCGAGGCAGGGTTGACTGCGGTGGGGCCAAAGGCGCCGATGCCCAGCGCGGCGATGCCCTTGTCGGCAAACCATGCATTGACGGCCTCAACGGTCTCCTGCGGGGTCGTGGTCGCGATCTGCTCGCGCTCCAGGACCGTACCGTCTGCATAGCCCGTGGCGCAGACCATCTTGGTGCCGCCAGCCTCGAGCGCTCCGATAAGCTGCTGCTCTGCCATAGTATTCCTCTCTCTGGGACGAGTTGCTCCATGACCAAAGTATAGAGCTCTAAACCATTTAAGAAAGCGCTATAGAAAGAAGTCTCGCAGCGCGGCGGGCGGTGCGAGGCTTCTTTGGTTGCTCTAGTTGTCGGGCTGTCCTTACCCGCGCGGCTTGATTTTATCACGTAGCGACTTGAGGTTCTCCAATGCCGCGTTAAGCGTCTCGTCTCGCTTGGCAAAGTGGAAACGAATCAGGTGGTTGACGGGCTCGCGGAAGAAGCTCGAGCCGGGCACGGCGCCCACACCCACTTTAGACGCGAGGTCTTCACAGAACTCGAGGTCGCTGTCATAGCCAAACTCTGAGATGTCCATCATGACGTAGTAGGCGCCCTGCGGCACGTTATGCTCAAGACCGATGCTGTCGAGTCCCTGGCAGAACAGGTCGCGTTTGGCGGTATAGAGGTCGAGGACCTTATCGTAATAGCTGTCGTCGAAATTGAGGGCGGTAACGACGGCCTCTTGCAGGGGAGCGGCGGCGCCCACGGTGAGGAAGTCGTGGACCTTCTTGATGCGCTCGGTGATCTGGGCCGGGGCAATGGTGTAGCCCAAACGCCAGCCGGTGATGGAGTACGTCTTAGACAGCGAACTGCAGCTGATGGTGCGCTCGAACATGCCGGGCAGCGTGGCCATATAGACGTGCTCGTGGGGCGCGTAGACGATGTGCTCGTATACCTCGTCGGTAATGCAGTAGGCGTCGTACTTTTTGCAGAGGTCGGCGATAAAGGTGAGCTCCTCGCGCGTAAAGACCTTGCCGCAGGGGTTGGAAGGGTTGCACAGGACGATGGCCTTGGGGTCGTTGTCGCGGAAGGCCGCCTCGAGTGTCTCGCGGTCAAAGTCGAATGTGGGCAGGTTGAGCGGCACGTAGATGGGCTCGGCACCCGAAAGGATCGTGTCGGCGCCGTAGTTCTCGTAGAACGGCGAGAAGATGACGACCTTATCGCCGGGGTTCGTGACCGTCATCATGGCGGCCATCATGGCCTCGGTAGAGCCGCAGGTGACTACGATATTCTCATTGGGGTTCACCGACATGCCCATAAAATGCTCCTGCTTGGCGGCAAGCGCCTCACGCATGGCCTGGGAGCCCCAGGTGATGGAGTACTGGTGGTAAAGCGGCTTGGGGTCGGTGGCGATGGTGCTGAGGCTATCGAGCAGCTGCGCTGGGGGGTCGAAGTCAGGGAAGCCCTGCGACAGGTTGATGGCGCCATACTTGTTGGAGATGCGCGTCATACGGCGGATGACGGAATCGGTAAACGTTGCCGTACGGTTGGAGAGTTCTTTCATGCCGGTCCTTTCGAGCATTTGCAGTGGGGCAAGTTTACTCCTATGAAACCGGTGGGATTTGCTCGAAATGGTCTCGAAAAACTCTTTTCAAAATTCTTGAAAATTGGGGCTTGCATCGCGTGGCGTTCCTTGCAATAATAGTCGAGCGCGAAGCGCACAGGACACGGTGGGTGTAGCTCAGTTGGCTAGAGCGACGGGTTGTGGTCCCGTAGGTCGAGGGTTCGAGTCCCTTTACCCACCCCAGTTCTTGCTTCGTGTTGATATCGGGTCGTTAGCTCAGTTGGTAGAGCAGGGGACTCTTAATCCCAAGGTCCAGGGTTCGACCCCCTGACGGCCCACCACACGATATCTCCTCTAAAGTCCGCTATAACGGACTTTAGCTTTGGGTCGTTAGCTCAGTTGGTAGAGCAGGGGACTCTTAATCCCAAGGTCCAGGGTTCGACCCCCTGACGGCCCACCCAAAGATTGTTAAAGCGACTGGCTTAGGCTGGTCGCTTTTTTGTTGACCTCGCATTGGGTCGAACCCGAAGGGGTGCGGCCGCTTTCACAGATCGAGCCTACCCTGGGGATCGGTAAAACCGTCAGTACCCTCCTTGAGTTTCTTCTCGTCTGCCTTCACACGACGCTCGAGCTTTTTTGTATCCTCGGCAGGCGGTAGGTTCTCGGGGACAATTCCGCGGTCGATGAGGCTGCCACGCACGCTTGTGTTGTTCTCGACGTGCTCTTGCTTGATCTGGTCCAGACCGTACAGGTCGTGTTCCTCGGCGTTGAAGGCCGTCATCGAGTTCGTAAGGTCCTTTGCTTTGATGAGGACATCGGCTAACCTGTTCGCCAATGCCGCGCTCTTGGGTACGCCGAGCTGCTGCTTCATTTCCGCCGTGCTCCTGCCGCCGAATAACGCTTCATCGCCCTTCGACTTGATGATCGCGAATCCTTTGGAGTCTACGCCGCGTTTGAACGCAATACCCGAGAGATGTTTCTCTGAATCGGATAGCGAGTGGCGCGCCTGCAAGCGCTGAATCTCTGCGAAGCGCTGCTCTATGAGCTCTTGGCGGCGCGTCTGCACGGCGAAGTACGCCTGTGCGAGCGCGATTTCTTGCTTGTTTGAATCTCCGTTCTGGGCGATTAAATAGCATGCATAGCGCGTAAGTTTGTAGTCTTTAACCGCGCGAGCGGCGACACCGGCAGTTACCATTTTCGTGGTGTCACGAAAATGGGAATCAACTGGAGTTTTGTTTGTTTCGCACGAGACTTTTGCCCTCTTAACAACTTCGGCAAAGTTCTCCCATCGAGTGTACCCCATGGGTTCCATTAAATCGCGTGCGAGCCAATACTCAACGCCGTCTTCTACATTGGCGTAGCTATCAAGTTCGACACGCCACTTCTCGATATCTCTACTGTCCATATCTCCTCCTCGCTGGCCTATTGTCTATGCGGGCTTTGCCCGCTCCGTATTCAGAATAAGGATACGCTGCCGTACGGACACGAATGGGCCCCGTACCACTTCGAGCTCACGGGGCCCATAGATATCGATTAGTTGTGTTCTGCTTTAGATGGGTGTTCGAATTAGTCTGCTCGGTAGTGCGATCCGAGACTTTCGGTTCGCTTACGCATGGCTTTGATCATTTCCTGTGCTAGTTGAATCTGCGATTGCAGGCGGGCGAGGGCTGCGACTTCGCTGTCCTGGGCTTTCTGTGTGCTCAAGGTCGTTGCCTCCGTCTTCAAGCCCTCAAGCTCGTGTAGTGCCTCGGATAGGCCTGTTTCGGTCCTGTTGATCATGCAATAGGTGCTCATCGTGTGCCTTAGGCTGTGTGTCAGGCGTTCGGCATCTGTTGCGGCTATGCCGTACTGGGGGAGGGCGATATCCGCCTTCGGGGCTGTCTCGGGCTCTTTCTGTGCTGCTTGGGCTGCCGATGCGCCCGCGATGCGTCCGAATACGATGCCGTTGGCGCTTGACAAGCCACCAATGCGGTCGGCGCCGTGCATGCCGCCTGTCGCCTCGCCACAGGCGAAGAGGCCCTTAACGCCCGTGTACGCGGTCTTATCAATCTTGATGCCTCCGTTTGCGGCGTGGGCGTACATGGCTACACGCATCTCATCGGTCGGTGCTATGCCGTGCTCGTCTTGCAGCCAGGTGGCAAAGGTCTGCACAAATTCGGGAACATCCTCGCGGGGGAAGTCGTAATGCAGCGCTAGACCCTCGGTGCCCGCCTGGTCAATGACAAGGTCTATAGCGCGAGAATCCAGGCGCGAAGTAAAGGGACCATATCCGGAGCGCTGCTCGAGCAGGCTGTCTAGGTTGTCGCCAGCAATATCGACCGGCTGATCGAACTTGACGTAGCGCCAAGTCTTCTCGTTAAAGACAAGGTTGCGCTTGGGCTCAATGAAGCCGGGCATCATCTGCATGAACTCTATACTAGTGAGCGTTGCGCCATGTGCGCGGGCAATGGCCTGAGAGGAGCTGAGCACATCGGCAGACGTAAGACTGCGCTCGAACAGCCCGCCCGTGCCGCCGGCGGCAATGACCGTTGCCTTGGCATCGATGGATACGAGGCGTTCGCTCGTGCGGTCATAGAGCACGGCTCCGGAGATTCTGTCGTTTGCGCCCTCGATAAGGTCGATAAGCTCATGGCGGGGGAGCAGACGGATGCCAAGTGACTCAATCTGGGCTGTCAGGGCGTCCTCAAGGGGCTTGCGGGTGAGACCGCGCCACATACGCGTCTTATGGTCAAAGCAGGGGATAAACTGTTTTTGCTGGGCGCTCTCGGCGCTTTGCGGACGCTGGAGCTCAACACCCAGGTCCTCCTCGAGCCAGTGGATCGCCTGAGGAATGCCGTGGACAAATGTCTGGACGAGCTCGGGGTCGGCGACGCCGCCACCGACGGCCTGGATGGTGTTGATGAGATCCTGTTCGTCTTCGGCGTCGGCGGGCCCGATAAGGCCGAGGCCCCAGGTTCCCGGGAAAAAGCTCGATCCGCTCATAGTTTTGCCGGCGCTTGCCACAGTGACGGTTGCACCCGTGCGTGCCGCTTCGATGGCGGCGCAAAGGCCCGCATTGCCAGATCCAATTACCAGTACATCAGTCGATTCCATCGGATTCCTTTCTCGTCCGGCGCATTGTCGCATGGGTGATCGGCAAAGGTATCGCAAAGATTGAATAAATCGGTAAAGGGCGAATATGGCACGTGGACGTTAGGGCTGCTTGGTGGCTCCATCTCATCACATCTCGTATTTCGCCCCAACTGATATATCGGCATTGGCTACCCTGCGACAGTGCAAACAAAAAGAGCCGCTACCCGGGTGGATAGCGGCTCCTAAGCTCAACTATATGAGCATCGCGTGGGCGCGATTAGGCCTTGAGGGCCTCCTCGACGGCGACAGCGCAGGCGACGGTGGCACCGACCATGGGGTTGTTGCCCATGCCGATGAGACCCATCATGTCGACGTGCGCAGGCACGGAGGAAGAACCGGCGAACTGGGCGTCGGAGTGCATACGGCCCATGGTGTCGGTCATGCCGTAAGAGGCAGGGCCGGCGCCCATGTTGTCCGGGTGCAGGGTACGACCAGTGCCGCCACCAGAAGCGACGGAGAAGTACTTCTTGCCAGCCTCGATGCGCTCCTTCTTGTAGGTGCCAGCGACAGGGTGCTGGAAGCGCGTGGGGTTGGTGGAGTTACCGGTGATCGAGATGTCGACGTTCTCGTGCCACATGATGGCAACGCCCTCGCGGACGTCGTCGGAGCCGTAGCAGTTGACGGCGGCGCGGGGACCATCGGAGTAGGGGATGGTCTCGACGACCTTGAGCTCGCCCGTGTAGTAGTCGAACTGGGTCTTCACGTAGGTGAAGCCGTTGATGCGGGCGATGATCTGGGCGGCGTCCTTGCCCAGACCGTTGAGGATGACGCGCAGCGGCTTCTTGCGAGCCTTGTTGGCGTTCAGAGCCAGGCCGATAGCGCCCTCAGCGGCAGCGAAGGACTCGTGGCCGGCCAGGAAGGCGAAGCACTCGGTGTCGTCGGAGAGCAGCATAGCGCCCAGGTTGCCGTGGCCCAGACCGACCTTGCGGTCCTCGGCGACGGAGCCGGGAACGGTGAAGGCCTGGATGCCCTCGCCGATGATGGCGGCAGCCTCAGAAGCGGTCTTGGCGCCACGCTTGACAGCGAGAGCGCAACCGAGGGTGTAGGCCCACTCGGCGTTCTGGAAGGCGATGGACTGGGTGTTGTTGACGATCTCACGCGGGTTGAAGCCCTTGTCGGTGCAGATCTGCAGAGCTTCCTCGAGGGAGGCGATGCCGTTGTCGGCGAGGCACTTGTTGATCTTGTCAGCGCGGCGCTCGTAACCTTCGAACGTAACAGTCATAGTTATTTCCCTCCCTTTCTACTCGTGAACCGGGAACACGCTGGCGACGGAGTGAGTCTCCTCGTCGGTGCGCGGGTCGATGTACTTGGCAGCGTTCTCCCACTGACCATAGTGGCCCATAGCGCCAGCGATGGCCTCCTCGGGGGTCTTGCCGGCCTTGACGGCGTCGGTGAACTTGCCGAGGTTCAGGAACTCGAATGCGATGATCTCGTTCTTGTCGTTGAGAGCCATGCGGGTGACGTAGCCCTGAGCGAGCTCGAGGTAACGAGCGCCCTTGGCCTTGGTGCCGAACATGGTGCCGACCTGAGAGCGAAGGCCCTTGCCGAGGTCGTCGAGGGAGGCGCCCACGGGCAGGCCGCCCTCGGAGAACGCGGTCTGGCTGCGGCCGTAAACGATCTGCAGGAAGATCTCGCGCATAGCAACGTTGATGGCGTCGCAGACGAGGTCGGTGTTGAGGGCCTCGAGGATCGTCTTGCCGGGAAGGATCTCGGAAGCCATGGCGGCAGAGTGGGTCATGCCCGAGCAGCCGATGGTCTCAACGAGGGCCTCCTCGATGATGCCGTCCTTGACGTTCAGCGTGAGCTTGCAGGCGCCCTGCTGAGGTGCGCACCAACCCACACCGTGCGTAAGACCGGAGATGTCGGAAATCTCCTTAGCCTGGACCCACTTGCCCTCCTCGGGGATGGGTGCGGGGCCGTGGTATGCACCCTTGGCAACGGGGCACATGTTCTCCACTTCCTGTGAGTACTGCATGCCTCTCCTCTCTATCGTGTTGGCGTCCCGTCTGGGGGTCGTGGCTGGCGATTGCCGGGCGACCCTTCGAAAGGGACATGACATGCAGCCCCTATAATACCGCGAAATGCACGGAATATTCGGCGAACGGCTCAGTTTTCGTAGCGAGAAGTCCGGAAGTTTTAATTGAAACGGTTTAACTCTATGTTCTGTGGTCGTGAACTTCCGTAGAGGGGGTCCGTCTTGGGCAAGCTTTTGGTCAGCTCTTCTAAGCGTTGCAGGGGTTGACCTGTTGCAACGGTGCCGTTCGCCGCCCGTTTACTGCCTTTGGCCGCGCGAGTGTATTGTTTTGCGTGAATGTTTTGATGGCACGCTTCAATCGTGCTGTATTGGATGGCAAGCAGATCCCGGCGAAGGGAGCGCCATGCAGCGCGTTTGGAGAACGGTTACCGGCTTTTACCATGTCTGTGCCCGCGGTACGGACAAGCAGCTCATCTTTGAGGGCGATGAAGACCGGTGGGAGTTTTTGGAGCTGATGCGCGAGTGCTGCCGCGAGGAGGGTGTGACGGTTATCGCCTGGTGCCTTATGGGCACTCACGTGCATTTGGTGCTTGCAGATTACGAGGACAGGATGAGCGCGGCGATGCACCGGTTGCTCTTGACGTACGCGCGGCGGTTCAATAAACGCACGGGGCGCACAGGCCATCTGTTCCAGAACCGTTTTGACCGGCGCTCGCTCGATACCGACTGGCAGGTGATGGAGGCTATTCGCTCCGTACACGCCGATCCACAGGAGGCGGGCGTTAGCCTAATCGAGCGTTATCCCTGGAGCAGCTTTGCGGAGCATTTGTGCGCTTACGACGGTGACGTGCCTGATGTCGCGAGGGGATTTTCTGATCCTTCTTGCGTGCTTGAACTCTTTGGTTCTGCCGAGGACTTTATTGCCCATTCGCTTTCGACGCCCGACGGCTGCGATCCAGCGATGCCCGTTCTGGAAGAGACGGAGTGGGAGCGGCATGCCTTTGCCGAAAAGTTGGCGAAGGGGCTCGGGGTTCCGCTCCACGGGGTTAAAGCCGCGCCGTCGGCGCAGCGCAATATCGTCATTCTTGGATTGCACGATGCCGGTTTTACGGTGCGTCAGATTGAGCGATATACGGGGATTGGCAAAAGTACCGTTTCTCGTATCGTGCGTGCCTGTGCACGAACGGCGGTGCAGACTGGCCGAAACGTGGCGTAGGACTGCCTGTTCACCGCAGCTGGGGTCGCCCATATGCCACGACCATTGTTCTAAAAGCTTGGTACGGTAACTGCACTTCTTAATATGCATAGAACAATCGTCATCTTGCATAAAATAACGGCTCGGTCCGGGTTTGCCCGTGCCTACCCCCGTCTGCGCCGTGCAAAAAACGGAGTTTTCAGCATCGTGTTGCTGTCGGCACCGCCGCAATCTTGCAACATACGGGTCCCGAAGCTATTGATTCCCGCCGTTGCGCCCCCGAAGCACGTGCCTGCGTCCCGTCAGACCGCGATGCTTGTTCTAAAACACAATATATATGCGCCTAAAGACGTTGATTAACGCTTTCGATGCGTATACACACAGCTTGGCGTGCTGAATACTCGCAAAAATGCACGCCGCTCCCTATGGGACCCGTCTGCGGCAGGCGCGAAGCGAGTCGGAGCTTCGCAGAACGGGGCTTGGCGCATTGCTTGGCGGGCCCGGGGCCCTGCCGCAGGCCTTTGGTGCTGTGGAAAACGCCCGTGCTCGCGTCTGGCTGTGTGGCAAATGTCAGACGGGGCGCCGGACGCGCGGACTTTGTGCGTTCGCGCTCATTAGGTAAAAACAGGGCCGCCCGTATCGGGCGGCTCGGCAATCAAAAACCTTGGATTCGGGGCATAAACTACTGGTTTGTTTGCCCCTCGAGCATGCCGTCGAGGGTGCGCCAGGCGAGCTCGGCGCACTTGACGCGGGCGGGCATGTGCGAGATGTCCTGGAGCTGGGCGGCCTCGTCCAGGTCTTCCAGGTCCTCCTCGGAGAGCCGCTCGCCGCGGATCATGGCCAGGAAAAGCCCTGCCAGGCGGTGAGCTTCCTCGACGGTCTCGCCGGTGATGAGGTCGGCCATGATGTCGGCACTGGCCTGGCTGATGGCGCAGCCGTGGCCGGTAAAGGAGGCCTCCTCGATCACGTTGTTCTCGACACGTAGCTGCAGGGTGAGCTCGTCTCCGCAGCTGGGGTTGATGCCGTCGTGCTCGTGCGTGGGGGCATCCATCTCGTACTTGTAGTCGGGGTGCGAGTTGTGCTCCATAAACGTGGTGGAGGTGTACAGATTACCCATTGAACGTGCTCCAAACGTGATGCAGGCCGGCGATGAACTTGTCGATGTCGGCCTTGTCGTTGTAGAAGGCCACGCTAGCGCGGCAGCAGGCGAGGTTTTCGACGCCCAGCCAGGTGAGCAGCGGCTGCGCGCAGTGGTGACCGGCGCGGATGCAGACGCCGTCCATGTCCGTGATGCTCGCGACGTCGTGTGGGTGGATGCCCTTGACGTTAAAACTCACGACGCCGTGGTGGTTGTCCCAGTAGATGGAACCGATGATCTGGACAAAGTCGAGCTGCATGAGCTCGCCCATCAGGTAGTGGACGAGAGCCTGCTCGCGTGCCTGGATGTTTTCGTAGCCCACCGTGTTAACGAGGTAGTCAAGCGCGGCGCCTGTGGCGAAGATGCCGGCGGCGTCCTGCGTGCCGGCCTCGAACTTCTCGGGGACGGGAGCCCAGACGGCGTCCTGCTCGGTGACAGAGTCGATCATCTCGCCGCCGGTAAGCATGGGCGGCATGGCGTTGAGCAGGTCCATCTTGCCCCACAGCACGCCGATGCCCATGGGGCCCATGGCCTTGTGCGCACTAAAGGCAAAGAAGTCGGCGCCCAGGTCGGCCACATCGACCGGCATGTGCGGCAGCGACTGCGCACCGTCGACGACCAGATAGCCGCCGTACTTGTGCACGAGTTTGCCGAGGTTCTTGACCGGGTTCTCGACGCCCAGCACATTGGAGACCTGTCCCACGGCCAGGATCTTGGTCTTGGGACCCACCTTGGCAAGAACCTCCTCGGTGGTGAGCTGGCCGGTCTTGGTGGGGTAGAGGTAGACGAGCTTGGCGCCGGTCTCGCGGCAGACCTGCTGCCACGGAATCAGGTTGGAGTGGTGCTCCATGATAGTGATGACGACCTCGTCGCCGGGCTCGAGCACCGTGGGCGCAAAGCTCTTGGCGACCAGGTTGAGCGACTCGCTCGTGTTGCGGGTGAAGACGACCTCGTTGGCCTGTGAGGCGCCGATGAGATCGGCGATCTGTTGGCGGACCTTCGCGATGGCGTCGGTGGCCTCGACGGACAGCGAGTACAGGCCGCGCAGGGGGTTGGCGTTCATGCGCTGGTAGAAGTCGCGCTCGGCGTCGAGCACGCAGGCAGGGCGCTGCGCGGTGGCGGCGCTATCGAGGAAGGCGATCTCGGGGTGCTGCTGGAACAGCGGGAACTGGCCCTTGTAGGGGTTGGTCTCGATATCTACGGTGGGCCAGCCGCGCGAAGCCTCGTCGCTGGCGTCGAGCTCCATGGGCTCGGGGGCAGTGCAGGTGTCGCATTTAACGTGCTCGGTGTCGATCATGCGAGCTCCTCTTCAAAGTTGTCGATCAGGTTGTTGCCCAGGCGGACGACGGCGGCGCGGGTGCGCTCGTCGGTGGCGGAAAGCGCGGCGTCCTCCAGCTTGGCGCGGATGAACAGGTCCTCGGCGGCGTTTTGGTCAAGGCCGCGGCAAGCGAGGTAGAACAGCTGCTCGTCGCGGACGTGGCCGATGGTGGCACCGTGGTTGCCGGCGACGTCGTCCTCGTCGCAGAGGATGACGGGAACGGTCTTGTTGTCGACGCCCTTGTTGGCCAGAAGTACCGTCTCACGCTCGGTGCCGACGGCACCCTTGCAGCCGTGCACGAGGTCGATGGTGCCGCGGTAGACCTTCTTGGACGTGCCGGTCAGCACGCCGTTGGCGTCGATCTCGCACTCGGTCTTGCGACCGCGGTGGCGCAGCTCGTAGTTAAAGTCGCGCACCTGCTCGCGGGCACCCAGGTAATCGGTATCGATCGTCACCTTGGCGGTGTCGCCCAGCAGGTCGCCGGCAAGTCCGGTGGCGCTGGCGCCGGCGCCTAGGACGGTGTGCTGCACGTTGACGCGCGCGCCCTCGTCCAGGAACAGGCCGGTGTCGTCGAGCGCGATCCAGCTGTCGTCGAGCGTCTGCGTGCAGGTCACGTTGACGGTGGCATACTCGTGGGCGCACACGCGTAGCACGGAGCCCACGACACCCTCGCCGGCAACGGGGGAGTCCAGGGCGATCTGCAGGTCGAGCGTTGCCTGCGGGCGGGCGACGACGTCGATGGCGGCGATGGCCGCCGCCGCGTCGGCGCCACTCACGCGCACGGTAACCGTGGCGTGCTGGTATGCGGGCACATCGATGACGATGCGCTTGGTAGCGTGTTCGGCCAAGTAGGCGTAGGCAGCCTCGCCCATGCCGGTCTCGAAGGCCTCGGCGGGGGAGAGCTCCTCCTCGAGCTTGATGGCGCCGGCCTGGTAGACGGAGGTGGCGGGCACGTCGAGCTCGGTCTCGGGCGTGATGCGGGCGCGGTCGGCGGCATCACCGGGGGCGGAGGCGCGGCGCTCGGGGAAGCGCTCGGCCATGGCGTTCATGGCGGTGCCAAACGCGTCGGCAGCGCCGGCAAACTGCTCGTCCAAGTCCTCGGCCTCGACGGCCTCGGCAGGAGCGACGGCAAGCTCGTCCGAAAGCTCAAGCTTGGTCTGGTTCATCTTGAGCCAACCCCAAGTGGCAGCAGGCATCGCATTAACCTGCTCGAGCGTGGTAGCAGCGGTGTTCGTGGTCTGTTTCATTATCCGATCGCTCCTTCCATCTCGAGCTTGATCAGGTTGTTCATCTCGACGGCGTACTCCAGCGGCAGCTCCTTGGAGACCGGGTTGGCAAAGCCGTTGACGATCATGGTACGGGCCTCTTCCTCCGAGATACCGCGGCTCATCAGGTAGAACACCTTATCGTCGCCGATACGTCCGATGGTGGCCTCGTGGCCGATGTCGACATTCTTGGCGCGGATGTCCATGGCGGGGATGGTGTCGGAGCGGCTCTGGTCGTCGAGCATGAGCGACTGGCAGCTCACGGTTGCCTTGGAACCCTCGGCCTTGGGCGTGGCCACGATGGAGCTGCGGAAGGTCTGGATACCGCCGCTCTTGGAGATGCCCTTGGTCTCGACGGTTGCCGAGGTCTCGGGCGCGTTGAGCACGACCTTACAGCCGGTATCGAGGTTCTGCCCGGCGCCGGCAAAGGTGATGCCGGTAAAGCTCGACCGGGCGCGGCGGCCGTTGAGCACACTCATGGGGTAGAGGTAGCCCACGTGGCTACCGAAGGAGCCGCTGATCCACTCGATGTCGCCGTCCTCGTCCACGCGCGCACGCTTGGTGTTGAGGTTGTACATGTTCTTGGACCAGTTCTCGATGGTCGAGTAGCGCAGGTGCGCACGCTTGCCCACAAAGAGCTCGACGGCGCCGGCGTGGAGGTTGGCCACGTTGTACTTGGGCGCGGAGCAACCCTCGATAAAGTGCAGGTCGGCATCGTCCTCGACGATGATGAGCGTGTGCTCAAACTGGCCGGCACCCTTGGCGTTGAGGCGGAAGTAGCTCTGCAGCGGGAAGTCCAACTTGGTGCCCTTGGGCACGTAGACAAACGAGCCGCCCGACCATACGGCGCCGTGCAGGGCCGCAAACTTGTGGTCGGTGGGCGGGATGAGCGTCATAAACTTCTCGTGGATGAGCGGCTCCCACTGCGGGTCGTGCAGGGCCTCCTCGATGCCGGAATAGACGATACCCATCTTGGATGCGGTGTCCTGCATGTTGTGGTAGACCAGCTCGGAGTCGTACTGCGCGCCGACGCCCGCCAGGTAGCTGCGCTCGGCCTCGGGGATGCCCAGGCGCTCAAAGGTGTTCTTGATGTCGTCGGGCACCGACTCCCAGTCGTGCTTTTGGTCGGTGTTGGGCTTGACGTAGGTGACGATGTTGTCCATGTCCAGGCCCTCAATAGAGGGGCCCCACGTCGGGTCGGGAAAACGATTGAAGATCTCGAGGGACTTTAAGCGCAGGTCGAGCATCCACTGCGGCTCGTCCTTCTTGGCGCTGATCTCGCGCACGATGTCGGGCGTGATGCCGGCGTCGAGGCGCTCGAATCCCTCCTCGCCATAGGTGAAGTCGTAGAGGCTGCGGTCGATGTCCGCGACCTCGGTGCGGTTCTTGGTCATTGCGTCGCCCCTTTACGCCTGCTGCTCGGCAGCGGCGGCCTCGGCCTGGGCGCGCTGCTCGGCGGCCTCGCGCTCGAAGGTCTCAAAGCCGTTCTTGTCGATCCAGGGGATGAGCGAGGCGTCGTCCTCGCGCACGATGTGGCCCTTGACCATAACGTGGACGCGGTCGACATCCAGGTGCTCCAGGATACGCGTGTTGTGTGTGATGATGAGCATGGAGCCGTCGCAGCTCTTGCGGTAGGCGTCCATGCCGTGGCTGACGGTGGAAAGCGCGTCGACGTCCAGGCCCGAGTCGGTCTCGTCCAGGATGGCAAGCTTGGGCTGCAGCAGCAGAAGCTGGAGCATCTCGACCTTCTTCTTCTCGCCGCCCGAGAAGCCCACGCCCAGCTCGCGGTTGAGGTAGGCGGTATCCATGTTGAGCTCGGCCGCGAGCTCCTTGACGCGACGGCGGAACTCCTTGCCCTTCATCTCCAGGCCGGGGCGGCCGGCGATGCTGGCGCGCAAAAAGCTCGACAGTGGCACGCCCGGAATCTCGACCGGGGCCTGGAAGCTCAGGAACAGGCCGGCGCGCGAACGCTTGTCGGTGGTGAGCTCGGTGATGTCCTGGCCGTCAAAGACGATGCGGCCGTCGTTGACCGTGTAGACGGGGTCGCCCATGACCAGGTGGCCGAGGGTGGACTTGCCGGCGCCGTTGGGTCCCATCAGCACGTGGGTCTCGCCGGCGGCGACGTTGAGGTTGACGTTGTGGAGGATGGTCTTTTCGTCCACGGAGGCGGTCAGACCTTCGATGGAAAGCAGCGGATTTGCGCTCATGCTGTCCCTCTCTGTATATGGTGTACTCATAGGTGTACTAAACCCTAGGAATCTTCTCGGAATAAAGTTACTATGGGTTCGGCGTTAGTCAAGGGAAAACCCGACTAATCCACTCGACTTTTCAAATTGTGGGACAAAATAACCTGAAGTGTTTGTCCCACTTACTTAAGATTTGGGACAAACACTTCAGGTTATTTTGTCCCAGGCGATGGGAGGGTAGGTATGCTCATTTCTTCCAAGGGCCGCTATGCCCTCCGGCTGATGATCTATATCGCGGCGCTGGGCGACGCCGAGGGCAAGATTGCCCTGCGCGAGGTTGCCGACCGCGAGCATATCTCACAAAAGTATCTGGAGCAGCTGGTTCGTCCGCTTATGAAGGCGGGCCTGCTTAAGAGCGTGCGCGGCAAGGGCGGCGGCTACATGATGGCCAAGGACCCGGCCGAGGTGCGTGCCGGTGACATCCTGCGCGCCGTCGAGGGCAGCACGGCTCCAGTGGCGTGCGATGGCATCGACAACAGCTGCACTCGCAGCGATCTTTGCTCGACCGTCAAGTTCTGGCGCGGCCTGGACGACGTGATCGAAAAGTACGTCGACGGCGTGACGTTGGCCGACTTGGCCGCCGTCCCCGAAATCAACTTTGACATTAAGCTGTAGGGCTGCAAATGGCATCTCTCGACAAGGTGTATAAGCAAATTGAAGTTTTTGCTCGGGAGTGTGACGCCGAGAAGGTTGTGCTGTTTGGCTCCCGCGCTCGAGGTGACAACTTGCCTAAGAGCGATATTGACATCGCAGTAGCAGGTTGCCGGGATTTCGGCCGGTTGTCATATTTGATCGAGGAGCGTCTTGATACTCTTTTAGATGTAGATGTCGTCAATCTCGACGAGTCCTTATCGCAGCAATTGCTCGATGAAATTGCCAGGGATGGTGTGATTCTGTATGAAAAAATATGAGAACTTTGCCAGCGCCTTGGTGAATCTTGAGGATGCGCCCAATCAGGATCTCAACAATGATTTTGTTCAGAGTGGATTGATTAATAAGTTCAATCTTCAATTTGAACTGAGCTGGAAGCTCCTTAAGCGTCTGCTCGAGTATGAGGGCGCCACGCTTGCCGCGTCGGGGTCTCCTCGTGCCATCTTGAAGGAGTCCTACCGATTCTACGACTTTATTGATGAGGCGGCCTGGCTAGATATGCTCAGAGATCGCAATACGAACGTCCATATCTATGACAACAAGCTCGCTCAAGATTTGATTCAGCGCATCTTGAACGTCTATATCCCTGCTTTCTGCCAGTTGAGGGACGGGTTGATGGAGCGTTACGGCGAGCTTCTGTTGGCGCCCGACGACCAGTTTGTTTAATTTCTTAAGATTTCGTAATTCCTTAAGATTTCGCGGAGGGTTGTTGCCGTTTACCGAGGGGTTGTTGTGCAACAACGGGCGAGCTGCAATACTTATTCTCATCTTTGCAAACTGCACTTTAACTACACCAATGCAGGGAGGATTTTATGCAGCCCAAGCATTCCGCGATTGTCGCGGGCCTGACGCTGGCGCTTTCGTTTGGCGCCGTTTCCGCGCCGGCACCCGCCGCTGCCGAGGAGCCCACGCCGGGCGTTGCCTCGGATGCCACCGATATCGATAAGGGTCTCTACACCCAGCAGTCCTTCTCGGGCGTGCTGAGGTCGGTCCAGGGCGTTTCGTTTGTCAACGTGACTCCCGAGATGAAGTACTTTACCAAGTACGAGAGCCATGGCAACTACAACCAGGGCTTCTCGTATGGCGACGGTTATAACGCGCTGGGCTATTACCAGTTCGACCGGCGTTGGTCGCTCATCCCGTTTATGAAGCAGGCCTACAACTACAACCCCGAAAAATACAGCATGCTCAAGGATGCGATTGATCGCGGCAGCGAGATTTCTAACGCGAGCAATGCTATGTACGAGAACGGCCAGCTCACCGAGCTGGGCTATATCGCGCAGGATGCCTTCCAAGGCGCGTACAACACCGATCCTGTTGAGTTCTCAGCACTTCAGGATGCGTATGCGTACAACTCGTACTATGCGGTGACCGAGGCGTGGCTCAAGAGCGGCCTGGGTATTGATATTTCGGGCCGCGCCGATTGCGTCAAGGGCATGGTGTGGAGCATTACCAACATGTGCGGCACCGGTGGCTGCAGGGACTTTTTCCGCTGGGCGAATCTTTCCAACGATATGTCCGACCGCGAGTTTGTGACGGCGCTCTCCAATAGCGTGGCC
This sequence comes from uncultured Collinsella sp., assembly GCA_959019945.1. Taxonomy (GTDB): domain Bacteria; phylum Actinomycetota; class Coriobacteriia; order Coriobacteriales; family Coriobacteriaceae; genus Collinsella. The sequence goes on along the minus strand of CAUEQD010000018.1, from coordinate 14,547 downwards.
AACAATGTCGCCACTAAGTTTTCGAGTCAGCCCCAGTATCATGAGGGCTGGAAGAATCGTTATAAGAATGAGCTGAAGGACTGCTTGGCTTATATCGCCGAGGACGAGGCAGCCGCTGCGACGCCCGTGCAGCCCGAGCCCACACCGGCGCCCTCGCCGACACCTGATTCGAATGACGACTCGAGTGACGATCCCAACGATGACAGGATGGATACGCCCTCGACCGATGCTGACGGTAATGGCTCGGCTGGTGGCACTACCAACGACGGCTCTACCTCGAACGGCTCCAATTCGAACGGCTCTGCTGCGGGCGATTCGTCTTCAAGCTCTGCCGGCAATACGGACAGCGACGCTTCTGGTTCGACCGGCGCTGACACCTCTAACTCATCTACCGGCTCGAGCGATTCGTCCGTTGACACCGGCTCTAACAACGGCTCCGGCTCTGACGCAACCCCTGATTCCGATGCTTCCAAGGACGACTCGAATAAGGCGCCGGACGCTCCCGTTGCTTCGCCGGACAAGAAGCCTTCTTTCTCCGAGCAGCTTGGTTCTACGCTGGGCTCTTCGCTGATGGCTGGCGTCAATAATGGTTCGACTCAGAACAAGGACAACTCTGATCAGGCTTCCACGGAAAAGACCGAAGCCGTAAAGGGCGACTCCAAGGATAAGGCTTCCGAGAAGGTTGAATCCGATAAGGGTTCTAGCTCTGATGAGAAGGACGACAAGTCCGCTCAGAAGAAGGACGAGGACAAGAAGTCTGAATCTGAGGAGAAGGACAAGAACAAGGACAAGACCGAGGACGGAAAGCAGCAGGGCGAGGACAGCAGTAAGGGCAACACCGACAACCAGAACCAAGAGCAAAATGACTCCAAGACGGTGACCACTACAACCACCACTACAACGACTAAGACTTCGGGCGGTAACATGCCCAAGACGGGCGACCTTATCGTTATGGCGAGCCTTGCCAGCGCGAGCTTGGCCACGCTGGGCGCTACGTCTATCGTAAGTGGTAAGTATAAGCTCGATCAGCAGAAGAAGGCTTCTGGGGAGGACGACTCGGGGGAGTAGGCTCTTAGTTGCCAGATAACTAAATAGTCGGGACGGGGTCCGGTGCGAATGTATCGGGCCCCGTTTTGTTGTGCAACGATTAATTGTGCCACCTCACACCTCTTGTTACTACCGTTGCCCGATATGTTTGCGCGGCGACATCGGTACATGCGATGCGGTCATTACAATTGGCATCGTGCTGCGATTTAGGGGGAACGTTTTGGTGTCTGAACAGGCAAATGTTGATTGTGCTGCTGGCTTTGGCGTGCGTTTGATCGGCTGTGCCGACGATGCGGCTTTGCCCATTGGCATGCACGACTATGCGGAGGCTCTTGGTTGCTGCACGCTGGTCGACAAGACCATGTTTATTGCCGATGCGTTGGACTGCGACGCGTCCGTTGTGGTGTGCTGTCGACCCGAGGGTTTTGGCAAAAGCATGAACTTGTCGATGCTCAGGGCTTTTCTGGAGCGTCCAGCGGTTGGTCGCGCTGATCAGCGTTTGTTTGCCAATGCTCAGATTTGGGATGCAGACGGTGGGCGCTATCGGGATGAGTATGCTTGCTATCCGGTGATATCGCTGGACTTTTCTGGCGCTGCGAGGCGTGGTGCCGCTATTGCCGACGTCGTGCGCGATGCCCTTTCGGGCGAGTGCGCTCGCTTGTTGGCGCTCTTGGAGGCTCCTGATTTAGCTCGAGATAAGGTGCGTCACATCGAACGCGTCGCGCGTGGCGTGGCGAGCGCGGACGAGGTTGACTCGGTGCTCGGTGTGCTCATTGAGCTGCTGGAGATGGCCTGCGATGAGCAGGTTGTATTGCTCGTTGATGGGTACGATGCGGCGTGGTCTCGCCGTGCGAGCGCGAGGGACGCTTCCGACGCCGATCCGGCAGGGCTATTCGATCGCGTGCTGTTCGACGTCATTGCCACTGCGCGCGATTCGTTGCGGCTGACGTGTCTGATGGGGGAGCGTCCCGGCCCTGCCGAAGCGGCGCTTCCTTTGCATGGCTGCTCGTATTGTCTGACGACGCCGCTTTCGACGTGGTGTGACCGTTGGTTCGGCTTTTCGGATGCCGAGGTCCGGGCTCTGTTGAATCATGCTGGGCGCGAGGAATACCTTGATGATGCGCGTGAATGGCTCGAGGGATATCGGTTTGGTAGGGCCTGTTGCTCGAGTCCAGCGCGTGTGATCGGTTTTCTGGACCGAGGCTGCACGGCGCCTGTGCGCGCCGATCTGTATGGGTATGCGGATTGCCTGAGTAGGGTAGTTGCCGGGTGGAATCTCGACCGCCTTTCGGTCTTGTTTGATTTGCTCGAGGCCTATGGGTGTGCTGAGGTCCCGCTTTGTTTGGGCACTGCAGAGCCAGATGTCTCGCCTGACGATGGCATGTGGACAGCGCTGTATCTGTCCGGTTTTCTCACGACGGATATGACTGAGGAGCCAGAGCATGGCGATCGGCTCCGTGCTTTGCGATTGCCCAATAACGAGCTTCGCCAGGCCTTGCGTCTAGTGATTGTTGAGTGGTTTGAGTGCGCTGCCGAAGACATTCGAGACGTCGATGCGTTTCGCGACGGGCTGTGCCGTGGGAACGAGGATACGGTGAGGCGGGCGCTAAGCCGCATCCTGGGGGATGCGGGAATCGGTGAGACCGACCCAGATAAGCCGCTACCATATCATCTGCTCTTGCAGGGACTCTGCTTTGGCTTGCCGGGCTATGCCAATCCTGCCTCGAGGCGAAAGTGTGGCGCGGGTCGCTGGGACATCCAGGTTTTCCCTACGGGTGCTGTGTTCGACGTAGCAGACACGATTGGCATGCTGGACGAGCGCCCACTGATAACGATTAACTTGATGTATGACCCCGATGTGGATGCGCTAGGGTTGGAATTGCTGGCCGTGCAGTCGCTACTCGACATAGAGCGCGACGGCATCGACGAAATCCGTGTGCCGCGCCCCGGCGTGGGTCGCATGCGCTGGGGGTTCGGTTTTGATGGGCAGCATGTGGCTACGGTGTGCCAGCTGCTTTAAGCGCCGAGGTGTTTCCGGCTTCCGTTACTCGGTGTCCTTCATGGGCGGCATGGGCTTCCAGTTGGGATCCTTAACGATCTTGCGGGCGTCCTTCATGCCACGGCGCAGCGCCGGAATGCCGGTCTTAAAGCACTTGTCAACGGCGGCCAGGCGAATGAACTCCTTGCAGAAGGTCGCGGCGTTGCCCAGACGGAACAGCACGGGGTGATAGTCGCCGTAAATCTGCATGTAGCGGGCCAGATAACCGCGGTTGCGCATGATGTAGTAGCGGTTGGTGTCGCTCGTAGAGTTGAGCTGGCGCTTGCCGGCGATATCCCAGTTGGAGACGGCGCGGGCACGCTTGAGCACCACGTCGGCGACCACGGCGGCGGGGAAGTGCTGGCTGGCTACGTAGCCGTAGCAGGCATCGTCGCCGTAGATAAAGAAGCGCGCGTCGGGCAGGCCAATCTTGTCGACCACGCGGCGCGAGAACATGCCGCCCTCAAAGCACAGCTGGTTCATGGCGCGATAGCCCTCGGGGCCTAAATCCCACTTGGCGACAGGGTTGGGAATGCCGAGTGAAAGGATGAGTTGGTATTGCCAAAAGAAGGCGCCGCCGTCAAAGTCCAGGCGCGAACCCTGGATGACATCGTAGCGGTCGGTCCACTTGGCAAGACGCTCGATGCCTTCGGGGATGACGAGCACGTCGTCGTCCATCACCCAGAACCACTGGGCGCCCAGGTCGTAGGCGCATTTGGTGCCGGCGGAGAAGCCACCTGCACCGCCGCCGTTTTCGAGCTGTGGTGCGTAGATGACACGGTCGGTGCCGCCCTTCGCGTCGGGCTGCTCGGTGTCGATGCCCCACAGGTTGGCCAGGCGCTCGTTGAATGCGGTGCACATGGCCTCGGTCTCGCGCGAATTCTCGTTATCGACAATCACGATGCGCCAGGGCGTTGCCGTGAGCTCGGTCATGGAGTCGAACAAGTTGGCCAGGAGTTCCTGGCGCTTGTACGTAACGACGACGATGGCGAGCTTGTCGATGGGAGCGGGAAGGGTTGAAGGCATGGGGCAATATATCCTTTCACGCGCGGCGGGCGAGTGCTGCGCGGAAGCTATCGAATACGTCCTTGGGACTGTCCTATTGTAAAGGCTCGGCGCACCTTAGCGGCAAGCTTTGAATAAAACGCAGGAACCTGCCATGGGCCCGCCGCATGACGTGGGGCTGCTTTGCCCGCAAGAGGCTCCATAGATTATATAAACGCCCGCTGGCGCGCTGGCCCTTTGATACCATGAAACGACAGGTATTTCCTAAGGAGCACATTTGTCTACTAACGCCTCTGGCAGCCCTGTTCTGTCGCTGCTTATTCCCATTTACAATGTTCAGCGCTACCTGCGCGAGTGTCTTGATTCCGCCCTGGCGCAGACGCTCAAGGATATTGAGATCATCTGCATTAACGACGGGTCGACCGATAACTCGCCGGCGATTATCCGCGAGTATATGGAGCGCGATGGGCGCGTCAAGATGATCGACAAGGCCAACAGCGGCTACGGCGACTCGATGAACCACGGTCTGGAGATGGCGCGTGGCAAGTACGTTGGCATCTTGGAGTCCGATGACTTTATGGCGTCCGACGCACTCGAAAAGCTTGTCTCGGCCGCCGATAGCAATAATGCCGACTTTGCGAAGGCGAACTTTGATTTCTACTGGTCTAAGCCCGAGGAGCGCCGTTCGCTGCACGAGATGTTTAAGGCCAAGGACTGCGGCAAGCCGGTGCACCCGAGCGACACGACGCAGTTCTTTAAGCAAAAGCCGTCGATTTGGTCGGCAGTGTACCGTCGCGATTTTCTTGAGCGCAACGGCATTACGTTCCTGCCGACTCCGGGGGCATCCTTTCAGGACACGTCATTCGCCTTTAAGGTGATCGCGTGCGCCGATAAGGCTGTTTACCTGCACGATGCCGTGTTGTCGTATCGCCAGGACAACGAGAATTCCTCGGTCAATTCTTCGGCTAAGGTCTTTTGCGTCAATACCGAGTATGCCGAGATTGAGCGTTGGATTCGAGAGGATTATGCCCGCGACCACGCAAGTGATGACGTCGCGCGCATGCTCAAGTTCAATCAGCTCATTAAGTACGATTCGTACATGTGGAACTACGTGCGCCTGGCGCCCAAGTTCTATAAGGAGTTCCTGGTTCAGATGGCCAAGGAGTTCCAAGCGGCCTTGGACGCCGGGGACTTTTCGCTTGACGACCTCAAGCCGTGGAAGCGCGCGAATCTCGCTGCCATCCTCAAAGATCCCGAGGGCTGGGTTGACGAGCATCCGAGTTTTGCGACGGATGGTGCCTTGGGGCGTGCTAAGTATTACGCTTCGGTTGGAGGCCCAGGCGTGGTCGCTGCCTTCCTCATCGAATCGCTGAGGGGGTAGGTCGGCATGGGAGAGGCCTCGTGTCCTAAAGCTACGATTGTCGTCCCCGTTTACAACTCTGCGCGCTCCATTCAGCGATGCGTCGATTCGCTGTTGGCTCAGTCCGAGCGCTCGATTCAGGTTGTCTGCGTTAACGACGGTTCGACCGATGATTCGTTGAACGTGTTGCGCCGGATCGCGCAGGCCGACGATCGTGTACTGGTGATTGACCAGGAAAACGCGGGCGTCTCGTGCGCTCGAAACGCCGGCATCGATGCCGCCGAGGGCGAGACCGTCTTTTTTGTGGACGCCGACGATTACATCGATGCCCAGACGGTCGAGCGCGTGTTGCATGTCATGGAGTCTGCGGATGCCGAGGCCGCCGTTTTTGGCGGCGTCTGTGAACCTGCCGATGCTGCCCCCAAACGCGTCCAGCAACTCATGAGCCCCAAAGCCGGTACCTTCGGCGCCCGTGATCCCCAACTGCTGTTCCATTCGAATGCGCAGCCCTATGCCTGCCGTGCGGCTTTTTCGCGCGAGCTGCTCAATCGCGAAGGCATTCGCTTCGCCCCCGGTTTGGCTTTGGGCGAGGACGTCGTCTTCCAATTTGCGGCTTATGCGCTTGCCCGCAAGACCGTCGTCATGCCGGACAAGTTCTACCACTACGTGATGGAGAGTGAATCGGCGACGCACGAGTTCAACAGTGCCGATGCTCGCGCCAAAAAGCTTGACGCCCACATGAGGATGCTCGAGGAGGTCTTGGAGGACTGGGCGGCCTACGGTCTTTTGGACCTGTGCCCCGGCGAGCTGATAACTTGGTTTTTAGACCTAATTGTGTTCGACCTGGCGCGCTTGGATGCCGATGGTTTCCATCGCGTGGCGGCTCGCGTCAACATGGATCTCACGACGTTTTTGGGAACGGCGTGGGCGGATATGCCTGCTAAGGGCGCCGTTCGGCGTGTTGCCCACAAGCTCGTTGCGGCGACCTCGGGCGTTTCGATGGCAGACGCCACGCTGTTCTATCTTTCGACTCGCGGTCTCAAAGCCTGTCTGGAGCGCTTTATCTAATTCCAAGCGCTGCCGCCCGCCGCAACCCGGCTGCTAAAATAACCCTGTTACACGCTATTCAACAGGAGGTTCTCTTGCAGAACTCTGATACCCCTAAAGTTTCGCTGCTTGTCCCCATTTGCAATGTCGAGCGCTATCTGCGCGAGTGCCTCGATTCCGCCGTGGCGCAGACGCTCAAGGACATCGAGATCATCTGTATCAACGACGGCTCCACCGATAGCTCGCCGGATATCATCCGCGAGTACATGGAGCGCGACTCCCGCGTCAAGATGATCGACAAGGCCAACAGCGGCTACGGCGACTCGATGAACCGCGGCCTGGAGATGGCGCGCGGTGAGTACGTGGGTATTCTTGAGTCCGATGACTTTATGTTTGAGGATTCACTTCAAAAGCTGGTCGCCAAGGCCGATACCGAGCATGCCGATGTGGTAAAGGGCGACTTTTACCTGTATTGGTCCACGCCCAGCGAGCGCCGTGAGCTGTTTGGGATCATCGACGAGCATATGACGGGCGCCGCGTATCGCCCCGTCGATCGCCCAGGCATCTTCTACCGCAAACCTTCCATTTGGTCGGCTATCTATCGGCGCGAGTTCCTCAACGACAATCAGATTCGGTTCCTTCCCACGCCGGGTGCCTCGTATCAGGACGCAGGCTTTAACTTTAAGGTTTGGGCTTGCGCCGAGCGTGCCGCGTTTATTGCGGACCCCATTTTGTGCTATCGCCAAGATAACGAGAAGAGCTCCGTTAATTCGCCCAACAAGGTGTTTTGCGTTTGCGACGAATATGCCGAGATGCAGCGTTTTTTGGACGAGCGTCCCGAGCTTAAGGCTCAGCTTCAGGGTATTTTAATGCGCATGAAGGTCGATACGTACCGTTGGAATGATGAGCGTCTGGTCGATGAGCTGCGTGAGCAGTTTTGGGAGAAGGCCTCTCCCGAGCTCAAGGCCGACTGGGATGCCGGTCGCTTTGACCTGTCGCTGTTCGATCCGCGTGGCGAGACCGACTTGCGCCTGATGGTCAAGTCGCCCCGCGCCTATATCGATTCGCGCTTTGGCTTTAAGAAGCCGGGCAAGCTCAATACGTTTAAGCACTACTTTAAGATCGGCGGTCTGCCGCTGGTCTGGCGCGTGCTGACGTATCAGCGCACCTACGGTGATAATCCGCACCCCGATGACGTTCCGGCCGCACAGTAGGAGCGAGTGACTATGGCTACCCCCAAGATTTCCGTTGTCGTTCCCATCTATAAAGTGGAGGAGTGCCTGGCCTGGTGCCTGGACTCCCTGCTTGCGCAGGACATGCCCGATTGGGAAGGCGTGCTGGTCAACGATGGCTCGCCGGATGGTTCGCGCGATATTGCGGCTGCCTATTGCGAAAAGGACGCGCGCTTTACGCTGGTCGATAAGGAGAACGGCGGCCTGTCGAGTGCGCGTAATGCGGGCATTGCTGCGTCCACGGCGCCTATCGTTGCGTTTTTGGATTCCGACGACCGATTTACGCCCGATGCATGCCGTGTGATCGTCGATGCCTTTGAGCGCGAGGACTGTGACGTTTTGACCTTTGGCGCGAATCCGTATCCGCTCGAGGCGGGGTATCCGTGGCTTAACTATGTGCTGGGCCCGCGCGATGTGTCGTTTGAAGGCTATAGCTCCGACCTACTGTTTAAGGAAGCATCTCGCCCGTTTGCATGGCGCACCGCCTGCAAGCATGAGTTTTTGCTGGGCAACGGGATCGTGTTCGACGAAACCGTTACGTATGGCGAGGACCAGGTCTTCGATTTTGCCGTGTACGGTCGTTCGCACAAGACCGCGCTTATCTCGAACAAGCTGTATGATTACCGCGTGGCGCGCAAGGGTTCGCTCATGGACACCATGCGCTACGACGACGAGACGCGTCTGCTGGAGCACGTGAAGATTTACTCCGCGGTGCTGGCTGACTGGCAGCGCGACGGTCTCGATGCTCAGCATGCCGATGACCTGGCGTACTTCCTCTGCGATCTGGTGCTGTACGATGCGCTCAGGCTGTTGAGTACGGATTGCGGCAAGGTGTTTGCTGCCGTTGCCACGGCGCTTGCCGGTTCTGCCGTGGGCAGCGATGCTGCGCTCGCACAATGTGCTCCTTCTGTTACTGCTATGGTGCGTGCGGCGCTTACCAGCAAGGCCCCCAATGTCCGTGCGTGCAAAAAGCTCATGTTCGATTACGATGTCTTGAGGTTTGGGCGCCTGGGTGCCTGCAAGCGCGTGGCAGCGAACGCCCTGGGAAAGCGAGAAGTGTAGATGAGTATCAAGCGTTTGGCACTTTGCCGCAGCCAGGGCCGTCTGTTTGTGCTGCTTCGTTTTGCCGGTCAGGATGTCGCCGCGCTTATTGAGCGGGAGGGTTCTCAAGCGTTTGCCCATGCGACGTCGAGCGGTTCTTGTGTGCCGTCGCTGGTGCTCCCGGTCGATCATGGCCGTGTGCTGGCGCTTTGCCCTTCCGTTTCCGATTACGAGCACGAGCTCGCCGTCTTGGTGCTTCCGTTTTTGGATGGTACGTCGATGGATGTCGTTTTTGCATCCGGTGGTCAAAGGTTGGGCGCCATTCGTCTCGACAGCCGCGTGGCCAAGCTGGAATCCAAGATTAACTACAAAGCAAAGCCTGCGCTGTGCGCGCTTATCCGCGATGCGCAGCGTGGCGAATGCTGCGGTCGCTACGAGATCGATGCCATTCGCTATTTGCCGGCAGACGCCGGCGCGGTGTGGCGCTATGAGGTTACCTGGGCTGGAGACCTCCAGTGCGCACCTGAGCTCCAGATCTTCGATGCGCATATGAATGTCATCGATGCCACCGTGCATGTGTTCGAATCGCAGGTCGATGTGCCGCAGCAGAACGGATGCCGCGTCAATAAAACGTATCTGAGCGTTGAGATGCCTCAGGATATACGAGATTTTGTCGCGATTGTGAGCGATCCCACAGAGCAGATCCAGAGCGGGTTTTGCGCCATGGATGGTCGCCTGTACAACGGCATGTTCGATGACAGTTGGAACCGCATGAAGGACGCGCGTGCAGACGACGCAGCTTATCGACGTTGGTTTGAGCAACATCGCGCAAAGCCGGGCGATTTGGCGTGCCAACGTGTCGCTTCGGCGGCCTTTGCCTATAGGCCGCTCGTGAGCATTGTGGTGCCGTGCTACAAGACTGATCGGGTCTACCTGCGCGAGCTGCTGGACTCGGTGCTAGCCCAGAGCTATGACAACTGGGAATTGCTGCTTATGGACGCCTCGCCCGAATGGGACGCGGTGGGCAATCTTGCGGCTGCCGCTCACGACGGGCGCGTCCGTCGCATCGAGCTGCCCGGTAACGGCGGCATCGTGGTCAACACCAACGTCGGTATTCAGCAAGCGATGGGTGACTACATCGCATTTTTGGACCACGACGATATCCTGGAGCCGGATGCGTTGTTCCACTATGTTGCCGCTCTGAACAATTCTGCCAAGGACGAGCGCCCCCAGGTCCTGTTCTGCGACGAGGACATGTTCCAGAAAACGGGGGAGTGGGGCCAGCCGGTCTTTAAGACCAGGCTCAACGTCGACCTGCTCTATAGCCATAACTGCGTGACGCATTTTCTAATGGTGGAGAAGGCGCTCATCGATCGCATTGGCATGTCGCCAGAAGATGTTGCGGGTGCTCAGGATTACGACCTTACGCTCCGCTGCCTTGCGGCAGGTGCGCGTTTTGAGCACGTTGCGCACGTGATGTATCACTGGCGCGTGCACCCTGGCTCTACCGCCGACGGTTCTGCCGATAGCAAGCCATATGCTATCGAGGCCGGACGCCTGGCTCTGCAGCGCCACTTTGACTCACTGGGTGTTCATGGAACGGTCGAGGAGTCCGAGACGCCGTTTGTCTATCGCATGCGTTATGCACTGCCGGAGCCTACGCCGCTGGTGAGCATTGTGATTCCCACCAAGGACCACGTTGAGACGCTCGACGCCTGCGTGATGTCGATCGCTCAGAAGGCAACGTATGCCAACTTCGAGATCGTCTTGGTGGAGAACAACAGCGAAGCCCCGGAGACGTTTGCGTATTACGAAACCCTGCCAGAGCGCGTAGCTGCGGCATCCGAAGGCAAGGGTATCGCGCGCGTTGTGTACTGGCCGGGTGAGTTCAATTACTCCCAGATCATTAACTTTGGCGTGGAGCATGCCAAGGGCGACTATCTGCTGCTGCTCAACAACGATACCGAGGTCATAAGCCCCGACTTTATCGAAGAGATGATGAGCTATCTGCAGCGTCCCGATGCGGGCGTGGTGGGCGCCAAACTCTACTTTGCCGATCATCTGGTGCAGCATGCCGGCATTTTGGCTGGCGTGCGTGGCGCACTTGCCCATGCTAACCAGGACTTCTCGGCAAAGCGCGAGGGCTATCTTGCCCGCGCCGTACGTCCGGGTAACTTTAGCGCCGTAACGGGTGCCTGCCAGATGGTCCGTCGCGATGTATTTGAGCAGGTCGGAGGCTACAACGAGGAATTCGCCGTCGGCTTTAACGACGCGGACTTTTGTCTGCGCGTATGGGAGGCGGGCTACCGTACCATCTTTACGCCCTATGCCGAGCTGTACCACTACGAGTTCACCTCGCGCGGCAGGGAAGAGGCCAACGAGGAAAAGCTGCGCCGCTGGAAGCGCGAGCAGGCGCTGTTCATGCAACGCTGGCCGGAGTTCTTCCTCAGCGGCGATCCGTGGTTGGGGCCAAACCTATCTGCCGAGAGCGAGTATTTCTCGTATTAAGGCAATGGGTTTAGGAAGTCCTAAACTTTCTTTCGGTATGAGCTTGGAAGAAAGCAATGTTGGACTATTTACTAAGACAAATTACGAAAGCTCGATACTTCCGCGATAAGATTATACAGGTTTATATAACTCGATATTATCCGATATGGTCTACGATAAAAATTTAAGCAATGATTGACCGTTAATCGATTCCCTAGAAAGGCAAACAAGTGAGCGCCACAGCATTCCATAATCCGTTTCGTCCCACTGCCGGCGCTGAGCCTCCGCGCATAATTGGTCGTGATGATATCGCCCTTGAGTTTACCGAGAGTTTGAATGCGGGAATTGGTGCACCTGCGAGGCTCATGCGCATTGCTGGACCGAGGGGCTCCGGAAAAACTGTTTTGCTCTGCGATCTTAGGGATCGTGCTCGAGAGCTTGGATGGAAGACCGCTATTGTCTCTGCTGGCCCTAACTTATTGCTAGACTTGTGGGATCAGGTTGCTGATTCTTCCCTTGCGGCCAATGCTTCGGTCGGCGTAAACGCCGGCTTTGTTTCCGCGAAAGTTGACGTTGCGCCCAAAGAGCCGAGCCTTAGAAAGTTACTGAGTTCGGCAGCGAAGTCATCCAAGGGTCTTTTTATTGCCATCGATGAAGTTCAGGACGCTCCGATTGACGATATGCGTGCCATTGCGTCTACGGTTCAGCTTTTGATAGGGGAAAAAGTAGATGTCGCACTTGCCTTTGCCGGGTTACCCGCCGGTGTTATGGATCTTATTAACGGCAAGGCGCTTACGTTCTTGCGTCGTGCCCTCCCCGAAGATCTGGCGCCTATCAACCAGGTGGAGGTAGCGCTCTCTATGGGCGATAGCTTTGTCGCTACTGGCTTGACCATAGAGGACAATCTCCTGTCGAGAGCCGCTAAGGCCACTAAGGGCTATGCCTATCTGGTGCAGCTGGTCGGTTATTCCATTTGGCAGCGCGCCAACTTGCATCGTGCCAAAAGTGCCATTGTGAGCGAGCGCGACGTCACCGAAGGCATTGCGCTGGCAGAGGCTCGTTTTCACGATGTTGTTCACGAGCCCGCGATTTCTGGACTGGGGCTCAACGATATCAAATACCTTTTGGCCATGTGCGAGGATAAACAACAGTCCAAATCATCCGAGATTGCTAAGCGCATGGGTAAAAAGACCAATGAGATCAGCTCTATTAGGGCCAAATTGCTACAAAGAGAGGTTATTCAGGCACCACAGAGGGGCTACGTTCAGTTTGCCGTGCCGGACCTAGATATCTATCTGCGAGAGAACGCCGAGGAGATTCTCGAACGGTTCTAGGTCGAGTGAGGGCGACGTCATGTTCTTTAAGACTGCTATCAGCGTCGATTGCCATATCGGGTTTTTCTGGGGCGACAATCCCCGTGATAATAGAGATGTGGCATTCATCCTCGCCCGCTAATCAGATTTCGTCTATCTATAACATTGCGTGTTTTAATTTGCAGGAACAAAGATATCATTCGCAAAACGTGAGGGCTATCTTGCCCGTGCACAACTGTTTTCGTTGCTAGACACCAAAAGCAACCCTTTTAGTTGCATGAGACATAATGCAACTGTTTTCGTTGCTATATACCAAACGCAACTCTTTTAGTTGCAAGAGACAAAATGCAACGGTTTTCGTTGCCTGATGCCAAACGCAACTCTTATTAAGTAGTTGTTAGCTTTCTCACATACATTCATTTACAACAGGCATCTACGAATTCAGCCGTCTCATATATTCCTTATAAGGCATGAGAAAATGAACCCGATACATGGTATTCAGCGCTAAAAGAGACGAAATGGACATACCGTCTCTATGCTGCCGATGCGGCATCGCGAACAACCCCTTCGCGCGGTTGCCCTTGCCCTTGAACGACTCAGGGAAGTAGATCTCGTCGAGCTCGCCGCCGCAGCCCCGCCCGGCCCTGAATGGGGGCAGTGGGCCGAGAGGCACTCGATCAGCCTATGGCGCATGGTGTAGGCGGTCTTGAGACAGACGCGGCTGCGCTCGACCTCGTAGGCGGAGCCGGCCGCGTCGTCGAACGCCGCCGCGCGGATCACGTCCCTGACGGACTCAATCGCGCGGCGGCGCTCGGTCCCGCTCAGCTTCGCCATGTCCCGTTTGAAGGCGATTACCAGGTCCTCGGCGTTCATGCTGCCCCGCGGTCTACGAGGCTAACGATATGGTGCCGTGATGACATATGTATGTCAATCTTGGTCTAACAGAGCCTAACGAAAGTGCATGTCAGGAGTTTCCCTTAGGCATTTTGCGGCTATAGGGACAAGGTCGAACATCGTGTGAACGACATCGCCCGTGTTTGCAACGGTAGCCGTGAACTTGCCGTTTCCAAAATCCATCAGATGGTAGAGGTTGATGGTTAAGTCCTTTTGCATGGCAATTCTCAGAATCCAGTAAGCGCAATTGTCGCTGCAGGTTGTGGCGTTGTATACGTTCTGAGGCATGAAGTACATGAGCAACAGCGTCTTAGTGCCTCCCGACAGCCTTTCAGGAGGGATAATGCCTAGGATCTTGGTGTCTATTGCGCAGGGTCCAACGACATTGCCTTTATCGATTGATTTAATAATCCTTTGAGCAAAGGCGTCTTGAAACCACTGGGGCGAATAGACGTTATCGAAGTAAACCGACGTATTGTAGATAACGTTTTCCATATCACCATAGTGAATTGTTAACACGTTGGTCCCTTCGGGTTGCTGGTTTGGTGTTCGGTGAGACTGATTGTATCGCACGCATAAGACGGGCGTAATTTGCCAGAAACACATGCGATTGATAACCATTGACAGTCAAGACCTGTATCCAGTGCCCGTATTTGCATGTCCGTACTTGAACCTAAGTTGCTTTGAAGGCCTATGTTTTAGACAATAGTTCCAGGCTAGGCTCTGCGTGGCGGCACGTAAAAGCCGTACTGTGCTTGGGTGGGTAAAAGTCCAAGACGATTAGATATCCGAGAGGATATCGAGCCCGTGCCGGGGAGATAAGGTGAGCCCGCGCCGGGGACTATAGTTCCGGCAACAAATGGGTTTCCGCGAGGATGCCGCGGCTGACGGTCAGTATATTACCGCCCTACACGCTCCTTCCGCGCGTCGCCTGCTCAAACGATTTGCGCCGAATTTTATTCCGCGGGCGGTGAGCCTGTTTATAGACAACGTCACGACCTATAGACGGGTGTCTTGGGGGTATTGCAGCTTGGCTCCCGTCCCCCCAATCTAGTAGACTTGGAAACCGTTGCTAGATTAGGG
>CAUEQD010000017.1 GCA_959019945.1 uncultured Collinsella sp. | reverse complement strand
GACTTGCAGCGACGGACCTCAGGACACTCTTACACCACGTCTGCGCGCGCGACCTTCGAATCGCTCAAATTAGGCAATTTGCTCTCGATTTTGCTGCTACTAAATTGGTGACAGTACTCATATTTGCCACTTTTTGACCACGAGGTGTTCAGAGGAGCTCTCGACAAGCATCTAACGCTACAATAGCTACCACGTGGCTGGGTTTTGCCGGCCGAATGTGCGATGTCGTGGGAGGGGACATGGTCGAGTTTACAAAGACGATTAAAGATCCGTTGGGATTACATGCCCGCCCGGTTGCGCTGCTCTATGACATCATTGCCAAGCATCGTAGCGACGTGTCAGTCAGCATCGGCGATCGCCACACGGATGGCCGCGATGTTATGGGACTCATGGCTCTCTACGGCGAGTGCGGCGAGGACATCATCTTCCGCGTTTCGGGCGTAGATGAGGCCTCCTGCGTTACGTCGATCAGAAACCTCTCGCTCTAACCTCAACAATGTGACAAAGGGGCAGTCCCCTCTGTTGCATCAATTGGTATGGCAAGGCGCCGCAAAGAGACAGTCTTTGCGGCGCCTTTGTTTCGTATAGGAAACTTTTTCGAAATCTGAATGCGGACCCTTTCCAAAAAGTTAACCACGTGTTAGTTTACTATAGCGAACATAGGCGTGGTTAACTTTTACCGTGTCGATGTTAAGGACGAACTGACGTTAGGAGCCACTCATGTCTTGCGGACCGCAGATGCCGGCCATGCCGCTTTCGATGGTAAAAGCGGGCGAAACCGTGCGCGTGTCCCGTGTAAAGGGCAATGAGGACATGAAACACCACCTCAAGGACCTCGGCTTTGTCGAGGGCAACGAAATCCACGTGGTGAGCTCGAGTGGCGCCAATATTATCGTCACCGTGCTGGGCGCACGCTTTGGTATCGATTCCAAGGTTGCCATGCACATCATGACCGTCGGTTAGTCTGCAGCATTTCATAAAAACCGAAAGGGGGACAAGAGGATGAAGACGTTGGGTGACGTTAAGGTGGGCGAGAGCTCCACCATCGTCAAGCTTCACGGTGAGGGTGCGCTTCGCCGCCACCTTATGGACCTGGGCCTCATCAAGGGCACTTCGTTCAAGGTCGTGAAGGTTGCGCCGCTCGGTGATCCGGTCGAGATCAACGTGCGCGGCTACGAGCTTTCCATCCGCAAGGAGGAGGCGGCCGTCGTCGAGGTTCAGTAAGGACTTGCGGCGCATATTTTTGCAGATAAAGTTAGGTTTTTCTAACTTAATGCAGCATCTTTGAAGCACATTATCCAGCCTGCGCGGAGAAAGCAGCGCAGGCACACAAGGAAGAAGGATTGAATGGCGGATTCTCAGATCCATGTCGCGCTGGCGGGTAACCCCAACTGCGGCAAGACCACGCTTTTCAACCTGATCACCGGCGCCAACGGCTACGTTGGCAACTGGCCCGGCGTCACGGTTGAGAAAAAGGAGGCCAAGCTCCTAAGCGACAAGAACGTTACCATCACGGACCTCCCTGGCATCTACTCGCTTTCCCCCTACAGCCCCGAGGAGCAGTGCTCGCGCGATTACCTCATGAGCGGCGAGCCCGATGTGGTCGTCCAAGTCGTCGATGCCACCAACCTCGAGCGCAACCTGTACCTGGCGCTTCAGGTTATCGAGACCGGCCTGCCCGTGGTCGTCGCCCTCAACATGGCCGACCTGGTCGAGAAGAACGGCGACAAGATCGACACCGACAAGCTCTCCAAGAAGCTCGGCTGCCCGGTTATGATGATCTCGGCTCTTAAGAACAAGGGCATCACGGAGCTGTTCGAGCAGGTCAAGAAGTCCGCTGCCACCAAGGGCCAGGTGCCGGAGCACAAGTTCGACTCCTCCATCGAGGACGTTCTGTCCCACATCGAGAACAACCTTCCGGCGAGCGTTCCCGCCAACAAGCGCCGCTACTACGCCGTCAAGCTGTTCGAGCGCGATGCGGACGCCTGCAAGCTCATCAACCTCAGCAAGGAGAAGGCCGCTCGCGTAGAGCAGCTGGTCGCCCAGTGCGAGCAGGACTGCGACGACGATGCCGAGTCCATCGTCACCGGTGAGCGCTATGGCGTCATCGCGCACATCATCGACGAGTGCATGACCAAGGCTCCGGCCAAGATGAGCACCTCCGAGAAGATCGACCGCGTGGTTACCAACCGTATCCTGGGCCTGCCGATCTTTGTTGTCATCATGTTCTGCGTGTACTACATCGCCGTTTCTACCTTGGGCGGCACGGTGACCGACTTTACCAACGACCAGCTCTTTGGCACCGACGGTTGGTATGTGCTCGGCCAGGGCCGCGATGCTTACGATGAGGCTGTCGAGGCCGCGGGTGACGACGCCGACTCGGTCGACCCGGCGCAGTACGGCCCCTATGTTCCCGGTATTACCACCATGGTCCACGACGCGCTTGTGGCGGGCGGCACCGAGGACGGTGGCCTGGTCGATTCGCTGGTCTGCGACGGTATCGTCGGAGGCCTGGGCGCTATCTTCGGCTTCGTCCCGCAGATGTTCCTGCTGTTCGTCATGCTGTCCTTCCTGGAGGACTGCGGCTATATGGCCCGCGTCGCCTTCATCATGGACCGCGTGTTCCGCCGCTTTGGCCTGTCCGGTAAGTCCTTTATCCCCATGCTCGTGTCCTCGGGCTGCGGCGTCCCCGGCGTCATGGCCACCAAGACCATCGAGAACGAGAAGGACCGCCGCATGACGGTCATGACCACCACGTTCATTCCCTGTGGCGCCAAGCTGCCGATCATTGCCCTGCTCATGGGTTCCATCATCGGCGATTCTTCCACCACCGCCGCGTGGATCAGCCCGCTCTTCTACTTCCTGGGCGTCTTTGCCGTCATTGCTTCGGGCCTCATGCTCAAGAAGACCAAGCTCTTCGCCGGCCGCCCGACGCCGTTCGTTATGGAGCTCCCCGCTTACCACTTCCCGGCGATCCGCTCTTGGGCGCTGCACGTGTGGGAGCGCTGCTGGGCCTTTATCAAGAAGGCCGGCACGGTCATCTTCGCGTCCACTGTCGTGGTTTGGTTCCTGTCCAACTTTGGTAGCTACAACGGCTCCTTTGGCTTCCTGCCTGCGATGGACGGCATCCCCGAGGAGTTCATGGACTACTCCGTGCTCGCCATGCTGGGCAACCTGGTCGCTTGGATCTTCGCCCCGCTCGGCTTTAGCACCTGGCAGGCAACCGCGCTGACTGTCTCTGGCCTCGTCGCCAAGGAGAACGTTGTCGCCACCGCCGGCTCGCTGCTGTCCGTCGCCGACGCGGGCGAGACCGACCCGAGCCTGTGGACCGCGTTTGCCGGCATGTTCCCCACCATGGGCGCCTGCGTTGCCTTCGGCGCGTTCAACCTGCTGTGCGCTCCGTGCTTTGCCGCTATGGGTACCATCCGCAACCAGATGGACTCCGGCAAGTGGACCGCGATTGCCCTCGGCTACGAGTGCGCCTTTGCTTGGGTGATCGGCCTGTTCATCAACCAGTTCTACAACCTGCTTGTCCTTGGGCAGTTTGGCTTCTGGACGGTTGTGGCCATCGTGCTGCTGGTTGCGATGCTCTTCCAGATCTTCCGTCCCATGCCAAAGCATGCATGGACCGACGAGGACGAGACCAACGCTGCTTCCGCTGCAGTTTCCGCTTAAGTCCGAATAAGGATTAACCCCTTTCCACGAGCCCGGGTGCCCCAGCGACACTCGGGCTTTTTGGTGGGGGAGATGTGGCGTTTCCGCAGATAAAACCGACCAAAATTAACCTGTCCCCTTTTGATAGGTGGAGAATGGGGTAAAGTAAGTGGTGGTTAACTAGAGGAGGCTTGCTATGGCACCTATCGATATTGTTGTACTGGCCGTTATCGGTATTGCGTTTGTCGCCGTGTGCGTGCGCATCTACCGCAAGGGCACCTGCGCCGACTGCGCTCAGGGTGGCGTTTGCATGGGGCATTGCTCCAACAAAAAGACGTGCGCCGCGCTGAAAGGCGTCGACAAAATCGCCGAAGACTTGGGCCGCGGTATCAAGTAAGGCCCAGACATCTAAGCGCCTCGCGAGCATCCGTTCGCGGGGCGTTTTTCACTTTTGTGGGGTGGGCTAGAGACGCTGCATGCGGTACCCGACACCCATGTGCGTCTGAATCATCTTGGGGTGAGAGGGGTCTGCCTCGATCTTCTTGCGCAGGGTGCGCATGAACACGCGCAGGCTCGCCAGATCGCTGTCCCAGCTCGTGCCCCATATCTCGCGGGTGATGAAGGTGTGGGTGAGCACCTTGTCGACGTTTTTCGCCAGAAGGACGAGCAATTTGTACTCGGTTGGGGTGAGCGAGAGCTCGCGTCCGTCTTTCGTTGCGTATCCCGCGGCGTAGTCGATATGCAGCGGACCGTTGTCGAACGTGCTCGCTTCTGTCGACTCGCTCGACGCCATCGAGGAGCGCCTCAAATTCGCACGGACGCGCGCGAGCAACTCATCCACAGAAAAGGGCTTGGTGAGGTAGTCGTCTGCCCCTGCGTCAAGTGCTGCAATCTTGTCGGAATCTTCGGTGCGCGCCGAAATGACGATAATGGGGACTGCCGACCAGCTTCGGATCTTCGTGATGACCTCGATACCGTCAATGTCGGGAAGGCCGAGGTCGAGCATGATGAGGCTGGGGCCGTGCGACACCGCATCCATGATGGCGGCCTGGCCGTTGCAAACCTTGCTCACGACATAGCCGTGGAGGTCAAGCGCGGTCGAAACGAGGTTTTGAACGGTCAGGTCATCTTCGACCAGGAGGATGCGTGGCTTAGCGGCATTATTCATGAATCTCAATCTCCTCGGCGGGCAGGGTAAAACGGAAGACGGCCCCATGGGGGTGGTTGTCGCGAACCTCGATGACGCCGCCATGCGCCTCCACGATGGAGCGGCAGAGCGACAGCCCAAGGCCGATGCTTCGGCGTGAATCCACGGGCCGCGTATCGCTTGAGGTGAAGAAGCGCTCAAAGATATGAGGCTTGTCGCAGTCTGCCACACCCGGCCCATCGTCTGCGACGTCCACCACGACGAACGCACCCTCGCGACGTGCGCTGATGGTGACAGTCGAGTCCTCGGGCGTGTATTTGAAGGCGTTCATGATGAGATTCGTAAGCACCTGCATGATGAGATGGACGTCGATGCGTACCAGCAGGATGTCGTCAGTGTGCTCGATGGTGACGGCGCGTCCATGCGATGCTTGGGCGACATGGCTGAGGGCGGCCTCGATGACCTCGTCGATAAGCTCGGATGTTGAGTTGAGGCGAATGGTGCCGTCCTCGACGCGTGTGATGGCGAGGAGGTTCTCCACGGTATCGATAAGCCAGAGGGAGTCGTCGTAGATGGCATCGGCAAGATCGCAGCGTTGTTCGAGGCTGAGCTTCTCGCCGCTCTTCCGAAGGATTGCCGCAGATCCGGATATAGCCGTGAGGGGTGTCCTCAAATCGTGGCCGATGGAGCGCAAAAGGTTGGCGCGCAGCTGCTCGTTTTTCGCCAAGACCGCAGCCTCTTCGCGCTCTTGCGCCGCCCGGTCGCTTTCGAGCGCCAAGGCGCATTCACCCACGATAGATAGGACGATCGAATGCTCGAAGGCTTCGATCTCGCGCCCCTCCAGGTCGATGCCGATGACACCGAATACCTTGTCGCCGGTGCGAACCGCGAGGTAGAGACAGCGCGCCTCAGGCAGGGTCCGCGTGCTTGCGCCTGCGCGCTTGTTGTTGGTGTAGGTCCAGGTTGCAACGGCGCGCTCGTAGTCGGTGAACAGCGACGCGGATCGGTTTTCGGTGCCAGCGGACTCATAGAGCGTCTTGCCGAGCGTGCCGTGTTCGGCGGTGTAGAAGACCACGTCGAGTTTTAGCAGTTTGATGAGTTGGTTCATGGCGACGCGGGCGCACTCCTCCGCGCTATGGGCTTGCTGCAAGAGCTGGTTCGTTTCGAGGAGTACGCGCGTTTTGAATGCGTTCTCGGCGGAGGTACGTGCGTTGTCGGCGATGCGCACAGTTAACTCGCCGGCGACCATAGCGGTAGCGAACATGATGCCGAACGTGACCAGATAGCTTCGGTCATAGCTGGCGAGCGAAAACAGAGGCGTGACGAAGCAGAAGTTGTAAAGCACTACAGAGAGCACGCTCGATACGATCGTGCAGATACGCCCCGTCGTGGTGACGGCGGTCAGCAGGGCCGTGAGGATATAGAGGGATATGATGCTGGAATCGGCAAATCCCAGATGGCGGAAAGCCGTGCCGATCGCCGTGGCGACAAGAGAGAGGGCCAGCGTGCGAAGCACGTCTCGGCTGCTGGGCGGCTGCGGGGCGAGCGCACGGCGGCGTCCTTTGGGCCGGGAGGGCGGAGTCGACTGGTCTGGAATGATGTAAATGTCGAGGTTCGGGGCGAATGTTATGAGCTGTTCTACGAGAGATTTGCGGCCGAAGAGAGTCTGACGGACGCTGCTGTGCTCGCCCGTGCGCCTCATGACGATCTTCGAAATACCCGACAGGCGCGCGAACTCGGAGATCTGAAACGCGACGTCGTCGCCATAGACGGTTTCCATATGCGCTCCGAGCTGCTCGGCTAGGGCGATATTGGCTGCAAGCTTGGCGCGCTCATCATCGCTCATGGCTTGCGTGCGCGGGCTCTCTACGAACAGGGCGACGAGCTCGCTGCGAAACGCTTTCGCCATGCGTGCGGCGGCACGGACGATGCGGGGATTGGTCGGCGCCGGGGAGACGCAGACTAAGATACGCTCCCTGGTGTAGTAGTCACGGTTTCCCAGCACGCGTGCGGCGTCTGTGAGGCGGCCGGTGCGATCGGCGCAGCGGCGCAGCGCGATTTCTCGGAGTGCGGTGAGGTTCTCGACGGTAAAAAAATGCTGTTGCGCTCGGTCGGCTTGTGCGGGACGGTAGACGAGGCCGGCGCGAAGGCGCTCAAGTAGGTCTTCGGGCTCTATGTCGACGAGCTCGACCTGGTCGGCATCATCGAAGATACGGTCGGGGATTCGTTCGCTCACGACAACGCCGGTGATGGATGCAACCATGTCGTTTAGGCTCTCGATATGCTGAACGTTCACGGTCGTATAGACGTCGATGCCCGCATGTAGAAGTTCCTCGACGTCTTGATAGCGTTTGTCGTGGCGAGACCCCGGTGCATTCGTATGGGCGAGCTCGTCGACGAGGATGAGCTGAGGGGCGCGTTCGATAGCCGCATCTAGATCGAACTCGTTGAGCGTAATGCCGTTGTACTCGATGAGTTTATAGGGCACGTTCTCAAGCCCTTGTGCAAGATGGGCAGTTGCCGGACGTTCGTGCGGCTCGATGTATCCCGCGACGACGTCGACACCTCGCCGCTTGGCGGCGCGGGCGGCTTGAAGCATTGCATAGGTTTTGCCCGTGCCAGCAGCGTAGCCAAAGAAAATCTTGAGGTGTCCCCGGCTGGTTCGAGCGTCATCGGCGACCTCGTCTTTCTCAATTGCCTTGAGGATGAGGTCTGGATTGACGCGAGTGTCCGATGCGTCGCGCTGCATAGCGTAACCTTTCTGAAGTGTTGTCCATGCGTGCATACGCGGTGAGGACGCCACTGTATGCTCGCGAGGTCGAGTATAGGCGCACTGCAGCAGCAATAGTGCTTTCTACCTGCATCTTTACGGCATCTTAAGGTCGTGAGCCCCAGCCCTCACGCCTCTTTAATCCCTAGAAGCGTTTACTGTCCCCAGGCGCTTGCGAGAGCAGGCGTCCGAGGCATCGGACCGCGCGTGAAAGGGGCGGTGAATGAACATCCTCATTCCCATCATCGGAGTCGTCTGCATTGGACTCCTTATCTATTACATCTACATTCTGATGAGGAGTGATTCGTAAACTATGGGCGCTTCGATTCAGTACATCTTGTACTTTGCCGTGCTCGTCGTCCTGGCCGTTCCGCTCGGTCGGTTCATGGCCCATATCATGGATGGTGAGCATACGTTTCTGTCGCCTGTGATTGCTCCTGTGGAGCGTGGCGTCTATCGTCTGCTTCGCATCGACGCGGCAGAGCAGATGGGGTGTAGGCGCTATCTGGCGAGCGTGCTGGTCTTTTCGGGGATCGGCCTCGTGGCTCTTGTGGCACTCCAGGCGCTTCAGTCCTTCTTGCCAGGCAATCCCCAGCACCTGCCGGGTGTGCCATGGGACCTGTCGTTCAATACGGCTGCTTCCTTCATAACCAACACCAACTGGCAGTCCTACTCCGGTGAGACCACCCTGTCCTATCTTGTGCAGTTCATGGGCCTCACCGTGCAAAACTTCTTGTCCGCTGGCACCGGTATCGCGGTCATGTTCGCGCTGATCCGCGGCTTCCGTCAGGTCAAGGATCAGGGTCTGGGTTCCTTCTGGGTCGACCTCACCCGCACCGTCCTGTATGTGCTCATCCCGCTGAACCTCGTGTTCGGCATCTGCCTGGCTGCTGGTGGCGTCATCTCCAACTTCCGGCCGGCTCAGAAGGCTGAGCTCGTAGAGCCCGTCGCTGTCCAGCCTAATGCAGACGGCGGCTGGAGCGTCATCGACGGCGCCCAGATCGAGGGCGACACGGTCAAGGTCGACGGCAAGGTTGTCGAGGGCGCGCGCGTGGTCACCGAGCAGTTCCTGCCCCAGGGTCCCGCGGCTCCTCAGGTCGCCATCAAGCAGTCCGGCACCAACGGCGGCGGCTTCTTCGGCGTGAACTCCGCCCATCCGTATGAGAACCCCAGTGCCTTCACCAACATCATCGAGATGACCAGCCTGCTGCTGATTCCGGTCGCCTGCTGCTTCACCTTCGGCATCGGTGTCAAGAATGCCAGGCAGGGCAAGGCCATCTTCGCGGCGATGCTTATCCTGCTCGTGGTCTTTACCGGCATCATCGCCGTTAACGAGCATATGGGTACGCCGCAGCTGGCAGATGGCGGCGCGGTCAACATCGAGATGACCGATGGCCAGGCGGGCGGCAACATGGAGGGCAAGGAGAGCCGCTTTGGCATCGCCTCCTCTTCCACCTGGTCCGCTTTCACGACGGCTGCTTCCAACGGCTCGGTCAACTCCATGCACGACTCCTACACCCCGCTCGGCGGGTTTGTCCAGATGCTCCAGATAGCACTGGGCGAGGTGGTGTTCGGCGGCGTGGGCTGCGGCCTGTACGGCATGATCGGCTTCGCCATCCTCACGGTGTTTATCGCCAGCCTTATGGTTGGCCGCACGCCCGAGTTCCTGGGCAAGAAGATCGAGCCGACCGAGATGCGCTGGGCGGTGGTTCTGTGTCTCGCCACTCCGTTTGCCATTCTGGTGTGCTCGGCCATCGCCTGCATGGTGCCCGGTCTTGCCGACCAGCTCAACAATGGTGGCGCGCACGGCTTCTCCGAGGCGCTGTATGCCTTCACCTCATGCGGCGGCAACAACGGATCGGCGTTTGCAGGCATGAACTGCAACATTCCCTGGATCAACGTCATGCTCGGCCTCGAGATGCTGTTCGCCCGCTTCATGCCCATCATCGGTACGCTGGCTATCGCCGGCTCGCTGGCCAAGAAGGGTAAGGTCGCCGAGAGCGCCGGTACCCTGTCTACCACCAACGGCATGTTCGTATTCCTGCTCGTGTTCATCGTTCTGCTGATCGGTGCCCTGAGTTTCTTCCCGGCTCTGGCGCTTGGCCCCGTTGCCGAGTTCTTCCAGATGATTGCGTAAAGGAGGGCGCAGATTTATGGCTATGCAAAAAGACATGATGGGCCGCGCGGTCCGCGACTCGTTTGCCAAACTGGATCCTCGCGTCCAGATTCAAAACCCGGTCATGTTCCTGGTGTGGCTTTCCGCCGTCATGACCTCCGTCCTGGCCGTCGCTTCCATCTTCGGTGTGCAGGACGCGGGTGTGCCCACCTACTATGTGGTCGCCATCGCGGTCATCCTGTGGCTCACCGACCTGTTCTCGAACTTCGCCGAGGCGCTTGCCGAGGGCCGCGGTAAGGCTCAGGCCGATTCCCTGCGTGCGGCCAAGAAGGATGTCGAGGCCCATCGCATCGAGTCCGTTAAGGACAAGGAACACTTCACCGTCGTTCCCGGCACCGAGCTTACGCGCGGCGACCTGGTGATCGTACGCGCCGGCGAGCAGATTCCCGGCGATGGCGACGTCATCGAGGGCGCTGCTTCCGTTGACGAGTCCGCCATCACCGGCGAGTCCGCCCCCGTGGTCCGCGAGGCCGGCGGCGACCGCTCTGCCGTTACCGGCGGTACCACGGTGCTGTCCGATTGGATCATCGTCAAGATCTCCAGTGAGCCCGGCCAGAGCTTCCTGGACAAGATGATCGCGATGGTCGAGGGTGCCGCGCGCAAGAAGACCCCTAACGAGATCGCTCTGGAGATCTTCCTGGTGGCCCTCTCCATCGTCTTTATCCTGGTCACGCTGGCCCTGTATTGTTACTCCTGCTTCTCGGCCGGTCTTAACGACATGGTCAACCCCACGGCCGTGACCACGCTCGTGGCACTGCTCGTGTGCCTGGCTCCCACTACCATCGGCGCCCTTCTTTCCGCCATCGGCATCGCCGGCATGAGCCGTCTGAACGAGGCCAACGTGCTGGCCATGTCCGGCCGCGCCATCGAGGCCGCCGGCGACGTCGACATCCTCATGCTCGACAAGACCGGCACCATCACCCTGGGTAACCGCCAAGCCGCCGAGTTCATCCCGGTCGATGGCGTCGATCCCGCGGAGCTGGCCGATGCCGCCCAGCTTTCCTCGCTGGCCGACGAGACCCCCGAGGGTCGTTCCATCGTCGTGCTCGCCAAGGAGCAGTTCGGTCTGCGCGGTCGCACGCTCGAGGATAAGGGTATGGAGTTCATCCCCTTCACCGCGGCAACGCGCATGTCCGGTGTGAACTACGAGGGCAATGAGATCCGCAAGGGCGCTGCCGATTCCGTGCGCACCTATGTGGAGGCAGCTGGCGGCGTGTTCTCCCAGGAGTGCGACGAGGCCGTCGAGCGCATCGCCAAGGCCGGCGGCACCCCGTTGGTCGTGACCAAGAACTGTCGCGTGCTGGGCGTTGTGTACCTCAAGGACATCATCAAGTCCGGCGTTAAGGAGAAGTTCGCCGACCTGCGCAAGATGGGCATCAAGACCATCATGGTGACGGGCGACAACCCGCTCACCGCCGCGGCAATCGCCGCCGAGGCCGGCGTTGACGACTTCCTGGCCGAGGCCACCCCTGAAGGCAAGCTCGAGAAGATCCGCGAGTTCCAGCGTGAGGGGCACCTGGTCGCCATGACCGGTGACGGCACCAACGACGCGCCCGCTCTGGCCCAGGCCGACGTCGCCGTGGCCATGAACACGGGCACCCAGGCTGCCAAGGAGGCCGGCAACATGGTCGACCTCGACTCCAGCCCCACCAAGCTCATCGAGGTCGTGCGTATCGGCAAGCAGCTGCTCATGACCCGCGGTTCGCTCACGACCTTCTCGGTGGCCAACGACATGGCGAAGTACTTCGCTATCATCCCGGCCCTGTTCTCGCCGATCTACCCGGGCCTTGGCGCGCTCAACATCCTTGGTCTGGCAAGCCCGCTGTCCGCGGTTCTTTCGGCCATCATCTATAACGCGCTCGTTATCGTCGCGCTGATCCCGGCCGCGCTGAAGGGCGTTAAGTACCGCGAGGTCCCGTCCGGACAGCTGCTGACCCACAACCTGCTCGTGTGGGGTCTGGGCGGCATCGTTGCCCCGTTCGTATTCATCAAGCTCATCGACATGCTGCTCGCGTTCTGCGGCATTATGTAAGTGGAGGTTTGTATGTTCAAAGGTGTTGCATCGCGCGCACTGGGCGTGTTCGCGCTGTTTACCGTTGTCTGCGGCCTGGGCTATACGCTCGTCGTGACCGGCATCGCCCAGGTTGCGTTCCCGTACCAGGCGAACGGATCGCTCATTACGGTCGACGACAAGATCGTGGGCTCCGAGCTGATCGGCCAGAACTTCGAGGATGAGGACCACATGTGGGGCCGCATCCAGAACGTGACTATCGTCGAGGGGGAGGACGGTGGGCTCATGGCCTACGGCACCCCGTCCAATTTGTCCCCGGCGAGTGAGGAGTACCGGCAGCTTGTGGACGCGCGCGTCGAGAAGATTCGCGCCTCCAACCCCGATGCCGATATGGACGCTGTGCCCGTCGACCTGGTGACGTGTTCCGGCTCAGGCCTCGACCCGGAGATCTCCCCCGATGCCGCCGAGTACCAGGTCCCGCGCCTGGCGAAGGCCACGGGCAAGAGCGAAGGCGAGGTGCGCGAGATCATCGCCCAGTGCACCAAGGGCCGTTTCCTCGGCGTCTTCGGCGAGCCCACGGTCAACGTGCTCAAGG
This sequence comes from uncultured Collinsella sp., assembly GCA_959019945.1. Taxonomy (GTDB): domain Bacteria; phylum Actinomycetota; class Coriobacteriia; order Coriobacteriales; family Coriobacteriaceae; genus Collinsella. The sequence continues at coordinate 28,866 of CAUEQD010000017.1, read as the reverse complement.
TGAACCTTATGCTGGACGGCGCACTGTAGGTGAGGGAGTGGCGGATGAGGGCATGACTGACTATCTGAGCCCTCAATTCCACTCCGCCCATCAGTTGCGGTGGAATACGGACTGTTTTGCCTGTCAAAAGTCTTATCTACTCCGTATTCCACCGCAACTTTTTTGTGAGGGTCGGGATTGAAGGTGGGGAGTGCGAGCGAGTGCGAATGCGGCGGATACTGATACGATAGGTACGTTAGCAACTGCCGCCGAGCGGCTCAAACGAAAGGAAGCCTGTATGGAGTCATCCGCCTACCCGATGCTCTTTAGCCCGATCAAGGTCGGTACGACCGAGGTCAAGAACCGCGTCTTTATGCCGCCGGTGTCCACCAACCTGGCCGATCACGGCTATGTGACCGACGACTTGGTCGATCATTACCGTGCCCGCGCCAAGGGCGGCGTGGGCCTCATCATTACCGAGGTCGTGACGGTCGAGCCCACCTATACCTATCTGCCGGGTGACATGTGCTGCTACGACGACACGTTTATCCCCGGCTGGGAAAAGCTCGCCGCAGCCGTCCACGAGTACGGCTGCAAGATCATGCCGCAGCTCTTCCACCCCGCCTACATGGCCTTTAACATTCCGGGCACGCCGCGCCTGATCGCTCCGTCCTTTGTGGGCCCGTCCTATGCCCGCGAGGCGCCGCGCCCCATCACGGTCGATGAGATTCACGAGCTCACGCATCAGTTTGGCGACGCTGCCGTGCGTATGCAGAAGGCCGGTGTCGATGGCGTCGAGGTCCATGCGGCGCACGCCCACGGTATGCTCGGCGGCTTTTTGACTCCGCTCTACAACAAACGCACCGACGAGTACGGCGGCTCGCTCGACGCCCGCATGCGCTTCTTGCTCGAGGTCATCGCCGAGATTCGCGAGCGCTGCGGCAAGGACTTCATCATCGACGTCCGTATTTCGGGCGATGAGTACACCGATGGCGGCCTGACCCTCAACGACATGATCTACGTCTCGCGTCGTCTGGAGAAGGCCGGTGTCGACATGATCCATGTGTCGGGCGGTACCACCATCAAGCGCGGCTCCGCGATTCCCGCTGCCGGTACCCAGCAGGCCTCGCACGCCGCCTGCTCGCGCGAGATTAAAAAGCACGTCAACATTCCCGTCGCCACCGTCGGCCGCATCAACGAGGCCTGGATCGCCGAGGAGCTGATCGAGGACGGCGCTGCCGACATCTGCATGATGGGCCGCGCCAATCTGTGCGATGCCGAGTTCTGCAACAAGGCCGCTGCCGGCAACGCCGACGACATCCGCCCCTGCATTGGCTGCCTGCGCTGCCTGAACGGCATTATGTTTGGCAAGCGCATCTCCTGCACCGTCAACCCCGATGTTGAGCGCGACGAGGCCGGTTACGAGCCTGCCGCCGAGGCCAAGAACGTACTGGTTGTGGGTGCTGGTCCTGCGGGCATGGAGGCAGCCTACATTGCCGCCAAGCGCGGCCACAACGTGGTGCTCGTGGATAGGCAGGATGAGCCGGGCGGCGAGATGCGTATCGCGGCCGTTCCGCCGGCAAAGCAGGAACTCACCCGCGTGATCAAGTATCAGTACCGTCGTCTGGCCGAGGCGGGCGTGAAGTGCATATTTGGCACCGAGCTTACTGCCGAGGACATTCAGCGCGACTATGCCGGCTATGAGGTCGTCCTGGCTTATGGCGCCGAGCCCGTCGCTCCGGCCTTCATGCAGGGCTTTAAGCAGGTTATGACAGCTGACGACCTGCTGGGCGGCAAGGCTTTCCCGGGCAAGAAGATCGTCATCGTGGGCGGCGGCACCGTCGGTTGCGAGACGGCCGATTACCTGGCCCCGTTGGTCAACGACCTGTCGCCGGCCAATCGCGATGTCACTGTTATCGAGATGACCAAGACGCTCGCCGCCAACGAGGGCGGCGCCGGTCGCGCGGTGCTCATCACGCGCATGCTCTCCAAGGGCGTCCACGTGCTGACCGAGGCCAAGGTGACCGAGATTACCGAGGATGCCATCAGCTACGAGAAGGATGGCGAGGTCCACACCATCGCCGATGCCGATACGCTGGTGCTTGCCATGGGCTATCGTCCCAACACCAAGTTGGCCGACGACCTTGCCGCCGCTGGCGTTGCTGTCCACGTGCTGGGCGACGCCAACAAGTGCGGCAATATCCGCGACGCCATTGGCGATGGCTACAAGGTTGCCTGCGAGCTCTAGTCAACCCCTTTGCACCAATCGATTGCAAAAAGCGGCGGCTGCCCTGTGTGTTGGGCAGCCGCCGCCTGCGTTTTGCCAAAGAAAGATTATTGTCGGGCCCTAAATGCCTTTTGCTTCTGCTCCCTCCGCAATCATGTTGCGGTTATACACCAGGTGCAAATACATCGCGTCGTGCGCTGCGGTGGGGTTGCGCGCGGCGATGGCATCGGCCACGCCACGGTGGGTGCGGATGGTCTCCTCGACGAGCCTTTTTTGCCCGTTACGTCGATAAAGAGGGGAACGGATGCCTTGAGCACACCCATCAGACGGGCAACGACGAGGTTGCCGCCATCCCAGGGCGGCTTCATGGAGTAGCGCACGTACGCATCGAATTTCTCCTCTCATAGATGCGTGGCGCAAAGAGCCCCGAGTTCATACGAGCTCGGGGCTCTTTTCGTCTAGATTGGGGACGCATAGCCGGACGAAAGCGTGTTGCGTTTGGCGTAAAACCATACGAAAGTGCAATTTGCGTCTTATTTCCGAACGTAAAGCAGACGAAAACCGTTTACGTCTGCTTTAAATCCGTACGAAAACGGTTTTCGTCTTGCAGGGCAGTTGCCGTTTCTACAGTTCAACTTCCAGTTCGGCTTTGTGCTCGTAGAGGTAGTCGCGCATGTAGGGGATGGCAAATGAGACCTTGCCGTACGAAGGAGCCTCGATAATCGATTCTCTTAACAGGCGGCTGCGGACGGAGCTCACCTGTTGAGGCGTTTTGTTTAGGGCATCGGCAACCATGCTGGTCGAGCTCGTCTGCCCCAAAGACGCCATGCTCAGCAGATAAGCGATGCACGTGGGCGGAATGCGCTGCAGCGCGGGCTCAATCACCATGGCGCAGAAGCGTTCGCGTGCCGTTGCAATGCCACGCTCGGCTTCTTCTTCTCCAATAATCGCTGTATGTGCACGTCTTGCTAGCTGCCATGCGTAGTATCCAACGAGTTGGATCATGAAAGGATAGCCTTGCGTTGCCTCGGCAAGTTGGCCGGCAATACCTGGCTGCAACTCCATGCCAGACGCTTCAATGGTTTCCTCGAGGGAGTACGACACTTCGGTTACTGCCACAGCCTTCAGATCAAAGGGGAGGGCACGACGCAAAAACGTAAGTGTCTTTCCGTTGATGATGCTTTCAATCATCGAAGGCAGCCCAGCAAAAACAAAGGCGATATCAAGGTCTTCGCCGATAACCTGCTGAATCGCAATGGAGAGCGTTCGGACCTCATCGAGCTCTGCGTCTTGAACCTCGTCGAGAGTGATGAGCAGGCCATTTCCATTCTTGGATATTGTCTGTCTCATGGCGTCGCGTAGCGATGGGCCGATTCGCTCAATATCTATGCTGCCGATGGATATGCCAGCTACGGTGGGCTCAAATCTGGCGTGTTTGGCCTGGAATTTGGGCTGCAGCTGTTCGAGAATGCGCTGGCAAAGTCCCTCGGTTGCGACCTCTTTTATGACCGTCCAGCCACGGCTTTGCGCCAAACGTGAGCACTCGTCAAGGAGGACCGTCTTGCCCGTTCCACGGACGCCGGCTATGCGCATTAGGCGCCCAGGGGCACCAGGCCCGTTGGTGAGGCCTTCACTGAATTCTTCAAGTACATCTTCGCGGCCGATAATCGTGGGAGGTGTTTTACCTGCTGTGGGCTTAAAAGGGTTTGTTTGCATGTGAGCCACCTTTGCTCAAGATATAGCAAGATATAGCAAAGTATAGCAAGATATAGCAAAATATAGTGAGATATAGCAAAGTAAGCGCTACTCGCGGGTTTTGCGGTGGTGCTATTTTCCAAATGCCGCGCGGATAAAGCGCTGGTCGAACAGCTTGTTGGCAACTCACGAGGGCTCGGGGTGCCAATTTGGGATGGAGTGGTGCTGTGCCACGAATAGGGCCTATCTACTACGTTTAAGCCGCAGAGGTCAACCATAGCCGGCTTTTTCGAAAATCGACAAGCTGCCTACCTGCGGTTTTGTTTTCACGGTTTTCGGTATGGCCGAGGCTGTCCGTGTTAACGTAGTAGATGGGCCACTTTTGTGGCAAGGGGGCCGATCTGCGGGCCAGGGTAGCTAAAAGAGCCCCGTCCCAAAAAGACTGATTGGGAGCTGGGGCGTGTCGATGCGATAGTATTGCATGGTGGTATTCGACTAACCGAGGGTTTATCCGAGGGCTTTATGGAACAGCACCAGCATTATCAGAGCCTGCAAGATCAGGCATACAACGCATTACGCTCCAAGATTATCTATGCCGAGCTCAAGCCCGGCACGCGCCTTTCGGCGATTGGTCTGGAAAAGGAGACGGGAATCGGGCGCACGCCCATTCGCGAGTCCTTTGTGCGCCTGCGTGAGCAGGAGCTGGTGGAAACGCGTCCCAAAAGCGGCACCTATGTCTCAAAAATCAGCATGGAGCGCGCCGAGAACGCCTGTTTCTTGCGCGAGAAGCTCGAGAGAAGCGTGCTTATTAAATGCTGTTCGGCTGCTACGCCCGAGCAAAAGCAGCGGCTCGAGCAGATTCTTGCCGAGTCCGAGTCGCTCGACCATAGCGAAACGCGTCGCTTTTTCGATCTGGACAACCTGTTCCATGAGACGTGTTTTGAGATTGCCGGCCGTCACATGTTGTGGGATTGGATGAAGAGCGTCAACACACATTTTGAGCGATACAACTGGTTGCGTATGGTGTCGCAGGACCTGGATTGGGAGCCGATTCGTCGGCAGCATCGCCGGATTCTCGAGGCAATTAAGAGGGGCGATACCGATGCGGCGAGCTATCTGGCAGAGACGCACTTGCACCTGATGCCCGAGGAGCAGGGCCCGGTTATCGCCTTGCATCCCGACTATTTTGAGCTGCCTAAAGACTCGTCTATCTAGCCCATCATCGCATCTGCTCGAGACGCAAAAAACGACGCTGCTCACCTACAGCGTTTTGCAAGCGAGATTTTTAAAAAAATGCCTAAAATGGCTCAGGCTGCCGACAATGGGGAAACGGGGTGCGCCATGGCGCAGATGAGAATCAAGGACATTGCCGCCGAGGCGGGCGTGAGCCCGGCCACGGTCTCGCGCTATCTCAACAACCGCCCCGGGCAGATGACCGAGGAAACCCGCGCTCGCATCGCGGCGGTTATCGAGCGCACCGGCTATCGCCCACGTGCTGCCGCGCGCAATCTGCGCAGCTCGCGCACCAACCTCATCGGTGTGATCCTGGCCGACATCGCCAACCCGTTCTCGAGCGCCATGCTCGAGGGCCTTTCCGCCAGTGCCGCCGCGCGCGGCTGCTCGCTCATGACGGCCATTAGCGGCAACGATCCCGCCAAGGAGGCCGAGTCGCTCACCAGACTTATCGATGCCGGCGTGGACGGCCTGGTCGTCAACACCTGCGGAGGCAACGACAAGGCGATCGCCGCGGCCGCGGGGCGCCTGCCCGTTGTGCTGCTCGACCGCGACGTTGCCGACGGCGGTGTCGATCTGGTGACATCTAACAACCGTGAGCTGGTCGCCGGCCTGGTAGACGCCTTGACCGCCGCTGGCAGCGAGCGCCTGTGCCTGCTCACCGAGGCGAGCGACGACAGCCCCGTGCGTCGCGAGCGCGCCGAGGCCTTTACCGACGAGCTGTCGCGACGCGGCCTTGCCGGCGAGGTTGTCACCTTGGCCGATGGCGGTGCCACGGGCGTTGGTCGCTTGGACGAGACCATCCGCGGCTATGCAGGCAAAAAGCTCGGCCTCATTGCCGTCAACGGCCTAGTTTTCCTGCGTCTGACCGAGGCGCTGGCGCAGCTTGGTCCCTCGCTGCCGGCGGGGCTCAAGATCGCGACGTTTGACGACTACCCTTGGAACCATGTGCTCTTTGGCGGCGTCACCACGGCCGCGCAGGATACCCTCACCATTGCCGAGCGCGTGGTCGAGCGCCTGTCCGAGCGCATCGACGTCGTTACCACCACCGTGGGCGAGGCCGCAAAGCTGGCGCCCAAACGCATCGAGATCCCCGGCCACATCGAACACCGCGCCTCGACCTCGCGCTAGTCTGTGTGATAATATATAGACAATGTCATACAGGAGGTATCCATGGCTGCGTCTGTGCTGAGTGTGCGAGTGGACTCGTCAATTAAAGACTCATTTGCCGAGCTGTGCGAAGAACTTGGCATGACTTCGTCTGTTGCGGTCAATATGTTTATGAGACAGATGCTGCGCGAGCGTTCGCTGCCGTTTGTTCCTTCACTTGGTAAAAGCTCTGCGAGCGAAAGCGCCGCGGCGGGCATTTTGGATACTGCCCAGATTGAGTCCGCCGTCTGCGAGGCGGCCAGCTCGATTCCCGCCATCAAAACCGTGATTCTTTTTGGTTCGTATGCCCGGGGCGAGGCGCATGTCGATAGTGATATTGACTTGCGTCTCGAAGTCGATCGCGAGCAGGGCTTTGGTCTTTTCGCGCTGTCGGCATTTGGCGAGGCGGTGCGCAAAGAAACCGGGAGGCAGGTTGATCTCGTCTCGAGCGACCATCTCGACGACGATCTTGCCGCGGTAATCGAGCGCGAAGGAGTGATCCTTTATGATCGCGCGTAAGTCAGACGGTCTCCGCGCCCAAGAGGTTTTGGAGGCCATCTCCGAAACGAACGAGCGCATCAAGGCTTTTGATATCACCGAGGACCAGTTTCTGCATGCGAATGACGTACGGACGAGGGCGTTGGCGGACTCCCTTTTGATGTGTGCGCTTAGGGTGACGGAAGAAGCGGGCAAATTGTCGGAACGCTCGCAGCGGCTTCATCCCGAAATCGAATGGCGTGGAATTGTCGGCATGAGAAATTATCTTGCGCATGATTACGGCAATGTCGACCGCTCGGTTGTTTGGGATGCGGTGACGATGGAGTTCCCCACGCTGGAACGAGCCTGTAGACAAATTGTCTCCGAATCTGAACGCTAGCCGCTCGTTCGCAACTGCCTGTTCGCGCACGTTTTTTGAGCGCTTGATACGCTTTAACCCTGCGGAAACATTTTTCTGCGATAGTATCTGCGATATAGACCAGTCGAAACCCGCCCGAAAGAAAGGGGAGCGACATGAACCAGCAGAACATCGATTACGTACTCCGCTCCGTAGAGCAGCGCGACATCCGCTTTGTGCGTCTGTGGTTTGTCGACATTCTCGGCCGCCTCAAGAACTTTGCCATTAGCCCCGAGGACCTCGAGGTCGCTTTTGAGGAGGGTATTGGCTTTGACGGCTCCGCCATCGAGGGCTTTGCTACGCCCGAGGAAGCCGACATGCTGGCGTTTCCCGATGCTTCGACCTTCCAGATTCTGCCGTGGCGCCCGAGCCACAACGGCGTCGCCCGTGTGTTCTGCGACGTGTGCACTCCCGATCGCAAGCCGTTTGCCGGCGACCCGCGCGATGCCCTGCGCCGCATGTTCCGCAAGGCCGAGAAGGCTGGCTATCTGCTCAACGTGGGCGCCGAGCTGGAGTATTACTACTTCCCCGACGAGCATACCCCTGAGCCGCTCGACAATGTGGGCTACTTCGATCTTTCGGTGAGCGATGCCGCTCGCGACCTGCGTCGCAACACGGTCCTCACGCTCGAGAAGATGTCCGTGCCCGTGGAGTACACCTTCCATGCCGCCGGCCGCTCGCAGCACGGCATGAGCCTGCGTCACGCCGAGGCCCTGAGCATGTCCGACGCCATCACCACGGCCAAGCTCATCATTAAGCAGCAGGCCTACGAGAGCGGCTGCCACGCCTCCTTTATGCCCAAGCCGCTGGCGGGCGAGGACGGCAGTGCCATGTTCCTGCACCAGTCGCTGTTCGACCACGACGGCAACAACGTCTTTTGGGGCGAGGACGACGATAAGTACCATCTCTCCGACGTCGCCAAGCACTACATGGCCGGTATCCTTGCGCACGCGCGCGAGATCAGCGCCATCACTAACCCCACCGTCAACTCGTACAAGCGCATCACCACCGGTGGCGACTCCGTGCCGCAGTACGCCACGTGGGGCCTGCGCAACCGCGCGAGCATGGTCCGCATCCCGGTCTACAAGCCCGGCAAGCAGCTGTCCACGCGTATTGAACTCCGTAGCCCCGACCCCATGGCCAACCCGTACCTGGTCAACACCGTTACGCTGGCGGCTGGTCTCGACGGCATCGAGCGCAAGCTGGAGCTTCCGCCCGAGGCCACGGCCGAGACGCTCAAGCTCACCGACCGTCAGATGCTCGAGGCCGGCTACGCGCCGCTGCCGCGCTCGCTCAAAGAGGCGCTTGACGTGTTTGAGGACTCGCAGTTTATGAAGGATGCCCTCGGCGAGCACATTCACAGCTTCTTCCTCAAAAAGAAGCGCGACGAGTGGCATAAGTTCGAGTCCACGATCACCCAGTGGGAGATCAAGCACTACCTGGCGAACTCCTAATCGCGCTGGCTTGTCCCAGTACGATTGAGCTCATTTCTTTGGAGGCCGATATGTCCGAAAAGAGTGCCCTGTTCATGGCGCGCACGACGCGCTTCCACGAGTTTGCCCGCAGCCTGACGACCACCCTGGGTGTCGAGGTGAGCCTGGCCACCCCCGATTCGCCGACTGCGGCGCACGACTTTGACCTGCTGATCCTCGATTCCGACGGTATCCGCAGCGACCGTATCGATCAGATTGCCAAGTGGCTCGACGATCGCGGCGGCGTTCCCATGCTGGTGATTGTCGACGACGAGGCGCTCGGTACCCTGCGCCTGCCGAATCACGCGCATGCCGACTTCGTATGCCCCACGGCGACGCCCAACGAGCTCAAGGCTCGTGCGCAGCGCCTGATGGGCGAGGAGGAGACCGTCACCGCCGATGACGTGCTCAACATCGATAACCTCGAGATCAACTTGGCTACCTACCAGGTGACGCTCGACGATGAGCCCATCGATCTGACGCTGATGGAGTACTCGCTGCTGAGCTTTTTGGCGACGCATCCCAACCGCGCCTACAGCCGCGAAGTGCTGCTGCACCGCGTGTGGGGCTTTGAGTACTGTGGCGGCACGCGTACCGTCGACGTGCACATTCGTCGTATTCGCTCCAAGGTGGGCCCGCAGATCGCGGCGCACATCACCACCGTCCGTGGCGTGGGCTATCTGTTTAAGGACTAGCAAGTAAATAGAGGAATGTGAGGGTACCGGAGATTTCTCCAGTACCCTTTTCTCGTTTAGGGCGAGAAGAAGACCTTTCACCGATTTAAAGTGGGTCAGTAAAAACAATATCAAACGTATAACACTATCTCACGAATATCATTTAGTTACCGTATCTCCCTACTGCACGGATGGAGGAAGAAATGCGTTATTCGAGAAAGGTGATTGTCGGATTCATAGTATTGCTTGCCGCCCTGATGTCTCCAAGGTTGGTTTTTGGAGACGACGACTTGGTTCGTGTCACACCGCAAATAGCTGTGGAGCAAGCGCAAGCTTTCTTTGATGACGTATCGGATGAGCCGGTGACCGCTTGTGACCCAGTAAAAATGGTGAATTCCGATGGGGAATCAATCGGGTATATCGTTCGCGCGAAGCGGGATGACGTTAACTATGGCTACGTCGTATTTGATTCAGAGCGATCTTGGTGGATCAGCGAATACTGCTTGGCTCCGAACGCCCCTATGCCCATTGAGAATACAAGCGATGAAATAGCTCTTCTCGCATCCCAAGATGACATCGTTGCTTTGAAATTTGACGAGCTGTCTTTTGGTATTGCAGATCTGGATAATAACGTTGTTTTAGATGAGAAGGGATGCCGGTCAACAGCGGTGTTTTCTGTGGGAAATAGCCGCAGCGGATCTCCAGGCAGGTTCGAGGATGTTTTCGTATCGCCCAAAGACCTGTATAAGCAAGGATATGTCATTGACGCAAGTAAAACAATTTCAGGGATGATAACGCCTACACAATCAGAGGTTATTAAAGAAACGGGGACCTATGCTTGCGATGTGTCTGCAATGTTTGCGGTAAGCAGCCATTATGTAACGCTAAACCGGCTCAAATTGCCAGACTTATATCATGAGCTTTGGCAGTTATCGGGAACATCCGGCGATCCAAATAAGTCATTCGATCAAGCTACGGGCCTTTACTTTACCCAAGGAAGGACTCCATCTCCAAATGCTGCCCCGGCTATTAAGGAGTTCTGTGCTAGGCGCGGGAAAAGGCTTGAGACATCATTTGCTTGGTATCCATCTTGGGATTCTTTCAGGGCAACTGCAGATTCTGGAAATCTCAGTATTTTTTCTGGGACTCTCAGGTCAAGCCATGACGCTCATGCGATGGCTGTTGCGGGATATGTGGCTATGCATAATACATATTCAAATGATAAGAAATATATGCTTGTTGTCTGGGACGGTTGGTTCAATCAGCTGCGTTTTCTTCCATATGACACAACGATTTATATATCGCATGAAGGGACGTATTGTGGAGAGTGACGGCGAAGATGATAGAAAACGCATACGTAAAACGCTGGGGCTTCTTTGCGCATTTCTTGGGATATTGGTTGTCGCGGCCTATCAACCGAGCCCCTCGGTCGTTGGTGGAAAAGATGACGAACATATTTCAGTTGAAGTACAGACGCTGTCGGATATTCATAACGGGCAATTTGAGGCGCTTATGCCAAGTGGTTGCCGTAAGAAAATCGATATGCGCCGTAAGTCAAGTTCCGGATATGTCTCAGGGTTGAAAGCAGGTGATAAATGGATTCTAGTATTTGTGGAAGATAAGGAACTTGACGGGACTGTTCTGTATCCCCATTCAGCTGAGAAAGTCAAATAAAGTAGACAAGGGGAATGAAGAATGATTGATAGAAAGCAGTTTTTAGGTCTGATGGCAGGGGCTCCTATTTTGATGCGAGCTGGGATGGCAGAAGCCGTGGAGTTGCCGGACGCTCGGAAGCGATTGACGCTCGTGGTCGACACGGTGGTCAGAGATGAAAATGGCAATGAAAAAACGCGAACAAGAAGCAGAGAGACTATTTTCACGCCAGAGAGCGAAATTGTGTCTGCGGACGCTATGGCCGGTGATGTCATAACAATCCAGAGGGAATCAGATGAAACGTTGCCGCTGCTTGCCAAGATTGACCTCACGGTCGCTTATTTTAACGATAAAACAGAAATTGAGATTCGTTCCGGAAAGTACTCGATAGTCCAAACCGATCCGCTTGTGATGTATGCAAACGCTTGGTACGCGCTCATGCAGAAGGATAAATACGTGATGAATAACTTCACGGAAAGCGAAGCATCATATGAAACGGGGTGGGGGCCAACGCCATACGACGCGGAGAAAGATAAGTGGACGTGCGGATCAGGCATGGGTGCGACGATTACGGACTTTATTAACGATTCAACATATAGTTTTGCTATCGACTGTTATATCGAATAGACATGACGGCATAAAACGAATTGGCTTATAAGCATGTCATTACTTAAGCAAAGCTGAAATCTTGGCATCTAGTGCTCGGGACTGCCCAGCTTGGGGTACAACTCAACGTGAACAATGATGGCCTGCCACATGTTTGGCGGGCCTTTGGTTATTTGACGAAAGGATCGCAGCCATGAGCGAGTACGATTCCCAGCGTCCCCAGGATGCGGGCAACGCCGGCGAGACCCAGCAGCAGCCGCGTGTGCAGGTGGAGTCGACGCCTGCCGGCAGTAACATTCCCTACGTGCAGGCCTACGACACGCAGACCGGCAAGCCGCTGGGTGGCCAGCAGGTCGTGAACAAGCACACGGTGGTCAAGACCAAGACCAAAAAGCTGCCGATCTTTATTACGGCGCTTGCCGGCTGTGCCTGCGGAGCCCTGCTGGTCATTGCGCTCATTATGAGCGGCACGCTTGATATCGGTGGCGGCAAGAATGCCGTGACGGCGGGTGCTTCGGGTTCGTCGACGCAAAAGATCACCATTGACTCCGAGGACACCACGCTGGCCGAGGCCGTTTCTGCTAAGGCCCTGCCCTCCGTTGTTTCCATCACTGCCACTTCGAGCGGCAGCCAGAATGGCTCGCTTTCGCAGTCTGCTGACGGGTCGGATAACTCGGGCAGTGTCGGTTCGGGCGTGGTGCTCGATACCGAGGGCCACATCCTCACCAACAACCACGTGGTCGATGGTTACGACCAGTACGTGGTGACCATGGACGACGGCACCACCTACGAGGCCGAGTTCGTGGGCAACGATGCTTCGAGCGACCTGGCCGTCATCAAGCTCAAGGACGCCGACGCCTCCAAGCTCACGCCGATTGAGATCGGTGATTCCTCCAAGCTCAACGTGGGCGAGTGGGTTATGGCGATCGGCTCGCCGTTCGGCAACGAGCAGTCTGTCTCCACGGGAATCGTGTCGGCGCTGTATCGCTCCACGGCCATGAGCTCTACCAGCGGCAATACCATCTATGCCAACATGATCCAGACCGATGCCGCCATCAACCCGGGCAACTCCGGCGGCGCGCTCGTCAACGACAACGGTGAGCTGGTGGGTATCAACTCGCTCATCGAGAGCTACTCGGGCTCCAGCTCGGGCGTGGGCTTTGCCATTCCCGTTAACTACGCCAAGAACATTGCCGACCAGATCATCGACGGCAAGACGCCGGTGCATCCGTACATGGGCGCTACGCTTTCGAGCGTCAATGCGCTCAACGCCCGCACCAACAAGCTGAGCACCGATAGCGGTGCGTACGTGGCGAGCGTCGTTGAGGACGGTCCCGCCGCCAAGGCTGGCATCCAAGAGGGCGACGTCATCACCAAGCTGGGCGACGACGAGATCACGAGCGCCGATGGCCTGATCATCGCGCTGCGCAGCCACGAGGTGGGCGAGAAGGTCGAGATCTCGCTTATGCGCGGCAAGGAAGAGAAGAAGGTCACCGTCGAGCTGGGTTCCGATGAAGAGCTGCAGAACCAGCAGCAGGACGACAGTTCGACCGACACCGGCAATGGCGGTATTACCGACGAGCAGCTGCGCCAGTACCTGGAGGAGCTGTTAGGCCAGCAGGGCCAGGGTCAAGGCTACGGCCAGGGCTACTAGCGAGCCGTTTCGCATATGCCGAAGCCAGAGGGGCTGTCCCGCCAAGTGTGGGACAGCCCCTCTTTTCTTGTTGATCCGTTGGGGACGGAGGAAAACGGATCACTTGGGGCTGACAAGAGGCCTGGTTCGTAATGGTCTGGACAGTTAGTTCAGATACGTATAAATCTGGGGCAGCTTGGGATGCGTTTTGAGCAATTTTTTGATTGAGATGGGGCTTGAATGGGTGCTTGGGAGGGCGAGCGGGACGTTTACATGGTTTCGAGGAGCTCAAATTAGTTGAAACAGGGGTGTTCGTGCCTGATCCAGCTCTAGGATTTATACGTATCTGAACTAACTGTCCGCCCCGGTCCGGCCGCTGCCGATTCGGTGCGGTTTGAGACCGCTATTCGGCCCCGTTGCGACCGGTGGTACTCTTGTATCCGTTTGAAATCGAGCGAAGGAGTGCCGCTATGGAGCAATCGAGTCTGTTTGGTGACGGCGTGGACATCGATACCGAAACGTCTACGACTGCGGAAGCCACCGCGCCGACCGATGCCCGTGCCCAGGCGGCAGCGCGCGCGGCCGAGCTGCGCCACGAGCTCGACTACCACGCCTATCGCTACTACATGCTCGACGCACCCGAGATCACGGACGCCGCCTTCGACAAAATGCTCGTTGAGCTGCAGGAAATCGAGGCGGCCTATCCCGATCTGGTGACGCCCGACAGCTATACCCAGCGCGTGGGCGGCTACGTGAGCGAGCAGTTTACGCCGGTCACGCACATGGCACGCATGTATTCCATGGACGATGCCATGGATCTGGACGAACTCGACGCATGGCTCCAGCGCACCGAGGATGCGCTCGGTGCCGGCAGCGTCACCTATACCTGCGAGCTTAAGATCGACGGTCTGGGCGTGGCCCTTACCTACCAAAACGGCACCTTCGTACGTGCGGCCACACGTGGCGATGGCACCACGGGCGAGGATGTGTCGCTCAACGTGCGCACCATCAAGGATGTGCCCATGCACCTGTCCGAGCCGGCGCTCGCCCACATGGGCGCCGACCGCGAGCGTACCATTGAGGTGCGCGGCGAGGTCTACATGCCTAAGGGCAGCTTTGTTCGTCTGAACGACGAGGCCGATGCCGAGGGTCGCGACCCCTTCGCCAACCCGCGCAACGCTGCCGCCGGCAGCCTGCGCCAAAAGGACCCCAAGATCACGGCACGCCGCGATCTTGCCACCTTTATCTATGCCATCGCCGATACCGATCCGCTGCACGTCCACAGCCAGCGCGAGTTCCTCGACTGGCTGCGCAACGCTGGCTTTAGCGTCAACCCTAACGTTGCCCGTTGCGCCACGCCCGCCGAGGTCCACGAGTTCTGTGCCCAGGCGCTTGAGCACCGCGGTGACCTGGACTACGACATCGACGGCGTGGTCGTAAAGGTCGATAGCTTCCAACAGCAGCTCGACCTGGGCTTTACCGCCCGCGCGCCGCGCTGGGCCATTGCCTTTAAGTTCCCGCCCGAGGAAAAGCAGACCATCCTGCGCGAGATTCGCATCCAAGTGGGCCGCACCGGTGTGCTCACGCCGGTCGCCGAGTTCGACCCGGTGACGGTTGCCGGCTCCACCATCGCGCGCGCCACGCTGCACAACATCGACGAGATCCGTCGCAAAAACGTGCGCGAGGGCGACACCATCATCGTGCACAAGGCGGGTGACGTGATCCCCGAGGTCGTGGGGCCGGTGCTCGACAAGCGCCCGGCCGATTCGGTTGACTGGCACATGCCCGAGGTCTGCCCCGTGTGCGGCAGCCCCGTGGTCCACGAGGACGGTGAGGTTGCCTACCGCTGCGTCTCCATCGACTGCCCCGCGCAGCTCAAGGAGCGCCTGCTCCACTGGGTGAGCCGCGGCTGCATGGACGTCGACGGCCTGGGCGACGAGATCGTCGACAAGATGATCGCCGCCGGACTGATCCATGATGTCGCGGACTTCTACCAGCTCACGGTCGACGACATCGCCGGACTGGACACGGGGCGCACCTATGCCAGCTCCAACAGCAAAAAGGGCGTCAAGAAGGGCGATCCCATTCCGGTGGGCCTTAAGACGGCCGAGAAAATCATTGCCGAGCTCAACAAGTCCAAGAGCCAGCCACTCGGTCGCGTGCTGTTTGCCCTGGGCATCCGCCACGTGGGCAAGAGCGTGGGCGAGGTCATCGCCGAGCGATTCCTGTCGATTGACAAGCTTATCTTGGCGAGCGAAGAGGATATCGCCGAGTGCGAGGGCATCGGTCCCAAGATTGCGGCGAGCGTCAAGCAGTTCCTGGCCGTGCCCGAGAACCTTGCCGTGCTGGAGCGCCTGCGCCAGGCGGGCCTGTCGCTCGAGGTCGACTTGGGCGCCGCGCACGCGCAAGCCGCAGCCGACGCTGGCGTGGCGGGCGAGCTCGCCGACGCACAGCCACTCGCGGGTCTGACCTTCGTGCTCACCGGCACGCTCGTCAACCGCACGCGCGACGAGGCGGGCGCGGCACTCAAGGTGCTTGGCGCCAAGGTTTCGGGCAGCGTGTCAAAGAAGACGAGCTATCTGGTCGCCGGCCCCAAAGCGGGCTCAAAGCTCACCAAGGCCGAGCAGCTGGGTGTGCCCGTGTTGGATGAGGCGGCACTTGAACAGATTTTGGCGACGGGTAGGGTCCCGGAGGCATAATGATTTGTTGAGGAACTGCGCAGAGGCTCAGTTCCTCAACATCTCCTTATAGTGTTTGCCTGTTCAATTTCGATATCGTTTCCCTCGTATGATCCAGATGCGTCTACCGACTCAAAGCGTGAGTAGGAAACTCTTGTCCCAACTTTGATTTGGGAAAGCTTGTCTTTGATTCGGCCAGATGAGGGGAATGTAATCCGGGTTTGCTTTCCAGCGTCGGTGTAGCGGGGACTGTTGTCTGTTTGGATTACGAGTTCCGTTCCCTCAATAGAATGAACGCTGCCGGCTCCAAAGACAAGGTAATCATCTCCTCCGCTATAGCGGGCTCTATCTGTGCATGAAGAAACGGATGCAAACATAGCGAAAATCACCAATATCGTAACCAGGGCAAAGGCCGTGGTGCCATAGCATTTTGATGGTGCCATCCGGTCTACCAAAAGACTGTTCCGTTCAATTTGACCATATTGGGCGTTGCATAGTTAATCGCTCGGGGATAAGTGTTCCATCCGTCGAATACTTCGAGCCACTGCAGTTCGATGCCAGAGCTTCCATTATGCCCAGTAAAATAGCCAGTTACCGTGACTGTATGACCTGATAGCTCGACGGATCCTTCACTGTTTCGGCTGTTGATCCACATATGATACAAGCCGATATTCCCTTGATCGATAGTTGCTCTGTACTGAGCGAATTGAGGCTGATAACCGAAAAATTGAGTATTAAGTGCTCTACCCTTTTGAGCGGCAAGACTTTTAAACGGAACAATTCCATCTGGGATGATCGTGCTTCCGTACTCGACGCCCTGATCATTGGTCTTATACGTTGTTGTGCCAGTGACGTTCCATATTTCTTTATAATAATCGGGATTAAATTGATTAGCGTTTGAACTGGTGAGACCGTAATGCATTGATACAGCGTACAAGGCAGAAACGACGCATGCATACTTATTAGTGCGGGCTTCAACTAATGATTCCGAGACTCCTCGGAACGGTATTCCGTTTAAATCGTCTATTTGGAAATGCAACATCAAGTCATCTTCATTGATAATGACTGCATCCCATGAAGTTGGGTTATTGCTTTGAGGTGCTATACCCTTTTCGGTGACAATTGGGACAGACCGTATATTGTTATAGTTGGTTACACAGTCTCTAGTTCCTGGCACCAAAGTTCCATATTCAATATCGTTGTACGAAATTAGTACGGTTGGGTTTGTGGCCTGTTGGCCGGAATAAGTTGAAATGGCGTTTGATAGAGAAGCTGAAATCGGGAGAATGGTATCGCCGAGGGTTATCTCCTTCAGAAGCCCAGGATATGATGCGTCAAGTATTAAATAACCGTAAGGGCTTCCTTCCCTTGTGACACTGATTTCATAGCCACAGATAAGGCCGATTTGTTGGCATACGGGAACGATTTGCTCGATCTCTAAGTTCGCGGATCCGTCGACGATGGGCAACAGGGAAAGCGCGTAGTCTTGTGCTAGGTCTGATGTAAAAGCGACGGATGAGTTTGAGTCGGCAGCGAATACTCTTGTTGGGCGTGACGCGGATAAGCCGATGATCGAGGCTAGGCCGAGAAGAAACGAGCGACGTGATTGAACTCTGGGCATAATGTCTCCTGCCTATGGGGGGGCAATATGCTGTCATTTTATTTGCTACATAATACAATCTAATTTGGATTAAGGTAAATGGATGGAATTGCTCGATAAATGGTAGTGATTAGCGGACCGGTATCGCGATCCTCGTCACATACGCCCCCGGGTCGTCGCTGATGATGTCGTCGATCAGGGCGATCTCGCGCGAGGGACCGGCGGGTGTCAGGTTGCGCTCGCGCATATAGCTGAGCAGCTGCTCATAGCGTGGGGTTGCTTGCCCGTGCGTGCCGCGAAAGCTAATGGTCAGGCAGCGCGCGGCGGGTCGCGTCTCGAGGTCGCCCACGTAATCATCGGTGTCATCGAGCAGCAAAAAGACCTCGTCGTAGCCATCAAAGTCGCCGGCGGCGAGGCGCTCGGCGCTAATCCCAACGCCCAAGTTGCCCAGAAAGACAAAGGTCTCGTGCTGGCCCTTCTGCAGCTGACGAATCTGCCACTCCAGCGCATAGGCGTCGGTAGGCTTGACGCGTTCGCGCAATACGGCGCAGCGAAGCTCGGGCGCATCGATTGCGCAAATGGTATCGAGCTCGGTGTTCAGGGCATTGTGAAGCAGGGCAAGCCGGTTGTCGATCTTGCGCGACACGCGCTCCAGCTCGCGGCGCTTGCGCTCGATGAGCTCCTGCTGCTGAGCCAGCTGCCGCTGCATAAGGTTCACGTCGCGCGTGGTCACAAACTCACGGATTAGCGCGAGCGGCAAGTCGAGAACACGCAGGTGGCTGATGGTGTTGAGAGTGGAGAGCTGCCGCGATCCGTAGTAGCGGTACCCACTCGCCGGATCGATGTGTGCCGGGTCCAGCAAGCCCATCTGCTCGTAATGGCGCAACGTGCCCACGCTTAGGTTAAACAAGCGCGCCACCTCGCCAATGCGGAGCAGACCCTCGGTATGTTCAGTTGGCGAGTCGGTCATGGCGCCGCTCCTTTCAATGGACGGGGAAGGGGCGCCGAGGTCGTACGACGCAAACGATCCTCTACGCTGCCAACTTGTCAAAAGCCCCACGCCGGTTGAGCACGGTAAACGCGACAACACAGATGACTGCCGACAAAATCGAGCCGCATGGCGAAGCGATGCCCATGGGAAACAGCGTGTCGGAATAGGCGTTCGACAGCAGCCACGCGCCCGGCACGCGAATGAGTGCCACGGCCAGCACGTTGTGCGCAAAGCCGATGTAGCTCTTGCCGTATGCAGCGAAAAAGCCACTAAAGCAAATGTGGATGCCGGCAAAAATCGCGTCGAAAATGTAACTGCGCATATAGCCGGTACCGGCCGCGACGACCGCGGAGTCCTTGGCAAAAAAGCCGATAAACGCCGGTGCCACCAGCCACATCAGCACCGTGATCAGGCAGCCATACACCACCGAGATCGTCATGGCGTCTTTGAGCACCTGACGCGCGCGATCGCCCTTGCCCGCGCCGGCGTTTTGCGCCGTGAGCGCGCTGACGGTGGCACCCATGGAACTCGGCACAATGAACAAAAAGCTGATCATCTTTTCGACCAGGCCCACGGCGGCGGCGTCGACGAGCCCTCGGTGGTTGGCGATGACGGTGATAAACATAAATGCCACCTGGATGCAGCCGTCCTGCACGGCCACGGGCACGCCGATCTTAAGAATGCCGCCGAGCACCTCGGGCTGGGGGCGCAGGTCGCTGCGCTTAACGTGGATGTTCGTGCGACGGCTCTTGAGCCACACGAGCGCGAGGGCAACGCTGGCCGTCTGGGCGGTTACCGTGCCGAGCGCCGCACCCACGGGGCCGAGCCCCATGTGGCCGATAAATAGAAAGTCGAGTGCGATGTTGATGATGCACGCCACGCCAATCACGTACATAGGCGAGTGCGAATCGCCCAGCCCGCGAAAGATGGCCGAAAGAATGTTGTATGCGGCGATAAAGGGAATGCCCATAAAGCATATACGCAGGTAGGCGGCGGTGCCTTCGACTGCCTCGGGCGGCGTGCCAATGAGTGCCACGATCTGCGGGCACAGTGCGAGCAGGATAGCGGCCAGCACCACCGAGACACCCATAAAGAGCGTGATGGTGTTGCCGATGGCGGTCTCGGCGCGGTCAAACCGGCGCGAGCCCACGGCGTGGCCGACGATGACCGTCGTGCCCATGGCCAGGCCCACGAGCGTCACGGTAATGATATAGAGCGTCTGCGCACCATTGCCCACGGCGGTGATGCCGGCGGCGCCGCTAAACTGCCCCATCATGTACAGATCGGCCATGCCGTAGAGCATCTGCAAAAAGTACGAGAGCATATAGGGCAGGGCAAAGACCGCGATGGTCTTGAGGACATTGCCGCGTGTGAGGTCGTGTTCCATGGGCGGGGCTTTCTGGCTGGGTTTCTTTACGTACCAGTGTAGTGAAAACCCTATAACGATTGTAGAGTCAAGGTTTGTGATGACGCCGGAGCGAAAAAGTCTCGCGCACCATTATTCCGAGTGAATATGGACACACATCACGAGAACTCGCCGCCGGCGCTAACCTTGCAGAAAACGATTTCGGAATACTTGACACCATTATTCGGCGCGCAATAATACGTGCGTTTGCGAACAACGTTTGATGGGGGTTGAACCTGCGTGCGCAATCTCAAAATACTGTTTTCCTATCTAGGGGCATACCGTCGCGATGCCATCCTCGGCGTGTTCTTTGTGTCGGTCGAGACGGTGCTCGAGCTGTTTATCCCGGTCATCATGGCCAACATCATCGATGTGGGCGTGCCTGCGGGTGATATCAACTACATGCTGCTGCAGGGCGCGTACATGTTGGTGTGCGCTGCGCTTTCGCTGGTACTGGGCTTGGGTTATGCCCGCACGTCCGCCCGCGTTGCCTCGGGCCTAGGCGCTAACCTGCGCGAGGCCGAGTACAAAAAGATTCAGACGCTCGCTTTTGGTAACCTGGACAACTACGACGCCAGCTCACTCGTCACCCGCATGACCACGGACATCACCGTTATCCAAAATGCTGTGGGCAACGGCTTTCGCCCTATGGTGCGCGGCCCGGTGACGCTTATCGTCGGCCTTATCTACGCGCTGATGCTGTCGCGCCCGCTCGCCA
This sequence comes from uncultured Collinsella sp., assembly GCA_959019945.1. Taxonomy (GTDB): domain Bacteria; phylum Actinomycetota; class Coriobacteriia; order Coriobacteriales; family Coriobacteriaceae; genus Collinsella. The sequence goes on along the minus strand of CAUEQD010000017.1, from coordinate 8,258 downwards.
CCGTCTTTGCGATCATCTTGCCCGTGCTGGCAATCGTGCTGGGCGTCATCACCTATCGCGTGAGCCCGCTCTACCGCCAACTCCAGACCTCGATGGACCACCTCAACGGCGTGGTACAGGAAGACCTCACCGCCGTGCGTGCCGTCAAGGCCTACGTTCGTACCGAGCACGAGGAGGCCAAGTTCGACACCGTCAATACCGAGCTCGCCGGCACGGCGACCAAGACCTTCGGCACCGCCGTGCTCAACCTGCCGGTGTTTCAGCTGTCGATGTACGTGGCTGCGCTCTCCATCCTGTGGATTGGCGGCCGCATGATTCTCGCCGGCAAGCTGGGCGTGGGCTCGCTCACGGGCTTTATGAGCTACGTGCTGCTGATCATGAACTCGCTTATGATGATTTCCAATGTGTTTTTGCTGCTCACACGCGCTCTCACGAGCGTGGGCCGTATCGCAGAGGTGCTCGATGAAGAGCCCGTTATCGCCAACCCTGCGGGAGACCTCGCGACTGCGGCGCCAGCGGACGGCGGTATCGAGTTTCGCGACGTTTCCTTTAAATACCGCGCGGATGCAGCCGAGGATGTGCTCGAGCATATCGACCTTCGCATCGAGAACGGCTCGACGGTGGGCATCCTCGGCGGCACGGGCTCGGGCAAGAGTTCGCTTGTGCAGCTGATTGCGCGCCTGTACGACGCCACTGAGGGCACCGTGCTTGTGGGCGGACACGACGTGTGCGACTACGACCTCGCGACCTTACGCGATGCCGTGGGCATTGTGCTGCAAAAGAATGTGCTGTTCACGGGCACCGTGCGCGAGAACCTGCAGTGGGGTAATCCGCAGGCGTCGGACGATGAGCTCCTCGTAGCTTGCCGCGCGGCGTGCGTGGACGAGTTCCTTGATCGCATCGGCGGGCTGGACGGCGAGTTGGGCCAAGGCGGCGCCGGTGTTTCGGGTGGCCAGAAGCAACGCCTGTGCATCGCGCGCACGCTGCTCAAGCATCCGCGCGTGCTCATTTTTGATGACTCCACCAGCGCGGTCGATATGGCGACCGACGCTAAGATTCGCGAGCACATCGCTCGGATTCCCAATACGACCGTGCTCATCATCGCCCAGCGCATCGCGAGCGTCATGGATGCCGATCGCATTGTGGTGTTGGATGACGGTCGTGTCCACGGCGTGGGCACGCACGAGGAACTGCTGGCGGGCGACAACATATACCAGGAGATTTACGCCTCGCAGATGGAGTTTGCGGGGAACACGGACGCCAGCGACGGCGGCGACGATGGCTGCGCGAATGATCCGTTTTCCTCCGTTCCCAGCGGATCGCCCTTGGAAGGGGGTGAGCGCCATGCCTAAGACCGCAGCCCAAGCACGCCCGGCCGACCTCAAGCGCACGGTGCGCCGCCTGCTCTCCTACATGGGGCATGCCAAGTTCTCGTTGCTCGCGGTGGGCGTGCTCGCCTCCGTCGCCGCCATCGCGAGCCTCGCCGGCACCTACATGGTGCGCCCCATCGTTAACGGTTTGGCCACGGGCGGGGAGGAACTGCTTGCCAGGCAGGTCATCCTGACGGCGATCATCTACGCCGCGGGCGTGCTCTCGGCCCTGGGCTACTCACAGATCATGGTGCGTGCGGCCCAACGCGTGGTGTCCGATATTCGCCGCGACCTGTTCGCGCACATCCAGACGCTGCCGCTCAGTTATTTTGACAGCACGCGCTCGGGCGACATCATGAGTTTTTTCACCAACGACGTCGACACCGTCTCCGAGGCGCTCAACAACAGCTTTGCCAACGTGATTCAGGCCGCCATTCAGGTTGTGGGCACCACGGCCATGCTCATCATCCTTAACTGGCAGCTCACGATTATCACACTCGTGTGCGATGCGGCCATTGTGCTGTATGCGCGCTATTCGGGCGCGCGCTCTAAGCGCTTCTTTGCCGCCCAGCAGGCATCGCTTGGCGACCTGGACGGATATATCGAAGAGATGGTCTCGGGCCAAAAGGTCATCAAGGTCTTTAACCGCGAGGCGGCGAATGTTGCCGGCTTCACCTGCCGCAACGACGAGCTTCGCCGCACCGGCACCGCCGCCGTGAGCTATGCCAACTCCATGGTGCCCATGACCGTCGTGATTGGCTACGTCAACTATGCCATCGTCGCCGTGGCGGGCGGCATGCTCTGCATCAAGGGGCTCGCCGATGTGGGCGCACTTGCAAGCTACCTGGTCTTTGTGCGCCAGGCGGCCATGCCCATCAACCAGTTCACGCAGCTGGGCAACTTCTTGCTCAACGCGCTGGCCGGTGCTGAGCGCCTGTTCGCCGCAATGGACCTTGAGCCCGAGGTGGACGAGGGTTGCGTGGAGCTGGTGCAGACGGGCGAGTCCGCGTGGGCGTGGAAGATTCCCGAGGGCCGTGGCGTGGGCGCGTACGGGCATTTGCACGATGTGGCCTCGGTCGATGACGCGGGCCGTGCGGTGGCTGCCGACGGCACCGAGCTTGTCACCGGCCTCGTCCCGCTTGCCGGCGACGTGCGCTTCCATGCCGTGGACTTTTCCTACGTGCCGGGCACGCGCGTGCTCACGGACCTCAACCTGTTTGCCAAGCCGGGACAAAAGATCGCTTTTGTGGGTTCGACGGGCGCCGGAAAGACGACCATCACCAACCTCATCAACCGCTTCTACGAGGTCGATGACGGCGAGATCACGTACGACGGCATCGACGTCAAGCACATTGCCAAGGCCAGCCTGCGCGGGTCGCTCGGCATTGTGCTGCAGGATACGCACCTGTTTAGCGGCACCATTGCGCAGAATATCCGCTTTGGCAAGCTCGACGCGACCGACGAGGAAGTGCGCGCTGCCGCCGAGGCCGCCTGCGCCGACTCGTTTATCCGCCGCTTGCCACAAGGCTACGACACGCCGGTTACGGCCGATGGTGCCAACCTGTCACAGGGCCAGCGGCAGCTGCTCGCTATCGCGCGCGTGGCCGTGGCCGATCCGCCGGTGCTCATCCTGGACGAGGCCACGAGCTCCATTGACACGCGCACCGAAAAGCTCATCGAGCGCGGTATGGACCGCATCATGCGCGGACGCACCACGTTTATGATCGCGCACCGCCTGTCCACCGTCCGCGACGCCGACGCCATCATGGTCCTCGAACACGGCCGCATCATCGAACGCGGCACCCACGAAGAGCTGCTCGCCCAGCACGGCGAGTACTGGCAGCTGGCGCATGGCTTAAAAGAGTTGGATTAACCCGTTCGAGCACGATGCTTTGGTCCCTCCATGCTCCTCACCTCGCCTCAAACCATCACAACATTCGACGTTTTTCGCCAAAATCGGGAAAAGCATCGAATGTTGTGATGGTTTTTCTGCCACTCGACCGGGTGGAATCGCTTTCTTGCGCACGAAGGTGTGCGGACCCGTGGGCCGGGGAATAAGGTTGGTTATCCGACTCCATTGGAGGGCTCATGGACCTGCCGATCGTCCTGTCCCATAAGACTGCCTGGCTGTACCACAACGTGGCGCGCCCGTCCGAGCCGCTCTCGCGAGCAAGCAGCCTATACGATGAGGACTCGCTTGCTAACGAGGCGGAGCCGACTGCGGACCTGCCCAAATTGGGGCTCGATGCCAAGGGGCTGAGGGCTTCGACGGCAGTTGGGATCGTTACCGACTATCTGGTTTCGCTCGGTATTCCACGAGAAGAGCTCGATCATATCGACACGCTCGTCAACTTCGATTTTGAGCGCTCGACGCCGGCTGGATTTAGGTGCCACGTGTTTGGGGCGCCGGTACCTCCAAGCCATCTTATCGAGGTGGCAGAGGGCCTTCTGGTGGTTGATGAGGTCATGTGTTTTGTCCAAGCGGGTTCGTGGATGAGCGAACCCGAGCAGCTGGAATATGGCTACGAAATCTGTGCCCGATACCATTTGAATCATCTGTCGACGGACGATTATGTCGAGATGGGGCAGAGGTATACCGTTGCCGACTTGATTGCCTATTGCAATGAGAACCGATCTCGTCAGGGGGCTATACGCGCGGCCGCCGTGCTCAAGCGCGTGCACGATGGCGCGCGGTCGCCCATGGAGACGGCCACCGCAATCATGGTCGTAGCAAAACGTTCCCAGGGCGGGCTGGGATACGCCAAGATCGAGCTCAACCATCGGGTCGATGTTCCCAACGAGTTCAAGTATCTCGCAAAGGCCGGGTATTTCGAGATCGACGTATATGCGCCTGCGAGCGGTACGGGGATTGAATACAACGGTTCGGACCATCTTGATAAACAGCGCAGCGCGTCGGATGCGGAGCGTATGACCGTGCTGAGCGCGCTGGGCTTTAGGATGATCGTCCTCACCGGGACTCAGTTTGCCCACCAGCTGCAATTGCACCGGGCGATGAACGCCATCGCGCTCGCTATGGGCCTCACGTGCGACCGAAGCGAAGCGTTCCAGAAACGTCAGAACGACCTGCGAGAATTTGTGATTCGGCACTGGGACGGCGGTCTTTAGGGGCGCTTTGGTCCTTCTACGGGGTGCCGTGGGCAGGCAAGCCATCACAACATTCGACGTTTATCGCCAAAAACGGGAAAAGCATCGAATGTTGTGATGGTTTGTATGCTGAGGATGGGCTTGGGAAGCCGGTCTTGCTCGAAGCGACCTGTCCTGTCGTACGGGTGTCGGCATAATTCTCTCGTGGGGTATTATGTTTTCCGAAGAATAAAACGCCGCGTGAGGGGAGGGCCGCGTGGACGGGCACGTGCAACATGACGGCTTTGGCCGCGACATCAACTACCTGCGCATTGCCGTTACCGACAAGTGCAATTTCCGCTGCATCTATTGCATGCCGGCCGATGGCGTGGCGCCCCGTGCACACGACGAGCTGCTCAGTGCCGAGGAAATCGCCCGCTTTGTGCGCTTGGTGGCGGGGGAGGGCATTCGCCGCGTGCGCCTGACGGGCGGCGAGCCGCTGGTCAGCCGCCGTATCATTCCGCTCATTCGTGACATCCGCGCGATTCCGCAGATCGAGGACATCTCGCTCACCACCAACGGCGCCCTGCTGCCCAAGCTGGCGCCGCAGCTCAAAGATGCGGGGCTTAACCGCGTCAATATCTCGCTCGACACGCTCGACCCTACGCTCTTTGGAAAGATCACGCGTCTGGGTCGGCTCGAGCAGACCATGGCTGGCATCGATGCGGCGCTGGCTTGGGGCTTTGAGCCCGTTAAGGTCAACTGTGTTGTGGTGCGCCGGCTCAACCAGGATGTGGCGGCCCTCGCGCGACTCACGCTCGACCGCCCCATCCACCTGCGCTTTATCGAATACATGCCCATTGGCGACGAGCGCACGAGCTCGCATTGCACTGTGGACCCGCATGCGCCCGCGCTCAATCCTGAGCTGTGGGATGCGAGCGATACCGTGCCGAGTGACGAGCTGCGGGCGCGTATCAATGCCGGGGCCGCCGCGACGGGACTGGGCGAGCTCGAGCCGCTCGACATCAACGACGCTCCTGCCGGCGCGGGCCCTGCGCGCTATTGGCACTTTCCGGGCGCGGCGGGAACGGTCGGCTTCATTAGCGCCATGTCCAACCATTTTTGTGCGAATTGCAACCGTCTGCGCCTGACGGCCGATGGCAACGTGCGCCCGTGCTTGTTTAGCGATGCCGAGTATTCGGTGCGTGAGGCGCTGCGCCGTGGTGATGATATGCAGGTACTTTCGATTTGGCGCGATGCCGTGTCCCACAAACCGCAGGAACACGCGATAATTGAGGGCACGCAACGATTTATGTCCCAAATCGGAGGATGATCATATGGCCAAGAGCAGGTACGCCGATGCCACCAAGGCCGCTCGCAGGGCCGCGATGTCTGCCCACAAAGTCACGGCTGCGGCGAATGCTGGCAACGTCGACGCGTCCGTGCAGCCGACTGCCAGCGCTGTCGCCGAGCCCGCCCGCGACGCCCGTCGCGACGAGCTGACGCACGTGGACGCCAAGGGCGAGGTGCGCATGGTCGACGTGTCCGACAAGGCCGAGACCCATCGCATCGCCATCGCCGAGGGCACCATCCTTATGCATCCCGAGACGCAGGCTATGGTGTTGCAGGACCGCGCCAAAAAGGGCGACGTGCTTGCCTGCGCGCGCGTGGCGGGCATCATGGCCATCAAACGCACGAGCGACATCATCCCCATGTGCCATCCGCTGCTCATTACCAAGAGCAAGTGCGACATTGCGCCCATCGCTCCGGCGGGGACGCCTGTCGATGACGTGCCCGAGGGCTGGGCGCCGGCGCGCGCGGACGGGCAGGTTGGCTTTCACGTGCTGGTTACGGCCGGCGTGACGGGCAAGACGGGTATCGAGATGGAGGCGTTGACCGGCGCGAGCGCCGCGTGCCTGACCATCTATGACATGTGCAAGGCGGTCGATCGCGGTATGGAGATCGTCGACGTGCGCCTGCTGCACAAGGAGGGCGGCCGCTCGGGCGTGTGGGATCGCGCGGAGCGTCAAGCTGCTGCTGCCGAGGCCGCCGCTGCCGATGGCGTCGCGCCCGCGAGCGCGCCCGCAGCTCCAACACCGGCCGTTCCCGCGATCGCGTTTATCGGCTACCAGAACTCGGGCAAGACCACGCTTGTCGAGAAGGTCATCGCCGAGCTCACTCGTCGTGGCCTTCGCGTGGGTTCGCTCAAACACCACGGGCATCACGGCTTCGATATCGACGTGCCCGCCAAGGACACCTGGCGCCATCATCAGGCGGGCTCCAAGCACGTGGGCCTCATTTGCGCCACGCGCTGGGCGGAGTACGCCGACACGCGCGAGGAGGACGAGATGCCCGCGCGCGAGCTGCTGTCGCGCTACAACGACGTCGACGTGGTGATCATCGAGGGCTATAAGACCGAGGGCTTCGACAACATCGTGGTCGCGCGCTCCGGTGTCGATCGCTTGCGTGGCAAGAGCTCGCTCGACTTGGTTGACGGCCATACGCTGGCGCTTGCCTGCAACGAGGCCCTGGCACGTCAGGCCTTCGACGCCGGCCTTGCGACCCGAGCCATCAACATCAACGACGCCCGAGCCATCTGCGATTTGATTCAAGACTATCTCGCCTAAAACCTGCCAAAAAGGGACAGGTTTATTTTGGCAGGTTTTATCTGGGCAAACGTCACTTCCACCACAAAGGGGACAGGCACCTTTGTGGTGGTTTTGGCTCGGAGCTGCTTTAAGGTGCCATAATCGCATAGGAAAACACTTTCCAGGGAGGTTCCATGTCAAAGCTGTGCTTTATGCGCCACGGTCAGACGCTTTTTAATCTGCTTCGCCGTAAGCAGGGCTGGTGTGATTCGCCGCTTACCGAATTGGGAATCGAGCAGGCCAAGGCCGTGGGCACGACGCTGCGCGAACGCGGCCTTACGTTCGACCATGCCTACAGTTCAACATCCGAGCGCGCGTGCGACACGCTCGAGCTGGCATTTCCCGGTCAGCCTTACGAGCGCGTCAAAGGCCTTAAGGAATGGAACTTTGGCAAGTTTGAGGGTGCGAGCGAGGATTTGAATCCGCGCCTGCCCTACGGTGATTTTTATAAGCAGTATGACGGTGAGGGCGAGGTTGAGTTTCGCGAGCGCATGATGGCGACCATCACCGAGCTCATGCAGCGTCCCGGGCACGAGAGCGTGCTGTGCGTGGGCCATGGCGCCGCAGTGGCTCAGGTCATGCGCACCGTGGGCGTGGATCCGCTCAAAATGAAGAACCGTATCGGCAACTGCTGTGTGCTCGAGCTCGATTTTGACCCTACTACCAGCACGTTTGCCTTTGCAGACCTCTACAACCCCTACGGCATCCCACGCGAGTAGTCGCTAAAACCACCACAAAGGGGCCAGTCTCCTTTGTGGCGGTTTTGCCGTTCGCGGGCGTTTTTCTACCGTTCGGCGGACTTTCACGTAGACTGGGGTTACGCGGCGTGCAAGTTTCGTGCACAATCACACCCGTGCTTACAAGTTTGTTACTCCTCGGGAGGCATCACTTGCGCATAATAGAAGACGAGGAATAGCGCCCCGTCGTCTAGCGCCGATGTCCGAGGAGTTTTTTCATGCTCATTTTAAAGAAGATCAACAATAACGTTGCTCTCGCCGCCAGCGATGACGGCCGAGAGGTTGTTGTCTTTGGCAAGGGCATCGGTTTCCACGACATGCCCTACGAGCTTTCCGACGAGTCGCTCATCCAGCGCAAATTCTATGGCTCTGTTAGACCAACATTGACATATAGGTGATGCCACCGTGGTATAATAGCC
>CAUEQD010000016.1 GCA_959019945.1 uncultured Collinsella sp. | reverse complement strand
TGCTGCCGTTCCTGTCGCTGGTGTCCGAGGCCGAGCTGGCGCGCAACCCCACGGTAAAGGCCGAGATGGAGGCCTCGGGCCACGAGCTCACCGGCCTTCTGCTCACCTACCCGGTGCATCAGGCCTGCGACATCCTGTTCTGCAAGGGCAACGTCGTGCCCGTCGGCCGCGACCAGCTGCCGCACATCGAGCTTACCCGCACCATCGCCCGCCGCTTTAACAACCGCTACGGCAAGGTGTTCCCCGAGGTTGACGCGTTGCTGTCCGAGACCCCACTGCTGCCCGGCTTGGACGGTCGAAAGATGAGCAAGAGCTACGGCAACGCCATCAACATCTCCATGACCGCCGAGGAGACGGCCAAGCGCATCAAGAAGAGCCAGACCGACGGCGAGCGCATGATCACGTTCGACCCCGAGGCGCGCCCTGGCGTATCCGGCCTGCTCTCCACCGCCGCGATCTGCACCGGCCGCTCCGAGGTCGAGATCGCCGAAGAGATCGGCATGGGCGGCGCAGGCGCGCTCAAGAAGTACGTCACCGAGAGCGTGAACGAGCACTTCGCCCCCATCCGCGCGCGCCGCGAGGAGCTCGTGCAGGATATGGACTACGTCAAGGACGTCCTACGCGAGGGCAATCGCCGTGCCAACGAGGTCGCCGAGGCGACGCTCGCCGAGGTACGCGAAGCCATGGGAATGGTGTACTAAGCCATCCGGCTCGCGGAAACGCGCCGCGACACGCGAATGGGCCATCTTCACGTGTCCACGCCTTCGACATAGCCAAGGTCTTACGAGGTGGGCGATAATAAGCCCGCCTCGTTTTTTACGTTGTATGGGGGATTGCATGTACCGACTTGTTGCCAGCGATATGGATGAGACGTTTCTCGATGCCGACCACGCCATCCCGGCGTCCAATCTCCGAGCACTCAAACGCATGAGGGAGCTCGGTGTGCTGTTCGTCCCTTCGAGCGGGCGATGGTATTCCTCTATCATGGACAACTTCTCGGGGGAGGCCCGCGAGCTGATCGAAGACGGCTATGTGCTCTCCTATAACGGCGGCTTCATCAACCGCGTGGGAGACCCCACCCCGCTCACCACCTGCGGCCTTTCCAACGAATGCGCGAACGCGATCTATGCAAAGGGGCTCGAACTCGGACTCTGCATGCACGTCAACGTCGCCGACGGCCACGTGTTCGTGAATGACGCACCCACACGGGAGCGCGACTATCTGGAATCGATCACCGGGGTCACTCATTTTCGCGGATCTGACCATCCCGACCTCTCATTCCTTGAAGGCCGTGGCATCGTGAAGATCCTGTACGTCGACTGGGACTTCGATGAGCTGCAGGAATTGGGCCGCAAGCTCGCGCCGATGGCCGAGCGACTCGGCGTTGACATCACCTTCTCCTCCAAGCGCTACCTCGAACTCATGCCCGCAGGCGTTGACAAAGGGACGGGGCTCACGCGCCTTGCCGATATGCTGGGAATTCCGATGTCCGAGGTCATCGCCGTTGGTGATTCCGCAAACGACCTCTCCATGATCAAGGCGGCGGGACTGGGCGTCGGCGTGGCGAATGTCACCGACGACGTGCGGCCGTATTGCGATGTCGTCCTTGAAACGGCTGGGACTGAGGGTGCGTTCTCCGAACTCATCGAGCGATTCCTTGAACCCCAACGACCACATGTCACTGTGTCTTTCTATTTGTAACCCTTGATTAACTTATGGAGAGGCTGTGTGCTCGTCGGTCTACGACTTGGGTCTCAGAGAATTAGCTATAGTTAACTTAATAAAGGCACAGGCGAATTAAAGACCTTCGACACGAACGTTGCGCCTTCCCTCCCCTCGCGCAACACCTCTTTGGAAAGGCGCCCCGCGCATGTGGGGCGCCTTTCTTGACTACAATGGCGATATCGATTGAAAGTGAGGGCGGCATGGCAGACCGGGACACCGACGGATTCTTCAACCGCGTATACGACATGGTACGCCAGGTGCCCTGCGGCATGGTTGCCACATATGGTCAGATCGCCAAGCTCGTTGGTGAGCCCCGTCGAGCCCGATACGTGGGATACGCCCTGCACGTCAATCCGGAACCCGGCACCATCCCCTGTCATCGCATCGTATTCGCCGACGGACGCCTCGCGGAGGGGTTCGCCTTCGGTGGGCCCGAGGCGCAGCGCACACTGCTCGAGGACGAAGGCGTTGCCTTCCTCGCCAACGGACATGTCGACCTGCAGGCCTCTCGCTGGCCAGCGGGCCTGGTATGACAAGGGGCGCCGACAGCGCCCCTTCCCGTTTTGGATCCTTGGCAGGCAACCCAATCAAACGGTCGCCTCGAGTGCGTCCCCCGCGCGGTCGAGTGTGCTTCTGACCTTGGCACCCTGTTTGAACCACGTGCGCAGGTCCTCGAGCGTGCTGCCCGCTTGCATACACCTTGATTTTGCGACCACCCCTCGTGGTCACCGTGCAGCGGTCGCCGCTCTCGCTGTTCTCGTGCGCCGTGATCTTCTTGAGGTAATCGCGGCGAAACGCCACGACGCGGGCGTTGCTGATCTCGATGAACCAATCGTCATCGACAAGCGAAGTACCCGTGGCACCTCGGCTTGCCATCTCCTCGGAGAAGGAGAAACCGAGCGCGCGCTCCTGCCTGCCGATCTCGAGGATGCCGCGGGCCGGCATGCCGAGCATGAGCAGGGGCAGGAACCCCCCTATGAACAGGAACAGGAACGGGATGAGCACGAGCAGGCGCGCACCCTCGTCGGTGAAGACCGCCATGAAGGCGAGGACGAGCGAGAAGACGAGGGCCATGCCGTTGAAAACAATCGTCAACGGCTTGATGGCAGACCAACACAGGCCCGCCTTGGTCATGGGACCGTCGACGGCGTCCGAGACTTCGATGCCCTCTTCCTCCAGACGGGCGAGGAGGTTGAGCGAGCACACCCCCTCGAGGCTTATCGAGCAGAACTTCCGGTCGCCCTCGAACAGGTCGATCCTCATCATCTGCGCGTGAAGCGTTGCACGGGTGATGTTGCCAAACGTCGTCTCCTTGCGGATGCCGAAGGCGTTACGCGAGAGAATGCGCCCACCGTCCACGTCGATACGCGGGATGCTCAGCAAGGCCCAGATAGCCATACCCGCGAGCGCCATGGCATGACCGAACCACACAAGTTCGTGGTCCCACTCGCCCAGCGAGACGCCCTGCCAGACGTAGACACCCAGCATGAGCAGTTCGAACGCGACGGCGCAGCAGGCGATGATCGTGCGGATGGCTGCGGGCATGCGCACCGTGAAGCAATCGAGGCTGTCCGTTGCCTCGCTGCGCTCGCGCGCGCCGCGGCGGGCGACCCATGCAGTGAGCGGGCCGACGATGAACACGGTCATACCGACGCGCAGAATGGATTCGAGCAGATTACTCATAGGGGCCACCGCCTCGGGCTCTGGAGATTAACTGCAGGAAACGCTGCCAGAACGATGGGATGCGCACAACGTAAGGAGCCGCGTATCGGCAAGCGGCGGCATCGCAATCGCCCGGCGAACAGATGATGATCGGCGCCGGGCCAGACGAATTAAACAAAAGGGTGGTCGACGGCGCCCTCGCAGGCGCACCGTCGACCACCCTTCACGTCGCAGCGACCCTACGAGCCGTCCGAAACGAAACGCACTCCGCCAGAGCGCTACCCAATCTTGCGGATGCTCGGGATCGCCCAGGTGATGCCTGCTAGGATCACCATTGCAGCACCGATGAGCACGAAACACGCGCTTACGCCGATGGCGTCCGCGAACAAGGTCGATGCGACGAGCCCCACGGGCATGGCCCAGCTGCAGACCGCTCCGTACAGGCCGAAGACGCGGCCCATGCACTCGGGATCGACGCGCTCCTGCATGAGCGCCATCTGCGGCGCGCTGTACAGCGGACTCGAGACCCCCATCGCGAACGTAAGCCCCAAAAACACAACGAGCGCGGAAGGGGGCACGAGGCCGCCCGCGAGCGTGCCCGCTCCGAAGAGGCCGATGGCCAGCGTGCACGAAAGCGCGCGGTTCTTAAGGCCACCCGTCGCCCCGATCCAGCCGCTCGCCGCGATCATGCCGACCGAGAACGCGATCTCCGCGATAGCCGACTGCGTAGTGGTACCCCCAAAATGGTCGAACACCATGAGCGGGAACAGCGCGGATATGGGCGAGAACAGGACCGAGAAGGCGAAGCCGATCCAGAGCATGGCGAACAGACCGTGATGGCGTTTGAGCTCGCGGTACCCGTTGGCCGTCTCCAATAGGAAGGCCCGCACCGCGCGGTGCGACGCCTCGGCGTTCTCCTCGGGCGTATGGCGCTCGGGCGCCGGCGTCTTGATGCCGGAGGTCGCCACCGCGATGCTCGCGAGCACCGCGCCGGCGACATCGAGCGCGATCATGAAAGTCAGACCAAACGCCGGGTAGACCGCCGCGGCGATGGCGTTGCCGATGATATAGCTACCCGACTGCATGAACTGCAGCATGCCCGCCAGCTTGCCGAGCACCTCGGGCGGGGCGATGAGCGGTGTGAGTGCGTTGAAGGCGGGCGTATGGAGCGTGCTGCCCAGCGCACGGACGAACAGCACCGCCGCCACAACGGCGACAGAGAGGTCGCCCCGAAGCGAGCCGAAGACAAGCGTGAGGCTCACGGCCGCGATGAAGAGATCGGCGCCGATCATGAGACGCTTGATGGACGTGCGGTCCACGATGGTGCCCGCGAAGGCGCCGAGGAGCGCCATGGGCAAGAAGGCCGCCAGGCTCACGAACGACAGGGCGCTCGCGGAGCCGGTGGTGAGGGTGACGTGCCAGATGAGACCCATCTGCAGAATGGAGCTCGTGAGCACGGAGAAGAACTCGCCGATCCAGACGATGGCGAGCGAGCGCTTCCAAGAAGCGCAGGGATTCGGTTGTGTCATGGAATAATCCTTTGATGCGATCGGTGGTATGCAGCGAAGTACCGGTCGCTCACGCGACCGTGGCTAGAGCCAAATCCTCATGGAAGCAAGCATGGTGCAGCTCCCCTTTCCAAATCTCGAGGTAAACCTTCAGCCGTGAGTGGGGCTATTATAGGGACTTGCGAGCCAAGATGCAACAGGAAGACCTCTACGGAGCGTAGATGCCGGGCACCCCGAACCACTTATGCCATGAGAGACGGCATCCGATTCTCCTTGACTTGGTCTCAATGTGATATCACAATGCAATCAGCAGCCGCACGGACTGCTCGGGGACTCGCCTCCTCCCCATCGCAATCTGGAGCGCGGCGCCGGGGACGTCACGCAAACGCCGGCGCAGTCGTGAAAGGAACTCACAATGAGCGTGGAAAAGCAACTCAAGGCCAAGTCGGGCTACGGCATGCTCGTCGCCGTGGCGGTGGCGCTCATCGCCATCATCGGCCTCTTTATCTGGAGCACCATCGGGCTCGCGAGCACGCCCGACGGCGTCGACGCGCCCGCAGTCTACGGATGGGGGCTCGGCCTCAGCATCCTCGCGTTTTGCCTGTGGTTCATCCCACTCAACGGATTCTTCTCGCTGCAGCCCGGCCAGGCGCGCGTGTGCATCCTGTTCGGCAAGTACGTGGGCACCGTCCGCGACGAGGGCTTCTTCTGGGCCAACCCGTTCTTTAGCAAGAGCATGGGCGGATCGGCCGGGATCGGCGAGATGATCGAGCTCGAGATGAGCGATTCCAAGGCCGCCAAGGCCGCGGCGCAGAAGGCCGCCAAGGGCAACCCCACCACCATCTCCACCCGCGTGCGCACCCTGAATGGCGAGCGCCTGAAGGTCAACGACAAAATGGGCAACCCCATCGAGATCGCAACCGTCGTGGTGTGGCACGTCGCCGATACCGCCAAGGCGCTCTTCGACGTCGACGACTACCAGAGCTATGTCGCCATGCAGGCCGAGACGGCGCTGCGCCACGTGGCGAGCGTGTACGCCTACGACCACCTGGAGGACGAGTCCGATGCCGCCGGCGCCATCACGCTGCGCGCCAATGTGGAAGAGGTCTCCGAAGCCCTGCGCCGCGAGCTCGCGATGCGCCTGGCACCCGCCGGCGTGGAGGTCGACGACGCCCGCCTCACCCATCTTGCCTACTCCCCCGAGATCGCCCAGGCGATGCTGCGCCGCCAGCAGGCGGAGGCCGTCATCGCCGCACGCAAGAAGATCGTCGAGGGCGCGGTCTCCATGGTCGACATGGCCGTGAAGGAGATGGCTGCCGGCGGCACCATCGAGCTCGACGACGAGCGCAAGGCGCAGATGGCCAGCAACCTCATGGTGGTGCTCTGCGGTGAATCCGAGGCGCACCCGGTGCTCAACGCAGGCTCGCTGTACTAACCCCAACACCAATGAGTAATTTGGGGACGGGTGCAGAATTGCACATTCGACAAGAAGGCACGTCATGGCACGCAAGCAGTATCCACTCCGTATAGACCCCGCTATCTGGGAGGCCGTCCAACGCTGGGCGGACGATGAGATGCGCAGCGCCAACGGTCAGGTGGAATGGATCTTGCGAGACGCCCTCAAACGCGCGGGAAGGCTGCCGAAGAAAGAGCCCTCGTCCAAGGACGCGCCCAAAGGCGAGGAGGGCTAAGCCAGGAAGACAGGGCTCGGGCGCGGCCGACGTCGGGGCAAAGCCGCGCTCTGCCCCGCCAGCGCCGAGGCAGAGCTGAGCCCCGCCGCTCCAAAGTCGAGCCGAGCGGCGGGGCCAACACCAACCCAAAGCAAGCTCGCCCCCTCTATACGCACCAACCGGTCCCCGGAGGCATCCGCCTTTGGGGACCGTTCTTTTCCCAGCTAGATGTCGTATATAAAGCCTTTTGACAGCTCGATTATGCCCCGTGGGGGTCAAATATAAAGACCTTTGATGGTACGATGCTCGCGTCAATGACATGGTGGCTCTCGACAGGGGTCACCCCGACCCTCTAGGGAGCAAACGCATGGAGCTGGGCTCGCACATCAAGGAGCATCGCACGGAGCTCGGACTGTCCCAAGACGATCTGGCGGAGCGCATCTACGTGTCGCGCCAGACCATCAGCAACTGGGAGTGCGGCCGTACGTATCCGGATGTCCAGAGCCTGCTGCTGCTTTCCAACGTGTTCGGGGTGACCGTGGACTCCCTCATCAAAGGAGATGTGGAAACCATGGCACAGGTAATGAACGAAGCGGTCAAGAAGTACAACGCCCTCTCCACAATCACGGTCGTGAGCGCGGTCGTGTTTTTGGTGCTGAGCGCGTGGGCGGCGTTCCAGTTCGAATGGGGCTGGGGCATGCACATCGCGCCCACCGCGGCGTTTGCCGCCGTGGCGCTCGTCGTGATGCTCGTGGCGTTCGTGTATATGGAACGCATGAAGAAGCAGCACGACCTCGTCACGTACCGCGAGGTGTTGGCGTTTAGCCGCGGCGAGCAGGTCGATCGCGACACGCTCGAGGGGCGCCGTGAGCGCGAGATGAACCCTTGGGTCAAGGGCACGCGCAACGCGGTGCAGATCATCATCGGCGCCATCGCCGGCGGACTGGTGGGCGTCGGCATCGGCATGCTCGCCAAAATGCTGAGTTAAAAGCGTGGGTACGCACCCGTTCCCCGAAATGGTATCCCCCTTAGCCCCCATTCTGAAGATGTATGCCAGAATGGGGGCGATTCCCGTTAGGAGGTGCCCCATGAACGTCGCCGTACGCGCGTCCCTCATCGCATTGATCGCAATCGTTGGCGCCTGCTGGGCAATCCCCGCCCTCCTGGTGAGCTTCGTCCCATCCGATGCCGGCATGATCGCCATGATGGCGCTGATCTAACTCGTGCTCCCCGCAACTGCAATCACCCTCGGCCTGCTCGCCGCGAACTCCGCGAGGACGCTCTTCTGGGTACCCGCAGCGCTCGGAATCGGACCCGCGCTCCTGTTTCCCCTCGCGGTCGAGGGCAGCCAGGACCTTGCGTTCCATGGGGTTGCCTATACCGCAATCGGCTACGCCGCCATGGGCCTGTACACTTGGATGACTGCTCGACAACATCGCTAAGCCATCGTCCCGCAAACCTCCACAAGCCAGATCTCCCCGCGGCGATGGCACGCATCGCAGCAACAATCATGCAGGTAAACCCTATGCAAAACAGATTTTGCAGCGGTCGGCGGGCCTTGCCGCATATGATGTACAACAGATTCGATAGCGCACCCGGCGTGTTCGCGGGACGCTCCTTCACGACCGGGAGGTGACGATGGACATCAGCAACCAGATCAAGACGAGGCGCGAGGCGATGGGGCTCTCCCAAGAACAGCTCGCCGAGAAACTCTACGTGTCGCGTCAGACGATCAGCAACTGGGAGCGGGACAAGACGTATCCGGACGTCCAGAGCCTGCTCATGCTGAGCATCCTATTCGACACCTCCATAGACACGCTCGTGAAGGGAGACGTGACCGTTATGGAAGAGGCAGTCGAAAGAGATCGCAAGCGCATGGGAACGCGGATGCTATGGCTGGCCGTGCTGATGCTCGCGTTGCTGGCGGTGGCGTTCGCGCTGATACTGTCGCCGGCGTTTAACTGGATGGAGGGCACCTGGGGCGCCGGCGTCGCCGCGGCTGCGGCGTTCCTGCCGGCGATAGCGGCGCTTGTTGTCGCGACCGTCCTCGAGCGCATCAAGCGCGAGAACGACCTGGTGACATACCGCGAGATCCTCGCCTTCATGAACGGCGAGGCGAACATCGAGCGCGATCCGCGGGTACTCCCCCGCCGCGCGTGGCCGACGAAGCATCGACTGGCGTACGACTTGCTGACCTTCTTCGCCGCGGCCGCCATCGGCGGAGCACTCGGCTTTGCCGTGTGGGGGCTGCTGAACTAGAGGCAGCATCTGCCGAAGTCCGCATCACGCGCGTCAAGAATCGGCGCTTTTGGGCGCCAGCGTTGCGCTCGTGATGCGGACTCGAAGGTGCCCGCAGCCGAAGACTTCAAATTGACGGCAAGCACTAGCTTGAGGCCCGCTCCACGCCGGCAATACAGCACCACCCAGCAAAATGCGGGCGGCCCCGGCACACCCGAGGCCGCCCGCTTCATTCAGACGGATGTCTTCGAACGCC
Source organism: uncultured Collinsella sp. (assembly GCA_959019945.1). Classification (GTDB taxonomy): domain Bacteria; phylum Actinomycetota; class Coriobacteriia; order Coriobacteriales; family Coriobacteriaceae; genus Collinsella. The sequence goes on along the minus strand of CAUEQD010000016.1, from coordinate 32,595 downwards.
TCTACTCCCTATCGCCGCATGCAGCCGCATCATTCTCATCGTCATCGTCGATAACGATAAGGGCGATAGCGGAGCCCAAGCTACCGACGACCCACGGGAGCCAGAACAGGCCGCCGATCCCCTCGGACGCATCCATGGCAGCACCGACGAACAGCCAGATGAGCGCGATGATGGTGGAGGCGAGCATGATCACGACGCAAGCCCTCTTCTTGCGCGCCGCTGTACGGCGATACTTGGGATTGCACGCGCGCAGATACGCCTCGCGGCTCTGGGGATCCAGCTGCGACAGCTCCTCCGCACTCAATTCGACCGTCTCGAGCCACTCCTTGTTGTACTCCGCGACATCCATGCGTCCCCACAGCATGCCCCAGTGGACAATCACCCCAACACCGACGGCGACCAGGACCATCATCAGCGTGTCGCCATATACCTGGACGTTCGCCTCCACCTCAAACAGCGCCGATACGGCGATGCCAAGAAGGATGATCGCGATACCCGAAACGATCGCGATCGAAGCACGACGACGCTCTGCCGCCTTTTGCTCTGCGGTGTAAAAGTCCGCAACATACGGATGGGCTTCCACAAAAGCCGCGTGCTCCATGCCGGATGGAATAAGGAATCCCAAGCCAGCGGCAACGAGCGCGAACAACGCCATGAGGACGATTCCGTCTGAGTGCAGGACCTCATCGGTGAAGACCGCGGCGGCGACCCCCAGGATGATGAGCGCCACACCGAGTGCGACCTTGCGGGCAAATGCGACCATGTGCTCGTCATAGCCGCATACATCCGTGTTGGGACCGACGGGGATCGCGGGCACAAAGGCGGATCCGATGTCGGACAACGAGTTCCGCCCGTGCGGAGCCTCGACGCGGACGACGGCGTTCCCATCGTTTTGCACGCCATCCGCGGCGCTCTGGCTCACGGCCGCGCGGCGCGACACGTCACCCTGCACCAGGTCATCGAGCGAGCACTCGAAAATCTGGCACATTTTGATGAGCTTATCCATCTCCGGGTAGGACTTCTCGGCCTCCCACTTGGTGACGGACTGGCGGGACACCCCAAGCAGCATGGCGAGCTGCTCCTGGGTCATATGGCGCTCGGCGCGCAGATACTGAAGGTTGGTACGGAAGCTCATAGTAGGTCCTCTCGTTGGCTGGGAGCGACCGCTCGGGCGTCATGATCTTGGCTCACGACGACGGCGCGGGCGCGGCATCCCAGCGTTCGGTGCTTTCCTGCCGGCGACTTACACACTACGGTAGCCACATGGCAAGAACCACCAACTTGAGGCATCATTTTACGCAACCTGCAGGCGCCCTATGGTTGCAAACCGCAGGTAGATTGAATGGTCGTCAAATTATTAGGAGCTTGCATCACATGTGAACTCAAACAATCCCCGTCGATGTTACGACCCGTTGCTTGCGGCAACGGGCCATCTGCGGACAGCATTGCGGTAACGTAGGAACCGGGCGAGAGAAAGGATCCGCCATGCTGAACGAGAACATCCAGGCCCTCAGGAAATCGAAAGGGCTATCGCAGGAGGAGCTCGCGCTCAAGTTGAACGTGGTGAGGCAGACGGTTTCCAAATGGGAACGCGGGCTCTCGGTGCCCGACGCGGAGATGCTCGTCGCCCTCGGTGAGACGCTCGACGTGCCGGTGAGTAAAGACGAGGCGCGAGGCGATGGGGCTCTCCCAAGAACATCTCGCCGAGAAACTCTACGTGTCGCGTCAGACGATCAGCAACTGGGAGCGGGACAAGACGTATCCGGACGTCCAGAGCCTGCTCATGCTGAGCATCCTATTCGACACCTCCATAGACACGCTCGTGAAGGGAGACGTGACCGTTATGGAAGAGGCAGTCGAAAGAGATCGCAAGCGCATGGGAACGCGGATGCTGCGGCTGGCGGTGGCGTTCGCACTGATACTGTCGCCGGCGTTTAACTGGATGGAGGGCACCTGGGGCGCCGGCGTCGCCGCGGCTGCGGCGTTCCTGCCGGCGATAGCGGCGCTTGTTGTCGCAACCGTCCTCGAGCGCATCAAGCGCGAGAACGACCTGGTGACCTACCGCGAGATCCTCGCTGTCCGCAATGCAGACAGGTGCTTTACAGCCACAAGCGCGATAGTTTCAACAACAAGATGCAGTGCCCCAGAGCCCCTAGCAGTCGACGATGGTCTTGCCGATCATGATGTTGAGGATCTCGACGTCGGTGTCTTTCATGCCCACGCGGCCTACGTAGCCCATGCTGGCGATTGTCTGCTCGACGGTATCCTGAATCAGGCCCTCGCCGGCGCGGAAGCCGCGACCCTGCATGGCCATATCGTGGCCCAGAATCGCCGCATCGACGGCGGCCGAGATCTTGGCAGCACAACTCGCCTTGGCGCCGTCGCATACGATGCCGCCCACGTTGCCGAGCGTATTCGATACCGTCGCGCCAATCTGCTCGCGCGTGCCACCGCACAGCCAGGTAATCGCAGCGCCGGCGCCGCACGCAGCGCAAATAGCGCCGCAAAACGCCGAAAGCGCACCAATATAGCTCTTGATATGCACGGCGATAAGATCGGACAGCATCACGGCGCGCACCAGGCGCTCGTGGTCGCAACGCAGGTACTCGGCATACTCCATGACGGGCAATGCGCAGGTAATGCCCTGATTGCCCGAGCCGCACACAATGGCGACTGGCAGCGCGCAACCGTTCATGCGGGCGTCGGACCCGGCGGCCGCACGGGCACGGGCGCGGCAGGCGACGTCATCGGCACGAGCACCCAGCAGCGTACGGCCCACCTCGGCGCCCCAAGCGTGCGCGAGACCCTCGGCACTGATCGCGCCATTCAGCTCAATCTGACGCTCAACGGCAGCGCGGGCGTCCTCAATGTCACCGTCCTCGATAAAGTCGATGATGGTCTCGATCGACATGGGCGTGTCGGCGTTATCTGCCGCACGCTCGGCCACCACGCGCTCGGCGCAGGCGGCGCACTCCCCCGCCGACTTACCGCATACCGGAATACCGTCGAGCGTATGGCACGTGACATTAGTGTGGTGATCGGTAATCTCGACGACCGCGGTATGGCCCCCGGCCGTCGCAGTCACCTTGATGTAGAGGTTGGGCACACCCTCGACAAGCGACACATCGCAGTAGTCCGCATCGGCAAGCAGCTCGGCCACGCGGGCGCGGTCCGCGTCATCGACGCTCTCGAGCACCTCGAGCGCGCTCTTGGCGTCGCCGCCCACGGCACCCAGCACGGCCGCGGCCTCAATACCGTGCATACCGCCCGAGTTGGGCACGGTCACGCTCTTGACGTTCTTGATGATGTTGCCCGAGCAGGCAACATCCATATGATCGGGTTCGCAACCGAGCGTCTGGCTCGCCAGCGCCGCTGCATAAGCAACGGCAATGGGCTCGGTGCAGCCGAGTGCACAAACAAGTTCGCGGTTCAAAACATCGCAAAACGCGGCATCACGAAGGGAATCGGCAGGCATAGGTATCTCCTACTTGTATAACGGGCTGGGCTCTCAATAATAATTAGCTCTTTTATTTGATAACAATGCATCAAAAACCGCAACCCAGGTTCCGGTAGACGGCATTCAGGCGCAAACTGACGGCATTCATTCATGAGAAACCGGTCTTGTTGCATGCTAAAGCGTTTGACCAAAAAACGCCCAAGCGTTTACACAAAAGTCGCGCTATCATGCAGTCGAACGCGGTAAAACCTTTAGCAATCTCGCCGCACAGACCAGAGAGGAACTATCCATGAAGATCGGTATCGGTAACGACCACGCCGCCGTCGAGCTCAAGAACATCATCTCCGAGCACCTGAAGGAGCGCGGCTGCGAGGTCGTGAACTTTGGCACCGACACCTCCGAGAGCTTTGACTACCCCATCGCCGGCTACAAGGTGGGTAAGGCCGTTGCCAACGGCGACGTCGATCTAGGCATCCTGATCTGTGGCACCGGCGTCGGTATCAGCCTGGCTGCCAACAAGGTCGAGGGCGTACGCGCCGTCGTGTGCTCCGAGCCCTTCAGCGCCAAGCTCTCCCGCATGCACAACAATACCAACGTGCTCGCTTTTGGCGCCCGCGTCGTGGGCTCCGAGCTCGCTAAGATGATCGTCGACGAGTGGCTCGACGCCGAGTTTGAGGGCGGTCGTCACGAGCGTCGCGTTAACCTCCTCAACGAGATCGATCACACGCGCGCCCTTAAGATCGTCGACGAAGCCTAAACTATTCAGTGCCACAAGCTAACAGCAGGGGCCCGCTCGGAACACATGTCCGAGCGGGCCCCTGCATAGATTTTGGAATAAAAGGGCGCCGCGGATGGAGTTCCGCGGCGCCCAAGCCACACGCTAACAGCTTTAAGGAGTCAAAGCTGGTTTAGCCAAAGAAGCGCTTGATCTCAATCTCGGCGTTCTCCAGGCAGTCGGAGCCGTGGATCACGTTGGCGTTGACATCGACGGCAAAGTCGCCGCGGATGGTACCAGGAGCAGCCTCAAGCGGGTTGGTAGCGCCCATGAGGGTGCGCATCTTAGCAACAGCGGAGAGACCGGAAACGACCATCTTGACGACCGGACCGCTCGTCATAAAGTCGCAGAGACCGCCAAAGAAGGGCTTGTCGGCCAGATGGGCGTAGTGCTCCTCGACGGTAGCGCGCTCGAGCGTGGTCATCTCCATGCGCTCGATGACAAGGCCGCTGCGCTCAATGCGAGCAACGATCTCGCCGATCTTGCGGTCGCGCACGGCGTCGGGCTTAATCATGATGAAGGTCTTCTCGATAGCCATAAAAGTAGCCTTTCAAGTAGGTTCGCGCGTGCCCAAGTCCCATTCCGGCACCCGCCTGGACTGCATCGTAACAGAGTTTTAGCCGCAGTTAAACAAAAAGCTGTTTATTGAAACGTTGCAATTTATTAAAGCGCTCCATATGTGTCACTTCTGTTTCGAAGCCCGATTAGAGTACCATCCGACCGCCCATCAACCGCGCCGAACAGAGCAGGCGGTCGGTTGCCGCCCGCGAACGTATCCCCTTCACAACCTGCCCAAAGGTCCTACAGAAGTTCTCGACAAGCCCCTCCCCCATAGCAACAAAATACGGGCTCCCACATCAGCAGGCGCCCGTAAAGCGAAAACGATTTATCAATACATGGCCAAAACGGCTTCAGCCAAACCTCTACTTTGCCCCGTGACCCATCTCGACGACCTTGGTCAGCGATCCAAACACGCCCTCGTCAGCCACGAGCTGTGCCTCGGCACGCTGCAACTGCACGGCAACGGCGGCAGGAGCGGTGCCGCCCTCGGTCGTGCGCGCGGCGACAATCGACGGGATATCGAGCGCCTCGGTAATGTCGCGCTCAAAGAGCGGGCTTGCCTCCTGGAACACCTCAAACGGCAGGTCCTCAAGATTGCAGCCGCGCTTCTCGCACATCAGGACCAGATGGCCCACCACGGCATGTGCCTCGCGGAACGGCAGGCCACGCTTGGCCAGGTAATCGGCAACATCGGTGGCGGCAAGGTGCCCCACGCCGCACTCGCGCGCCATGGCATCCTCGTTGACGGTCCAAGTCGAAATCATTCCGGCCATAACCGACAGGCACTGCAAGAGCGTATGGGCGGTATCGAGCGCGCCCTCCTTGTCCTCCTGCAAGTCCTTGTTATAAGCAAGCGGCAGGCCCTTCATGGTCACGAGCAGCTGCACCAGGTTGCCATAGACACGGCCGCTCTTGCCGCGAATAAGCTCGGCAAAGTCGGGATTCTTCTTCTGCGGCATGATGGACGAGCCGGTGGAGTAGGAGTCTGAAAGCGTGATAAAGCCAAATTCGGAGCTCGACCACAGCACGATCTCCTCGGAAAGACGCGACAGGTGCATGGCCATGACGGAGCCAGCGTAATGCAGATCGAGCAGGAAATCACGGTCGGAAACAGCATCGAGTGAGTTAGGAATCACGCCCGCAAAGCCAAGTTCGGCAGCCGTCATCTGGCGATCGAGCGGATAGCTCGTACCGGCAAGCGCGGCAGCACCCAGCGGGCAGTTGTCGGCGGCATCAAAGGCGGCCTTCAAGCGTGTAAAGTCGCGCGCGAACATCCAGGAATACGCCAGCAGATGATGCGAGAGCAGCACGGGCTGAGCGTGCTGCATATGCGTGTAACCCGGCAGAATCACCTTGTCGTACTTCTTAGCCGCATCCACCAGCACATGACGCAGCTCAAGATTGGCCTCCATGAGCTCCTTGGCCAGCGCCTTGACGCCCAGGCGCGTGTCGGTCGCCACCTGGTCGTTGCGCGAACGTCCGGTATGCAAGCGCTTACCGGCCTCGCCGATGCGACGCGTCAGCTCGCTCTCGATGGACATATGAATGTCTTCGTCGTTGATGTCGAAGGTGAAGTTGCCGGCATCGATATCCTGTTCGATTCCGGTCAGGCCCTTGGCAATCGCCTGCTCGTCCTCGGCACTGATGATGCCCTGGGCCGCCAGCATTTTGGCATGCGCCTTAGAGCCTGCGATATCCTGCTTATAGAGATGTTTGTCGGCCGGCAGCGACGCGCCAAACTCCTGCGTGACCTCGGCCACGCCTGCCTCAAAACGACCGCCCCAAAGAGCCATGGAACCGTCCCCTTTCTCCAAATACCAAAACAAGCGCCCAAAGCAATGCGCCATATCGCTAAAGCGATTTTTCAACCGCTAGTTTTACACATTCCCCACCGTGTGCGGAGCCATGTAGCTAATTTGCAAAGAAGTGACGCGCCATGCACTTGGCGCCCAACGTCTCCCTCCGGATGTTGCCCTGCGAACCATCGATCCAGGCCTTCAGGCTCATAGGGACGTCCTCGACCCTTGCAGCATCGAACTCGGGCGCGAGGGCAAGTAAAGCATGCGCGATAGCATTGAACATAATGGATACTCCTCATATATATATAGGCGCAGAGCCGCCAAATTGATAGAAGGAACCCCGCCGGAGAACCCCGGCGGGGCTCGGACTCAGCCACAGTCGCGGCATCATATATGCGGGCGGAACGTAGGGGCCACCGATGTTAAGAAGTGTCAGCAAGCATAACGAAAGGTAGGGACCCCGTGCGCCCGTTATGTATCACGCGGATGGGCCGCGCGGATACCAAGGGAAGGAGGCGCTAGGCCTGGGCGGCAGCAGAGCTGGGGCCCTGGACCTTTGCCCACGTCTTGAGTGACAGCGTATCGATCTCGATAAAGCCGGCGCTGGCCTTCTCGTCAAACGTAGTGTCGCGGTCGTAGGTAGCCAGACCGTAGTCATACAGGCTAAACGGGCTCTTGCGGCCGACGACATGGCAGTTGCCCTTAAAGAACTTCAGACGGACGGTGCCGGTCACGAACTTCTGGGTGTCGGCCATAAAGGCGTCGAGCGCGTTTTTGAGCGGGCTGTACCACTGGCCGTTGTACACGGCGGTGGCCCAATCCTGCTCGAGCTTGATCTTGGTCTTGAGCAGGTCGCCCTCGACGCAAATGTCCTCGAGCGCCTTGTGGGCGGTGATGAGCGTCAGGGCGCCGGGAACCTCGTAGCACTCGCGGCTCTTAAGGCCCACCAGGCGATCCTCGACCAGATCGAGACGGCCAAAGCCATTGTCGCCGGAGATCTTGTTGAGGGAGATGACAATCTCGGAGAGCTTCATCTTCTTGCCGTCGACGGCGACGGGCTTGCCGGCCTCAAACTCAATCTCGGTGTAGGTCGGGGTGTCCGGCGTGTCCTCGGGGTTCTTGGTCATAACCCAAGCGTCATCGAGCGGCTCGTTCCAGGGATCCTCCAGGTGGCCGCACTCAATGGCACGACCCCACAGGTTGTCGTCGATGGAGTAGGGGTTGTCGTTGGCACCCTCGGGAACCGGCACGTTGTGGGCGTGGGCATAGGCGACCTCGTCGGGACGGCACTTCAGGTCCCACTCGCGAACCGGGGCGATAACCTTGAGCACGGGGTCGAGGGCCTTGACGGCGGCCTCAAAACGGACCTGGTCGTTACCCTTGCCGGTGCAGCCGTGGGCGACGTAGGTCGCGCCAAACTCGTGGGCGACCTCAACAAGCTTCTTGGCAAGCAGCGGGCGAGACAGGGCGGAGAGCAGCGGGTACTTGTTCTCGTACATGGAGTTTGCTGCGATGGCTTTGGTCAGGAACTCATCGGAGAACTCGTCGCGCAGGTCGAGCACCTGGCAATCGAGAACGCCCAGGTCGAGCGCCTTCTGCTTCTTGGCATCCAGTCCGGTCTCTTCCTGGCCCACGTTGCCGCAGACACAAACGACATCGAGATTCTTCTCGTCCTGGAGCCACTTGACACATACGGATGTATCAAGACCACCGGAATATGCGAGAACGACTTTTTCCTTGCTCATGGCTGTTTCCTTTCGCCCTTGGTAGCTAGTTAGAACATCGGTCAGTTGCAAGTCACCTTGAGGTCAAAAACCGTGCAATATCAGGTTATTCAGCAGAATGCATCACAGGCATGCCCTAGAAACATGCGGCTATGTCGTGCTAAGACCCAACGACCTCAAAATGACTCTGTTGAGGCAATTCGCCCCATGCGGACAGAGACGATTGTTATCGTCGTCGGGAAATTGCGCGCTGGCGTCGGATGGCATTGTCTGCAGTGGTGATGATCTTTACGAACTGCATCTGCCTCTCCTTTCACGTATCGCCGGGGCGCAATTCAAATATCGTAAACGGTACCTTTTACTCGGTAAGCGGTTGTTTTCCGTCTCCGTTTTCGATGGTCGCTATATTACGCTAAAGTGCCCGCAGCACAAGCGACAAATTCAAATTTCTGAAAAGTTTTTTCATTACTTTGTGAAGCGTGGTGCAAATACGCACCATTCCTGCGAAAATACGCTCGACTACTAGTTGATGGTTATAACGTCTGAAACAATCTCGAAACGAAAGGCGCATTTTTATGCAAACTTACGAATCGGACGCCAATATCGGAAACATTAAGATTCTCGCCGTCGATATGGACAAGACGCTGCTGACCGACGAGCGCGTGCTGCCCCAGGGTCTTGATGAGCGCCTGGACAAGCTCGCCGACGCCGGCATCGTATTCTGCCCCGCCAGCGGACGTCCCGCCCCCAAGCTCGAGGAGATGTTCGAGGGCATCAAGAACCGCCTCGCCTTTTGTCCCGACAACGGAGCTTGCGTGATCTATCGCGGCAGCTATATCTATAAGAGCAATATTGACGTGGAGCTGTATCAGCAGGTCTTGAACCGTGCCTCGGAGGATCCTCGCGCTGTCCCCGTCCTGTGCTGCTTCGACGAGTTCTACGTGCTTGCCCGCGACCATCAATACCACGACGAGATCAGCGTCTACTACAACACAATCAACTACGTCGACAGCTTTGAGGGCATCGATTTCGAGTCCAACAAGATTTCGGTCTTCTTCCCAGGCTACGACGCCGAGCCCGCTTTCCGCGAGACCTATAGCCCCGAGTTCTCGGACAAGCTCTACGTCACCAACGCCGGGCGCGAGTGGATCGACTTTATGAACCTGGGCGTCGACAAGGGCGCCGGCGTCGCGCACCTGTGCGAACACCTGGGCATCGATATCGCCGACGCCGCCGCCGTGGGCGATACGTACAACGACATCCCCATGCTGGAGCGCGTCGGTCACAGCTTTATCGTGGACAATGCCGAGGAGCACATGAACGCGCATGCCAAATGGCGCATTCCGAGCAACAACGACGGGGGCGTACTGACGCTCATCGACGCCATCTTGGCGGCTCGTTAACGTGGCTCGTCGGACCTGGCCGGGCGAGGCGGGTAAGTTTTTCGTTCGGTCAGGTCCTGGGCTCGCTCGGAAAGCACATTAAGTGCTTTCCGGCTCGTGCGGAATCTACGAAAAACTTACCCGCCTCGCCCGGCCAGGTCCTAGGGTGACTTGCTTGCCGCCTAGATGGCGTCTTGGCGTCTAGATACTTGGCTGAATAATTATGGATGAAGGGAGTTCCTTGCTGAAAGGGACTCCCTTCTGGTTTGGCTGCTTTGGACCTGTGGCTGTTTTTCTATTTCGCGTCGGCCCAGGTTATGCCGGTGCTGGCTTCGGCGATTAGGGGGACGCGGAGGTCTACGACGTGCTCCATGACGTCGCGGACCATGGTGGTTAGGCGCTCGACTTCGTCGATGGGGCACTCAAAGTCCAGTTCGTCGTGTACCTGCAAGATCATGTGGGCGGCAAAGCCTTCCTCTTCCAGGCGGCGGCTTACGCGGGCCATCGCGATCTTGATGATGTCGGCGGCGGTTCCCTGCATGGGATGGTTCATGGCCGTGCGCTCGCCAAAGCCGCGGAGTTGCGGGTTTTTGGCCTTGAGCTCCGGAATATGACGACGGCGGCCGTACATGGTCTCGGCGTAGCCCGTCTGCTTGGCGCGTGCCACCACGTTGTCGAGGAACGTGCGCACGCCCGGGTAGGCCTCGTAGTAGCGGTCGATCATGTCGCGTGCCTCGGCCATCGAGATATGCAGCGACTGCGACAGGCCGTAGGCCTGCTGGCCATACACGATGCCAAAGTTCACGGCCTTGGCGCGACTGCGCAAGTCGGGCGTTACCTCGGACACCGGCACACCAAACACGCGCGCCGCCGTCTCGGCATGGAAGTCCTCGCCCTCGTTAAAGGCGCGCACCAGGTGCTCGTCACCCGAGAGATGTGCCAGCAGACGCAGCTCGATCTGCGAGTAGTCCACCGCCAAAAAGACGCTTCCCTCGCCTGCCGAAAACGCCGTCTTGACGGTACGACCCAGCTCCGAGCGCGTCGGGATGTTCTGCAGGTTCGGGTCGCTCGAGGACAGACGCCCCGTTGCCGTGATGGTCTGGTTGTACGTAGTGTGTACGCGACCGTCACCACGGCGTAGCGGGCCCAGCGTGTCCAGATAGGTGGACTTGATCTTAGACTTCTCACGCCAGTCCAAGATCAGACGCACGATTTCGTGGTCACGCGCAAGGTCGCTCAGCACCTTGGCGTTGGTCGAATAATAGCCGCGCTTAGTCTTCTTGAGGCCCTTGGTCGGAAGCCCCATCACATCAAAGAGCACGTGCGACAGCTGCATGGGACTGCCAATATTAAAGGTCTCGTCACCCGCCAGGTCGCGAATACTGCGCTCAACCTCGGTAATCTGGGTCGCCAGACCCTCGGACAGACTGTGCAGACGGTCGGGGTCCACGAGCATGCCCGCGCGCTCCATCTTGGCAAGTACCGGAACGAGCGGCATCTCGATGCCATCGAACACGTTGGCGGCATTCTCACGGGCCATGCGGTCGCGCAGCGGTGCGACCAGCGCCAGCGTCAAGGCCGCCGTGCGAGCGGCGGGCGCCGGAGCGTCCTCACCGGCACCCTCTGCGCCGCGCGCCGCAGGCAGCGCCATCTGCAGATACGTATCGGCAAGATATGCCTCATCGAACTCGGAGCGATCGGAATCCAGCAGATAGGCAGCGACCACGGTATCGAAGATACGCGTGGAATCGGTAGCGAGCGGATCCATGAGCTCGGGCTCAGAAGAATCGACGGGCGAAAGCTCGTGCAACAGCGCCTTCATATCCGGGCTCGCCACGCGACCCTCCATAAACAGACGCGCGAGCACGCCGGCAATCACGCCGTGAACGAAGTTGAAGCCCTCAACCTCAGCCGCCGCACAGCTGTCGCCCTCCTCGAGCGCGAACAGGCCCTTGGACGTCGCCAACCACAGCGTGCGCGTCAGTCCAAAGAGCGCGCCCTCTTCCTTGTCGTCGTCCACCACGGCGGCGACCCACTCGCCGGCATCAATCGCGCGGGAGACCTCAGCCGCAACGGCACCAAGCGCGTCGGCATCGCCGGCGGCTGCGCGAACCATAGCAGGTATCTCAACCACACTGGAGGCAGCAGCAGCCCCGCCCTCGCCGCCGATCAGCGCCAAGAAACGGTTCTGCATGGCGGTGATACCAAGCGTGCCCAGCGCCGCGGAAACCTCATCGGCAGAAAACGCCGGGAAGGACGTCGCCTCAAAGTCGAGCTCGACGGGCGCATCGGTGCGAATTGTCGCAACCTTGCGGCTCAGTAGTGCGTCATCGATGTGTGCACGCAGGTTCTCGCCCATCTTGCCCTTGACCTCGTCGGCATGCGCGATGACTTCGTCCAGGCTACCGTACTTCGCAATGAGCGCACTCGCCTTTTTGGGACCGATGCCCGGTACACCGGGAATGTTGTCGGACGTATCGCCCTTTAGACCGTAAAAATCGGGCACGAGCGCCGGCGTAATGCCGTGATACAGGTCGTCCACGCTCTCGGGCGTCATGATCGCCACGTCAGACAGGCCCTTGCGGGTCGAGACCACGTTGACGTGCTCGGTCACGAGTTGATACATGTCGCGGTCGCCGGTCACCAGTAGCATGTCGCAGCCGGCCTGCTCGCCCAGGCGCGCCATGGTTCCCAGGATATCGTCGCCTTCCCAGCCCTCGGACTGCAGAATCGGCACGTTGAGCGCGGTGAGCAGCTCCTTAATCATAGGGAACTGCGCATGCAGATCGGGGTCCATGGGCGGGCGTTGCGCCTTATACTGCGGCAGCATCTCCATGCGCACGCGCGGCTTACCCTTGTCAAACGCCACGACCACACCGTCGGGGTTAAAGGCATCAATCATCTTAAGAAACATGTTCAGAAAGCCAAAGATCGCGTTGGTGGGGCGACCGTCCGGCGCGTTCATGGTCGGCGGCACGGCGTGGAAGGCGCGGTGCATGAGCGAGTTGCCGTCGATAACGGCAAAGGTGTGGCGCTTGTCAGACATATTAAATACCTCGCTTTGGGCTGGGCACGGTTTGCTCACTCCAGTTTACACGCTCCCCGCCCCGCGGCCACCTCACATCAAGCTCCCCCGCCACCGTGAGCCCGCGCGTGATACGATGGCTCACGGTACATCAACCAGCACGATCGATCCGAAAGGAGCCTGCGTCATGGAGCGTCCCTGCGCATGGAAAAAGTACACGCCACAGCAAGTCGAGGAGCTCGAGGAGCTTTGCCGCGGCTATAAGCAGTTTTTGAGCGAGAACAAGACCGAGCGCCTGTGCGTCAAGACCGGCATCAAGATGGCCGAGGAGGCGGGATACGTCGACCTGGAGACCGTGATCGCCGAAGGCCGCGAGCTCAAGGCAGGCGACAAGGTGTATGCCGCTAACCACGGCAAGGACCTCATGCTCGTCAACCTGGGCAACGCCCCGCTCGAGCAGGGCTTTAACATCCTGGGCGCCCACGTGGACTCGCCGCGCCTAGACCTTAAGCAGAACCCCGCCTTCGAGGCCGGCGACATGGCCTACCTCGACACGCACTACTACGGTGGCGTCAAGAGCTACCACTGGGTGGCCTCCCCGCTCGCACTCGTGGGCGTCATCTGCAAAAAGGACGGTACCACCGTCGACATCAACATCGGCGACAAGGCGGACGATCCGGTCTTTACCATCTCCGACCTGCTGATTCACCTCTCGAGCGAGCAGATGTCCAAGCCCGCCAAGGACGCCGTCGATGCCGAGATTCTCGACGTGATCGTGGGCGGCCGCCCCGTCAAGTTCGATGAGGACGACAAGGACGCCCCCAAGGAGCCCGTCAAGCAGATGTTCCTGGACATCCTTAATGAGCAGTATGACGTCGAGGAGGAGGACTTCCTCTCCGCCGAGATCGAGGTCGTGCCCGCCGGCCCCGCCCGCGACATGGGCCTCGACCGCTCCATGATTCTGGGCTATGGCCACGACGACCGTGTCTGCGCCTATCCGTCCATGCTCGCCCAGATCAACGTCGCCAACGTGGAGCGCACGAGCATCACACTCATCGTCGACAAGGAGGAGATCGGTTCCGTAGGTGCCACCGGCATGACGAGCCGCTTCTTCGAGAACACCGTCGCCGAGATCATGACGCTCGCCGGCGAGGATAGCCCGCTGGCCCTGCGCCGCGCGCTCGCCCGCAGCCGCATGCTCTCCTCCGACGTGTCCGCCGGCTTCGACCCGGGCTACGCCGGCAAGTTCGAAACCAAGAACGCAGCCTTTATGGGTCGCGGCCTGTGCTTTAACAAGTACACGGGCAGCCGCGGCAAGGGCGGCTCTAACGACGCCGACGCCGAGTATGTGGCCCTCATCCGCGACATCATGGACGAGGCCGGCGTGGACTTCCAGACCTGCGAGCTTGGTCGCGTCAACGCGGGCGGCGGCGGCACCATCGCATACATCATGGCTAAGTACGGCATGAACGTCATCGACTCTGGCGTTGCCGTCCTGTCCATGCACGCCCTGTGGGAGGTCGCTAACAAGGCCGATATCTACGAGGCCTACCGCGGCTACAAGGCCTTCCTCGAGCGCGCCTAACCAAACCCTTGTAACTTGCGGTGAAATACGGATTCATCAGGCCTTCCAACGGGGAAAGCGGTCTGTATTTCACCGCAACTTTTTTAGCGGGAGGAGGATTCCGTGCTACAGGTCGTCATTTCGCCCGCCAAACAGATGCGGACAGCTCAAGATGCCTTTGACGTTTTGGGCATACCGCCTTTTGCACATCAGACGGCCCGGCTCCATCAGGCACTGCTGGGCATCGAACGCGAGGATGGCGCAGCAGGTCTTCAGGCCCTTTGGAACGTGAGCGACAGGCTGCTTACAACGTGCCTGGATACGCTTCACGAATTTATGCCCGCCCTGAGCGATGCCGACCTCGCCGATCCCGATATCGCGCGCCGAATCTCCCCCGCCGTCATGTCCTACCACGGCATCCAATACCAAAGCATGGCGCCCGAGGTCATGGATGCTGCACAGCTCGACTGGCTGCAAAACCATCTCTGGATCCTCTCCGGATTGTACGGATGTGTGCGGCCTTTCCATGGCGTTGAGCCCTATCGGCTCGAAATGGGAGCCAAGCTCGCCGTCAACAACGCCCGTGACCTCTATGCGTTTTGGGGCGACAAACTTGCATGCGCCATTGCGCCGACCGGCTCCAACACCACGGTCGTCAACCTTGCCAGCGCGGAGTACGCCAAGGCCGTTCTACCCCATCTCGCAGGCGACGCCACAACCGTCACTTGTCTCTTTGGCGAAGGTGTCCGCAACGGCAAGCCCATCCAGCGCTCGACCGCCAGCAAAAAGGCGCGCGGCTCCATGGTGCGCTGGATGGCAGAAAACAAGCTCGAGGACGCCGCCGGTCTTACCGAGTTCAACATCGGCTATCGCCACGCCCCCGAGATCTCATACCCAGGCACCCTCGTGTTCATCAACGAACAGATGCTCTAGACCCGCCACCCAAAACTGACCCGCTCAGCCTTCTCTATATAACTTGCGGTGGAATAGTTCCTATTTGAGCCTTTTATCGCACAATCAGGAACTATTCCACCGCAACTTTTATGAATTGGCTGGCTAGGCTCGACACCTATTCTGCTAGACCGTCGGCCTTTGCAATCCCGTTTGTCGAACCGTCCTGATAGATAATCTTGACGTGCTCAACCTCGGAAACCGCAACACCCGTCGGAGGCTCCAGACGCCATTCCGTCAGGGCGATATCCATGGTCGTGGGCACATCTCCTTGATCTTTGAGCTTCACCGTCAGCGTTTTGAGCGCCGCGTCAAACGTCACGCGTTCGATTTCTTCGCCCGGAATGGACCCACCACTCAGCTGCAACTGCACAAACTCATCGCGAGGGTACCAATAATCGCCCGGAATGGCGAGCGTATTGGCATTACCGCCAGTACTCCTCACCGTCATAATCGGTAGGCTATCATCAGCCTCGAACTCCCATGCAGCGCCGCCGCGACCACCAAACGTCCAGATACAACAGGCAATCACCATCACGACAAGGATCGCAAAACCAATCGCGACAAGGCCATGGTGCGCACGGCCCTCCTCGGCCGATACGTCCCATTGCATCTCTCGATATAGATGCTTGTCTTCCATGTTCGCCTCCCCACGGGCATGCTCATCGCGTCAATCGTACCCATTCGAGCTATACTTGAGCCCACCACATAAACGGGGAGCTTGCAGGACAAGACGGCAGGCTGAGACTGGGCGCGCCCGCCCTGACCCGCAAACCTGATATGGGTAATGCCAACGAAGGGAGCCGTGCCAATGAGCACACAGACCGAGCCCAAGCTCGTCACGCAAATCGACTTCGCCCGCGCTGGGCAGATCACACCTCAGATGAAAGAGGTCGCCGAGCGCGAGCATCGCGACCCCGAGTACATCCGCGAGCGCGTGGCAGACGGCCGCATCGCCATTCCCGCCAACATCGTGCATATCAAAAAGGGCATGCGCGCCTTTGGTGTCGGCGAGGGCCTGTCCACCAAGGTCAACGTGAACTTGGGCATCTCGGGCGACAAGGCCGATGCCGCCGAGGAATGGAAGAAGGTCAAGATTGCCGAGGACTTTGGCGCCGACGCCATCATGGACCTCTCCAACTCGGGCAAGACGCGCCAGTTCCGCCAGCAGCTCATCGACGAGACGCCGCTTATGGTGGGCACCGTCCCCATGTACGACGCCATCGGCTACATGGAAAAGCCGCTGGTCAAGCTCACCAAGGACGACCTGCTCGAGGTCGTTCGCGCGCACGCCGAGGACGGCGTGGACTTCATGACCATCCACTGCGGCATCAACAAGTCGGTCATCAAGACCTTTAAGGAGACCGGCCGCCTCATGAACATCGTCAGCCGCGGCGGCTCGCTGCTGTTTGGCTGGATGGAAGTCACCGGCAACGAAAACCCCTTCTACGAGTTCTACGACGAGGTGCTCGAGATCTGCCACGAGTACGACGTGACGATCTCGCTCGGCGATTCCTGCCGCCCGGGCTGTCTCTACGACTCAAACGATGCCACCGAGACCGCAGAGATGATCGAGCTGGGCAAGCTGTGCAAGCGCGCTTGGGCCGCCGGCGTCCAGGTTATGGTCGAGGGACCGGGTCACATGGCGCTCGACGAGATCGCCGCCAACATGAAGCTGCAGAAGCGCCTGTGCCATAATGCGCCGTTCTATGTGCTGGGGCCGCTGGTGACCGATATCGGCGTGGGCTACGACCACATCACCGCCGCCATCGGTGGCGCCATCTCGGCGAGCTCCGGCGCCGACTTCCTGTGCTACGTGACACCCGCTGAGCACCTGTGCCTGCCCAACGCCCAGGACGTGCTCGATGGCCTCATGGCCACCAAGATCGCCGCACACGCCGCCGATATCGCCAAGAAGGTGCCGCACGCCCGCGATCTGGACGACAAGATGGGCCAGGCACGCCGCAAGCTCGACTGGGACGCCATGTGGAAGTGCGCCCTCGATCCCGTCACCGGCAAGAAGCGCTACGAGGAGTCCCCTGCCGCCACCGAGGGCACCTGTACCATGTGCGGCAAGATGTGCGCCGTCCGCACCGTCAACAAGGTATTCGAGGGCACGACGATCGACCTTGGCATGGAGGACTAGACTCCTCGCTGCGATCGCTTCTAGCGGCGAGCCGGCGCCCCTCAATTGTTGACGTGTGAACATTTGCTTACATTTGCGTAAAGATTGCATCGCCCGCCCGGGTTCGACATAGAGTCGGCCCGGGCATCTTTATAATGCTGGCTTAAAGACCCATTTGAATCCGACCGAACAAGGGAGCGAACATGGATCGCAGTAAGGTACCCGCCGTCCTGTCCATCGCAGGATCAGATTCCAGCGGTGGTGCCGGCATTCAGGCCGACATCAAGACCATCACGGCGCACCGCCTGTATGCCGAGACGGCCATCACCGCTATCACCGCACAGAACACCCTGGGCGTCACCGCCGTACAGAACATCTCCCCGGATATTGTCGCCGCGCAAATCGATGCCGTTTTTGACGATATCCGACCCAGCGCCGTCAAGATCGGCATGGTTTCCTCTGCTGAGATTATCGAGGTTATCGCCGACCGCCTGAGCGCATGGAACGCACAAAATATCGTCGTCGACCCCGTCATGGTCGCCACCTCGGGCGCTCGCCTCATTGCCGAGGATGCCGCCGAGGCGCTCACGCGTCGCCTGTTCCCGCTGGCGACCGTCATCACGCCCAACATTCCCGAGGCCATGGCGCTGCTCGACTACGAGGTCGATTCCGAGCGCACACAGCAAAACGCTGCCATGCTCCTCACCCGCCGCTTTGGCTGCGCGTCCCTCGTTAAGGGCGGGCATTTTGTCAACGAGGCCAACGATGTGCTAGCAGAGCCCGCGCCGCTCGATGACGAGGGCAACCACCTGGGCGATCCGCTCACCACGTGGTTCCGCCATAAGCGCATCGAGACCGGCAACACGCATGGCACCGGCTGCACGCTCTCGTCCGCCATCGCCTGTGCGCTGGCGCAGGGCATGGATCTTGCCGACGCCATCAATGCCGGCAAGGCCTACCTAACGGGCGCCCTCGCCGCCGGCTTTGACATGGGCAAAGGTTCCGGCCCCGTCAATCACATGTGGCAGTATTAAGATTCGCAGCCCAAACCACCGCAAAGGGGACAGGCACCTTTGCGGTGGTTTGGGGCCGTGCTACTCACCGAGCATCTCTTGGAGCTTGGCCGCCACGGCATGTCCCAAGCTCTCGTGGCTTTCGGGCATCATATGCAGATAGTCGATATCGCCCGGCTCGGCAAAGTCGGCGGCATTCAAAAAGTCGCAGCCAAACTGCTCAGCCACATGTGCGTAGTACTCGCCAAAATGCTCCGAGGCCTCGACGGAACGCTCGTCAAAATCGGTCATATATACATCGGCGATTTGCGGCTTGATCTTGATAGGCGCCATCAGCAGAATGCGCGGACAAGGCGCAGCGTCGGTCCACGGAAACGCGCGGACGGCGCGAATCAGCGCCATGGCGCCACGGGCGATATCGGAAGCTGTCACGTTAAAGACCGTCTTACAGTCGTTGGTGCCCAGCATGATCACAATGGCGTCCAGCGGCTTATGGGCCTCGAGCAGCATCGGAAGTGCGCGGATGCCGTTAAGATTGGTGTCCAGATGGCACATGTCGTCGCGTACCGTCGTGCGGCCGTTGAGGCCTTCTTCAATTACATGCCAGCCCTCGCCTAAGTCACGTTGGGCCACGCCGCACCAGCGCACATCCTGCGCATAGCGCACCGCGGTGCCGTCGCGCATGCCCGCCGGATCGTAACCATAGGTGTTGCTGTCGCCAAAGCATAGAACGTTTTTCATCGTAAGCCCCTCGCTCAGTAAAAAGCCGACGGAAGCAGCCTCTCCCGCCGGCTCGACCCATCTGTCAGCACGTACCAATTACAGGTACTTGCGCCAATCGTCCTCGTCCTCATCATCCTCGGTAGCAGCCTGGGTCTGCTCGGCGGCGCGAGCTGCCGCAGCGCGAGCGGCAACCTGGGCATAGGACTCCTCGTTGCGCTCGGGGAAGTTTGCCAGCACGTGCTCGAACTTGGCAAAATCCTCATCCCAGCGCGTAGAAGGCACGGCAAAGAAGACTTGCTTGACCTTAAAGTCGCCCGACGCGAGCTCCTTGCGGAAGAGCTCGGCCACGGCCTCGGCGTCAAAGCCGTTGTTGTCGCAGCCCCAAGCGCCCAGTACGAGCTTCTCGCGACCCAGCTCGTCGCAGATGGCAAGCACAAAGCGAATGCGGTCGCGCAGGGCGTCCAGCAGAGCATCGTCGCTCACGCGATACTCCTGGCGGGCGCGCTTAACGTTGGGCGCGGCGGCCACGATCACGTCGGCGTATGCATGCACGTGGTTGCGGTCGAAGCGCACCGCAGGCACCACCAGCGCACGGTTGCGGTAAAGCTCGCAGTTGATGTTGCGGCGACGGTTCTCGCCGTACCATTTGCGCTGCTTATCGAGAACGTTGTACAGATACGAATCGGCGCACAGCGTGGCCTCCTGGCCCAGATAGCCCTGGATGTAGCCACCGCCCGGGTTGGTGAACGAGGCAAAGGCGAGCACGGCCATGTCGCAGAACTGCGCATAGCCACGACCGTTGTCCAGGATGGCCTGCGTGGCGGAGGCATCGAGCACGGTGACCTCAGGCAGAACCGGAGCGGGCTCCTCAGCAGGCGCGGACTCAGCTTCGGCGATTTCCTCGGCAGGCTCAGGCGCTGCCTCGGTCTCGGGCGCCGTCTCGGTCTCGGCAGCCTCCGCGCCCTCGACGTCCTCGGCAACCTGTTCTTCGGCGGCCACAGCACTCTGAACCTTGGCCTTCATCGCCGCGACAAAACCGGCAGGCATACCATCGAACTCGCACACGCCGGCAAGCGAACGCTCGATATCCTTGGCGCACGCTTCGGACACAGTTGCCACGTGACGCTCGGCGGCCTTGGCACGGGCCTCGCGCTTGGGATTGGGCTGACCCGCTCGGTTGGACCTGCGGTTACGGTTCCTGTTGTCGACGTCTGCCATAAGTGGTCACCTTTCTCGGTCTCTGCCGCTATCGGCTTTTCCCATCCATGATACCCCGCCGCGTACAAAAAAGACGGCCCCGAAGGACCGCCTTTCGCATCGATTTGCACGTACGGCAAGCACCGCCGCAATTCGCCACTAGTCGCGACGGCCGAGGATGTTCAGAATGCGCAGGAACACGTTGATAATATCGACGAACAGGTTAGAGGCCATAAGCACGGCGTTGGGCAGCGTAGGCGGCACCGTCGTGGCAACATAGGTGTCGTAGCCAATAAAGCCGGCGAACACCACGATCACGATCAGATCGGTGATGGTCTGTGAGACGCCCATGAACATCAGCACGATCTCAACCAGAATAGTAGCGAGCAGAATGCCAAAACCGATGCCATATACGCGCTGGAAAAACTTGGGGAACGTCACGCCCAAGGCGCCAAAGACAAAGGTGATGGCGGCCGTGGCGATAAAGGCAGTGTTGATGGTGGGCAGGTCGTAGTTGGCAAGGCCAAACGACGCGGTCAGGCCAAAGGTGCTCGCAAAGATTACGTAGCCCACAAGGGACAGGCCCACGGACTGCTTGCTGGCGGCGGCCGACATCATGACCATGCCGACGATGGTCAAAATAAACGAGCCAAAAACCAGCGGTAGGGCAGCCCCGCTCATCATCATGCGCGCAAACGACATGGTGCTCGTAAAGTAAGCACCGACGCCCATGGCACAAAAGCCCAAGAAGATGAGGGCAGACATGGCAAGATTATACGCACGCGGCGACATCTCCTTGGCACGGCTTGCGCCGGTTTCGATGGGGCCGTTCTGATAGCCCTGAATATCGTTCATAATTTCGTCCTTTCAAAAGCGCCGCGACAGCGCAGTAGCTGACAAGATTCCTGTCATTGTACCCGAATGCCGTACGTCCTTACCTACGGCGCTCGCCCTCGAGCGTGCGATCAAAGGCCCAGACCCACCAACGCATCACGTGTGCCTGCGAGCCGTCCGCCCGCTCGCGCGTCTGGTCCTCCAGATACAACTCGGTCGCGTGCCCGCCAAAACGCACCTTATAGGTTGCCGTACGGATGCCGTGGACCATCAGGCCAAACCCGGTGGTCGAGATAATTTCGTCAATCGTAAAGCAGCGACCGTCAACCCAGCAGACGGTAACCGGCACAACCTGTCCGCCCGCGAGGATGCGAGCCACGACGTCCACATACTGCTTGTGTACGCGCCGAGTTTTGCCGTCTGTCTGTCGATATTCCATGCCTCCTATTATCGAACGCATGTTTGTATGTTGTAAAGCGAACAGACTGTGGTTTTGGAGTGTCGTAGTAATCGCACGTGTCCGCATGGCGTGTTAGCAAAAAGAACACCCGCGGTCAACAGGGCAAATATTCAATTTTAGTGCCAAAAAGTTCACTTCTCCCATCAGAACTCGGTAAAGAGACCCGCAGGAGGTGATACGATTTATCATGTTTTTGTAACGTGCCTGCAAACTTCGAGAAAGCCCATATATGGACGTAACGTTCTCAACCTTCCTCGGCCAAATTGTGTCGAACCCAGTCCTTGCCGTCACCGTGATCCTCGCGTTGGGCGCCATCTTCGTCAATGGATGGACCGACGCGCCCAACGCCATCGCGACCTGCGTCACTACGCGTTGCATGCCCGCCCGTGCCGCCATTCTCATGAGCGCCGCATTCAACTTCCTCGGCGTACTCATCATGACGCACTTTAACGCGAGCGTCGCCAACACCATCTCACATATCGTCGACTTTGGCGGAAATAGCACCATGGCGCTCGCCTGCCTATGCGCGGCGCTGTTCTCCATCGTCGTCTACGGCGCCACAGCGTCGCGTTTTGGCATCCCCACTTCGCAAAGCCACAGCCTCATCGCCGGCCTGACCGGTGCCGCTATCGCCCTCGGCGGCGCGAGCAGCGTCAACGTCCACGAGTGGATGAAGGTTATCTACGGTCTGGCGCTCTCCATCGGCTTGGGCTTTGTCATGGGCTGGGTCCTGTGCAAGCTCGTCTCGATTCTTTTCGCCGCCGCCAACAGGCGACGTGCCAATGTCTTCTTTAAATACGCTCAGATCGCGAGCGCTGCGGCCATGAGCTTTATGCACGGCGCGCAGGATGGACAGAAGTTCATCGGCGTGCTCTTTTTAGGCGTGGCCTTTGCCAGCGGCCAGACGAGCGTCGGCGATGCAGGCATCCCCATCTGGATTATGCTGCTGTGCTCGGCCACTATGGGTATCGGCACCAGCGTGGGCGGCGAGCGCATCATCAAGTCCGTCGGCCAGAGCATGGTCAAGCTCGAAAAGTACCAGGGCTTCTCCGCCGACCTCGCAGGCGCCGCAAACCTGCTGCTTGCCACCCTTACCGGCATCCCCGTGTCCTCCACCCATATCAAGACCTGCGCCATCATGGGCGTCGGTGCCGTCAAGCGCCTTTCGGCCATCAACTTTGGCGTGGTCAAGGACATGATGTTCACCTGGTTCTTTACCTTCCCCGCCTGCGGACTCATCAGCTTTGTCATGGCCAAGCTGTTCATGATGTTCATCTAGTCAAACCGAGCGTCCATCCGGACCGTAATACTTCGCCCACCCGTCTTCGCCTCGAAAGGACCCACTCATGGCAAAGAAACCCGATTCGTTCTACTTCGACAACTACGTCGCCTGCGCCGACCTTGCCGTCCAGGCCGCCGAGCTGCTCACCAAGATTTTCGAGAACTTCGACCCCGCGCAGATTCACGACATGCTCAATAAGATGCATGCGATTGAGCATGCGGCAGACAAGAAGCACCACGAGCTCGAAGACGCCCTGCTCACCGCCTTTATCACCCCGCTCGAGCGCGAGGATCTGGATCTGATGAGCTGCGCGCTCGACACCGTGCTCGACCGTATTGAGGGCGTCGTGCAGCGCGTCTACTTCACCAACATTCAGAGCATCCATCCCGACGCCATCGTCATCGCCCACAAGGTGACTGACGCCTGCCGCGCCATGAAAGACCTGATGGTCGAGCTTCCCAACTACCGCAAGTCCAAAACGCTGCGCGAGCTGGTCATCCAGATCAACACCATCGAGTCCGAGGCCGACGAGCTCTACATCAACGCCATGCGCAACCTGCACGTTAACGGCAAGGATCCGCTCGAGGTCATCGCTTGGCGTGACGTCTACGCCTTCCTGGAGTACTGCGCCGACTGCTGCGAGAATGTGGCCGATGTTGTGGATTCGATTGTCATGAAGAACAGTTAATTGGGGGTACGTGTCCCGGCGGCGAAGGGCCGGCCACGGTTTGCTTTCTCACTCCGGCTGCTTTGCAGAGTCGTTCGAAAGCAAACCGTGGCCGGCCCTTCGCCTTACGTACCACCATTGGGAACTTTGGGACCGCCTTAAACGTTTGGCTGGATCGGGCTTTGGGTACCCTTTGTTTTGCTTTGGGTTGATACACTGAATTTGGAGGGCTTGGTTGTGAGTTATTTGGATCTGGCTCGGGGTCGGTATTCTTGTCGTGAGTTTGAAGATCGGGCTGTGGAGCAGGCTGTGGTGGATGCCATTGTTGAGGCTGGGCGGATTGCTCCTTCTGCTTGTAATAATCATCCTTCTCGTGTGATGGTGCTGGATACGCCTGAGCTTCTGGAGAAGGCTGCTGCTTGTCAGCCTCGGTTTGCTCGTGATGGATCTATCTTTGGCGCTCCGCTCATCTTCCTTATTTGTAGCGTTACCGAAGACGCTTGGGTGCGCCCGTATGACCAGATGAATTCCAGTGAAATCGATACGTCCATAGTGTGCGATCAGATGATGATGGAGGCCACCGAGCAGGGCCTGGGAACGTGTTGGGTATGCCATTTTAAGCCCGAGGTGGCACAGGAGCAGTTCAACCTGCCCGAGGGCATCTATCCCTATCACATGCTCGTCTGCGGATATCCTGCCGACCACATCGCCGATTCCGAGCATCGCGAGGCCCGTACCATTCCCCTCTCCGACTTCCTCCTCAAGTAGATTTTGGGACATGCCCTAAAACCTATCCTTGACCGCTCACCGGTTCGCCGAGTTCTGCGCCACTATGTGCAGGGCTCGGTTTTTTATGTTGCGCGCCCCGGTACAGTCATAAAAAAGGACCCGCAAGCTGCGGGTCCTTTCTAGGCACTAAATTGTAGGCCGAATGTTAGTCCAGGTCGTCGGCAGCGAAGTTGTCGATCGGGGCGAAGGGATCGGCCACGGGGACAACCGGGTCAGCGACGGGCAGCGGCTCGGCGGGAACAGTCACCGCAGGAGAAGCGGCAGAACCGACCGGCGTGGAGGCCATGAGGTCGGCCGGGAAGGAGTTCTGGGCATCGTCCATGAAGTGCTGGATGAGCTTGAGATACTCGGCCTTGAACTCCTCACGAGAAGCCTTGAGACGATCGATCTCCTCGAGCTCAGCCTGCTTTTCGGTCAGAGCCTGGCGGATAACCTCGCGGGCCTTGGCGTCAGCCTCGTTGCGAATACGCTCAGCGTTCTCATTGGCATCGTTGACGATGGTCTCAGCGGTCTGCTGGGCAGCGATCAGGGCAGCGGAAATCTGGCGCTCCTGAGCGGAGAAGTCAGGGGCGGGAGCAGCCACGGGGGCGGCAGGAACGGCCTGGGCGGGGGCATCCTGAGCCTGGGCAAGCTGAGCCTGCGCATCGGCAAGCTGCTGCTCGGTAGCAGTCAGACGACCCTTAAGGTCGACGATCTTAGCGAGCATAGCGTCAACCTCAGAGGACAGCGTCTCCAAGAAGACGTCGACCTCAGCAGGATCGTAGCCACGCTTGGCCTCAGAGAAAGTCTGAGCCTGGATGTCTGCAGGGGTAATAGCCATAACAAGTCTCCTTTTTCATCGCCTCGGCGCTACACGCCCGACGTAAGTTACTAAGACAGTTCTACACGAGTATACCTATAAGAAGCTGCAGAACCAGCCTCTGCACCAACTGCAACGCAATAATCGCAACGACCGGCGAAAAATCGATACCGCCCATCGGCGGGATGAAACGACGGAACAGGTTGAGCCACGGACCGCACACGCTATCAAGCACCGCGGCAATATCCTGAAGCAAACCACCCTGCTTCATGGGAATCCACGTCATAAAGCAGTAGACGACAATGAGCGTGGAATAGAAGTTGAACAGCGTATTGACCAGCTGGACGATAGTGTAGATGTTGATGGGAATCTCCTCGTCTTGTCTTTACTTAAGGTAGCCGTCGGCACGAAGCTTCTTGAGATCGGAATCTTTGACCTCGCAACCGGCGGGCAGCACCATGAACACGCGGTCGCCCACCTCCTTGACCGTGGCACCCAGACCGCAGGCAAAGCCGTAAGAGAAGTCCAAGACGCGCTTGGCAACTTCGGTGCGTACGCCCACAAAAATCAGTGCGACAGGCTGCTTGGTGCGAACGCGGCGCACCACGGTCTCCACGTCGTCATAGCTCTCGGGGCGCAGGACATAGGCCGGCAGCTGCGGTGTGGCGTTGATGATATTGCTCGCATAGGCCGAGGCATCGCTCGGTGCAGGCGCAGGCGCAGCGGCGGCACGGGCGCGGGTGTTCTCGGCGTAGCTCGACGGCGTGTCATAGGCACCAGGACGATAACCGCTCGCAACACTGTCCTGCGAGCGCGAAGGCGGGTTATACGTCGTGGCATGGCGGGAGTCATCGCCGACCAGCTGCCCGGAGCGTGTATACACGGCAACCGACTCAGCTTCACCACGGCGCGTCTGACCAAGCAGGCCGTTGCTCGGCTCGTCTTGGGTGTAGAAGCCCTCGCCCGAAGCACCGCTGTAGCCGTTGCCCTGATAGCCATCGTCATAGCCATCATCGTAGCCGTAGTCGTCGTCCTGGCCATAACCCTGGTCGTAACCCTGCTGGCCGCCCAGGTGCATCTTATTTTTAATCTCGTCAAGGAAGCCCATGGTTGTGTCCTCTCGCGGTTTAGTGCAGGCGCCCCGATAATCAGTGCGCACTTCAGAGCCTTATTTTACTGCAAACTCCGGGCTAAATACTACCCTGCCCAGGCGAACGAGCGTAGAGCCCTCCTCAAGGGCAGGCTCAAAGTCTTCGCTCATGCCGCAGGAAAGCTCAGGCAGGTTCAAATCGGGATGCGCCGCCTCCAGCTCATCCCTCAGCTCACGAAGCCCCGCAAAGGTGCGGCGTGCCACATCCTTATTCCCCCGGGGCGCCATAGTCATAAGCCCCTGTACGCAAATTCCCTCAAGTTCCGCAAGCTCACCCGCGGCGGCGCGAATCTCATCGGGCGAAAAGCCTCCCTTCGACTCCTCACCACTCACATTGACCTCAATGAGCACACGCTGGGGGCCGGCGAGTTCGCCTGCCTCAATCTTGCGGGCAGCACGGCTCGAGATCGCCTGCGCCAGATGCAGCGAACCCACCGAGTGAATCAGCTCGGCTGAGCCCAGCACCGCATTGATCTTATTGGTCTGCAGGTTGCCGATCATATCGAAGCGCACCTCGGGCAGCTCCGGATGCTCCGCCAAACCTGTGAGCTTGCGAACCAGCTCCTGCGGGCGATTCTCGGCAAAATGGCGATACCCCGCCTGGATGGCGGCAACGGTCTCATCGACACCAACGGTCTTGGACACGGCAATGAGGCGCGCGGCGTCGTGGGGACGGCCCGCGCGATCGAGCGCCGCATAAAAACGTTCCAGAATCTGCTCGCGGCGAGCGCGCATCAAGTCCAAATAGTTATCCATTGCCAATCGCCTCCGCTGACAGCCAAACAAGTAGTCCCATGCTAACGCAAGAGCGCGGCCCCGCATGTGCAAGGCCGCGCTCACTTAGGTATTTACAATCTTTCGACGAACGGGGTTACTTACTCCTCGTCGTCCTCGCCATCGTCCTCATCCTCAAGATGATCGAGCAGGTAGCGAAGACCCTCGCTGACCTCGTTAACGGGCACCTTGGCAACGTAGCGTGCATCGACGGCGGGCCTCATGATAACACCCTCGCCCGAAGGCACGCGCATGCTCTCGAGCTCATCCTCATCAGTGCAGGCGATATCACCGGCAGTCATACGCTGTCCGGTCAACAGGAAGGTCAGACGGCAGGCGGCATCGATGGAAATCGAGGCGATGCGATCGAGATAGCGCGATACCATGATGGCGCGGCGCAGGTCGTCATAGTTGCTGTCGTCGTCCATAAAATCGCCCGTGTCCATGCGGTTAAAGGTGCGGAAGAACTTCTCGTAGGCGGCGTGCACTGGCTCGTCCTCGACGGCCGAGTTGCAGATGATGGACATGTCGTTGGTGACGAGCGCAGAAAGCGAAGAGCCCAGCACCTGGTAGACGGCCTCAGCCTCGGCCTCGACCGTGCCGACAAGCTCCTTGGGCAGCGAGATGTCGGCCTTGATCATATGACGCGTGGCGCGGCAAATCTGGCGAACCTTATCGGTCATGCGCTGCAGGTTAAAGTCGACGTAGATGATCGTCTGCAGCAAGCGGAAGTCGGAGGCGACCGGTGACTGCGTGGCAATCAGGTTGTAGCAGACGGCCTCCAGGTTGGCGCAGCGTGCGTCAATCGAAAGCGTACGCTTCTTGGTCTTGGTGGCGAGCTTGCGGTCGTCGGTCACATAGGCCTTCACGGCATCGTGGAGGGCCAGATCGACGGCCTCGTAGATGCTCAGCATCTCGTGACGGGCCTCGATGAGCTGACGGGAAAACAGTTTGCGCATGGTTCACTCCAATCAGTTGGGTGCGGTCATGCCGCCCGCACAGTGAATACGCACCGGACCAGATCCGATCGGCTTGGGACTAGTCGCACCGATCAGCCAAAGCGGCCGGTGATATAGTCTTCCGTCCGCGAGTCCACCGGGCTGGTGAAGATCGCGTCGGTTTGACCATACTCGATGAGCGTAGCGGGCTCGCCGGCAACTTCCTGCAAGAAGAACGCGGTGTAGTCACTGATACGAGCTGCCTGCTGCATTGAATGCGTGACGATGATAATCGTCATCTCGGGCGCCAGCTCGGCCATCAGATCCTCGACCTTAGAGACGGAAGTGGGGTCGATGGCGGAGCAGGGCTCGTCCATCAGGAGGACATCGGGTTGCACCGCAAGCACGCGCGCGATGCACAGACGCTGCTGCTGACCGCCCGAGAGCGCCAAACCATCCTTGTTGAGCTGATTGGATACCTCTTTCCAGAGGTTGGCGCGCTTGAGCGATTCTTCCACGATGTCATCGAGGTCGCTTTTGCTAGTCACGCCCTGCAGACGAGGGCCAAAGGCGACATTCTCGTAGATGGATTTGGGAAACGGGTTGGGCTGCTGAAAGATCATGCCCACGCGACGACGGAGATCGACCGGATCGACACCCTCGGCATAGATATCGTTGCCGTCGAGCGTCATGGTGCCCTCGACGCGCGTGCCCTCAATCAGGTCATTCATGCGGTTGATGCAGCGCAAAAACGTCGACTTGCCGCAGCCCGAAGGGCCAATGAAGGAGGTGATGGCGTTTTTGGCGATGTTGAGGTCAAGCCCCGTCAGCGCATGAAAGTCACCGTACCAAAAGTTGAAATCCTTGGCCGTAATGGCCGCTTGCTCCAACGCGGGAGCGGACTGATAAACGGACATGGGACTCCTTAACTAGCGACGCTTGCGCGACAGGAAGCGCGCAAACAGGTTGAAGGCCAAAATGATCACCATCAGCAAGAGCGCGGTGCCGTAGGCTGCGTTCATGTTGATGCCGTCGTTGGCAAGCAGGTACAGGTGAACGGTCATGGGACGACCGGAATCGAGCGGCGAAATAGGTAGATTGATGGCCTGGCCCATGGTGTAGAGCACCACGGCGGTCTCGCCGATGGCACGGCCGATGGCAAGGACGATGCCCGTGGCAATGCGGCCAAAGGCCGAAGGAAGCACGATCTTGGAGACGACCTGCCACTTGGTAGCGCCCAGGCCGTACGCGCCCCAACGGATATAGCGCGGAACGGCGCGAATGGCTTCTTCGGTGGTGCGCATGACGATGGGAAGCATCAAGAGCGCGAGCGCCAGAGCGGCCGAGACCATCGAAAGGCCCAGGCCCATAGCCTCGACAAACAAGGCGTAGCCAAACAGGCCCATAACGATGGAGGGCACCGAGGCCAAAGCGTCAGCAGCGTAGCGAATGAGCTCGACGACCTTGCCCTGCTTGGCGTACTCGGCCAGATAGACGGCTGCCAGCACAGCGATCGGCGTGCAGATAAGCATGGCGAGCGCCGTCACGTAGACGGTCGAGACGATCGTGGGCCAAATTCCGCCCTCGGCGTTGACGCCCTGGGGCCAACCGAAGATAAAGTCGAGCGAGATGTGTGGCAGGCCGTTGATGACCACGTAGGCGATGATAGCGACCAGCACCAGCGTGGTGATGTAGGCAGCGGCACGAAACACGCCAAGCATGATCTTGTTGGACAGGTCCTTGTTGATGCGGCCCTTCTTGCCGTGGGAAAGGGCACGCTTGATGCGCTCGCGCGACGAGGTCGTATCGACCGTCGTGTCAACGGAATCGGACATAGCCTACCCCCTCTTCTTCTTGGAAATCAGACGAACGATACCCACCAGCGTGGCGGAGATGATAAACAGGACCACACCCATGCCGAACAGCGCCGAGCGGTGCAGACCCGAGGAATAGCTCATGTCGAGCGCAATCTGGCTCGTGAGCGTCGAGATGGGGCTCGCAATGCTGTCGGGAATAACCGGGGCGTTACCTACGACCATGAGCACGGCCATGGTCTCGCCGATGGCACGGCCCATACCCAGCACGATGGCATCAACGATACCCAGCTTCGCGGCAGGTAGCACGACCTTATAGATGGTCTGCCACTTTGTGGCGCCCATGGCATACGATGCCTCGCGAATGCCCATGGGAATGGAATTGAGAGCATCGATGGTGAGCGTGGTGATGGTAGGGACGATCATGATGGCGAGCACAAACCACGCCGTCAGCGCACCAAAACCAAGGCCGCCGGTCAGTTGTGCGATAAACGGGCGGATGATGATCATGCCAAAGAAGCCGTAGATGATGGAGGGTATGCCCGCCAGCAGGTCAACGGCGGGGCTGATGAGCTTGCGCACGCGCTTGCTGGCAATCTCGACCAGGTAAACGGCCGTACCCACGCCCAGCGGCACGCCCATGGCGAGCGCACCGACGGTCACCAGACCCGAGCCAGCAAGCAGCGACAAGATGCCGTAGTGGCCCTCGGAAGGCGCCCACGTAAAGCTAAAGAAGTCAGCCAGACCGATGTCAGTAAAGACGGGCAGCGCCGAGTACGTGGTAAAGACAAAAATCAGGATGACGGTAACGACCGCCAAGAACGCGCAGGCAAAGAAGATCCACTGCAGCGCCTTCTCCTTGATATAGGTACTGCGCGATACGAGCGCCAGCTCGCGCTTCTTGGGCGTCTGAACATTCTGCTCAGTCTGGGAGTTTTCCTGTGCTTCCATGCTACTCACTCCCCTTCTCGTCGTTGGTGACGGGAATAAAGCCCGCCTCGCGAATCTGCTTGTCCATCTTTTCGGACGTCACATAGTCGATGTAATCCTGCGCCTGCTGCGAAGGCACACCCTTCACAAAGAAGTAAAGGTCGCGCGAGATGGGATAGCCGCCACTCGCGACCGTCTTCTCGGACGCCTCAACATGATTGACCGAGACGGCCTTGACCGAGGTCTTGGCGTTGAGGCTATCGACGAAGCCCAGCGAAATGTAGCCGATGGCCCCACGCGAACGAGATACCACGTCGCGCACCTGGCCCGTACCCGAAAGAACGGCCGAGCGGCGATCGAACGGCGTGCCATCCATCACGATGGTACGGAAGGCCTCGCGCGTACCGGACGCCTCGTCTCGGTTGATGACCTGAATCCTCAGGTCCTCGCCACCGACCTCTTTCCAATTGGTAATCTTGCCGGCGTAGATATCGCGGAGCTGCTCGGTCGAGAGGTTATCGACGGGGTTGTCGTCGTTCACGATGACCGCAATACCGTCGTGGGCAATGACAATGGGAGTCAGGCCCAGATCCTGTTCGTCGGCATTGAGTCCACGGGAGGAGCTGGCGATATCGGCCGTGCCGGCGCTGACGGCCTCGATCCCAGCGGAAGAACCCAAACCGGAAACGAGCACGTCGATGCCGGTCTCCTCCTTAAAGCCCTCGGCCGCAATCTCGGCGATAGGAAGGCAGGTCGTGGAGCCGGCCACGGTAATGGAAGAGCTAGAAGATCCCGAAGAACAGGCGCACAGCGTAAGCGTAAGCACAGCGGCGCTCAGGACCGATACGATCTTTCTCATAGCATCACGCCGATCGCAGCATGGCGCCCACAGGTGCCGTCCTCGTTACGGTAGGAATAAAAGCGGTCGTTCTGACGCACGGTCGAAAGCTGGGTATCCACGATATTATCCGCGTCGACACCGACATCTACCAGCGCCTCGCGAATGGCAGCGGAAAGATCGAGCATGCGAGAGGTATTCGCATCGATGCAAGAGAACTCGGCGGCAAAGCGATCCATGAGTTCCTGGGATACCTCATATTCGTCACCCAAGATATGGGGGCCGATATAGGCGGAAACGTCGCTCGCATCGCAACCGGCAGCATCGCAAAGCGCCTGGCACGCCTTGGCGGAAATACGTGCAATCGTGCCCTTCCAACCGGAGTGCACCACGGCAAATCCGGCGGGGGCCACCAGCACCACGGGAACGCAGTCGGCAAAGCAGAGCAGCACGGGTACGTTATGCGCCGTACAGACGATGGCATCGCAGCCCTCGGCAATCTGCTCGCGGACGTCCTCAAGGTCATCGGCGCCGTTCGAGGTCACCGCAACGATATGGTCACCATGGACCTGATTGGGAACGAGCAAGTTGTGCTCGCACTCGGCGGCACCCATAGCCTCGAGCACGCGACGACGATTTTCTTGAACAGCAAAGGGGTCATCGCCAACATGCGAGCCCAAATTGAGTGAGGAGTACGCATCTTCGGAAACACCACCGGCGCGCTCGGTGAAGGCAAAGCGAACATCGGATGTCGCGCCTTCCACCAACGTAACTCCATCATGGTCGACACGCGAAACGTTGTCCGCACGTGCTGCCATACTAAAGCCTCCTAATAACACAAGTACCGCGGCATCGCCGCTACAGCCCGCGTTTATACGGCTGTCATACTTCTCTAAAAGGATACCTGCTGCACTGGAGGCAATCGTAAAGGGAACGTAAAGAGATTGGAGGTTCTAGTTTACAAAGTCGAAATCAAAACCACCCCTAAAAGGGGTGGTTTGCTCTTAGGGTATAACCCTTGGAT
>CAUEQD010000015.1 GCA_959019945.1 uncultured Collinsella sp. | reverse complement strand
GTGCCCCAGGTTGCCGCGAAAGAGGAGGGAAGCGTACTTTATGTACGCGACCGACGATTGAGGGGCAAGATGGGGTGCCCGGGGCTCGCGCAGCGTCAACAAAAAACGCGGTTCGTTAGAACCGCGTAAGATAGTTGGAGCGGACAACGGGGCGTCCGCGTATCCGCTTCGCGGATCCGCACCGGCTTCGGCCGCCTGCCGGCGACCTCGCCAGCTCGCTACAAACGCTCCGCGTTTGCTTAACGCTCGCTCCCTCTCGGGTTCGAGCCCATGCGATGGGTACGAAAAAGCCCGGCTACCGTAGTAGTCGGGCTGCTGCGTTTGGAGCGGACAACGGGGCTCGAACCCGCGACCCCAACCTTGGCAAGGTTGTGCTCTACCAACTGAGCCATGTCCGCATATGTAAAAACAAAACGGGCGCCGGAGCGCCCGGATGTTGCCTGGAGGCGAAGCCCGGATTCGAACCGGGGGTAAAGGCTTTGCAGGCCTCTGCCTTACCACTTGGCCACTTCGCCGAAAAAGGACCGCCTAAACGGTCCGGAAATGCAATGGAGCGGACAACGGGGCTCGAACCCGCGACCCCAACCTTGGCAAGGTTGTGCTCTACCAACTGAGCCATGTCCGCTTGCGGGTTATTAATTTACGCGAGTTGTCCAAAAGACGCAAGTACTTTTTTCAAAAAACTTGTCTGCCGCATGTTCTTAGTAGCTAAACGCGCTAAAGCGATTGGCTAGGCACACGACTCCAGCGCTCCGCTAAACAGCTTCACCATCTGCACGCGCGTGCCGGCGCCGTCCGTACGACGAGCAACCTCCACGTTATCGACGAGCATACGCATAAGCTTGATACCACGGCCGCGCTCCTCTGATGCGACCGGTTCGCTCGTTTCATCGATAGAATAGCCGACACCTCGATCAAGTACCTCAACCACAACGCGATCGCCATAGGCCTGAACCGTCAGGACGCACCCGATACCGCCCGCATGGTCATAGGCATTACCCAGCGCCTCCCCCGACGCCAATGCGACATCGTAGCGCTCGTCACGGCGCAACGGAAGCGATTCAAGGAGTTCGGCGATGCGATGTCGGTAGTATGGAAGATTCTCGATACCCTGACGGACCTCGACGCTCTTACTCCAGCGAGGCAGCTCCCCCACCGGAATGGCGGGAATAGACTCCCGTGCCGGCCCCGCGACATGAAGGATATCGACAAGACGAGCAATCTCCAAAAAGCGAACAACTTCACCCGATGCATTGACGAGCGAAAGCAGGCCTTCTCGCCTCATAAGCTCACGAGCGCGCGTAAGCAGGAATGCCAAGCCCGTCGAATCGATAAAGCTAACAGCCTGACAGTTGATGACGACACGACGCACGCCGCGGCCAATCAAAGCATCCAACCGCCGACGCAGCGCAGGCACCGTGGCGATGTCGATATCGCCTGGTGGCGTCAAAACCGCTATGTCATTCCACTCATTCATACGACCATGGTTCCCCAAAAAAGCCCACTCGATGCATTCGTTTCCCCAACCGTACGGATTCAGCCCGCCCAGCGTCGTCTATGAACGACCCCGTAAAAACTCAAGGGACACCAATGCAATGTCATCGTCCAGCGCCGATTCGGTAAATCGGTCAAGCTCGCCCAAGACCTTGCCGCAAATGCCCGACACGCCCTCACCCGAGACAGAGAGCAGAAGGTCGCGAAGGCGCTGCTCGCCAAAGAAAGCACCCGAGCGGTCACGCGCTTCGATTGTTCCGTCGGTGTACATAAATAGCATGTCACCAGGAGCGAACGTAAACACGCCTGTCTCGTACACCATGCTCTCAAAGGCACCGATTACGCCCGATTGGCATCCAAGCAGCTCAACCTCTCCCCCACGGGCCTCGCCGCCACCCAGCGGCATCGACTCTGGCCTGATGACCATGGTCGGAGGATGGCCCGCCGAACAATACGTTGCGCGTCCGGCTTTAAGGTCAATCTTGGCGATAAAGGCCGTCACGAACGTCTCGACCCTCGAAAAGCCCATGAGCATGCTGTTAAGGGAGCGTGCCATGCGGGCCGGTCCAGCGCCCTCCCAGGCATATGCCGTCAGGGCCGTCTTGACGAGCGCGGACATCGATGCGGCCTCAATGCCTTTGCCAGACACATCACCCAGAATCATGACGGCGCAGTCGTCGGGAAGACGAATGAGCGTATAGAAATCGCCTCCGACCAACGCCGAATTCGTGGCCGACAGGTACACCGAATCGGTTGCGATACCCGGAACATCCCCCAGGGAATTTCTCATGCCAATCTGAAGGGTCTGAGCGATATGGCGCTCTTCGCGCTTTTGAGACTCTCCCTCATAGATCAGTTCAAAGTCATGCGCCAAGTGCACCAAGTAGTCATATTCAAGGTCATCAATCGGCTCTTGGCTACCATCACGAAGCAGCAGCGCGCGCGTCGTCGGGCTCTTCGCAACAGAAGCAGGAACAATCGCGTCGTTACTGTGCTTGCCATCACCCTCAGAGCGCGGGCGACCCGCCTCGATGCCGGAGTCGACGTAGAGACCTTGACAAGGCAGACCATGCGCCCTAAGCCAGCCTCCCATAGGCATCGATTCGTCAACGCGAGTTATACGGACGTGTTTAAGGTCCTCGGCACTCGTGCCGCCCAAAACAGATGCCTCAAAGCCATCAGGGCCAGCCCCCAGACGTGCCGCCGGCGCCGTCGTGGAAAAGAAAAGCTTCTCGGGATCGTCCGGCAAGGCAACGCGACTGCCGCCTTCAAAATCTATGACGTAGGAGTCCAGACTGGCGTCATACTCAACAGGACAAAAATGGCAGTTGAGCATATTGCAGATCTCGGACGATACCGCCTGGGTAGCCGCGGCGGAATCGTCTAGAAAGGTAAACAACTCATCACGTAAGACATTGAGCGAGCGGCCAAGCTCGGCCGTGCGACGGGAGCGAAGGCTCGATGCCATGCCGACCAGCTGGATAGACAGGTAATCGCAAATGACCTCGAGTACATTAACGTCATAGGCGAGCGGTGCCTGAGGGCGTTTCCATCCAACTTCCAGCACGCCAAGGATCTGCGTACCGTAAAAAACGGGAAGACAGATCTCGCTGCGGTACGGAGGCATATCCTGCACGCGCAACAGGTGCTTAGAACGATTGTCCAGGTCCATGAACATACCGGAGGCGGCCCTATCGCCCTCAAGGTCCTGTTGAATCGACAAGCGACAGGCACGCGACTCCCGAAGAACATACGTCGGAATACCAGCGCCATACGGCAAGAACTCGGGCAGGTAGCTGTCGTACAGCTCTTTGGAAACACCGCGTAGCTTAAAACCGCCGCTCTCAGAAAAATAGATAGCGGCACCCGAAGCATCGAGCGTTCCTACAAGCTGGTTCAAAACGGTATCAAGCAGGCTGGGTAGCTCATCGGAGCCCACGGTACTCATAATGACCGAGAGCGTGCCAGAGAGGCGCTTGTTCGCCACTCTAAGCTCCGAAAGCGCACGCTTGAGCTGACGGTCGTGCGAATACTGTTCTTCGATGCTATGGAGCGCCACCAAGACACGTGGCGCGCGGCGCCCAAAGATGCGTGGAGGCGTTACGGAGCCCGCACGAACCAAGACGGGGATAAAGGAGCCGTCACTCAGCTTGAGCATCAGTTCGTTCTCGGAGCCATCAGTTTCAAATGGCAGACGATGTTCCGTCGCACGTTCAAAAGCGGACGAGTACAGGACGTCTTTAACATCTCCACCGATGACGTCGGCGCGTTCCTCGCACATCAAACCAAGTAAGCGATTATTCACATGCAGAATGGTTCCGTCGAGCTCGCAGATGATGACAGCATCGCTCGTGATCTCGACTAGTTGGGCAACGTCTGCCCACTCGTTGCGTTCAAGCGTTTCCATCGTGGACCCCACCGTCTATCGGTAACAAAAAAGCCTCCGAAGAGGCTTCTCAAATGCGATGGTGTCGGAGGCGGGACTTGAACCCGCATGACCAAAAAGCGGTCACTAGCACCTCAAGCTAGCGCGTCTGCCAATTCCGCCACTCCGACATGCTATGTTGTTGATTCGCGGTTCGTTTTGTTGGACCCGCGCGTTCAACGAGGAAGATAATAACCTATGATTCGAGAACTGTGCAAGCACTTTTTTCAAAAAAGTTTACGAATTTGTAAATGCGCAGGTAGATCCGCGTGTCCGGTCCCGAATCGGTGTTGCCTCCCGGCGCGTCCTCGGGCATGAGCGATATTTTGCTGCGCACTTCGTGCTGCAAAATATCGCTCCCCCTGCGGAATGCGCCGGGAGGCAACACCGATTCGGGACCTGCAAATACGTACTTCAGGCACAGTTCTCAAACATGTTCTGGGGGCTGATGTAAATTTGGTGGCTCGGCAAAGCCGAGCCCTTATATGGGGAGGCCGGAGCCAAAGCTCCGGCCTCACTCAATTTCTTATTAGATAAAGTGAGCGATCAAGGAATCGCACCCCTCTGCAGTGGTAACACAGGGCCCGTGCTGGACTTAGTTTTCAGAACATTCCGCAGACCAGGAAACCCCCTTATCCGCAGCTCCGAAGGAGCAGGATAAGGGGGTTTCCATGGTCGAGGACGTTCTGAAAACTAAGTCCAGCACGGGCCCGGACGATAACAACCGGCTACAGATCGATGTGCGATTCCTTGATCGGGAACGGCTCCGCGAAGTGGCAGGCGCAGCAGTGGCCCGGTGCGACTTCCTTAAACTCAGGAAGCTTCTCGGAGCAGATACCCTGCGCAATCGGGCAGCGCGTGTGGAAACGGCAGCCGGTCGGCGGATCCAGCGGCGACGGCGGATCGCCAGCGAGGATGATGCGCTTGCGGGTCTTCTGGATATCAGGATCGGGAACCGGAACGGCAGACAGCAGCGACTGCGTGTACGGATGGTGGGGCTCACTGTAGAGCGTCTTCCAGTCCGAAACCTCGACCATCTTACCCAGATACATAACGGCAACGCGATCGGAGATGTGCTGCACGACGGACAGGTCGTGGGCGATAAACAGATATGCGGTACCGAACTTGTCCTGCAGTTCCTTGAGCAGGTTCAGAACCTGGGCCTGAATGGACACATCCAGAGCGGAAACCGGCTCGTCGCAGATAATCAGCTTGGGCTTCAGCGCAAATGCACGGGCAATGCCGACACGCTGACGCTGACCGCCGGAGAACTCATGAGGATAGCGGTTGATGTGCTCGGGGTTCAGACCGACGACGTCCAGCAGCTCGCGGACGCGCTCGATACGCTCCTCCTTGGTACCTACGCCGTGAATGGTCATGGGCTCGGAGACGATCTCGCCGATGGTCATACGAGGGTTCAGCGAAGCATAAGGATCCTGGAAGATAAACTGCATCTCGCGACGCATGTCCTTGATCTCATGCTTGCTCATCTCGGCAACATCTTTGCCCTGGAAGAACACCTTACCGGCGGTCGGCTTGGTCAAGCGCATGATGGTGCGACCCGTCGTGGACTTACCGCAACCAGACTCACCAACCAGACCAAAGGTCTCGCCAGGATAAATCTCAAAAGAGATGTCATTTACAGCAGAGACGACACGCTTGGAAAAACGCTTGGCGAACATGCCGGACTCAGCGGGGAACTCCTTAGAGAGGTGCTCGACCTTCAGCAACGGAGTACGCTCGTTGGTATCTGCCATTACGCCTCGCCTCCCTTCTTGGAATCCTTGCGCGTACGGGACGTCTCAGGAGCGTTCTTGAGAAACTCGGGGTCACCGGAGTAGTGGCACGCAGAGTAATGACCAGACTCGGTGACAACGCGCTCGGGGCGCTGCTTGCGGCACTTATCGGTCGCATAGGGACAACGAGGCGAGAACACGCAGCCCTCGGGCAGGTTCATGAGCGAAGGCGGGTTGCCGTGAATCGGCGTAAGCGGCTTCTTCTCTTCGATGGCCTGCTCCGGGATGGAGCGGATAAGGCCCCAGGTGTAGGGGTGGCGGCTCTCGTAGAAGATTTCCTCAGCAGTACCGAACTCGACGGGACGGCCGGCGTACATAACCATGATCTTGTCGGCCATGTCGGCGACGACGCCCAGGTCATGGGTAATCATGATGATGGCGTTGCCGTTCTTCTCCTGCATTTCCTGCATGAGCTCGATAATCTGAGCCTGAATGGTAACGTCCAGAGCCGTCGTGGGCTCGTCGGCAATCAGAATATCGGGATCGCAGGCAAGAGCCATGGCAATCATGACGCGCTGACGCATACCGCCAGAGAACTGGTGCGGATACTCGTTGACGCGCTTCTCGGGCTCGGGAATACCAACGAGGTCCAAAAGCTCGGTGGCACGCTTGAGCGCCTCCCGCTTGGAGTAGCCACGGTGCAGACGAAGGCCCTCGCCCACCTGCTTGCCGATCTTATAAACCGGGTTCAAGGAGGTCATAGGATCCTGGAAGATCATCGCGATATCGTTGCCGCGAATGTGCTGCATCTCTTCCTCGGTCATCTCGAGGATGGAGCGGCCGCGATAGCGAACGTCACCGCCCTCGATCTTTCCCGGAGGCATCGAGATAAGGCCCATGATGGTCATGGCGGTCACGGACTTACCGGAGCCGGATTCACCGACTACTCCCAGGGTCTCGCCGCGATCGAGCGTGTAGGAGACACCGTCGACAGCGCGAACGACGCCATCCTCGGTGTGGAAATACATCTTAAGGTCATCGACCTCGAGCAGATGCTGGCCCTCGGGAACCGGCTGGTCCTTCAGGTCCACATAGTTCTTGTTCTTCTTCATCCTTATGCGTCCTTCATCTTGACGTCGAGGGCGTCGCGCAGACCGTCACCCAGCAGGGTGAAGGCGAGCACCGTCGAGAGAATTGCCAGACCGGGCATGATCATCATCCAGGGAGCGGTCAGAAGATACTGCTGACCGTCCTGAATCATGGAGCCCCACGAAGGCGTAGGCGGAATAACGCCCATGCCGAGGAAGGACAGAGCGGACTCGGTCAGAATGGCGCCACCAATGTTCATGGTTGCGTAGACCACGATAGAGGCGACGGAGTTCGGGAAGATGTGACGCACGACGATACGAGCATCGGATGCACCCATCGCGCGCGCAGCGTCAACATAGTCGTTTTCCTTGACCGTCAAGATTGCAGAGCGGAAGACGCGCGCAATCGAAGGCCAGCCGAGAATACCGATGGCGATAAAGACGTTCTGAAGACCACGGCCGATAACGGCGATCATGGCGACGACGAACAGCACGTACGGGAACGCTAGGAAGATATCCGCAAAGCGCATGATGATCGTATCCCAGATTCCGCCGTAGAAACCGGCCAGAGCACCCATGACCAGACCGATCACCGTGGAGATGGCGGTGGCCATAATGCCGACGGACAGCGAAACGCGTGCACCGTAGATAACGCGGACGAGAATGTCGCGACCAAGGGCGTCGGTACCAAACGGATGCTCGGCACACGGAGCCAGCAGCGACGTCTGAGCCATGGTAGTCGAGTCGGAAGCCGTCGGCGACCCGAGCCAGGGCTTAGCCCACAGGTCGGCGGTCAGGGCAACCACAACGACGATGATGATCCAGCAAACACCGATAACGGCGAGCTTGTTCTTACGAAGACGCTTAAAAGCGTCGCCCCACAGCGTGCGGGACTTAGCGGGAGCAGATGCGGCCTTAGTGGCGGTAGCCTGCCCCTGAGACTGAGAATCAGTTTCCTGCATGAGACGTACCTCCCTTAGGCCTTATCCGACGGACCGCCAAGGCGGATGCGCGGGTCGAGGAATGCATAGCTAATGTCGACGAGCAGGTTGATCACCATAACGACGACAACGATGAGCGTAACGCCGCCCATAACGATGGGCCAGTCACGCATGCTAATGGCGCGGTAGACCTCAGAGCCGATACCGGGCCAGTTAAAGACCGTCTCGGTCAGGATGGCGCCCGAAAGCATGCCACCAAAGTCGACACCAATATAGGTAACGACGGGGATGAGTGCATTCTTAAGCGCATGCTTGACGATGATCGCGCGATTGGAGAGACCCTTAGCCTTTGCCGTGCGGATGTAATCCTGGTTCATGACGTCGAGCAGCTGCGAGCGCATGATGCGGGCAGCATAGGCGGTCGAAACCGAAGCCAGCGTGATGGTCGGAAGCACATAGTGCATCCAATCCTGATACTGAGAGCTAGCACCGCCGGCACCCGAAATAGGCATGGAGAATGCGCCGCCGGTGGCATCCTTAAGGATGACGCCAAAGAACAGCTGCAGCAGCATACCGAGCCAGAAAGCAGGAACGGCAACGAGGATCGACGTGGTCAGCGTTACCAAAATATCCCAGAAGGAGTAACGCTTTACCGCCGAAATGATACCCGCACCGATACCCATGATTGCCTCGAGCACGATGGCGCACGCGGCGAGTTTAACCGTATACGGATACTTCTGAGCAAAGATTTCCGCAACCGGCAGCTTGCGCTGATACGAATTGCCCAGATCGCCATGAAGCAGACCCTTCATGTAATTCAAGTATTGGTCCACAAGCGACGTTGGAACGGGATCGCCGTTCTCGTCAAGGATCGCGTTGCCGTCCTCGTCCGCCTGGACCAGGTGATAGCGCACGCGAAGTTGAAGCTCCACCTCGGGGGACAGAGCCTTGTCTCCACCGATCAGCTTGATCGGATCTCCCGGCACGATATTCTGGAGGGCGAACAGAATCAGCGTAACGCCCAAAAACACCGGGATGAACTGAAGCACACGTTTAACGATGTACTTACCCATACCACTCCCCTATCTAGGGATTAACCTAAATGGGATGCCGATCGCCAGACCGGCATCCCAAAATTACCATCAGCCAGTTTACCCCAGGTTAGGGAGAACTGTATGTTTCCCATGAGGTCTACGTAAATACTTGACCCTCACGGAAGCTGCAAACTCTTAGGCGAGCTCAGCGGTACCCAGATCGGCATGCTTCTGCGGATCGACATAGAGGTGCTTGATGCGATCGGAGCCGACGATGGTGTGCGTGTAGAACATAATCGGGATGACCGGGCAGTCGGCAGCGACCATGGCGTCGGCCTCCTGCATCTTAGCGACGCGCTCCTCGTCGTCAACAATAGTACGAGCCTCGTCGACCTTGGCGTCGAACTCGGGGTTGTTGTAACCAGAGCGGTTGTCGCCACCGAGGGAGTCGGAGTGGAACAGCGGATACAGGAAGTTGTCCATGATCGGGTAGTCGGCAATCCAACCCAGACGACCGAACTGATAGTTAAAGTTCTGATACTGCTCGAGCAGGGCAGACCACTCGGGGGTATCGGAGACGGCGGTAACGCCAACCTTGGCGAGGTCGCCAATGATGGACTCCATAATCTCCTTGTGGCCACCGTCCTGGTTGTAGGAAAGGGTCACGTTAATGCCACGATCGCCGTTAGCGCCAGCGGGAGCAACCTTGTCGAGGTACTCGTTAGCCTTGTCGACGTCGTAGGCGCAGAACTCCCATGCGCCCTCCTTGTAGCCATCGATGCCCGGAGGAACAATGCCGTCGGCGGGGGTACGGGTACCCTTGAAGATGGTCTTGCAGATGGCCTCACGGTTAATGGCCAGGGAGATACCCCTGCGCAGGTCGGCGTTGTTGAACGGCTCGGCCGTGGTGTTGCAGGTCAGGTAGTAGGTGGAAGGCTCGGCGCCGAGCAGCATGCGCTCGCCGTCGCCCATGGTGTAGCCGTCCTTGGACACGCCGCGATCCTTCTTGGCGGCGTCGATCTGAGCAACGGGAACGTCGCAGACATCGAGGTTACCGGCCTGGAACTCCTTGTAGGCGGTCTCCATGTCCTTGATGACCTGGAAGTGGATGCCATCGATCTTGGCCTTGTCGCCATAGTAATCGTCGAACTTCTTGAGGTTGATCTCCTGACCATCCTCCCACTTGCCGTCCATCATGAACGGGCCGTTACCGACCGGTGCAAGATAGAAGCTCTTGGCATCGGACTCGGCGCACTCGGGAACCGGGGCCAGAGCCGGGTGAGAGGCGACGAAGGGGAAGTCGGCGTAAGCGGAAGACAGCTTGACGACGAGGGTCTCATCGTCGGGGCAGGTAACACCGCTGAGCTCGGTAGCGTTACCGGCAAGCAGGTCGTCATAGCCCTCGACCATGGAAAGGTGATAGGAGACCTCGGAAGGGCCGTACTCGGTAGCGATGGCCGACTTGGTGTTGACCAGACGCTCCCAACCGAGCTTGAAGGACTTGGAGGTAACGTCGTCACCGTTGTGGAACTTGGCCTTCTTGATCTTGAAGGTGAACTCGGTGGCGTCGTCGTTGGCCTCGAAGGACTCGCAAGCCAGCGGAACGATCTCGCCCTTCTCGGCGTCATAAGAGGTCAGAGCGTCAAAGAGCTGGTACTCGACCTGAGTGCCCTGGTCCTCCTGGACATTGTAGGGTTCGATGCAGACCGGGTTGTTGATGTAGAAGTTCAGCGTCGAACCGGACTCAGAGCCGGAAGCGTCGCCACCCTTCTTGCCGCATGCGGCAAGAAAAGCCATGGAGCTCGCAGCAAGGGTGCCGCCAACAAAGGCGCGACGACCCATAACGGGCTGGTGGAACATAGAATCAGCCATGCCATCCTCCTTATGAGATAGGACAAAGAAATGTTCAGTCGGACACATGTCGAAACAATCCGATCCGAACCATCAAAACGCCGCCCGCTGCTATGGCTGGTTATGCACAACGGACCAACGTTTTGCAATACAGTAGCTCATTTTATACACAATTTGGGGCTAATTCCGGTTAACGGTCGAGAATTTCTTTAGTTGGGCGAAGTATGTGAGGATATTTTGACTCTGTTACA
This sequence comes from uncultured Collinsella sp., assembly GCA_959019945.1. GTDB lineage: Bacteria > Actinomycetota > Coriobacteriia > Coriobacteriales > Coriobacteriaceae > Collinsella. Next base: position 35,309 of record CAUEQD010000015.1, on the reverse strand, counting down.
AATATGTAAACAAAAAGGGTCCCGCACTTACGGGACCCTTTTTGAATATTTATGCGGCTCGTGCTTAGTAGCCGACGATGCCCTGCGGGAAGAAGAACATGCACAGCACGACGCACACGGCAAACACGACAGCCATGATGACGGTCAGGCGGTCGAGGTTCTGCTCCATGACGCCCGTGGCAGAGCTGGAGTTATATAGCGAGCTAGCGATCATATCCGAAACGCCGGTGCCCTTACCGGAATGCATCAGGACGAGAATCGTCAGCGCCACGGCAGAGACAGCCCAAACGACAAACAGAAGAATCTGGAACGGACCCATAGATAAGCTCCTTAATAGAACAGTTTAAACTCCAGTACTGTACCACAATCCCCCGCTCTCCCCTACCTGCCACTCAAGGACGGGGTGGAAATGGCAGAAATACCAAAAAGAGGGTTGTCCGGTTGTGGACAACCCCCTTACTAGAAAACGGTATTTGTTTTCTCTTAGGCCTCGGTGGCGAGCACGCGACCCGTCATCTCGGCGGAAGGCTCAATACCAGCCATGGTGAGCATGGTCGGAGCGATATCGGAAAGACGGCCGTCCTCGATACCGGTGAGCTTGGCCTTCTCATCAACGATGATGAACGGCACACGGTTGGTGGTGTGAGCCGTGAACGGATGCTTGGAACCGTCGGAAGCAACGTCAAACATGTGATCGGCGTTGCCGTGGTCGGCGGTGATCAGCGCAAAGCCGCCCTTGGCGAGAATCGCCGGGACAACCTTGGACAGGGCATCGTCAACGGCCTCGACGGCCTTAACGGCGGCGTCGAAGACACCGGTGTGACCAACCATGTCGCAGTTCGCGAAGTTCACGATGTAGAAATCAGCGCGATCCTCGTTAATAGCGGCGACGAGCTTCTCGGTAACCTCGGGAGCGCTCATCTCAGGCTGCAGATCGTAGGTAGCGACCTTGGGGGAAGCGACGAGCACGCGCTCCTCGCCCTCCTTGGGCTCCTCGATGCCGCCGTTGAGGAAGAACGTCACGTGGGCGTACTTCTCGGTCTCGGCGGTGTGCAGCTGCTTCAGGCCATTGGCGGCGATAACGTCGGCCAGGACGTTCTCGGGGAACGTCTTGGGGAAGGCGACCTCGACGTCAAACGTCGGATCGTACTCGGTCATCGTCACAAAGTGCGAAAGCTTGATCTGCTCGCGCTCAAAGCCATCGAACTCCTTGTCCGTGAACACGCGGGTCATCTGACGGGCGCGGTCGGGACGGAAGTTGAAGAAGATGGCCGCGTCGCCCTCGTGGATGCCCTCGTTGTGGGCAGCGAAGGGCTCGACGAACTCGTCACCGCGCGGATCCTTCTCGTAGTAGGCCTTGATACCGGCAACGGGGTCGGTATCGGCATCGGACGCATTGACCATGACGTCGTAGGCACGCTGGATGCGCTCCCAACGGTTGTCGCGGTCCATGGCCCAATAGCGGCCCGAAACGGTGGCGACGCGAGCGTCGCAACCGGTCTCCTCGGAGATCTTAGCCAGGAAGGCGCAGAACTCGCTCATGTAGCCAGCGCCGGACTGCGGGTCAACGTCGCGGCCATCCATAAAGGCGTGGACGCGAACGGTCTTGACACCGTGCTCGGCAGCCATCTTGACCAGAGCCTCGACGTGGTTCATATGGGAGTGAACGCCGCCAGGGCTCATAAGGCCCATAAGGTGAAGGGTCTTGCCCTCGGCCTTGACGTCGTCCATAGCCTTGACGAAAACCTCGTTCTTGGCGATGGAGCCGTCCTTGATGGCATTGTTGATGCGCGAAAGCTCCTGGAACACGATGCGGCCGGCACCGATGTTGAGGTGGCCCACCTCGGAGTTACCCATCTGGCCATCGGGAAGACCCACGTCCTCGCCCGAAGCGCCGAGCGTGGTGTGGGGGTACTTCTCATACAGGCTGTCAAGGAAGGGCGTCTTGGCAGCGGCGACGGCGTTCTCGCCATCGGCCGGAGCCAGGCCGCAACCATCCATGATGATCAGGAGTGCAGGAAGATGACGCTGTGCCATATGTCCTACTCGCCTGCCTTGACGACCATAGAGGCGAAGTCGGCAGCCTTGAGCGAAGCGCCGCCCACGAGGGCGCCGTCAACGTCGGGCTTGGCGACGAGCTCGGCAATGTTGCCGGGCTTGGCAGAGCCACCATAGAGAACGCGGATGCCGTTAGCGAGCTCCTCGCCGAACATCTCCTTGAGGGTCTCACGGATAGCGCCGCAGACCTCCTGAGCGTCCTCGGCGGTAGCGGTCTTGCCGGTGCCGATGGCCCAGATGGGCTCGTAGGCGACAACGACCTGCTTGGGGCAGGTGATCTCAAGACCAGCAAGGCCAGCCTTGACCTGGTTCACGACGTGCTCGACATAGGTGCCAGCCTCGCGGACCTCGAGGGACTCGCCGCAGCAGAAGACGGGAACAAGACCGGCGGCAACGAGGGCCTTGGCCTTCTTGTTCTGATCCTCATCGGTCTCGTGGAAGTAATCACGACGCTCGGAGTGACCGATGATGCAGTAGGTGCAGCCAGCGGACTTGAGCATGTCGCAAGAGGACTCACCGGTGAAGGCACCCTTGGCCTCCCAGTACACGTTCTGTGCACCGAGGGCGATGGGGGCAGCCTGAATGCGGTCATGAACCGTGGTGATGTCGATGGTCGGAGGGCAGACGAGCACCTCGACGCCAGCCGGAACCTCGGGCAGAGCCTGAGCCAGCTCGTCGGCGAGCTTGGCGGCCTCGGCGACGTCGTTGTTCATCTTCCAGTTACCAGCGATAAGAAGGGTGCGATTAGGCATCGAGAAGCGCCTCCACTCCGGGCAGGGCCTTACCCTCGACGAGCTCCATGGAAGCGCCACCACCGGTGGAGATCCAGCTCATCTTGTCGGCCAGGTTGAACTTGTTGACAGCTGCGACAGAGTCGCCACCGCCGATGATCGAGGTGCAGTCGGCCTCGGCGACAGCCTCGGCGATAGCCTGGGTGCCGTGAGCGAAGTTGTCGAACTCGAAGACGCCCATGGGGCCATTCCAGAACACGGTCTTGGCGCCCTTGACAGCCTCGGCGTAGAGCTCCTCGGTCTTAGGACCGATGTCCATGCCCTCACGATCGTCGGGGATAGCGTCGGAAGCGACAACCTCGGGGACAGCGTCCTCGCCAAAGTGATCGGCAACGCGGTTGTCGATGGGGAGCAGGATCTTGACGCCCTTCTCCTCGGCCTTCTTGAGCATCTCGCCGGCGCGCTCGACCCAGTCCTCTTCCTTGAGGGACTGACCGACGGACAGGCCCTGAGCCAGGAAGAAGGTGTAGGCCATACCGCCACCGATGATCAGGGTGTCAGCAGAGTCGATGAGGTGATCGAGAACGCCGATCTTGGAGGAAACCTTGGAACCGCCGACGATGGCGACGAAGGGGCGCTCGGGCTCGGCGAAGATGCCGGTCAGCGTGTCGACCTCCTTCTCGAGCAGGAAGCCGGCGACGGCAGGCAGGTAAGCGGCGGGGCCCACGACGGAACCCTGGGCGCGGTGAGCGGTGCCGAAGGCATCGAGAACGAAGACGTCACCATAGGAAGCGAGCTTCTTGGCGATCTCGGGATCGTTCTTCTTCTCACGCTTATCGAAGCGGACGTTCTCGAGAACGAGGACCTTGCCCGGCTCGACGGCGGCAACAGCCTCAGCAGCCTTCTCGCCGTAGGTGTCGGCGACAAAGGCAACGTCGAGACCAGAGAGCTCGGCGAGCTTCTTGGCGACAGGCTCAAGGGAGAGCTCGGGCTGGAAGCCGGTGCCCTCGGGACGGCCGAGGTGGCTCATGAGGATGACGCGAGCGTTGTGCTCAACGAGATAGTTGATGGTGGGCAGGGCAGCCTTGATACGGGTGGTGTCGCCAACGACGCCATCCTTGATAGGCACGTTGAAGTCAACGCGGACGAGAACGCGCTTGCCGTCGACATCGATGTCGCGAACGGTCTTCTTGGTAAAGGCCATGTTTGCTTCTACCTTTCGTACGTGTCTGCCTCCCATTACGGCAGACGATTTCTTATAAAAAGGGCGCGACCCTAGGGTGTAAGCCCTATAAGGCCGCGCCCTTCTTTAGACGCTCAACGAGCTATTCGCTAAAAGCTAAATTAAGCAACGAACTTCTCGAAGTACTTGATGGTGCGGACCATCTGAGAGGTGTAGGAGTTCTCGTTGTCGTACCAAGAGGTGACCTGAACGAGGGTCTGACCGTTGCCGAGGTCAGAGCACATGGTCTGAGTGGCGTCGAAGATGGAGCCGTGGGTCTCGCCGATGATGTCGGTGGAGACGATGTCGTCCTCGTTGTAGCCGAAGGTCTCGGAGATGGTGGCAGCGTAGGCCTTCATGGCGGCGTTGACCTCGTCGACGGTGACCTTCTTGTCAACGACAGCGTAGAGGTTGGTGATGGAGCCGGTCGGCGTCGGGACGCGCTGGGCGGCACCGATGAGCTTACCGTTGAGCTCGGGGAGAACCAGGCCGATAGCCTTGGCAGCACCGGTGGTGTTGGGGACGATGTTAACGGCGCAGGCGCGGCTACGACGCTTGTTGCCCTTGCGCTGCGGGCCGTCGAGCGGCATCTGGTCGCCAGTCCAGGCGTGAATGGTGGTCATGATGCCGGACACGATGGGAGCGAAGTCGTTCAGACCCTTGGCCATCGGGGCGAGGCAGTTGGTGGTGCAGGAAGCAGCGGAGATGATGTTGTCCTCAGCGGTCAGCGTCTCATGGTTGACGTTGTACACGATGGTGGGCAGATCGCTGCCAGCCGGAGCGGAGATGACGACCTTCTTGGCGCCAGCGTTGATGTGGGCCTGAGCCTTAGCCTTGCTGGTGTAGAAGCCGGTGCACTCGAGAACGACGTCAACGTCGAGGTCGCCCCAAGGCAGGTTGTTGGCGTCGGCCTCCTTGTAGATCTTGATCTCCTTGCCGTCAACGGTGATGGAATCCTCGCCAGCAACGACCTCGTGATCGCGAGCGTAGTTGCCCTGCGTGGAGTCGTACTTCAGCAGGTAAGCGAGCATATCGGGAGAGGTGAGGTCGTTGATAGCGACGATCTCGGAGCCCTCATGACCGAACATCTGACGGAAAGCCAGACGACCGATGCGACCGAAGCCGTTAATAGCAACCTTTACTGCCATTGTGTCTCCTTTCGTAAGGCCCCCGCGAGCTACAGCGCCCGCCGTTGAGGCCCACAAACTAACCACTCGCCTAATATACCTTTTTTTTGACTTGAATTTCACGAGAATGCTCGAAATTGAAAATCAAATTTACGTTAAAACGTTTTAAAGACTAAAATAGCAGTTAAATCCATATATAAGTCGATACTTCAAACTACCTGTTTGCTTCAATGAGCTTTTCAAGCCGTAAAACACGATGGTAGAGGGCCGACTTCGACAAGGGAGGGTCAGCCATCTCCCCCAAATCACGCAGTGACAGATCGGGGTAGCGCTCGCGCAGGTCGCAAAAGACCGCCAAGGCATCCGGAAGCGCATCGCGAAGGCCTCGCTGCTCGAGCTCATCGATAAGCGCAAGCTGATGCTGGGCGGCACCGGCGCTTCTGGTCTGGTTGGCGAGCTCGGCGTTCACGCGACGGTTTACGTCGTTCTTAACCAATTTGACCGCGCGCGCCTCCTCAATCTCGGCAACGCTGCGCTTGGCACCAATCAGCTTTAATAAATGCTCGATTTCCTCGGCGCTCTTAATGTACACGGCATATGACCCCCGCCGCGCATTAACACGAGCATGGACCCCAATCTGCTCCAACAGATCGCAAAGCCCCTTGGCATATTGCTCGCCCTGCACCGCGATCTCCAAATGAAAATCGCCGCGTGGATCGGCCACGAAGCCGCCCGCGATGAGCGCGCCGCGGATATAGGCAAGCCTGCAGCAGGGACGGGCAACGATATGTCGGGGCACGCCGGCGACAAGTCCTCCCCTGCGGTCGAGGATGCCCAGCAGCACCAGAGCCTTATCCAGGTCTGGCTGATCAGGCAAGGTGATGAGGTAGTTTCGAACCTTATGCAATACAGATTTACGAACGGTGAATTCCGTTTTGAGCTTAAGGATGCGATGCGTCAGTGTGATCATCGTGCGCGCGACGGCGCCCGTCTCGGTCGCGACCGTCAAACGATACCGCCCGGAGCCGGCCAGCGAAAGTGTACCGCTCACACGCGTCAGGGCGGCAAGCGTCGACAAATCGCAGTATTCACATTCGGGTTCGCAGCGCGCGAGTTCGTCACGCACCTCGGCGGTAAACGACATGCAGGCCTATGCTTTCGTGTTGGCGCGCGACAGGTCGCGGTGGGAAATGCTCACGTGATATTGAGCGCCTTCCAAATAACGTGCCGTGGCCTCGGCGATGGCAACGCTGCGGTGTTGACCGCCCGTGCAGCCGATGGCAATAGAAAGCTGTGGCTTGCCCTCCGCGATATAGCCCGGCATCACCGTATCGAGCAGCTGCGTCCAAGCTTTCCAGAACTCCTGGGTCTTGGGATGGTCCAGAACAAAGTCGGAGACCTTCTTATCGAGACCGGTCATGGTGCGCATCTCGGGATCGTAGAACGGATTGGGCAGGAAGCGAACGTCGATCATAATGTCCGCCTCAACGGGCATACCGTGCTTAAAGCCAAACGAGAACACGTGAACGTCCATGAGCTGCTGGTCGGACAACTCGGAGAACGCCATGCGCAATTTGTTGCGCAGGGCAGAGGTACGCAGGCGGCTCGTGTCGATGATCATATCGGCTCGGTCGCGCACACCCTGCAGCTGCAGGCGCTCGCGCTGAATGGCATCGGCCGTAGTCTCCCCCGGCTTGGCAATGGGATGGCGGCGGCGGTTTTCGCTATAACGACGGATCAGCACCTCGTCAGAGGCCTCGAGAAACACGATGTCACAGCTCATCTCGCGCTCCTCGAGTGCGGCAACGGCATCGAGCAGCTCATCGAACAAGCCCTGGCTGCGCAGGTCACAGGTGACGGCGAGATGCCTGCCCACGCCCGTATTGATGCCGACGAGCTCGGCAAGCTGGGCGATGAGACGCGGAGGCAGGTTATCGATGCAAAAATAGCCCATGTCCTCGAACACGTGCATGGCCTGTGTGCGGCCCGATCCGGACATTCCGGTGATGATGACGATATCGGGGATGCGCTCCGAGCGCTCCGCCGCATCCATGGCATCTCCCTTTTGCATGTGCTGCCTCCCGAAAACAAGCGCGGGACCCAGCAACCCGGATCCCGCGCGGTCAATTGCCTATATTGAGTATACCGCCCCGAGCGGATACGAGGCCTGTCTTACGCCTCAAGTGCAGCCTTGAACCAACTCGTAATACTCGTGGGGTGCGTGATGGCGGTGCCGACGACAACGGCCCAGGCGCCAGCATCGATCGCGGCGCGAGCCTCCTCGGGCGTATGCACGCGACCCTCGCAAATGATAGGAAGGCCGGGGAATTCCTCGGTCGCCTGACGCAGGAGCGGCAGGTCGGGGCCATCGGCCATGGTGCAGTCGATGGCGGCGACGCCGTGAGAAAGCGTGGTGGATACCAGGTCAAAGCCCATATCAACAGCACGGCGAATATCCTCGATGGTGGCACAATCCGCCATCAGGAGCACACCCTCCTCGTGCAGCGGGCGGAAGGTATCCTCGACCGTCTTGCCATCGGGGCGCGGACGATCGGTGGCGTCGATCGCCACGATATCGGCACCGGCAGCAACGCAGGCGCGAGCGTGACGCAGCGTCGGCGTGATGTAAACGCCCTCGTGCCCATCCTTCCACAGGCCGATGACGGGAACCTCACAGCGACCCTTAATGGCGGCAATGTCGGCAAGGCCCTGGCAGCGAATGGCGGCGGCGCCGCCGAGCTCGCAAGCGCGAGACATTTGCGCCATGGTCTCGGGCGTACGAAGCGGCTCGCCCATATACGCCTGAACGCTCACGACGAGCTTGCCCTTCAGGGACTGGATCAAAGGATCAACGGTCATGTTCGACTCAACCTTTCTCAAAACAGCCTTCTGAGACGCCGCACCTTGACGTTCAAACCGTCGCTCGCGTACCGAAGTACGCTTCGCTCCTCTTTCACGTCAATCTGCGGCACCTCAGAAGGCACACTTGGTAGTTATGTTTACTTCAACGAAGCAAGAAGATGCTCGGCGGCACCGATGAGCGGAGCATCGCCCTCCAGAGAACCGATGAGGATCGGCGTGTCCTGAAGCGGATCGAGCGCCTGGCTGGCATAGCCCTCGTGCACCGAATCCTTCCACGTCTGCGAACGCCAATCGGGACCTTGGTGAATCACGCCGCCCGAAAGCACGATGACCTCAGGGTCCAGGATGTTAGCGAGCGAGCCCAAGCTGGCCCCCAGCGCAAAGCCGGCGTCATGGATGACCTCGGTCGCCTTTGCGTCGCCCGCACGGCACAGATCGTTCACATCGCGACCGACCGAAGGACGGCTGGGGTCGACGCGGCCAAAACGCTCATCGTACATTCGACCAATGGAAGTGCCCGAAGCAACCGACTCCAGATGGCCGGAACGCCCGCAGGCGCAGGGAATGCCGGCGGCAGCCGAACACTCAATGTGGCCCATATGACCGGCAGCACCATGGAAGCCCTGCATCACGCGGCCGCTCTCGACATATGCGCCGCCGATGCCCGTGCCGATGCCAAGACACAAGACGGAGAACTTGCCCTTGCCGACGCCCCAGTGGGCCTCGCCCAGAGCATGAGCCTGCACGTCGCCCACAACGGCAACGGGAAGACCGAGGTCCTCGCGCAGACGCGGCCCCAACTGAACGCCGGACCAGCCGGGCATGATCTCATTGGCATACGCGATGGCGCCCGTCTTGGGATCGACGACGCCGGCGGCGCCGATACCGACGCCAAGGACCTCGACATCGGGATTCGCCTCGAGAGCGGCCTTGATGGACGCCTCGATACGCTGGAAGACGGCCTCGCCGCCCTCTTGGGCCTCGGTGGGAACCTCGGCCTCAAAGACGGGACGGGGCACACTACCGTCAGCCGGGTACTCCATGATGGCAGTCGCGATCTTAGTTCCGCCGATATCGACAGAGCAGACGTACTTGTTCTCCATGTCGCTCTCCTTAGGAGATAAAAACAACTACAGGAAATGAAGGCTGCGTTATCGCCGCAGCTTGGTAAAGGTTTCCCGGGTGTCCGAGGTTGGGGTGAAAGCGGTCGGGCGTTGACCTAATGGGTCACGCTCGACCGCTTGAGCCCCAAGATCGGGTGCCCGGGGAAGCTTTACAGGAGACCGTTGTCCTGGAGGACCTTCTTAATAGCCTCGACGTTCTCGCCGGTCATGGCCTTCACCGGGCGCGGCATGGTCGGGCTGTCGAAGATACCCATGAGGTTCATAGCGGTCTTGAAGGCGCCGACGCCACCGGCATAGCCCTGGACGCCCGAGGTGACATCCCAGATATGCGAAATCTCATTGAGGCGATCCTGCTCGGCCTTGACGGTAGCCCAGTCACCAGCCTGAGCGGCCTTCCACTGACGCACGTAGCCCTCGGGCTCAACGTTGGCGAGACCCGGGACGGAACCGTCGGCGCCACCGAGGTAAGCGCCGTCGACAACAACCTCGTGACCGGTGAGGATGCTCATCGGATGGCCGTTCTTCTCGTTCTCCTGAACGAGGTAGCGGAACGAGATGTCATCACCCGAGGAATCCTTGACGCCGGCCAGAACGCCCTCGGCACCGAGCTTGGCAAGGAGCTTCCAGGGGAGCTTGGTGTGGACACACACGGGGATGTCGTAGGCGAAGATGGGCAGGTCGAGTTCCTCATGCAGGATGCGGAAGTGCTCCTCGACCTCGGTCATGCCCTGCAGGGCATAGAACGGGCAGGTGGCGACGAGAGCATCGGCGCCCAGCTCCTGAGCGACCTTACCGTGCTCGATCATGCGCTCGGTCTCGGTGTCGATGATGCCGACCAGAACGGGAACGCGGTGGTCGACGATACGGACGGCCTCGGCGATGATCTGACGGCGACGCTCGTCGGTGGAGAAGACGACCTCGCCCGAGGAGCCCAGGAAGAACAAGCCATCGACGCCGGCATCGATCATGCGGTTGATGCTGCGCTCAAAGGAGGCAACGTCGAGCTGGTGATCTTCGGTATCGGGAACAACGACGGGAGGGATAACGCCGGTGAATTTCTGAGTTGCCACAAGAATCTCCTTAGTTGTCTGGCGGGCAGCCCTATGCCGCCCACTCTTGTTGGCAGTGTCCAGGCCGCCTAGGCCAAAGAACACGGGTAGAACGTTTGGTTAAAGAAGTCGACGACTTCGTTTTCGAACGCATTGATGCGCTCGTGAGCGTATTTGGCATAGACGATATGCCTCCGGTCACACTCAAGACCGTTGAATACGGCAAACTGGCCCTTGGGGTCGCTCGCGGCATCCATGAGCGATGTGCCCATGAGCACCGATCCGCGCACCCGAGACGACAGCGCCTCAAGGCCACCGGGAATTGGATTGGCAACCGCCGTGCAGGCGAGGCCCCGCTCGTCCAGAGCAGAAACCGCCAGCGCGACTCCGCCGCCAAGGCCCTCGCCCCATGCAAAGATGCGGTCGGGGTCCATGCCATCAAGATTGCGCGCCACCTTCGCCAACGCGCAACCCCAACGGACGCGCTCGACAAAAGCGGACGAAGAAATCCCCCGCTGCAGGTCGTCCGCACCAGCAACATCGTCATCCAGCGCGAGGACGGCATACCCCATGGCGGCAAATCTCGTCATGTGATGCCAGCCGCGCACAGGCCGATCGATGTCGTGGAACATCAGGCACAGCGGCACGCGCTCAGATACTCGGGCACGACCGACAGGCTCAATCAAACGAGCGTGAATCGCATCGTCACCGAGCTCAAAGGAGACCTCCGAGTAACGGGCGCAGGGGTTAACAAAGTCAATCGCCGTTATGGCCAGGCCTTGAATCTCAAGATTCGAAGCGCATGTCTCTAAATCAGAAACATCTGCTTGGACATCACCGCGCCAGTCCCGATATTCTGCGAGCCTTGACGAAACCGTTCCAGGAATTCCCACGAGTCCGGGGACAATCAGCTCGTCAACATTGCTCTCGCACTTAGACATGAGCCTCCCCTCCCTTGCAGTAAAACGGAATGATCAGATCGTCAAAATCCTGAATCTCCTCGTGGCCAAAGCCTTCAAAGAACTCATGACGCTTTTCGCAGGTCAGATTGTTATAGACCGCAAACTGCGTCGCTGGCGGACAGACGATATCGGCTGTGCCGGTGCCAAACAGCACGGGGCATTTGACCATAGGGGCAAAGTTCTTGGAATCGAAGTACGCCAGCTTGGCATAGGCTTCGTCAATACGAGTCGAGTCCTCGTCAAACCAGCGAGACCAATAGCGCAGGCCCTCGTAGGCAATGTCGTCGGCATCCAAATCCCAGACCAGGCGGAAATCTGACAGGAAGGGATAGAGGATGGCGGCGCGATTGATAAGCTCGCTGTTAAGTGCACAGGTCGCAATGCCCAAACCGCCGCCCTGCGACGCGCCGTTCACAAACACACGGGCAAGATCGATGCCCTCGAGCTCGCGAACGATACGGCACAGGATGCGAATATCTTGGTGCAAGCGGACATAGTAGAGGTTGGCCGGGTCGCCGTCGATACCGGCGACGATATGCCCGGCAACCGTTGTGCCCTCAAATCCACCAATGTCCTCAGAGGGACCTCCTTGGCCGGGGCAGTCGAGGGCGATGAGTGCCATGCCCATGCCCGCAAACGACGCCTGCTCAAACCAGCTGCGGCTTGCACCCGGATACCCATGGAACTGAAGTACCAATGGCACGGGCTCGTCCGAGACGGGTTTAAGGTACTTGGCATGCAGGCGAGCGCCACACATGCCGGTATACCAGAGGTCGAAAAGCTGGCAGGTCGCGGCATCGGTGACCGATGCCGTCTCGATCGCGTAGTCAAGCCCGACGGCGTCGGCCTCGGCCATGCGATCCTTCCAAAAGAGATCGAAATCTGATGGACGGGGCATGGCGCCTCGATATTCACCAAATTGATGTTGTAGCTCCTGAGCACTTGGCATGGCTCGTGAACCCAACCTTTCGAAATCGCAACGGAGGTGCGCCCGGCAAGGGAGCCGGGCGCGCGGGAGGGAAAGCGAGGCTACTCGCCGAGCTTGGGGTGCAGCAGCGACGGCGCAGCGCCGAGCAGCATCTTGGTGTAGGGGTCCTGGGGATGCTGGAAGACCTGCTTGGCCTCGCCCTGCTCGACGATCTTGCCGCCATTCATAACGATGATGTCGTCAGAGATATAGCGGACCGTCTGGATGTCATGGCTGATGAACACCATGGCCAGGCCGAGCTCCTTCTTAAGGTCGGTCAGCAGGTTCAGAATCTGCGCGCGGACCGAAACGTCCAGAGCCGAGGTGGGCTCGTCGGCGATGATGGCATCGGGGTTCAGCGACAGGGCACGGGCAATTGCGACGCGCTGACGCTGGCCGCCCGAAAGCTGGCCGGGAAGAACCTCGGCAGCGGAGCTGGGCAGACCGGTGAGCTCCAGGAGTTCCTTGACGCGCTTCTCCTGCTCGGCCTCGGTACCCAGGTTGTGGACGCGCATGGGGTCGAGCAGCTGCTCGCGAACGACCATGCGGGGGTTGAGCGCCGTGGCCGGGTTCTGGAACACGACCGAGATGACGCGACCCATGTGGCGACGGTCCTCGGCGGTACGTTTGGTAACGTCCTTGCCCTTAAAGTAGACCTTGCCGCTCGTGGGGGCCTGCAGGCCGCACATGACGTTAGCGGTGGTGGACTTACCGCAACCGGACTCGCCGACGATGCCGATCGTCTGACCGGGCATGAGCTTAATCGTTACACCCTGGACGGCGTGAACCAGGTTGGGGTGCAGAATCGAGCCGGTACGGGTCCTAAAGGTGACGTGGACGTCATCAAGGAAGATGATCGGCTCGACGCCGTTGACTGCGGTCTCGCTCATCTACATCACCTCCGCGTGAGGGGTCAAACCATTTGCCTTGAGCACCTCGTCGGGGAGCTCGGAATAGAAGTGCTCGGTGCCGGGCACGCGCTTGAAGACCGGACGGGTATCCAGGCCAATACGCGGATGGCTCGAGCGGGGTGCGAAGCGATCGCCCTTGGGGAAATCGCGCGGGCTGGGAACGGCGCCGGGGACCTGGTGCAGACGGCCCGAGCCGCTCTCGATGGACAGAACGGAGCCCAGAAGACCGCGGGTGTACTCGTGGATCGGGTTGGTGAGCAGCTCCTTGGTGGGTGCCTGCTCGATAACCTGACCGGCGTACATCACCGTGATGTTGTGGGCGACCTCGGCGACCAGAGCCAGGTCATGCGAAACGAAGATCATGGCAAAGCCGAGCTTGGCCTGAAGATCGTTGAGCAGCTTGATGACCTGCTTCTGGACGGTAACGTCCAGAGCGGTCGTGGGCTCGTCGCAGATGACCAGCTTGGGGTCGCGGGTAAGGGCCATAGCGATCAGGACACGCTGACGCTGGCCGCCGGAGAGCTCATGCGGATAGCTCTCGAGCGTGCGCTTGGGATCGAGGCCGACGAGCTCCAGGAGCTCCTCGGCGCTGCGGGTTCCGCCGCGCTTGGTGAGCTGCTTCATCTGGGCAGAGATGAGCATGGAAGGGTTGAGCGAGGACAGAGCGTCCTGATAGACCATAGCGATATCGGTACCGCGCAGGCCGAACCACTCCTTCTTGCTCATCTTGAGCAGGTCACGGCCCTCCCAGAGGACCTCGCCGGAAAGGTGCTCGTCCTCATCGGTCAGGCCCATGATAGCCAGCGTGGTGATGGACTTACCGCAACCGGACTCGCCCACCAGGCCCATGGTCTGACCAGGACGGACGTCAAAGTTGACATGGTCGACGACGTTGATATCACCGTGATGCTCAAACTGGATGCAGAAGTCACGGACCGAGAGAATCGGTTCGACAGACTCGTCGGGCACATGGCGATCGTCACGCTTGAGCTCGACATCGCGCAGGGCGCCAAGGCGAGCGGAGAGGGACTGGGCCTGCTCCTTGTAGGCGCGAACGGGGTCGGAGACCAGCAGGTCGGCCTCGCGACGCTTGGAGGAATCGGTCGGATCCAGGGCGGCGGAGGGAGCAGCGGCCATGGCGTCGGTAATGCCCTCGGAGAGGATGTTGAGCGCCAGGCAGGTGATCATGATGGCCAGGCCCGGGAACAGCGCCTGCCACCAACGGCCAGCGAGCACGCCGCCGCGGGCGTCGGCGAGGATGTTGCCCCAGGTAGCGGTGGGCTCCTGGATACCAGCGCCGATGAAGGTCAGCGAGGCCTCGAAGATGATGGCGTCGGCGACCAGGGTAACGGTAAAGACCATGATCGGGGCGATGCAGTTACGCAGAACATGCTTGATCAAAATCCACGGAGCCTTGGCGCCGGAAACGATGACCGCGCGGACATAGTCCTCGCCGTACTCGGACACGATATTGGCGCGCACGATACGGGCAATCTGCGGAGTGTACATAAAGCCGATGGCGAAGATGATCGACGGCACGGAGTTGCCCAGGATGGAGACGAAGACGGCCGCGAGGGCGATGCCCGGGATGGACATGATGATGTCCAAGATACGCATGATCGTCTCGGAGACGGCCTTGCGCGAAACCGCTGCAAGGGCGCCCACGACCGAGCCGCAGACCAGAGCCATGGCAGTGGCGCCAAAGCCGATAATCAGCGAGTAACGACCACCGTAGAGCATACGCGACAGAATGTCGCGACCCTTATCGTCGGTACCGAAGATAAATCCGTTGCCGGGAGCCTGGCGAGCCGTAAAGATCTCGACCGGGCTATAGGGGGCAAGAAGGGGCGCCAGAATCGCAGTCAGGGCGACCAGCACCAGCACGACGGCTGCAATCTTAGAAGACAGCGTCATCTTCTTCCAGCCACCGAGCTTGAGCCCCTTGGAGGCAGCCTTCTCGAGCTGCTCGGTTTGCTTCTCTCGAATCTTTACCATAATCTACACCGTCCTGATGCGCGGGTTGATGAGCAGGTAGAGCATGTCAACCACGATGTTGATGATGATGAAGGCAAGAGCAACGACGATGACGACGCCCTGAACCAGGTTCGCCTCGTTGCCCTGAACGCCCTGCAGAATCGCGGTGCCCATGCCGGGGAGGTTGAAGATAACCTCGATGACGACGGCGCCGCCCATGAGGTAACCGATCTTAAGACCGAGGGTGGTGACCGGGGTGATCAGCGCATTGCGAAGAACGTTGATGCCGACGACGACCTTCTCGGGAACGCCGGCGCCGCGAGCCATACGGACATAATCCTTGTCGAGCTCCTCGACCATGGCGGTACGCACGATACGAGTCATCTGGCCCGTCAGCGGAAATGCCAAGGCGATAGCGGGCATGATCATACGTCCCAGATAGCCAACCGGATTCGTGGTGAAGTGAGGCAGAGCACCCGATGCCGGGAGCACCTTAAGGTAGGAAGAGAACAGCAGGATCAACAGAACGGCAAGCCAGAACGACGGGGTTGCCAAGCCGGCGATGGAAAAGACGCGGATCACTTGGTCCGGCCATTTGTCGCGATACAGTGCCGCGATGACGCCGAGCAAAAACGAAACGACCGCACCGATAGCAAGACCGATAAAGGTCAGCTGCATCGTGACGGGCAGGGCCGTGGAGATGCGCTTGGCAACGGAGTTGCGAGCAGCACCATAGGTGCCCATGTCGCCATGGATCAGATCGCCCATATAGCGCACGTAGCGCACGGGCCAGGGGTCGTCCAGACCATACTTCTCATGGTACTCGGCAACCGCCTCGGGCGAGGCACCGTCACCCAACGCCGTGTAGGCGGGGTCGGTCTTGGAGAACGACATAAGGAAGAACACCAGGACGGTGACGCCCAATGCCATGATCGGCAGCGCCACAAGACGCCTTCCAATCAAACGTAGCAAGTTGTTCACGTTCTCTCCCCTTTCTTTTGTCGGTAGGACCAACTGGTATATGAGTACGGATACTCATTACAAGACCCGAGCGACATCGTTGCCGCCCGGGTCTTTGTTTCAACTATGAGGATACGGTCCCAACGACCGACATCCTGCATACAGACTCAAGCGAGTCTTACGCCTTGACGGTCGCAACGCCCCTGAAGGACATGCTCGTCGTGCCGATGCCCTTGAAGCCATCGAGGGCCTCGCCGTTGGGTGCAGTGGACGGATCGTCCCAGGAAGCGGAGACGGTCTTGACGTGGACAACGGGGTACAGAACGGCGTTGTCGGCAATGATGTCGAAGCACTCGTTCCACTTCTTCTGCTGCTCGTCGCCCTCGGCGGCAAGAGCCTCGTCCATGAGGCCGTGGAGCTTCTGCCACTCAGCGGACTCCTTCCACGGGCAACGGGTCTGCATCCAGACGTTGTCGCCGTACCACCAGTTGAGCAGCAGGTCGGGGTCGGCGCCGAAGCAGGAAGGATCGCCAGGGGCAAGGAGGATATCGTAGGCCTCGCCGCCGTCGATGGCAGCGTAAGTGGCCGGCGAGGTATCGGTCTGGATGGTCACATCGAAGCCGAGAGCGTCGAGGTCGTTCTTGACCTGGGCGGCCATGCCCTTAATCTGCTCGTTGTCGGTGGTGCGCAGGGTGATGGCACCCGGGGTGATGCCAGACTCCTCGATGAGCTTCTTAGCCTTCTTGGCGTCGGTCTTGTACACCGTGGAAGCCTCATGATAGTTGGTGAAGCTCTTGGGCAGGTAGCAGCTGGCAGCGGTGGCAAGGCCGGCGAAGGTGTTGCTGACCATCTTCTCGGTGTCGAGCGCATACATGACAGCCTGACGGACCTTGACGTTGTTCCAAGGCTCCTTGGCGACGTTGAACATGATGAAGCGGGTGCCGAAACCCTGAACGTTATCGATCTTGCAGCCGGCGCTCTCGAGCTGGTCGACGGCGTCAGCGGTAACGAGCTCCATAACGAGCGTGGAGCCCTCCTGCTGAGCGGTAACGCGAGCGGTGGGGTCGGTCAGGATGCTGTACTGGATCTTCTTATCCTCGGCAGCATACTCACCGTTGTACTCGGGGTTGGGAACCAAGGTGATCTCGGTATCGGAGATAGAGTCGTACATCCAGGGGCCGGAACCGATCGGCTGCTTGGCGCGATCCTCCTCGGTCTGGGTGGCCGGGGTAACGCGGACGATGGCCAGACGATCCTTGAGCAGGGAGAAGTTGGGGACCTTAGTCTTGACCGTCACGGTGCTGGCGTCCTTGGCCTCGATGGACTCGAAGGGCTGGAAGAACGGAGCATAGGTAGCGGAAGCGGCGCAAGCGGTGTAGGAGGCAACGACATCGTCAGCGGTGACCTCGGTGCCATCGGAGAACTTGGCGCCCTTGCGGATGGTGACCTCGAAAGTGGTGTCGTCCACAGACTTGGGATCGTCGGTGGCGAGCTCGTTGAAGGTGCTGTAGTCGTGGTAATCGATGCCGTAGAGGCCCTCGACGACGTGCCAGTTAGCACCCAGGCCCACAGCGGAGCCGGTGCTGGCGGGATCGAAGCTGGACGGAGCGTAAGCGGAACCAGCGGTGATCACGCCGCCGCCACGGTTGGCGGAATCGGTGGAGCCGGAAGCGGAACCCTCGTCGCTAGAGCTGCCACCGCAGCCAGTGAGACCAAGGCCGGCGACAGCAGCGACGCTGCCGGTGAGGCCGAGGAACGAACGCCTGGACATACCCTTGTTGATGATGGCCATGTCTTCTCCTATCAATAGAGAATCTTACTCGGGAGCACCTAGACGTGCCCCCGCGCAACTTGCGGACGATATATACCTTACCTACCGACGAACCCAACTGAGGTGCCGCGCTCGGCGACCGATACATACATACGCTTGAACGGTATTTACTACCGTTCACCGAATTCATTGACAAATGCTTCGCCAGACAGTATGTATCGGCGAGGTGAGATATCAGTCTTCGTCAACCCGCAGGATAGCAGGGTTTTCGCTTGGGTTAGTCAAACGTTTTAGCGTTAATAAAACCCGAAACCAGCAGGCAATCATGGCGAAATAAATGGTTGAAAATCGCGCAATCATGTATATCAGTTGTTTAGGCTCGTGTTTAGCTATCGGAATGGCCAGCCGCCGCCTCGGTGCGCTCGGCATTCCATGCAACGAGCGCCTCGTGGACCGCCTTGGCAACATCGGCAGGTATGCCGCGAACTTCCGCGATCTCTTGCTCGCTCGCCGCGCGCAAACGCTTCATCGAGCCAAAATGGCGCATAAGGGCACGTTTTCTGGTGGGTCCCACGCCCGGAACGTCATCGAGTACCGAAACCGTCATGGCTTTATCGCGCAACTCACGGTGGAACGTGATGGCAAATCGGTGGGACTCATCGCGTACCTGTTTAATTAGATAGAGCGAAGCAGACCCGGTCGGCAGCACGACAGGAGTCTCGTCCCAAGGCACAAAAACTTCCTCGTCGGCCTTCGCCAAGCCACAAACTGGTATATCGAGCCCAAGAGCCTCAAGTTGCTTGATCGCAGCGGTCAATTGCGGCTTACCGCCATCGACAACGAGCAAATCGGGGCGCGAGCCAAAGCGCTCGTCGGCCATGCGCTCGGGAGCATAGCGTCGTCCCAAAACCTCGGACATCGACACGAAGTCGTTTGCCTCGTCCAATTCGGCCTGAATTTTAAAACGACGGTACTGGCTCTTGTCGGCGCGCCCGTTGGTAAACACCACCATCGAGGCGACCGTAAAGGTGCCATGCAGTGTAGAGATATCGAAGCACTCGATACGCAACGGCGGCGATGGCAGCGCCAACGCACTTTCGAGCTCCAGGAGCGCTTGATTGGTGCGGTCGTCAGCGTACCCCGTTCGCACCATGTAGCGCATGAGGGCATGGCGCGCATTTTTGGATGCCATATCGAGCAGACGGTGCTTTTCGCCACGCTGCGGCCTATGGAGATGGCAGGAACGCTCGCGCTTGCCTGCAAGCCACTCCCCCAGCGCCTCCGCATCCTCAAGCTCGACAGAGAGGTTTATCTCAGCTGGAATATCAGCCGTCTCGTCGTAATAGCGCTTAAGAAAGCCCGACTGGAGCTCTTCCTCGTCAACATCAAGACCCTTGTCGAGAATGAACTCGCAGGTGCGAACTGTTCGGCCCTCGCGAACGACGAAGACGCAAGCGGCGGAGATGGTCTCCTCGCGATAGAACCCGATGACATCGATATCGACACTGGAGGGAAAAACGACTTGCTGACGATCGTCCAGACCCCTGATGACCTCCAAACGACGTTTGACGCGTGCCGCGCGCTCAAAGTCGAGCGCCTCGGCGGCATCCGTCATCTCGGAGGTCAGCTCATCGACGACATCCTTGCGATGGCCCGACAAAAAACGTTCGACACGTTTGACGTTCTTGGCATAGTCCGTAGGAGAAATCGCGCCGACACACGCACCCGGGCCGCGCCCGACATGGTAGTCAAAGCAGGGACGCCCGTTTTGCGCGCAAATCATATTGACGATGTCTTCCTCGCCCCTGTGGGACTCGACGATACGACGACAACGACGCCACTCCGCACAGGATGCGGAGCAGATGGGGATAACCTTGCGCAGCGTATCTATCGTCTCACGTGCCGCACGGCTATCGGTATAGGGACCAAAATAACGCGTTCCCGGCTTATGACGCTCGCGCGTATATTTGATAGCGGGATACAGGTCGCCCTTTGTAATGGCGATAAAGGGGTAGCTCTTGTCATCCTTGAGGTCGACGTTAAAGTACGGATGGTACTGACCAATCAAATTGCGCTCGAGCACCAACGCCTCGTGCTCGGTCTCCACCACGATATAGTCAAAGCTCGCCACCAGCTGCATCATCAGCGGGATCTTTTGACGCTCATCCTGCAGTGTCACGTACTGGCGCATACGGGAACGCAAGTTTTTTGCCTTGCCCACGTAGATGACATCGCCCTTGGCATCCTTCCAAAGGTAGCATCCGGGCTGTGTGGGAACGCGCGAAACCTGCTCGGCAAGCGTTGGAATGTTGTCGTGACCGGCCACACGCACCTACTTGCGACGAAGCAGCGCCGAGACCTCAGGCATCTTAAGGACGACGGCAAGGCCAAAGGTAACAGCAAGCGAGACGACACCCGCAACGCAAACGTAGCCAAGAGTAATCAGAATCGAGCCGCCAAGTGCCCCGACAAAGTGTTCAAGCACCCACATGACGCCGGCGCCTGCGGCAGCACCTAGGCCACCGAGCAAAAGGCCAAAGAAACCGCCATGCAGGATAGATTTGACCTGAAGGCCACGCAGGCGACGACGCAGCCACCACAGCGAACAGCCGACCAAGATCACGTAGTCGACAACATACGAAAGCGCGATTGCCGGCATACCGAAGCCCAGCACAACGCCAAACAGCAGAACCGAGCCGGCCTGGCCGATGGCAGAATACAGGCAATAGCGGCTATAGGGCTTCATGTCGAGCAAGGCAGAGAAGCTCTTCTGCATCAACACGACCACGCCGTAGAGCGGCAGCGAGAGCGCCAGGTAGACAAGGTACTCGGACACCAGCGCCACTCCGGATTCATCGAACTTGCCAGCACAGTAGATCATGTTGAGCGGACGTGCGAAGACAATCAGGTACAGTGCGAACGGAATCAGGAAGAACAGCATCTGGGCGACGCCACGCGAAATGCCCGTGCGTACGCTGTCGTAATCCTTCTCCTGTGCGTCGTGAGAGAGCTCGGTATAGAGCGCCGTCGAAAGCGAGGCGGCAATCAGCGCGTAGGGCAGCGTGTACCACAGGCGCGCATAGGCGATGACGGAAGGACCAGTCTCGGGCTGGACCACCAGCGCGGCAGCGTTGGTGATAGAAGTCGAGACAAACATGCACACCGTGGCGAGCAGCGTCGGGATACCGAGCGCAATCGTCTGGCGCAGCGCGGGGTCCTTAAAGTCGATATGGATATGGGGATGCACGCCGTGCTTGCTAAGCGCGGGAATCTGACATGCCATCTGAACAAAGACACCGAGGGTCGTACCGGCCGCAATCAAGATGATGCCGGCACGTTCGCCAAACTGTGCGGACACGGGCGCAAAACCCATAAAGCTCGCAATGACGATCACATTGTTGAGGACCGGGGCAAACGTCGACCAGAAGTAGTCGCGGTGTGCGTTGAGAACGCCCGAGAACACCGAGCCCAAACCATAAAACAGAATCTGGATGGCAAAGAAACGGAACATGAACGCAGCGGTATCCATGCTGCCGCCGTCACCCGAAAGGAACGATTGCGTCCAGATAAAGCCCGGGGCGAACACGGTCCCCAGCAACGAAATGCCACCCAGCACCAAAAGCAGAATGCCGAGCAGGTTGCCCACGTACTCGTTCGAGGCCTCGCGACCCTGCTCACGCCTCACGCCCATGTACACGGGCAAAAACGCCGTCACGAGCATGCCGCCCATCACGAGTTCGTAGAGCATATTGGGCAGGTTGTTGGCGACCTGATAGGAGGACGAAAGTAGCGACATGCCGATAGCGGCCGCCATTGCCCACGTGCGGATAAAACCGGTGACGCGAGACACAATGGTCAGGATGGTCATAAGCCCGGCGGAACGACCAACCGTGGAGTAGTCCGACGAGCCCATGTCGTCAGTGTCATCTCGCGACGAAGAAGCTTCGGATGAGGGTGTCTGAGGCGCAGATTCTTTTGCAAAATGAGCTCCGCGCTTCAATTCTTCCTGCGGCATCGCTCAGTCCTCTCTCGTAATCGCGGCAACCGTCGCCCCGCAAAATGCAATTAAATCATCGGGTGCAAGCTCGAGCTGATAACCACGCTTGCCTCCCGAAATAAAAATGGTATCCCAAAGGACACATGTCTCATCAATGAGCGTCCGGTAGCGTTTTTTCATACCGACCGGGCTGCAGCCGCCGCGAACGTAGCCAGTCGCCGCAAGCAAATCCTTCACATGCATCATGGCCAAGGACTTCTCCCCCGCGGCACGCGCGGCGGACTTTAGATCGAGCTCGTCGGCAACAGGGATACAGCACACGACATAGTCGTTGGACGGTGTCACGCAGACCAAAGTCTTAAATCCTTGACCGGGCTCCTCGCCAAGCTGCTCCGAAATCGCGACACCCAGGCCCACCGACTCATCACCATCGTCTTCGTACGTATGTAGAACATAGGAAATGCCGGCGCTTTCCAGCTCGCGCATCGCATTGGTTTTTGGCGTCTTTACAGCCTTTGCCATGACATATCCTTTCCCTCGCATTCGGACGCAAGGATTAAGTATATGTCCAATTCGGCTGCATACGTCACTTCGGCACAGCAAGCGCCATCGAATCACAAGGAGTCGATGGCGCCCATAAACTGAATCGCCTATTTATTGAGCATCAAGTTGAGCCTGACGCTCCCGGTCACGCCTGAGCAACGGCGCCAAAAACTTGCCCGTATAACTCTGCGGACAGTCCGCAACCTGCTCCGGTGTGCCCGAAACCACGACGGTTCCGCCGCCGTTACCGCCCTCGGGACCCATATCGATCAGGCGGTCGGCAACCTTGATGACATCAAGGTTGTGTTCAATCACCAGCACCGTGTTGCCCGCATCGACCAAGCGCTGCAGCACATCGAGCAGCTGGCGGACGTCCTCAAAATGAAGGCCGGTCGTCGGCTCGTCCAAAATATAGAACGTCTTGCCCGTCTGGCGTCGATGAAGCTCCTTGGCGAGTTTCACACGCTGTGCCTCGCCGCCCGAAAGCGTCGTGGCGGGCTGGCCCAGGCTCACGTAGCCCAAGCCTACATCGTACAGCATCTGGAGCTTGCGCTTAATCTGCGGGATATTCCCAAAGAAGGCCAGCGCCTCGGTGACGCTCATGTCGAGCACGTCCGAGATGGTCTTGCCACGGTAGGTGACCTCGAGTGTCTCGCGGTTGTAGCGTTTACCGCCGCAAACTTCGCAGGGAACGTAGATATCAGGAAGGAAGTGCATCTCGATCTTGATCTGCCCGTCGCCCTTGCACGCCTCACAGCGCCCGCCACTCACATTAAAGGAGAAACGACCCGGCGAGTAGCCGCGCGCCTTCGACTCCGGCGTACTCGCAAACAGCGCGCGAAGATCATCCCACAGGCCGATATAGGTAGCAGGGTTGGAACGCGGCGTGCGGCCAATCGGCGACTGGTCGATATCGATAACCTTATCGATACACTCGATGCCCTCGATTTTCTTATATGGACCCACAGGGCGCGTCGAACGGTGAATGGCATTCGTAAGGGCAGGCGCAATGGTATCGGTAACCAGGGAGCTCTTGCCCGATCCCGACACGCCGGTAACAACCGTAAGCGTACCAAACTCGATTTTGGCAGTAACGTTTTTGAGGTTGTTGGCTCGAGCGCCCGTAATTTTAAGGCAGCCGCGACCGGGCTTGCGCCGTTCATCAGGCACCCGGATCATTCGTTTGCCGGTCAGATAAGCGCCCGTCATCGACTCAGGACACGCCATGATATCGGCAGGCGTTCCCGCCGCGACTACGTGTCCGCCGTTGACGCCGGCGCCGGGCCCCATGTCGATCACGTAATCGGCGGCACGGATTGTATCCTCGTCGTGTTCGACGACGATAACGGTATTGCCGATATCGCGCAGGCGCTCGAGCGTCTTGATCAAGCGCTCGTTGTCACGCTGATGAAGACCGATCGAGGGCTCGTCCAGAATATAGAGCACGCCCATGAGACCCGCGCCGATCTGCGTTGCCAGGCGAATACGCTGCGCCTCGCCACCGGAAAGCGTCGCCGAGGCACGATCGAGCGTCAGATAGTCGAGTCCAACATCGACCAGAAAACGCAAGCGCTCCAGGATTTCCTTGACGATACGGCCGCCGATAAACTGTTGGCGCTCGGTGAGTTCCAGGCCCTCAAAAAACTCGAGCGATTCACGGCACGACAGGCAACAAACCTCGTAAATGGACTTGCCGCCCACGGTGACGGCGAGCATCTCAGGGCGCAAACGAGCGCCGTGGCAGCTCGAGCACGGCTCCTCGCGAATGTACTTCTCCAGGCGCGCCTTGGTGTTCTCGTTCGTCGTCTCGGTATAGCGTTCGTACAGGATGTTGCGAACGCCCGAAAACTTGGCATCCCACTGGCTGCGACGTCCGTCGAGCTTTTGGTAGTCGACCGAGATCTTCGTATCGCCCAGGCCATCCAAGAATGCACGACGCACGCGAGGGGGCAAGTCCTCCCACGGCGTATCGGTGCTCACCTTAAAGTGTTTGCAGACCGCAGCAAAAATCTGCGGATAGTAGTTCGAGTTGCCAAACAGGCTACCAAAGACTCCGTCGGCAATGGACTTCGAGGGGTCCTCGATCAACGCCTCGGCATCAACGGTTTTCTTAAAGCCCAGGCCGTCGCACTCAGGACATGCGCCATAGGGAGCGTTGAACGAAAAATCACGCGGCTGAAGATCGTCAATGGAGTGACCATGCTCCGGGCACGCCAAGGCCAACGAATACTCCAGCAGCTTGCCCTCGGTCCCCTCGGGAGCATCACGATCGGGCAGCATGTACACGTTTACATTGCCGTGAGCCAGCGCGGTCGCCTGCTCAACAGACTCGGCGATACGGCCCAGAGAGTTCTCACGGATCACGATGCGATCGACTACGACCTCGATATCGTGCTTGAACTTCTTGTCCAGATCGATCGGATCGTCGAGCGAGCGCACTTCACCGTCGACACGCACGCGGCTAAAGCCCTCGGCGCGAAGGTCCTCAAACAGTTTGGTGTACTCGCCTTTTCGCCCGCGCACCACCGGTGCCAGCACAAACGCGCGGCGGCCCTCCCCCGCCGCCAAGACCTTGTCGGCAACCTGGTCGGTCGTCTGACGCTCAATGACGCGGCCGCATTCGGGACAGTGCGGGGTGCCCACACGGGCGAACAGCAGGCGCAGATAGTCATAAATCTCGGTTACGGTGCCAACCGTCGAGCGAGGGTTTTTAGACGTCGTCTTTTGGTCGATCGACACCGCCGGCGAAAGGCCGTCGATTGAATCCAAGTCGGGTTTGTCCATCTGGCCCAAGAACTGGCGCGCATAGCTCGAAAGGCTCTCGACGTATCGACGCTGGCCCTCGGCATAGATAGTGTCAAATGCCAGCGAACTCTTGCCCGAGCCAGAAAGACCGGTAATGACCACGAGTTGGTCACGCGGAATGGAAACATCGATATCACGGAGATTGTGCTCACGAGCGCCGCGAATAACGATAGAAGAATCAGACATGGAAGCTCCTTGCCTCCTATTGCATCGAATCATACTGTCGATGAGTTTAGCGCACTCGACGCGCACAGATGTTCGTAATACAAGATTCGCAGACCTTTAGCTTTGCGTATCGGATGCTTTGTTTCTCGAAATGCCGTGGAAAGGTTACAGTAATCTACTACTGAACTTAATTTGCTGTAACAGAGGAACGTCCATGACCGAAGATATCCCCCTTGAAATCACTTCGAGCGACATGGCCAATCTGCCCATATTCATCGCCGTCCTTATCGTGGCCACCGTCGTCGTGCGCGTGTATTTTTCAATCAAACACAATGAAAAGCCGCCCATTGCCCGCGTCTTTTGGTGCGCGACGCTCCTCATCCCGCTCGGCATGGTAGCTGCATGGATTACGAATCAATTGCTCGTAAATGAGGACAATTCCCTATGGGTCCTTTCTTATTCGGCGCTCGGTGCTGCCGCCGTCATACTTCTTGTCGAGCCCTTGGTTTCGGGACTTATCGACCAAACCGATCTTGCGACGGGAACGGTTGCCTGTATTTGCCGTGACATCCTTGTCATCGCCGCTGTTTCAGCGCTCTCGTTCGTTTCACTCGAAATTGCCTGTAACGAAACGTTCTATCGCATTCCCGCCAACTCATTCGGGTTTTCCGTCGGGCTGCTCGCGACGGTTCTGCTCTCCCTTTATTTGCTGGGACAGCGTCATGGAGGCGTCATGGCCCTCGTGCCCGTCGCCTGTTGCATCCTTGGCATTGCCGAGCACTTCGTCATAACGTTTAAAGGCGAAGCCATCCTGCCAAGCGATATCTTGGCCCTCGGCACCGCAATGGAAGTGAGCGAGGGATACGAGTTTACCTTTACCGCCGGAATCGTAACCTCTCTCGCCCTGCTGGAGATTTCCCTGGGGCTTCTTTCGCTTATCCGACCGCGAAAGCTCCGTACGCCCACCCATGTCTTCCCCGCAATCGCCGCTAACCTCTGCGCTTTTCTGCTAGTGACCGTTGTGGAGCTCTCGGGCTTTTCCAGCATCGACTTGGAGCAGGCGCTGGATTTTGGATTTGACCGTTGGCAGCCCATCACCACATATACGTCTCAGGGTTTTATCACTTCGTTCACCGAAATGGCCAACGAGTTGCCCATTGAGAAGCCCGAAGGCTATACGCCCGATGAGGCGCAGAGCATCGAGCAGGAGCTCGCCGCCGCCTACGACAGCACGTATGGCTCGAGCGAGCAGCGCGCGGCTGCCGTTGCCCAGTTCAATGAAATCAAGCCGACGATTGTTGCCGTCATGAACGAGAGTTTTAGCGACCTTTCGTGCTTTGAGCAGCTCCAGGCGGCCGGGTACACCGGCCCCGCATTCTACAACTCGCTTCCCGACACACTTGTTCGCGGCACCATGCTCGCTTCGGTCGCCGGTGGCGGAACGGCAAACTCCGAATTCGAATTTTTGACCGGAGCGACAACGGCCTTTGTCGGATTAGGCAAGATCCCCTATCAGCTGTATCAGATGAATGGCGTCAACAGCCTGGCAAAGGACCTTAAAGAGCTTGGGTATACCGCTACCGCTATGCACCCGCAAAACCCCGTCAACTACCATCGAGATAAGATCTATCAGCAGCTGGGCTTTGGAGACTTTCTTTCAATCGGCGATTTCGAAGGTGCGCCCTGTTACCATGCCGGCGTATGCGACTACGCCACCTACGACAAGATACTCGGCCTGCTTAGAACCGACGAAGCGCCGCAGTTCATCTTTGACGTCACGATGCAAAATCACGGCGGCTACGACTATGGCACCGTTCCCGCCGAAGAGCTGACAAACTATTGGGTCGAGGGAGCCAGCGAGGGCGCCAATAGCGCGCTCAACACCTATCTTACCTGCATCAACGCGTCCGACCGGGACCTCGAGTATTTTATCAACGAGCTCCGCAATATCAGCAGACCGGTTGTCCTTGTCTTTTTTGGCGACCATCAGCCGAGCGCCGCAACGACTCTCAACGATGAGCTGTACCCTCAGGAAGATACGGCAAGCCACGCTTTCCGTATCTATCAGTCGACCTATTTCGTCTGGGCTAACTATGAAATCGCCGGCAATACCGAGCTCAACGTCTACGACACCGTCGGGGCAAACGAGATTGCAGCCATTACCCTTAATAAGATCGGCGCCCCGCTCACCGACTATCAAAAGGCCCTGCTTGCAACAAGGTCAGATGTGCCCACCATCAATGTCGCCGGCTACCTTGGTGCCGACGGGCTGCGCTACGACTTGGAATCTGAAGGCAGCCCATACGCCTCGACGATCGACAAGCTGCAGCGCATGCAATACCTCGAGTTTGCCAGCAAAGTTCAGTAAGCCCGCCCATTCGCTTGGACCCATCGTATTGCAAGCACGCTCGGCCCAAATGCATCGCAAATGACTCCCGCTCGCAAACGAGGGTACAATGACGCTCGTGTCACATCACGGGGCCCCGGCCCCAACATATACAAAGGAGTCATACATGGGTTGCGAGCACGCACAGGCCGCCGGCGGACAAACGTCGCCGTCGCAATTTGAGGAGAACACGCTGTCCGAGGTCAAACGCGTCATCGCCGTGCTTTCCGGCAAGGGCGGTGTCGGCAAGTCGTTTGTCACCGGTGCCATCGCCACCGAGCTTGCCCGTCACGGCCACAAGGTCGGCGTCCTCGATGCCGACATCACCGGTCCCTCCATCCCCAAGATGTTCGGTATGAGCGGACGCCACGTCCATGCCCTTGGCAACCTTATGCTGCCCGAAATCTCCGAGCACGGCGTCAAGGTCATGAGCTCCAACCTGCTGCTCCAAAACGAGACCGACCCCGTCCTTTGGCGCGGTCCGGTCATCGCAGGCGCCATTAGGCAGTTCTGGAGCGAGACCTCGTGGGGCCCCATCGACTACCTGCTGGTCGACATGCCTCCGGGAACAGGCGACGTCGCGCTCACCGTCTTCCAGTCGCTGCCCGTCGACGGCATCGTCATCGTCACGAGCCCGCAGGATCTGGTCTCGATGATCGTCGCCAAGGCGGTCAACATGGCCGAGAAGATGAACGTCCCCATTCTGGGCATTGTCGAGAACATGAGCTATATTGAGTGCCCCGACTGCGGCAAGAAGATTGAGGTCTTTGGCAAGAGCAAGCTCCCCGAGGTCGCAGATCGCTATAACCTCGACATCTTGGGCCAGCTTCCCATTAATCCGGCGCTCGCCGAGGCCTGCGATAAGGGCGAGGTCGAGACCGCGCTGCCCGATGACATGTTGCCCAAGGCAGTCTCTGCCGTCGAGGCCATTACCCCGCACGAGACCGACGAGGCCTAAGTGAACGCGAGCGCCTTCTATGACGTCCTGGTAATCGGCGGCGGGGCTTCAGGCCTCGCCGCTGCCATTACGGCCGCACGCGCTGGCAAAAGCGTCTGCATCGTTGAGCGCGATGTCGCCTGTGGCCTTAAGCTCCTTGCGACCGGTAACGGCCGCTGCAACCTCTCCAACGAATCGATTGATCCTCAGCGGTATAACCACCCCGCATTCGTCGAATCCGTCATGGGCCCCCAGCCCGAACAAGAGCTTATGGGTTTCTTCTCCTCGCTGGGTATCATGACAACCTCCGAGGAAGGCCGGCTGTACCCGCGCTCCCTTCGCGCTGAATCGGTGCGCGACGCGCTTCTCAACGTTTGCGACCGCCTAGGTATCACCTTAATCTGCGGAGCCAACGTTGCCTCGGCGCACAAAGCTTCCGAAGGCTGGGCACTCCAAATAGACCGTCCAGCGCGGGTGCTCAAGGCAAAAAAGCACGACGACCGAAAAACGGAGCTCCGCTCGCTTCGGAAAGCGCTCGCCGATGTCCCTCGCAAGAACGAGGCCCTGGAGGCACATGCCGTAATTATCGCCACGGGTGGCAACCCCACCGGTATCGCCGATACGTTTAGCCTCCCCCTCACTTCGCTGCGCCCCATCCTCTGCCCCGTATCGGCAACGGTCGTCGGCGATCGGGCGGCACTCAAGACGTTGGACGGCCTGCGCGTCCGCGCCCGCTTGACGCTCGCCCGCAATCATAATGAGCTCTGGCACGAAGACGGTGAAGTCCTGTTTCGAGCCTTCGGCATCTCGGGCGTCGCTGTCTTCAACCTCTCCCGTCGTATCCAGCGCGGTGATACGATCCTGCTCGACGTTTTCCCCGACCTCTCCAAAGACGAGCTGCTCGATATGCTCAACCGGCGCGTTGAGCTGCTCGGCGGCTTTTCGCCCCGCGATCCCCGTTGGCTCGACGGCATGCTCGCCCCGCAACTCTCCCGCGTCGTCTGCACGGCGTTCGAGCAGTGCCATCCAGGCTCCAACGATGTCATCCACCTGGTCTCGATCCTCAAGCACTTTAAGTTGCTCGTTGAGGGAACAGCCGAGGAGCGCTCGGCACAGGTCACGCGTGGTGGCGTATCTGTCGAGAGTATCTCAACACCCAGTCTACGCGCGCGCAGCGTTGTCGACGCCCCGCTTTACGTCTGCGGCGAAGCGCTCGACATCGACGCCGATTGCGGAGGCTTTAACCTTGCGTGGGCATGGCTCTCGGGCATTCGCGCTGCAAGCAGCCTGTAGCCGCGCAGTCTATAATCAAAAACGCATTCGGGCCGTCTGGGATACCGGACGGCCTCTTTCTTGCCTCTAAGGAGACCTCGATGATCGAAATCACCCAAGTCAACGCTTCGCTCGATGAAGCCGGCGATGAAAATGCCTGCCTCATTGTTGGCAAGCGAGTCGCCAAGCGCGTCCTACGTTGCAAAGACTCCGAGATCAAGTCCATCGAGCTCCACCGCAAGTCAATCGACGCTCGCAAAAAACGAGACGTCCATTTTATCCTGAGCTTTCGTGTTGAGCTGACCAGTCCCCACCTCGAGCGAGAAGCGGTCGACAGCGTTTCCGAACGTGACCGCTCGCTCGTACGCGCGATAGAAGACGATGAGCCTTCATTCCCCTCCCCCATTTCCGACGCATCCAAAGAGCGCCCCGTCGTTGTCGGCGCCGGATGCGCCGGCCTTTTCGCTGCGCTCACGCTCGCCGAAGCAGGTCTTAAGCCCTTGCTTATCGAGCGCGGCGACCCGGCATTTCGCCGCTCGCAGGCGATCGACCTCTTTCTAAAGGAGCGCATCCTCGACCCCGAGAGCAATATTCAGTTTGGTCTGGGCGGCGCGGGGACCTTCTCGGACGGCAAGCTCAATACGGGAACAAAAAATCCCGCCCATCGCCTTATCCTCGAAACCTTCGTCGAGGCGGGTGCGCCCCGCGATATTCTGTGGGATGCCAAGCCGCACATTGGCTCCGACATCCTTCCCAAGGTTGTCACCGCTATATCCCAGCGCACCGAGCAGCTCGGAGGTGTCGTCCGTTATCGAACGAAGCTCGTCGACATTCGCACCGACGCGTCTGGCGCCATCACCGGTATCGATGTCCAATCGTCCCAAGACGCCGCTTACGAGCCAATCGAAACAAAGCACCTCATCCTCGCCTGTGGGCATTCTGCTCGCGATATTTTTGAGCTCCTTAAGGACCACAACGTGGCCCTCGCACAAAAGACCTTTGCCATGGGCGTTCGCATCGAGCATCCGCAGCGCGACATCGACCGAGCCCAATATGGAGCCTTGGCGGGACATCCTGCCCTCGGAGCAGCCCCCTACAAGCTCGTCGCCCATCTTCCCAACGGCCGCAGCGTGTTCTCGTTTTGCATGTGCCCCGGCGGGCAGGTTGTCGCCGCCTCTTCCGAGCAGGGCCACCTGTGCGTCAACGGCGCCAGCCTCAATGCCCGCGACGGACGCAACGCAAACGCCGCCCTGCTCGTTAACGTCACGCCTGAGGACCTTCCCAACGATGACCCGCTCGCCGGCATCGAGCTCCAGCGCGCCTGCGAGGCGGCCGCCTATCGCCTGGGCGGTTCCAACTGGAACGCACCGGCACAACTCGTCGGAGATTTCCTCGCAGGACGCGCCAGCAAGGCGCCCGGAAAGGTAAAGCCCACCTATCCGCTCGGTGTGACCTGGACGACAATTGACGAAGCCCTGCCGCAGCATATCGTCGAGTCGCTCCGCCTGGGACTTCCCCTACTCGGAAAAAAGCTACGAGGCTACGACCGTCCCGATGCCGTTCTTACCGGCGTGGAGACTCGTTCGAGCTCACCGGTCACTGTCACCCGAGACCGAACGTGCCATGCCGTGTCGACCCCGGGCCTCTACCCTTGTGGTGAGGGAGCTGGATATGCCGGCGGCATCATGAGCGCGGCCACCGACGGCATCCGTTGTGCCGAAGCCCTGATCGCGGACCTCTAACGCACGAATTCCAGCGCGCAAAAGACACAGGCCCCGAGCTCCACAGGGAACTCGGGGCCTGTTCGCTATTTCTTAAACCGTGCACCCTGGCGTTTTCTGCCCGATGCGAACGTGGAACCCTTGCGGGCCTGCGAGCGTAAGCGCTCGATCGTCTCGTCCTCAGACGCACCCTCGAGCATCGCCCGAATCTGAACGACGGCATCGCGCAGGCGCGCCGCCTCCTCAAAGTCCATAGCGGCAGAAGCGTTACGCATATCCTCTTCCATGGTTTCGACGATCCGCACAAGCTCGTCATGCGGCAGTTCTTCCAACTGCTCCGCAAGTGTCTGCTCGGGCGCCACCGTTTCCGGCACACCGCCCTCGCCCGACTCATCGGGCGTATAGAATGCGCCATGGCCAAGAGAGTCGCCCTTCGAGCGTCCCTTGGAGCCCACAGTTTTTTCGGCCTCGGCAATAAAACTTGAGATGTCGTTGATGGCCTTGCGCACTGTCTTGGGCACAATGCCATGTTCTTCGTTATATGCCATCTGAATCTCGCGACGGCGCTGCGTCTCCTCGATGGCCTCTTTCATCGAATCGGTCACAACGTCTGCATACATGATGACTTCACCATCGGCGTTACGGGCCGCACGGCCAATCGTCTGAATCAGCGAACGGCGGTTGCGCAAGAAGCCTTCCTTATCGGCATCGAGAATTGCCACCAGTGAGACCTCGGGGAGATCCAAGCCCTCGCGAAGCAGGTTGATGCCAACGAGAACATCGATCTTGCCCTCGCGCAGCGTTCGCAGGATCTCGACACGGTCCATTGTCGCCGTATCAGAGTGCATGTAATTGACCTTAATGCCTGCGTCGAGCAGATGGTCGGTCAGGTCCTCGGCCATGCGCTTGGTCAACGTGGTCACCAGCACGCGCTCCTTGCGGGCAACGCGCTCGCGAATCTCGTCCTCAAGATCGTCAATCTGGCCGCGAACTGGACGCACGTCAATCTTGGGGTCGAGCAGGCCAGTCGGACGAATAATCTGCTCCACATCGTTTTGGCTCACCCGCAGCTCGTAGTCGCCCGGCGTGGCCGAAACATAGATAAACTGGGGTATCCTTGCCTCAAACTCATCGAAACGAAGCGGGCGGTTATCGAGCGCCGAGGGCAGGCGAAAACCGTGTTCCACCAGCGTCACCTTACGCGAGCGGTCACCTTCGTGCATGCCGCGAATCTGCGGCACCGTCACATGGCTCTCATCGATGATGCAGAGCATATCCTTGGGAAAGTAATCGATTAGGGTAAACGGCGGCTCACCCGGCTTGCGACCGTCCAGATGACGCGAGTAGTTCTCGATGCCGTTGCAAAAGCCCATCGTCTCGAGCATCTCAAGATCATAATCGGTGCGCTGCTGCAGACGCTGCGCCTCGAGCAACTTGTCGGTCGCCTTGAGCTCCGCCACGCGCTTCTCGCACTCTTCGCTGATCGATTTCAGAGCCGCCTTGACCTTCGGCTTCTCGGTCACGTAGTGCGATGCCGGCCATACAGGGATGGCCTCGTACTCACGAAGCATCTCACCGGTGACCTCATCGATCTCGGCAATCAGCTCGACCTCGTCGCCAAAGAACTCAAACCGCAACGGATGCTCGGCATAAGGCGGATACACGTCGACAACATCGCCGCGCACGCGGAACGTGCCGCGTGCCAGGTCATAGTCATTGCGATCATATTGAATGTCGATAAGTGCATGGATAAAGTCATCGCGCTCGAGCGGCACCTTCTTGTCGACGTTTGGAGCCAGACCTGCATAGTCCTCAGGAGAGCCAATGCCATAGATACACGAGACCGATGCGACAACGATCACATCGCGTCGAGAGAGCAGCGATGCGGTCGCCTGATGTCGCAGCATCTCAACCTCTTCGTTAATCGAGGAGTCTTTCTCGATATATGTATCGCTTTGCGGCACATACGCCTCGGGCTGATAGTAGTCGTAGTACGAGACGAAGTAGACCACAGCGTTGTTGGGAAAGAACTCTTTGAGCTCGCTCGCAAGCTGAGCGGCGAGCGTTTTATTCGGAGCCATGACCAGCGTCGGCTTTCCCAGGGCCTCAATAGTCTTTGCCATCGTGAAGGTCTTGCCCGAACCAGTCACGCCCAGCAAAACCTGATAGCGGTCTCCGTCCCTCACACCCTGCACAAGCGACTCAATGGCTTTAGGCTGAGAGCCTGCAGGGTCATAGGGAGACACGACCTTAAACGGCACGTCAGAGCCTTCAACGCCAAAGCGCTTAAGTTCACCACCAACGCGTTCTACTTCAAATTCCGCCATGGATACTCCTAACTCATATATCTGCAGTATACGCAGGCGGCAGGCATAGTCCTATACGAACCGATCGGGATAGAGGGTTTTGTAGCGAACCCAGGCATTATTGACACGAATCAGATACGCCTGCGTCTCGGGAAAGGTGATTGCATTATGAAGCGACGTACTCTGCTGCGCCCATCCGTCGACATTGCCCATGCCGGCGTTATAGGCGGCAATGGCACTGTCAGTCGACCCGTTAAAATACGCTAGAAGATACGAAAGATACGCACAGCCAAACTCGATATTCGTAGCCGGATCGTTAAGGTTGTCGGCCGAATACTCGCCACCGTCGACAAGGCCCTTGGCGATCATATCCTGGGCAGTCTCGGGCATCAGCTGCATCAATCCCTGAGCACCCTGATTCGACTCGGCCTCGGGATCCCAATTCGATTCAGACTTAATGACAGCGCACACCAGATACGGATCCAGATTATGCGAAATACTGGATTGCTTTACATACGCCTCGTAGTCAATCGGATACAGCGGCTTAAAGAAAGCGGCAGGAGCATATGAGTAAACGAATGAGATAAGGCCGAAGGCAAAAACGGCAGCCAGCGGTATAAGGCGATACCACGTAAGGAAACGTGTCTTAGGCATCGGCCTCCTCCTTATCCGCTACATCCCCGAACCCATGGCGCGAAAGCCATGCGTCCAGTTGTTCAAAGAGCGAGTTATCGTCTGCCGCATTGTCAATCACAGTTGTAGCGAGATTGCACAGCGCAGACTCTTCGGGCTGGCAAGCAGAACGGGCATCAAAATCAGATGGCTCCATGCCACGTTGAATAGCGCGCTCGCGACGAACTGACAAAGGGGCGCTGATGACCAAAATTTCATCAGCCAAGCCAAATGCATCCTCAAAACCAGTCGGAGCAGAAACCTCGACCACCGCAAAAGGATAACGGGGAGATGAAACCGTACAACAAACCGGATCGAGAATCCTAAGCGAAAGCTGTTCAATCAGAATGGGATGCACGATGTCATTGAGCCGTGCGACCGAATCAGGAGAAGCGAAAGCTCGAGAAGCGAGGATGCCGCGGCGAATGCCGCCTTCCTCATCCAAAATGTCCCAACCGAATTCATCCGCGAGTGTATTGACGATATCAGAGCCCGGCACATACAGTGATTTTGCAAGCTCATCCAGATCGATAAGCATAGCGCCACGAGATTCGAAATAGCGGCAGGCAGTTGACTTACCCGAAGCAATATTGCCCAAGACAAATACGGTAAACATCAAGCCCTCCCTAACGCCAATGCGAGTAATTATCGCTTAAATACACTAGATGGACTCAAAATACAGCCAAACAGTAAGAGCACATACGGGGGAGCTAGGTCCCAAAGTACAACGTATATACAACGCAAAAAAGGGGGAGGCCGCGAGGCCTCCCCCTTCTTCAAGTCATCC
>CAUEQD010000014.1 GCA_959019945.1 uncultured Collinsella sp. | reverse complement strand
CGTACATGTACGGATGAATGTGGGAGGTGTTCGGATGAAGTCGATAATCAAGGCTTCGATAGCGAGCACAATTTGATTTTTGAATTATGGACGAATTCCTCGTCAAGAGGGTAAAATAATGCCGACGGCAGCCCAAGTTGTAGTGAGCTGGGCAGAGCCGTTGCTTAACGAAGTTAGGTCATCGTCTTAGCGACGGTGACCTTTCTTTTTGGGCTTCGAGCCCTGCTTAAGTGCCTTGGAAAGGCCGACAAGGGCCGTGAGGAGCGAGACCATAGCGGTCAGGAGCTTCACGAACTCAGTGAAATCGGTCATGGGCATCACCTCCCATCGAATGGAGGGCTCTGCCCGGCACGAGGACTGCCGACAGCGAGGACGATTCTATCAGAGTGGCTGGCCCTCTTCATTCAATTCATGCTCCCCACCCTCGCCGAGACTGCAAGCGTGGCAGAATCGGCACCGAACGGTAGCGCGCCAGGGCACTGACGATGAACTATCCAAAACTAGCGAGGCGTGTCACCACGTGAGAAATCGCCACGGTCGATAACGCGATCGCCCATCTGTCGCGACACAGTGCTACCGCCGTGCGCCTGGCCGGCGGTGCGAACGCGGTCATCGCCGGCATTGGGAACGGCGCCGGCGTAACGGTTGCGAATCTCCCTCGCATAACCGCGACGCGCAAGAAGTTCATCGCGAACCGCCGGATCTTCGAGCAGGTCTTCGTCACACTTCGGTGTAATGAATTTAGGAAACGAATTGTAGGCGACGCCTTTGCTTGCTTTAGCCTGCTCGACCCACGCCGAGTATGCTTTCTTGAGTCGTCGGATATAAATCTCACAGCGCTTCTCGTATGGAAGCGCACGCTCGGCCTCCAACACGTTATTTTCGAAAGCCGCCTGCAATGACTTCAACGCGAAGCGCCCATCGAGACGAGTCAGGTTGAAGGTGCACTTCGGATTGCGGGCTTCTTTGATATCGAGATCTGTCGCATAGACTCGATTGTTCTTGATGAAAATGTCTACGCCCCATGATGCAAGTAGTTTTTTGAACTGCTCCATATTCTTTACGCGACCTTCGTCAATCGCAATATGGATCAGCTCACGCAGATTGTTTTTATAACTGTACTTGCCGCGACCAATAATCTCCTTTTCCGTGTCGCGCGGTTGACGATCACGAATCTTCGAATTTTTCTTACCCTTTTCAAGTTGGGCGAGATTCCAGTCCTTATCGAGTTCGCGGACCCACGAGGCGCGTTCGAACTTCCCGTGACGCCCGCCCGTCTCACAACGTTTTCCTGTCAGGAGATCCGTGCGGTTGATTGCCATGTGCACTGCGTAGCGTTTTCCCGCCTTGTCGCTTTCCTCGTGTAGCGCGAAGATAACTTGCTGATTCGGGTAATGCTTCGCGACCCATTGCCTTGCGTAGGCCATACATGCATCCGGCGTCATTTTACCGCCGTTGCACGAACATTCTTCGGGGAGAAACGCGAGAATCTGGTGGAGGATAGTCACGTTCTTCGCGCCGGCTCGCGAAGGCGTGTCGTGATGGAAAACCTTCCGCGTCATTGCCATTTTCGAAAACCAGTACTTATCGCATTTGATGTTCCAGCCATCACGGGCAAGGGCATGTTTCCCGTTGATGTACCGCCGAACGTTCTTTGCGTAGCGCTCGCTCGATACGCTCTTCTGCTTGATAACAGTCACTTTGCATCGCCGCCATCGGTGAAATAGCGACGCTCGAGCGTTCTCAAGAATTGAAAAGCGTAATCAGAACTTTTAGCAACGCACCCGATGGCCATAAGAACGGCAGTTTCGTCGTAAGCCGAAAGTCCTTGCGCGTTTATGAAGTGCGCCAACTGGTTAAGGTTCGTACCCTGCTTCAAAAGCTCATGATAGATCTTCTCCACGCCGCCATGGTCGAAATCGATTTTCTCGATCTTCCCGTTAATTAGTACGCGCCGTGCATACGAGCTCACGGTCACGCCAAGGAAATCAGCATTGCTTTCGATTATCCTTTTTTCTTCCGGTGAGACCCTGATGTGCAATTCTTCAGTTCGAGATTTTTGATCAGCAATTTCCGCAAGACCAAAATCGATATCGAGATCGTCGGCATTGCATAAGACGAAACGTATGAGTTCCGCCTCACTCATCTCATGTCGCTTTGCGATTGCGATGATGGCTTTCTTCTCTTCATCGGAAAGAGACGCCTTGACGGTGTGTGGGCGGAGCCTGCTCATGATTCCTCCGGAAAACGAATCAGCGATCGGAGAGGCCTCCGATCAAAACCTGCTATGCGATTCGCTTTCCTTTTGAGGAACGGCTAGCGTCGTTCCAAAAACGAAGAATCGTCTCCGCGATTCTTCATCGCGGAGTTTCAACTTCACAACAACCTTATCGCCGTAGCAGGCGATAAGCAAGGTCTGTGGCGTGGTGTTTTTGGGGTCCGAATGGGCCCACAAAAATGCCACCCACAGTCATCTTGCATGCCCCAGAAGGGGGCATAGACGCAGCGAAGCGTAGGCAGAAGATGAGAGGCCTCATCTTCTTTCTCGAAAGGCTTCGGGAACAATTAAGACATCGATGGGCTATCAGCTAGACGTCAAGGCCCATTAGTCTTCTACGTTCAGCGCGCTCCTCAGCAATTCTTTTTGATCCGGCAATGGCCTGTCCCTTTTTATCCTTGAGGCTCATCGGCTCTTCGGTTTTCTTTTTACTGGCATTCTTGTTTTCCACAGCGGCCTCCTGATTGATTATTCTCCTATCGTTTATTCCCAAACTGAGCACATAAAAAGGCGGCCGAAACCGACCGCCCGCGAACAAATATGTATTCACCGAATGTAAGAGAAGGGGAACGAATTTCCATTACTCCCAGTGACCGGCGACGTCGACAACCCAATGCTGTCCCGTAGCCTGCTGTTCATAATGTCCCTGGTCCTCAGAGGTGGTATACGAATCATTGATTGCAGAAGCTCCATTAGGGTGTTGTGCATCACCGTAGGTAGAGATAACATGATTGTCCATTTCGGCTGCTGAGTTAAACGTTGCATGGCATACAGAGCACATCCAACGTTCATGGCGCGTATACACTACATTCGGTACCCAGACCTGGCTGTAATCTGTCTCCCAGTGGCCCTGCTCGGCAACCCACTTCTTCTGGCTACCGCCGTTGGAAGAGGAATTGTTGCTGCCGGAACTCTGCGAATTGCCGGAACCCTGCTTCGAGTCGGAGGAGTTTCCCTTGCTGTCAGACTTCGACGAGTCGGAAGACTTGTTATCCTCTTTCTTGGAGTCATCGGACTTCTGGTCCTTGTCGGCGGACTCTTTCTTCTCCTCGGACTTGGCTCCAGAGGCTTGCGCCGCCTTTTCTTCGCTTGGCTTCTTTTTGTCTTTATTCTTTACCGCTGTGGTGGTCCTTTCCGCAGAGCCGCTTTCTTGCTTTGCAACGCTGGAGCATCCAAGTTGAGGTGCCATGAGGCACACCAGAAACGCAACGATAATAGCCTTTGTTCTCACACCGATCTCCCTATCCATGAAGCCGGGCGTTGACCACTGGCCGGTGTCCAGCGCCCGGTTCGCTTTTACATCTGCTCGCGGCGCTTCTTCAGATCGAGGAAGACGCCGGCTGCCACGAGGACGGTGCCGCCGATGGCGAACGTCTCGCCGATGAGTCCCGCGCTGTCGCCGGTCTGGGCGAGGCTGCCGGGCTTGGCGGCCTCCGTGTTGGCGAGGTGCTTCGGGGTGTATGCCGCCTGCTTCTTTGCGGCCTCCTCCGCCTCCTGTCGTGCGATCTCATCGGAAAGCTTCTGCTCCGCTGCGATGCGGTCGGACTTCGCCAACTCGTAGGCGGCGAGTGCCGCATCATAGCCGGGCTGGAGCTCGTCCACCACAGTCTGCTTCTCGTCCAGGATGGCCTTGGCGGGCGCGACCTTGGCACGTGCCTCGACTGCTGCGGCGAAAAGCGCGTTGAGGGCGTCATCCGCGTTCACATCATGGCCGAAGGCGAGCGCCGCGTCGACATCGATGGAGTTCAGCTTCGACAACTTGGCGTCTGCCTGTGCCTTTGCCTGTTCGGCGGCGGAGACCAGGGACTCGGCGGCGATGGTATCCGCCTTCGCGGCATCGAGCGCGGCCTTGGTGTCATTGACGGCCTTTACTGCATCCTGCTCGCGCTGCTGTGCCTCTGCGAGCTTCGCGGCAAGACCGGTGAGGATGTCGAGGTTCGACTGTGCGTCATCGAGATCGGTCTGGGAGCCGGTAAGCCTGTCGGCGGCAACGCCGGCGTCGGTCTTTGCGGCATCGACGGCACGCTGGGCATCCGCGAGGGCGCGTGCGGTGGCGTCCGCCTTTTGCTCGGCGGCGGCGAGGACGGTCGCCTTCTCGACCTGATCGGCTACCGCCGAGTCATGGACGCTCTTTGCTGTATCGAGCGCCTTCTTGGCGTCGGCGACGTCCTGGAAGAACTTCGCGAGATCGGCGTTCGCATCCATGACGTCCTGCTGCTTGGCAGCGGTGTCCGCCTTGGCGGAATCCAGCTTGGTCTGTGCGGCCGTTACGATCGCATTGGCGGCATCCAAGGCGACCTGTTTCTGCTGGACGGTCGACTTTGCCGTATCGACTGCCGCGTTGGCGGCACCGAGGTCCGATTTCGCCGCATCAAGCTCGGCCTGGGCATCCGTGACGCCCTGCTGCTTGGCGGCGACATCAGCCTTGGTGGCATCGACGGCACACTGGGCATCGGCAACACCCTGCTTTGCGGCATCGACACCTGCCTGTGCGGAATCCACCGCGACCTGCTTCTGCTGGACGGTTGTGGCGGCGCCGGCGGCTGCCTGCTTCTTGGATGCGAGATCGGCCTTGGCTGCGTCGAGTGCGCTCTTGGCGTTCTTGAGGCCGTTGATATAGGAGGTCAGCTTCTGCTCGTACTCGTCGACGGACATGGGATTCATGTTCCAGCCTGAACCTGCCCAACCAAGGTTTGCGGTATCGAGGCTGTCGGTCTGCCAGCCGTTCAAGGTTCCCTTGCTGCAGACTGCCATGCCCATATAGCCGATTTCGGGGCTGATGACATGCAGGTAGTGACCGACGGTTGCGGGATATCCGGCAACCTTGAAGTGCTGGTTGACATAGGATTCAATCCCGCTATGCGTCTTGTAGAAATCTACGGCATCCTTACCGGTTAGACCGGTGACGCCATAGAGCTCCTGAACCGCCTGATCGAAGAAAGCCTTTTCTTGGTCAACCCACTGCGGTTTCGGATCGGTTCCATAATTCCATGCGAGGTTTTCGGTCGTATCGAACTGCATGGAATGTCCAAACTTGACATCGGAATAGTTTGCGTTGGCTATCGCCGCTGCAATGAGCTTATAGGTGACCTGGAGTTCGGAGAGACCGACGGACTTGCGATACTCGTTGATGGACTTCATGTACGGGATTGCCGCGAGCATGTTGTCGAGACTGGTCGCATCGAGGCTGTTTCCGACCTCGGTGTAGTCCTTGTGTGTACAGTTCTGGATGATCTCGATGGCTGAATCGGCACCCATGGCCTTGAAGAAGCCGATGGCTCCCTGCTTGAGTTGTGCGTCGGCGGAGTCGAGTTTCGCCTGTGCCTCGTCGACCTTCTGCTGGGCGGCGGTCACGGCCGCGTCAGCGGTATCCTTTGCGGTCTTGGCGTTCGCGAGCTCTACGTCGGCGGCTGCCTTGGCGGACTCGGCGTCCTTGACAGCCTGCTTCGCGGCATCCAGCTTGGCGATGGCATCGGCGTTCGCCTGCTTGGCCGCATCGAGGTCGGAGTTCGCGGCATCGAGTGCGGACTGGGCGTCGTTCACGCCGGACGCGGCATCGACCGCGGCCTGCTGCTTCGCAGAGAGGGATGCCTGGGCATCATTTAGCTCGGTCTGTGCCGTTGCCGCGGCGGACTGCACCTGCTCGAGCTCGGACTCGCACTGGGACTGCACCGCTCGTGCGGCGGCGAGGGTTGCCTCTGCGTCCGCGACCTTCTGTTTTGCCGCATCGTACTCCGGACCGCTGGCGCCTGCCTCCGCTGCGGCGAGGTCTGCTTTCGCCTTCTCGTAGGCGGCGCTGGCGGCTGCGGCCTTCGCATCCGCCGCGTCCTTGTTCTGCTGGGCTGCGGCGAGGACGGCGTCGGCGGAATCCTTTGCAGACTGGGCCGCAACCAGCTTGGACTGGGCATCGGCAAGCGTCGCGTTGGCGTTGGCGAGGCCGGCCTGTGCCCTTTCCACGGCAGCCTGGGCGTCGCTCACGGCCTGTTCGGCGGCACTGATTGCCTCCGGGGTGGCGCTTACGGTATCTGCCTTGGCCTTATCGAGGGCATCCTTGGCATCCTGAGCCGCCTTGAGGGCGGACTGGTACGCTTCGTCCTTCTCGGACGCATCCGCCTTGGCGTCTGCGAGACCCACCTTCGCCTGCTCGAGGTCCTTGCCGGCGGCATCGGCGGCGTCCTTGCCCTCCGCGACCTGACGGGCGTACTCGTCCATTGCCGCTCGGTTGGCTGCCGTGCCGGCGCTGACTGCCGAATCGTAGGATGCCTTGGCCTGGTCGCGGGCGGAAGCCGCCTCGTTGTAGGGACCGGCGGCCTCATCGTAGGATGCCT
This sequence comes from uncultured Collinsella sp., assembly GCA_959019945.1. Lineage (GTDB taxonomy): Bacteria > Actinomycetota > Coriobacteriia > Coriobacteriales > Coriobacteriaceae > Collinsella. The sequence continues at coordinate 43,272 of CAUEQD010000014.1, read as the reverse complement.
TGGCGGCGTCCTCCTTCGCCTTCGCCTCGTCGACTGCCTTCTGCAGGTCCGCGATGGTCTGTGCGACGGATTTCACGCCGGTACCGGATGCCGCGCCGGCGTGGGCGGCGATCGGCGACATCACGGCGGGGTGCTGCGTGCCCCCGTCACCGGTCTGGGCGAATGCCGCGAACGGTGAGATAAGGCTCGATCCGGTCATGGCGGCCATGGTCGCCGCGGTGACGGTCAGACGTGCGATCCCCTTCGGGGCGTGAATCTTTTTGCTTGGCAGTGCGTGCTTCTTCTCGTACATGAATCCTTTGTCCTTTCTGCGAAACGTGCTGTCAACTATAGCGGATGATTATGCTCCTCATCTGGGATTGTTGTATATAGTCCGTTGGCATTTATACAACAATCCATGACTCTTTTTGTCATGGATATCTCGCCACTACAACGATCCTTTGGTCTACGCTGCAAAGAACTCAGATCAAAGTTTGGTTACTCACAAGAGCAATTTGCGAACCGTATCGACATGGACAGGTCTTACTACGCCTCGATAGAGGTCGGACGAAGAAATGTCAGTCTTTCCAACATCTGTAAAATTGCCAATGGATTCAACATGTCAATCGCTGCACTTATGACTGGTGTCACCGATATAACGGATTAGTCTATCAATCAGCGAACGCAGTGAGCGTATCAATCGACGGCGTAGCCGGCGGCAAGGTCACGGCACGTGACCGCGCAGCGAGCTTTGCGAGCGAAGGGGACGGCATCGCCGTCCCTATTTCTTTATAGTATATTTCTCTATTAATTGGTTTCACCAAAATGGGTATAGCACAAGCTTCTGAACAGGCGTTTTATCAAAGAATTCGAAGCTACCGAATCATCAAAATGGTGAAATAATTTACCCAAAAGGGGGAAGCGCTTCACCAAAATGGAACCGACTGACAGCTGTTGATAACTTTTATCCCCAAAATGGTGATTTCCTGTTTTCAGTGGAAAACTCGGGAAGTCATAATATTTACTTACCAGATTTACAAACGGAAGCGGTTCTTAGCCCCAAAACCAGAACAGGTCAGAAGCAACAATAACTCCTGACCTGCGATTTTCCTGGTGCCCCCGGGCGGATTCGAACCGTCGACACCCGCTTTAGGAGAGCGGTGCTCTATCCCCTGAGCTACGGAGGCATGTTGTACTAGTGTAGCAGATTTACTGCATCGCAATACGTCGCATGACTAGACTTCGAAGTTGCGGTGGAATAGTTCCTGTCTGAAGCATCTAAAGCCGTATTTAGGAACTATTTCACCGCAACTTATGAGGAGCTAGTTACCTTTGTGGAAGAGGTTTTTGATAACGGAGGGGATGCTCTTGGCGCCCTTGGCCGTCACATCGATAAAGTCGGGCGAACGCACAAGCTTATCCTCGTCGACGTACTTGCGGACAGCACGAAGCGTCTCTTTGTCGTCGCGCGTCGAAAACGTAAAGTGACCGTTGTCCTTGGTGAAGATGGCAAAACGCGTGATCTTCTTGGTGCCGCGTAAAACCTCGGCGGCAATATAGTCGACCTCGTCCCACGGGATTTGAATATAATCCTCGGGATTGCGCTCGTTGTAATACTCGAACGCCTTATTGCCCACCATCACGTTACCATGGCTGGTAAGCCCCATCAGGCAGGTTGCCGGCGTTGCCAGATCGACCGTGCTGTTCTGAGATTGCGCCATGCGCGCCTCGCCCTCCAAATAAAACAATCGGACCGCATCCAGTGTACCCACCGGGTGCGGTCCGTTTCAATGGCTCAAAAGCCCTTGCCTAGCAATTCTCGGTCTTAAGCCGAAACGTGCTTACATGAAGCCGCAGACGCGACCGATGATGCCGATGGCGAAGAGAGCCAGGATGATGACGATCGGGCTGACCTTCTTCTTGAGGAGCTTGCAGACCAGCAGGGTCAGGCACACGGCGGCAAGGCCGGGGATGAGCTGATCGAGGTTGGCCTGAAGCGTGGTGACCTTCACCTGATCAAGGGCGTTAGCACCGATGGAGTTATACATCGTCAGTGCTTCCTTGACACCCTCAGAACCGGAGGGCAGGTTAGCCCAGTCGATAAAGGCGCCAGCAGACTGCGTGACCTTGGAGACGACCGGGGTGAAGGAGATGGACACCCAGCGCTCGACCAGGGCGCCGATGATGAACATACCCAGGATGGAAGCACCCTCGGTGACCTTGCCCATCAGACCGCCGGAGAGGTCCTTGGCGATGGAGGAGCCGACCTTGTAGCCAAACTCCTGCGTGTACCACAGGAAGGCGTAACGGATGATGTTCCACGCGAAGAAGAACAGCAGCGGACCGGCGATGCTGCCGGACAGGGCCATGGAAGCGCCCAGAGCGCCCAGAATCGGGCGAAGGGTGAACCAGAAGGCGGGGTCGCCGACGCCGGCGAGCGGGCCCATCATACCGACCTTGACGCCCTGAATGGCGACGTCGTCGATCGGAGCGCCGTTGGCGCGCTCCTCCTCGAGGGCGAGGGTAACGCCAATGACAGGGGCGGAAACATAGGGGTGGGTGTTATAGAACTCCAGGTGGCGCTTAAGAGCGGCAATCTGGTCATCCTTGCTGGTGTAGAGCTTCTTGATCGCAGGGATCATTGCGAAGCACCAGCCGCCGTTCTGCATGCGCTCGTAGTTCCACGAGCCCTGAAGGAACTGATGACGGAAGCAAACCTTCTTGCGGTCAGCCTTGGTGAGCTGAATCTTGTTCTCTGCCATATGTATCACTCCCCTCCTACTCGTAATCGTTCAGAATGTCGCCGAGCGGGTCGCCGGAGCCACCGCCCATGCCGCCACCCTGCTTGGCCAGATCCTTAAGGCCAAGGTAGATGAGGGCAAGAGAGATGCCGATGAGGCCAAGGGCGATCAGCGTGAGCTGAGGGATGGCAGCAAGGACAAAGCCGAGGATGAAGAACGGCCAGGTCTCCTTGGTGGCCATCATGTTGATGACCATGGCGTAACCGACGGAAGCGACCATGCCGCCGCCGACAGCCATGCCGCCGGACAGCCAGTCGGGCATAGCGTTAAGCGCGTTGGTAACAGCCTCGGCCGGAATGATGCACAGAAGCACTGCCGGGATGGCGATACGAAGGCCCTGCATGAGGATGGCAGCGTACTGCCAGCGCTCGATGCCGGCGAAGTCGCCCTTCTCGGCGCAACCGTCCATGGCGTGAGCGATAGCGGTAGCCAGAGTACGGCAGATCATGGTCAGGAACAGGCCGGCGACCGACAGCGGGACGGCGACGGCGATGGCGGCGGTAACGGCCTTCGACGAATCGGTAGCGCCGCCGTTGAGGGCGAGCACCATGATGATCGAAGAGGCGACCGAGGCCAGAGCGGCGTCAGGCGCGACGGCGGCGCCGACGTTAGCCCAACCAAGGGCCATCATCTGGAGCGAACCGCCCAGGAGGATGCCCTCCTGAAGGTGACCGGTTACGAGACCGATAAGCGTGCATGCCACGAGCGGCTGATGGAACTGGAACTCATCCAGGATGCCTTCCATACCGGCAAGCAACGCGACAATCGCAACAAGCAGAATAGTGATTGCAGACATGTATCGGACCCTCCTTTACTATGCTTGAGCGGCCAGTTCGGCCTTAGCTTTCTTCAACATGGCGTCGAGATCCTCGGAGGAATCCGAAGGAACCTTGCGGACCTCGAACTTGACGCCCTTGGCCTTGAGAGCCTCGAGGGTCTTGACGTCGTCATCGCCCATAGCGACGGCGTTGGTGACGACGACCTTGCCCTTGGAGTGAGCCATGGAACCGATGTTGACTTCCTTGATGTCGACGCCGGCCTCGATGGCCTTGAGCAGATCCTGCGGGTTCTCGAAGAGCAGCATGGCCTTGGTGTCACCAAAGCGCGTGTCCTTGACGACCTCAGCCATCTTCTTGATGGGCACGACGTTGGCATGGACTCCCGGAGGGGCAGCCTGCTCGATCATGGTCTTGCGGAGCTCGTCGTGAGCAACGCCGTCGGAAACCACGATGATGCGGTTGGGGTTGATCTGCTTGGTCCACGTGGTGGCCACCTGACCGTGAAGCAGACGGGTGTCGATACGGACGTGGGCGATCTTGATGTGCCCATCGCCGATGACCGTTCCCGGAGGGATGGCGCCTGCAGGAGCAGCGGCGGCCACAGCCGGCTTCTTCTCCTCGGGCTCCAGAGACTCGGGCTTGACGCGCACGCCAGCCTTAGCCTCAGTCACGAGATGTTTTGCGATCGCATGTGCAGTGTTCTTTGCGTCAAAGCGCTGCGAATATGCCTCGATGAGCATAGGCAGGTTGACACCGGTGACGATAGCCCAGGAATCGTGGCCCTCGATGAGCCCGCTGATCTGGTTGAACGGCGTGCCGCCCCACAGATCAACGAGGAAGAGCACCTGCTCCTGGTCCTCGAAGGAAGCGATTGCTTCCTCGACCTTGGCACGGAAGTCGTCGGGGCCCATGCTCGGCTCGAGCGAGACCACGGCAACAGACGGCTGATCGCCAAAGACCATCGAGCCCGTCTGCTTGATTCCAGCTGCCAAGTCCCCATGGCTAGCAAGAACAATACTTACCATCACATAACCTCCTTTTTGTCTACGTATTTCCTACACGACATGAAGGAAGTATACCTGTTTGGTTTGTGGAATTATAGCTAAATTCGTAAAAAGTTGCATTATTTGTTTAAACGTCTAAGTTTGTTACAAATTGATTACGTTGCTGCTTTTCGACTCATTACCCGCCAAAACGTCACTCATCAAGCCATGTACTTTACAGATACAAGCAGCCTGTTCATTAATATCGATTTTAGGCAAGCGCGAATGCGCTTGTACTGCCGCTACATTGTTCAAACAGGTATGACTTGACTATTTGCGCGACTTATGATCTACGAAACCACTCAAAAAAGTTGCGGTGGAATAGTTCTTGTTTAAGAGCCAGAAGGCTGGATTTAGGAACTATTTCACCGCAACTTATAGGGAATCCTAGACGATGTGGAGGGGGTGGGCGGCATCGACGGCGTCGAGGACGTCGGAAGGGCCATCGGGGGCAGCGTCTGCCGGTTCCTCGTCGGGGGTCTCAATCTGCTTAATCATGACCTCCTGGCCCTGCAGCAGGTATGTTTCGCCGCTGCCGCAATGAGGGCAGGTCTTGCCGTGCTCGACTGTCGCATAGTCGCGGCCGCACGCCTCGCAATGCGTCACGGCCTCGACAGGCTCCACAATAAGCTCCGCGCCCTGCGCGATGGGCTTTTTATCTGCCGCCCAGCGCCAAGCGTCGAGCAGCAAGTCGGGAACGACGCCCGAGACCTCGCCCAGCAGCAGCGTGACGCTCGAAACGCGACTCACGCCATTGGCGCGCGCCACGTTCTCGACATCGCGAATAATGTGATAGACGATTCCGAGCTCGTGCACTTTTAATTCCTTCCGCCGTTCCCGTTATGGCTACTTACTTGCGACCAAATTTGATCTTGATAGCACGCTTAAGCGCGTACTTGCCGAGGCTTGGGAGCTTTTGCTCGTATTTGACCATCGTGGAGCACTCGGGGCGGTCGCGATCGAGGTGAATGGCGTCGAACGCGCACTTGGTGGTGCACAGACCGCAACCGATGCACTTGTTGGGGTCGACGATCGAGGCGCCGCAACCCAGGCAGCGGGCGGTCTCGGCACGCACCTGCTCCTCGGTAAAGGTCTCGACATACTCGCTAAACGGCTCAGCCTTCTCGCGCTCGCGGTCGACGTGGGCCACCTCGCGGCTCGCGTTGTCATAGCTCTCGATCACCACGTCATCGCGGTCGAGCGCGCTGTACTTACGCTGGTTGCGGCCAATGGTGAGCGTAGAGCCCGGCTGCACAAAGCGATGTACGGATACCGCGGCCTCGTGACCGGCGGCGATGGCATCGATGGCAAAGCTGGGGCCGGTGTAGACGTCACCGCCCACAAAGATGTCGGGTTCGGCGGTCTGATAGGTCTGGGGATCGGCAAGGGCGCCCTGGCCACGGCCGAGCTCGACCTTGGAGCCGGCCAACAGGTCGCCCCACACGATGGACTGACCGATGGACATGACCACGCGGTCGGCGTCCACGCGACGCAGGTCGTTCTCGTCGTACTCGGGCGCAAAACGGCCCTCGTCGTCGAAGGCACGCGTGCAGCGCTTGAAGGTAATGCCGCATACACGGCCGGCATCGTCCAGATGGACTTCCTTGGGGCCCCAACCGCAGCTGATGTGCGCGCCGTCCTCGATGGCCTCGCGACGCTCTTCCTCGCTGGCGGGCATCTGGGCCTCGCTCTCCAGGCAGAACATCTCAACGTGCTCGGAGCCCAGGCGGCAGGCGTTGCGCGCGACATCGATAGCCACGTTGCCGCCACCCACCACGATGGTGCGGCCGGGCAGCGCGTCAATCTTGCCGCTGTTCACCTCGCGCAAGAAGTCGACGGCCACGGTCACGTCCTCGGCGTCCTCGCCCGGAATACCGGCAAGGCGACCGCCCTGGCAGCCAATGGCCACGTAGAAGGCCTTAAAGCCCTGTTCGCGCAGCTCGTCAAGCGTCACATCGCGACCGACCTCCACGCCATAGCGGAACTCGGCACCCATCAGGCGAATAATCTCGACCTCTGCCTCGATAACGTCCTTCTCCAGCTTAAAGCTGGGAATGCCATAGGTGAGCATGCCGCCCGGGCGCTCGTTCTTCTCGAACACGACGGGCTTGTAGCCCTTCTCGGCCAGATAGAAGGCACAGGACAGACCGGCCGGGCCGGCACCGATAATGGCAATCTTCTGATCAAAGCCGCCAGCGCGCGTCGGCGTCACCACAGGTGGGACATAGCGGGTCGCGGCATCCAGATCGCGCTGAGCGATAAACTTCTTGACCTCGTCGATAGCCACGGCGGCGTCCACGCGACCGCGGGTGCAGGCGTCCTCGCAGCGGCGGTTGCACACGCGGCCGCAGATAGCGGGCAGCGGGTTCTCGCGCTTGATGAGCGCCAACGCCTCGTCATAGCGACCCTGAGCCGCGAGCTTCAAATAGCCCTGAACGGCAACGTGCGCGGGGCAGGCCGTCTTGCAGGGAGCGGTGCCGGACTCATGCGTCTCGATGCGGTTGTCGTTGCGGTAGTTGGGCGACCACTTGGTGTGGTCCCACTTGGTGGCATCGGGCAGCTCCTGGCGCGGATACTCGGGCACCTGTCCGCCGGCCTTTTTGCTGCAGAGCTTCTGGCCCAGCTTGGCGGCGCCGGCCGGACACACCTCGACGCAGCGACCGCAGGCCACGCACTTGTCCTTCTCGACCTTAGCGACATAGGCCGAGCGCGACAGGTTGGGCGTGTTGAACAGCTGCGAGGTGCGCAGGGCGTAGCACACGTTGACGTTGCAGTTGCAGATGGCGAAGATCTTGTTCTCGCCGTCGATATTAGTGATCTGGTGCACAAAGCCGTTGTCCTCGGCCTGGCGCAAGATGTCGTAAACCTCGTCGCGGGTCACGTAATGGCCACGATCGGTCTCAACCACGTAGTCGGCCATATCGCCCACGGCGATGCACCAATCGGCCGGGTCGTCGGCGCAGCCCTCACCCATCACGCGACGGCTCGCGCGGCAGCTGCAGGTGCTGGCGGCATATTTGCCATCGTATTTGTCGAGCCAATGCTCGATATGCTCGATCGGCACCGACGTGCTCGCGGCATCGATAGCCTTCTCGACCGGAATGACATGCATGCCGATGCCGGCACCACCGGGCGGCACCATCGGCGTGGCCTTGGACAGCGGTCCCTTGGACGCCTGCTCAAAGAACTTAGCATAGACCGGGTGCTCCTCGAGCTGGCTCACGCGCATGTTGAGGAACTCGGCGGAACCCGGCACCAGCATGGGCAGCACCCACTGCTTGGCGCGCTCGGGGTTTTCCCAGTTGTACTCGAGCAGACCCGTGTAGCTCATGTCGTCGAGCATCTTCTCGATATCGGCTTCGGGCATGCCGGTGAGCTTGACCATCTCGGGCAGCGTATAGGGACGGCGCATCTTCATCTTGCAGAGCACTTCGGCCTGCTCGTCGGTTGCGGCCTCGGCAAACGACCAGTACTCGTAGCCCAGCAGCTCATCGCGATGAAGCAGGCGGTTGGTGCAGTGCTCGCACAGCTTGACGATGGCCTCGCGCGGATGCTCCGGTATCGGCGGCACAAACTCCGCACCGATGTCGGGCTCGGTATAGCTAATTCCCGGTCCGTTGAGAATCATGGTTGTCCCTTCTCTTGCCGCAGCCCGGCGAGACTGCAGCGCCCCTCTTTTTTGCAGGCCAAGCATGCCCCCATGCCGTTCACCCGCCATTGTTGACATTGTGTCAAAAATAGTATTGACGAACCGTCAACAATATTCAAGACTGTTAGGCGAACGGTTAGGCAAAAGCGGATGAAAGGCGGCAAAACATGAGCAACAACACGGCAGATACCTCCGTGGTCGATGCCGTCCCCGCGCCCGACAGCACGGCCAAACGTCTGACGGGCGACGAACGCCGTCGCGAGATCCTCGCCGCCGTGCGCACCGTAAGCTCCGAGCTGGGTGTGTCGCATCTATCTGTCTCGGCCGTAACCAAGCGAGCCGGCTGCACGCGCTCGCTGTTCTACCACTACTTCGCCGACATGGACGCCGCCGTCACCGCCGTCATGGACGAGGCAATCGACGGTTTTATCTCCGAGCTCGAGCGGTGGAACGCCGGCCGCATCGTCGGTGATATCGAGGGCGCACTCGACACCGTCGCCCCGCTCTTTAAGCGTCTGGTCGTGAGCGGCCACGAGCTGCCGAGCACGCTCACCTCGAGCAGCGGTGCGCTCTACGGCGGCTTTTTGCACAACGTGGTCCAGCGCGTGGCGCAGTATATCTGCGACACCACCGTGGTGGACTTTGTCGCCCATCACGACCTGCGCATCGACCATGTCTACGAAACGTTCTACACCCTCATCATGGGTCTTTTGATGTATATCCGCACGCACCCCGATGTGCCCGACGAGACAGTCAAGGAGATCATCGCCTCGACGCTCCACATCGAGGGCTATACCGCCAAGTATCCGGAGCGCAAGCCCCAGGACTGACGACATTTGGCCAAACTGCCCGCGATCAGAAGAGGGGCCGCGGGCGTGTGAAAGGAGAGCAGCATGCTGTTCGATGTTTGGGGTAGCGATACCCTTATCCACTGGGCCGGCTGGGCCATGGTCTTTATCGGCTTGATCGTGCTCAACGAGGTCGGCCGCCGCACCAAGCTGGGCGCGGCCATCATCTTTGGCGTGGCTCCGCTGGCCATGACCATCTATTGCGTCGCCATCGCCATCGGCGTCTCGCAGGGTGCCGAGTGGGCGCTCACCAACCCCACCCATGTGTACCAGAACAGCTGGTTCCACTACGCTAAGGTATACGCGGCGCTCGCCGGCTGCTGGGGCTTTATTGCCATTAAGTACCAGTGGGGAAAGATCGGCAAGGCGCGTTGGTTCCGCGCATGGCCGTTTGTGATCGTCGCCATCAACATCATGATCGCCGTCGTGTCCGACTTTGAGAGCGCCTACCACTTCTTTGTCCTGGGCCAGTCCACTTGGGTCACCTCCGAGGGCGCCACGCAGCTGGCCGGCTGGAACAACGTGTTCAACGGCATCGCGGGCATCATCAACATCTTCTGCATGACCGGTTGGTGGAGCGTCTACGCCTCCGAGGATCAGACCGACATGCTGTGGCCCGACATGACCTGGGTCTACATCATCGCCTACGATATCTGGAACTTCTGCTACACCTACAACTGCCTGCCCACCCACTCCTGGTTCTGCGGCTTTGCGCTGCTGCTGGCCCCCACCGTGGCGGCCTTTATCTGGAACAAGGGCGGCTGGATCCAGAACCGTGCCTTTACCCTGGCCATTTGGTGCATGTTCGCCCAGGTGTTCCCCTACTTCCAGGAGGAGTCCATCTTTGTGACGCACTCCACGCTCGACGCAGGCGCCGCCACCGCGGTTTCGGTTGTCGCGCTGATCGCCAACATCGCCGCCATCATCTACATCGCCTACCGCGCCAAGAAGCTCGGCCGCAACCCCTACAAGCAGGATGTTTTTGAGGGCACCAGCGATTGGGAGAAGGCCACCGCTCGCCGCGCCAAGGTGGATTACGCACACGCCGAGTAACATGTTGGTCGCTGTTGGCACCTGGGCATAGGCCCGCCTGCCAGATTTTCAATCCAATGTCTCGCAGAGCCCCCGGAAAGCGTTTCACTCGCTTTCCGGGGGCTTTTGTCGTTGCGTCTCTAATCATCATCTATTCAAAAACACGCGCACATATAAAATCGGATTTCAAATCATGCGGCGGCTCTATGGAGTCCCGTTTTTGGGTACAGTGTTGTCCCGATATTGAGCTTGGGGGATATATGAAAGATGAGACGATGGGCCAAGAGGATGCGGCCCAAGATGCAGAAGCGTGTGCCGAGGCCCTGGAGAGCCTTGACCGGATTGCACTGGCCGAGATTGCGTTTGACGATTCGAGCGTTGATGTGCGAGATGAGCCGGAAATCGAAGCGCAGCCCGATGATCAGGATGCAAAAGACGATGGCGCCGCGCCCACCGAAGACGAGGCGGGGCACGAGGAATCCGAATGCGAGGCCGACGACCAGCCCGAATCCGACACGGGCGAGAAAACCGTCTTGCTCGACAGCTTGCCGGCCGAGGATTCGCTGACCCGCGAGCTTCCTGGCCTGGGTTCCGCACCAGCCGTAGACGAGACCATCGCCATGGGCGATATTCCCCTGCCGTCCGTTCCCTCGGCACGCGAGGCCGAGGTTCGCCATCGCAAGATGTCGCCCAAGCGACGCAACCTGATGGTGGCAGGCGTTGTTGCCATCGCGCTCGTCGCCGGCGGCGCGGGCTATGCGGCTTGGAACGGATATCAGCAAGAGCAGGCCGCCGTGGTTGCCGCAAACGCCCATACCATGATGTCGGTGCAGATTGGCGTGCATGCCGCGGGCCTCGACTGCTCAACTGGCTCCAAGATTCCCGTGCAGGTGAGCGGGCAGGATTCCGACGGTTCTTCCGTGAGCGAAACGCTCTACGTTGACGAGCACGGTCGCGGCATTAAGCTGCTGCCCGGCGATTACACGTTCTCCATCGCCGCCTCCCCCATCGCGGCCGACGGCACCATCTACACCGTCCCGACCACCAAGGCCCAGGTTACGGTCAAGAATGACGGGCAGGATCTGCGCGCTCAAGCCACCTTTATGCTTAAGGTGCCCTCAGCCGACACGGTGACCGACGACCAGATCGATGCCGCCGCCAAGTACGCCGAAGAAGGCGGCGCGAGCTCTGCCGCCGCGGCAAAGATACTCCAGCAGGCGGCAATTACGCGCCGCGATGCCGCCGCCAACGCCGTAAGCGCAAGCGAGGCTCAGTCCGCCCGCGATGCCGACGCTCGGCACAAGGCGACGAACCTGTATCAGCTCGATATTCCGGTTGAGTGGTATGGCAAGGTCGCAACCTGGCAGAACGGCAACACGCTGTGCATTTATCTGGACGGCGACACCAACACACCGCTCGTGACGCTCGTCGCGGTGCGCGATGGCGAGACCTTTACGCCCGACGACGGCGATACGGTTTTGGGCACGGTCAGCCTAGGCAACGGCTACACCGTCTACGCCAGCGGCCCTGTCTATCCGTACGTGATTCCGCAAACCGTTAATGGACACACGCAGAACCCCGTGTCGACCTACCCCATGGACACGGCCATTGAGCTTGTCGAGCTTACGACCGGCAACCGCTACACCTATAGCCAGATTAAGAACGACCTGGTCGGTAAAGACGGCAACGCAGACGCCGCGACCAAACTCGAGACCGACTACCTCGCCCAGATTCTCCTGCCGAGCATCAAAGCCCAGGACTAGCCGGCCCGAAGACAGCCGCCCAACATCCACATCCCTAACGCAGTTGCGGTGAAATAGGGACTGTTTTTGCTGGTCAAACCGCAAAACAGTCCCTATTTCACCGCAACTTATTGGTGCCTTTTGGATGGCACTCAGCGCCACGGATCGGCTTCGAACATCGGCTCGCGCTCGGGGCGGCGATCACTGTAGGAATCGTAGCCGTCGTCGTCCTCGTTCTCGGCACGGATGTAGGGGTCGCGCGGCTTGGGTGCCGGCTTAGGCGCAGGCTTGGGTGCGACGGGCGCCGCCTCAGCCGCCGGTGCGTTCGTCTTGTTCTCGTCTTTCATCTGCATAGCTCCTTACATCGCATCCGCTCAACATCATCGATTGTCGCACGAAAAAGGGCGGCGGACCCAATTGGATCCGCCGCCCTTGGCGTTTAGAGACGACTGGCAGATTTTAAGGCATGTCCCATAAATCTACTCGGCGTCGGGGACCTCGTAGGTGGCCGCCGGCGTGTTGTCGCACACGACGGTAAAGCCGCCATCCTTGTCGACATCGACCGTCACCTGATCGCCCTCGCGCACCGTGCCGTCGATGATAGCGGCGGCGATGGCATCCACGACCTCGCGCTGAACCAGACGCTTGAGCGGACGGGCGCCAAACACGGGGTCCAGGCCGCCCACGGCGAGCATCTGCTTGGCCGCCGGGGTGATGGCAAGCGTCATGCGCTCCTTGGCCAGACGCGCGCGGACGTCGGCAAGCTGGATGTCGACGATCTTCTCGATCTGCGCCATGCCGAGCGGATGGAACACCACGATATCGTCGATACGGTTGAGGAACTCGGGGCGGAAGGTCTGAGCCATGGCGGCGTCGACCTGATGGCGCATCTCCTCCTCGTCCTTGCCGGAAAGCTCGGCGATGGCCTTGGAACCCACGTTGCTCGTCATGATGATGATCGTGTTCTTGAAGGACACCTGGCGACCCTGGCCATCGGTCAGACGACCGTCGTCAAGCACCTGCAACAGCACGTTGAAGACATCCGGATGGGCCTTCTCCATCTCGTCGAGCAAGATCACGGAGTACGGACGACGGCGCACGGCCTCGGTGAGCTGGCCGCCCTCGTCGTAACCCACGTATCCCGGGGGCGCACCGATCAGACGCTGGACGCTGAACTTCTCCATGTACTCGGACATGTCGATACGCACGAGCGCGCGCTCGTCGTCGAACAGGCACTCGGCAAGCGCCTTGGCGAGCTCGGTCTTGCCCACGCCGGTGGGGCCCAGGAAGAAGAAGCTGCCGATGGGCTTGTCCGGATCGGAGAGGCCCGCACGGCTGCGGCGCACAGCTGCGGCGACGGCGGAGACCGCCTCGTCCTGGCCGATGACGCGCTTATGCAGCTCACCCTCCAAGCCCTTCAACTTGTCGAGCTCGCCCTGCATCATCTTGGACACGGGCACGCCGGTCCAGGCACTCACGACCTCGGCGATCTCATCGGAGGTCACCTGCTCGTTGAGACCCTCGCCGTCCTGCTGCTTTTGTGCCTCGAGCGCAGCCTCGGAATCCTGAATCTGCTGCTGCAGGCCCGGAATCACGGAGTAGCGCAGCTCGGACGCACGGCCCAGGTCGCCGTTGCGCGTCGCGCGCTCCTCTTCGCTCCTGGCCTCGTCGAGCTGGCCCTTAAGCTCCTGCACGTGGTCGATGGCGTTCTTTTGGTTGAGCCAGCCGGCCTTTTGCACGTTGAGTTTTTCCTGGACCTCGGCGATCTCCTGGCGCAGGGCCTCCAGACGCTCCTTGGAGGCGTCATCGGTCTCCTTCATGAGCGCCTGCTCCTCGATCTGCAGCTGGGTGAGCTGACGCGTGGTGGCGTCGATCTCGACCGGCATGCTGTCGAGCTCCATGCGCAGACGGCTTGCCGCCTCATCGACCAGGTCGATGGCCTTGTCGGGCAGGAAGCGGTCGGCGATATAGCGATCGGAGAGGTCGGCGGCGGCCACGAGTGCGCTATCGGTGATGTGCACGCCATGGAAGATCTCGTACTTCTCCTTGAGGCCACGCAAGATCGAAATAGTGTCCTCAACGGTGGGCTCGCTCACCATCACGGTCTGGAAACGACGTGCGAGCGCCGCGTCCTTCTCGATGTACTTGCGGTATTCGTCGAGCGTGGTCGCGCCAATCGCATGCAGGTCGCCACGGGCGAGCGCCGGCTTGAGGATGTTACCGGCGTCCATGGAGCCCTCAGTGGCACCCGCGCCCACGATGGTGTGGAGCTCATCGATGAACAAGATGACCTTGCCCTCGGACTTCTGTACCTCCTTGAGCACGGCCTTCAAGCGGTCCTCGAACTCGCCGCGGTACTTGGCGCCGGCGACCAGCGCGCTCATGTCGAGCTCGATGAGGTCGCGGTCGCGCAGGGTGCTCGGCACGTCGCCGGCCACGATACGCTGGGCGATGCCCTCGACGATAGCCGTTTTACCAACGCCCGGCTCGCCGATGAGCACGGGGTTGTTCTTGGTGCGACGGGACAGGACCTGGATGGTGCGGCGAATCTCGTCGGTACGGCCGATGACCGGGTCGAGCTTGCCGGCGCGGGCAAGGTCGCAGATGTTGCGTCCGTACTGCTCCAGCGCCTCAAACTGCGTCTTGTCCTCGGCGGACGTCACGCGGTCATCGCCACGCAGCTCCTCGTAGACTTGCTCGATGCGCTCCTTGGTCACGCCGGCGTCGCGCAGAACGCGGCCGGCCTCGCCCTTGTCCTCGGCAAGCGCCATCAGCAGATGCTCAGTCACCACAAAGCTGTCGCCCATCTTGGTGGCCTTCTTCTCGGCCTTCTCGATGACGCGGACGAGCTCATTGGAAAGACCCATCTGCTGGCCCTCGCCCGAAACCTTAGGCGCATGGTCGATGGCATCCTGCGTGGAGCGTGCGAGCTGAGCCGGGTCGGCACCGATGCGCTCGATGATCACGGAGATATTGCGCTCGCCGGCACCGAGCAGGGCAGACAGCAGGTGAATCGGCTCCACCGCGCCGGCCTGCGCGTCGGCAGCCGTGCTCATGGCGGTCTGCAGCGCCTCGCGCGACGTCATTGCTAGCTTATCGATTCTCATGGAATCACCTCTCTTGGGGTGGCCGCCCTACGGGGCGGCTTCACGTTGTTCGAGAAGTATTGTTGCCAGCTTTGCGCGATCTTATACACAAATCTAAGTCTCTATATATAAGATTTTCTGAGTGATTGAACGATAGGGTACTGAGACGCCGACCCACTGCATCCCCGACGACCAACCGTCTCGATCTGTAACATCTAGCAGCCGTTTTTGGGTCCAGATGTTACAGATCGAGATGAAATGATCGGCAGCGCCCGTTTGTCTAAATCTGTAACAACTACTCGGCAAATAAGGGTCCATCTGTTACAGATCGAGATAAACAGAAGACACCCGAATCGATAATCTAAATCTGTAACACCAAGCCCACTTTTAACGGCCCAGATGTTACAGATCGAGACAGACTGAAAACCACCGCAAAGGGGCACCTTTGTGGTGGTCGCGTTCTCTACTCTTTTGACGAGCCCGTGCTTCCCGATTCGGCGTTCCAGGGCATCTCATCCTCGAATAGCCATGTACGAGCAGACCCACTATCGCGTGCAGCCTGCAGGTCGGGCAAGCAGGTCTGTTCATAGGCATCCTGAATGCACTGACCCATAAACTCGTTGAGCTCGGTCTGGTCGCCCTCCATGACATAGGCCACATCGCCGTCCATGATGTAGATGCCCGGACCCTCATTGCCCTCGTAACCCGGATCGTACGAGACATCACATAGCTTTGCGCCGTTCGCGGTATCCAGCTCGATGGAAGAGTGGCATCCGCCAACCATGTCGTTCGCTTTTGCCCGATAGGACGCATATCCGTACCAACGCTTAAAGGTTTTGCCTTTGAGCAGCTCGGTTGCTTTGCTGATTAGGCTCGCGTCCATGGTGTAGCGCATGGCCCCAAGCTGAATGCGCGGATAATTGCTAATGCCCAGCGCTGCCGGTTTCTCATCAAAATCAACAGTAATGGTCTCGGGTTTTTCGTCGCCGGTCAGAAGTTCGACTGATTGAGTCACAGGCTTAACCACCGGCTCCGTCACCGCAGCAGGCAGAAATGCCATACCGACAACGCCCACACCAACCACGGCGATCGCAAGCGCCAGAGCAATCAATCCAATACGGGCAGAGCGACTCACAGCAAAACACCTCGCAATGCAGATCTGCGTCATTTGCCCTAATGATACCGTCAGCTAACACTATCACCAAAAGAAGCCGCTCGCTCCCCACCACCACAAAGGAGACAGGCACCTTTGTGGTGGGTTTCGACGCTAACGGTCGACCATCTCACGCCATGAGATTAAACTTAATTTGTTATCTGAATTTATCTATTTCTATCTATCCTCAACAGCTTTTTGTTTCGGGGAGATCATATGAAGCCGTCTCATTCCACCGGTCGCAACGTCATCGCCATTCTCGCCGTACCCATCGTGATGCTCTTCCTTATCGTCATCACGCCCTTTTCTCTCGGTATCGCCTCGCCCTTCGATTTGTGCGGGATGGTCGACGCCGGCTCGCGTGCCACCTCGCTCTCCTTTATCTGCCGCGGCGTGTTTTACGAAGATAGAATTCCCACCGGATTTTGGCAGTCAAAGTTGCCACTGCTCGGTCAGATCGACGGATGCTCCCCCCATTTCTGCCTTGAACCTCAGGCGCTAAACTATCTGATCGACGACCAGCCACTCGACTCCATCACCCTCGCCTACGACTACGCACCAAACACCGATGAGCGCCACATGAACCAAGTCCTCGACAAGATGCTTGGACAGTGCGGGCTCACCGAGGAGGACGGTCGAACCATCTATAGCAACCAGAAATTAAAGCGAACAGAACTCCGCCGTGTCGGAAAAATCGAAGGGCGAAGTGGGGCCGCCTACTGGCAGGCCTGGGCAACACGCGACAAGAGCGAATTCGGACACAGCACCTATATGGTCACCGTCTACACCAAAGACGGAATTAAGGACAATGTTGACGATTTCGCGTCGTCCAAACTCGGCATCCCCAAAACAACCAAACCCGCCACCCCAGATGAAATCCTGTAGAGACATTCATTAAAATGCTGCCCAGCGATCACAATAACATCGAGCCCGCCCCCCACCACCACAAAGGGGACAGGCACCTTTGTGGTGATTTTCGACTCCGGCGCTCATCTGTCTCGATCTGTAACATCTAGCGGCCGTTTTTGACCCCAGATGTTACAGATTGAGATGAAATGATCGGCAGCGCCCGTTTGTCTAAATCTGTAACAACTACTCGGCAAATAAGGGTCCATCTGTTACAGATCGAGATAAACAGAAGACACCCGAATCGATAATCTAAATCTGTAACACCAAGCCCACTTTTAACGGCCCAGATGTTACAGATCGAGACAGACTGAAAACCACCGCAAAGGGGCACCTTTGTGGTGGTCGCGTTCTCTACTCTTTTGCCGAGCCCGTGCTTCCCGATTCGGCGGTCCAGGGCATCTCATCCTCGAATAGCCATGTACGAGCAGATCCACCATCGCGTGCAGTCTGCGGGTCGGGCAAGCAGGTCTGGTCGTACGCGTCCATCACGCAACGATCCAAAAAATCGATCACCTGCTGCTGGTCGCCTTCAAGAATGTAGGTCACGCCGCCATCTTGGATATAGACGCCGTCCCCACCTCCGGCTTTTGCGTATTCCGGATTGTAGTTAACGGTGCGCATCAGTTTGCCATCAGATGAATACAACTTCAGCGTTGTATAGTAGCCACCGTTCACAAAACCACGTCGGCGCTCATAGGCATCCCAACCGTCCCAGCGTTTGAACGAACGCCCGTTTAGCAAGTCCAGCGCCTGTCGGGACAACTTCTCGTCCTTGGTATAGCGAGACGAGCCAAGTTCAATCATGGGGTAGTTGCTTATGCTTAGAATGCCCGGCGTTTCCTCGATATCGAGCGTTATCTCATCGGGCTTTGTAACGTCCGAAATCATTTGCCCGGGCATCGATGCAACAAGGGACGCCATCTCGACCGTCTGCTCAACCCCACTCGGCCCATAGAAGATAAGCGAGCCAAATAGGACCACGCCCGCAGCAGCGACGACGCAAGCCACCAACAGCAACAAAACAGAAGTGCAACGCTTCATCTTCAACTCCACAAACGAGAGTGTTTTGAGCTCACTTTAAAGCGCCAACTTCATACTGTCAATTCTAGATAGCATATGAACAAAGGCGCACTCCCCCATAGAGAAGAGTTGCAACCTCGATTTTAGCGCCCCTCAAGACCCAACGAGCAGCACTTAACAAGTAGCCCCGGTTATACCTTTCTCTGACGCGACCCTCGCGAAGCGCGTGAGCGGGCGGGAAAGGGTGAGCCCCGGGCGGACAATTAAGTGCGTTACTCGGCAGCGGCCTTGAACTTGTTGTAGTTGATCAGGCAGCCGGCCTTGACGATGGCGCGCTCCTCGACCGTCATGTCGGCGATGTAGAGCTCAATCTGCTCAACCGCACCATCGGCACGCACCACGTAGGCAGCAATGTTCTTGAGGTCGCCGTCAAGCGCGGCGCGGATACCCGGCACGAAGACGTAGTCGCCCACCTCGAAGTTGGGCTCGGCCTCCATCTGGAAGGGCACCATGCCCCAGTTCATCACGTTGGAGCGATAACGCTTGGTGGCGTACTCGTGGACGATGTTGGCCAGGCCGCCGATCACGCGCTGGCAGCTTGCGGCCTGCTCGCGGGCAGAGCCATCGCCGGGCTTCTTGGCGTAGAGCATAGAACCGTACTCGGTCGCCTTGGCATCGGCCGCGACACCTGCGCCGGCCAGTGCCTCAAACACACCGGCAAGCTCGGCATCGAGCGCGGCCAGGTCGCCCGCTGCCTCGCCGGCAACGCGGCGCTTTTCCACCGCGTCGACCTCCTTGGAGCGGCCCACGTAGGCAGGGTCGCGACGGCTGAGCGTAAACTCGGCCAGACCCAGCGGGTTGGAGCGGAAGGAGCTCGTCTCGCCCGAGGGAATGAGCTCGTCGGTCGTAGTGACCGGGTCCATGATCTTGGAGCACACCTTGAGCAGGATGTCGTCGCCGAGAGGCTCCATCGCGGGCCACGGCTTGATGTTGGGGCCCTCGACCAGCTCGTCGGCCGGCTCAGCCTTGCCAAAGCCCCAGTACACGCGCTTCTTGTACGGCGCGTCGTCAAAGGTGTACTCGCAGGCCTCGTCCCAAATCTCCTCGGGCAGGTCGGTCGCCGGCGTCAGGACGCCGCCGTTGGCAGCCGTCGCCGCAATGGAGCGGGCGTCCATCAGGGCCACGGCGCTCAGCTGACCGTTGCCCGGCTTGGAACCCTCGCGATTGGGGAAGTTGCGCGTGGTGTGGCGGATCGAAAGGCCGTTGTTGGCAGGCGTGTCGCCGGCGCCAAAGCACGGGCCGCAGAATGCCGTGCGCACGATCGCGCCGGCCTCCATAAGGTCGTAGATATAGCCGCGGCGTGTAAGCTCGAGCGCCACGGGCTGGCTCGTGGGATAGACCGACAGCGAGAACTCGCCGCAGCCGGTGTTGGCGCCCTTGAGCACGCGGGCAGCCTGGACCACGGAGTCGTAGTTGCCGCCCGAGCAGCCGGCGATAACGCCCTGCTGCACGTGCAGCTTGCCGTCGACGATCTTGTCGAGCAGGCTAAAGTGCGTCTTGCCCTCGCCGATCTTGGCGGCCTCGAGCTCCACCTCGTGAAGGATGTCCTCGAGATTCTCGTTGAGCTCGTCGATCTCAAAGCCGTTGGAAGGATGGAACGGCAGCGCGATCATGGGCTTGATGCTCGACAGGTCGACCTCGACGCAGCCGTCGTAGTAGGCGACATCGGCGGGCTTGAGCTCGCGGTAGTCGTCGCCGCGGCCGTGCATGGTCAAAAACGCGTGCGTGTCCTCGTCGGTTGCCCAGATGCTCGACAGGCAGGTGGTCTCGGTGGTCATGACGTCGACGCCGTTGCGATAGTCAGTCGTCATGCTCGCGATGCCGGGGCCCACGAACTCCATGACCTTGTTCTTGACGTAGCCCTTGGCAAAGACGGCGCGGATGATGGCGAGCGCCACGTCGTGCGGGCCGACGCCGGGGCGCGGGGAACCCGTGAGGTAGATGGCGACGACGCCGGGATAGGCGACATCGTAGGTGTCGCGCAGCAGCTGCTTTGCCAGCTCGCCGCCGCCCTCGCCCACGGCCATGGTACCCAGGGCACCATAGCGGGTGTGCGAGTCGGAACCCAGGATCATCTTGCCGCAGCCCGCGAAGTTCTCACGCATAAAGGAATGGATGACCGCGATATGGGGCGGAACGAAGATGCCGCCGTACTTTTTGGCAGCCGAGAGGCCAAAGACATGGTCGTCCTCGTTGATGGTGCCGCCCACGGCGCACAGCGAGTTGTGGCAGTTGGTGAGCACGTAAGGCAGCGGGAACTGCTCCATGCCCGAGGCGCGCGCCGTCTGGATGATGCCGACAAAGGTGATGTCGTGGCTCGCCATGGCATCGAAGCGAATCTTGAGCGCCTCGGGATCTCCGGACGTATTGTGTGCCTGGAGGATCGAATACGCGAGGGTGCCACGCTTGGCGTCCTCGGGCGTCTGCGTAATACCACGCTCGGCAGCCTCGGCTGCAGGCACAACCTCGCTGCCGCCGCGCAGGTAGATGCCGTCCTCGTACAGCTTGACCATACTGTCTCCCACTCTGCCCAAAAATTTGAGCGCATAGCATACATTCGTTCAATATCGTGCCATAGAACGGTTGCAAGTGGGTTACGAATCTACACGTTCACTTTATCTCGGTAAAGTAAAGGATGAACCCGGCGAGGGCCGGCAGATTT
The DNA here is from genome assembly GCA_959019945.1 of uncultured Collinsella sp. Lineage (GTDB taxonomy): Bacteria > Actinomycetota > Coriobacteriia > Coriobacteriales > Coriobacteriaceae > Collinsella. The sequence continues at coordinate 22,509 of CAUEQD010000014.1, read as the reverse complement.
AGTGCAAGAGTGTCCCTTTCGACTAGTCATTTAAGAACACCCAATGACTACCCTACCGCATCCGGAGCAAAGCAGCGCCGCAGGTAGAGGACGGACAGCGAGCGACGTCCAGAGCGACAAGTTGGCATGAAAAGGGCAAGGCATAGACCTTGTGGTCATGCCTTGCCCTTTGAATGACAAATTGTCGCTCTGGGCGGCGCGCAGCGTCAACTGGTCCGCCGCTCGTCAGAACGGCGGAACCTAAGGGCGCAGCGTCGAGCCGTTACGCGGTTTGGTAAAACCGCGTAACTACAAATCTCCGCCTGCTCCTAAAAGCTTGCGCATGACTTGCTCGGGGTTGACTGAGCCGTCGCGCGGGGCCAGAGCGGTAATCTTCTTCTGCATCTTGTACTCGTGCAGCTCTTCCTCGAGCTGACGCACGCGGGCGCGGAGCTTCTCGTTCTCGCGCTCGCGCTCCTCGGCACGCTCCTTCATATCGAGGATGCGCACCACGCCGGCAAGGTTGATGCCCTCGTCGGTCAGCTGGTTGATGAGCTCCAAGCGCTCGATATCGGCACGCGAATACAGGCGCGTGTTACCGCCCGAGCGCTGGGGGTTCACCAGGCCCTTGGACTCGTAGACGCGCAGAGTCTGCGGATGCATGCCGGTCAGCTCGGCCGCCACGCTGATCATGTACAGCGGTTTGTTCCTATTGTCCTCGGCCATACTCACAGACCCCTTCTTAATCAACCTCATCCCAAAGCGGCTTTCCCAGGCACCCGACCTTGGCCTTCAAACCGTCGCTCGCGTACCCGAGTACGCGTCGCTCCTCTTTCAGGCCAATCTCGAGCACCTGGAAAACCCGCCTCGGGCTCCATTTTTAATACGTCGCCTTGTAACGGTTGACCTTCTCGCGATAGTCGCGCGCGTCGGCCTCACGCAGCTTGGTCATGGCATCGCGCTCGTCATCAGACAGGTTCGTGGGAACCTGCACCTTGATCTCGACAAGCAGTGCACCGGTGCGCCCGCGATGCTTAACGTCGGGCGCACCCATCTCCTTAAAGCGGAACTTCTTGCCCGTCTGGGTGCCAGCGGGCACCTTCAGACGAACCGTCGCGCCGCCGGGCGTCGGCACGTCCACCGTGCAGCCGAGCGCCGCCTCATAGACCGAGACCGGTACCTCCATGGTCACGTCGGCACCTTTACGCTTAAACAGCGGATGCTCCTCCACGTGCGTGGTCACGACCAGGTCGCCGCGCTCGCCGCCGGCAACGCCATACTCGCCGCGACGTTTGTAGCGCAGCTTGCCGCCGTCGACCGCGCCCGCGGGCACCGAAACCGTAATGGTCTGCTGCTCGCCTGTCGAGGGAATGCGATAGGTGACCTTGTGCGTCACGCCGCGGAACGCGTCCTCAGCCGTCACATCGACGGTCAGCGACAGGTCGCCGCCCTTGCGAGCGCGGCTGCGACCCGCGCCGGCACCGGCAGCGCCCGCAGCCCCGGCAAAGCCCGAGCCCCAATCGCTGCCCCAGGCGCCGTTGCCGCTAAAGATGCTGTCGAAGATGTCGCCCCAGCCGCTGGCGCCCGCGCCGGCACCGTAGCCGCCGCCATACGCGCCGCCCGCGCCCGGCATGCCGCCAAACATGAGCATCTGGTCGTACTCTTTGCGCTTCTTCTCGTCCGAAAGCGTTTCGTAGGCCTCGCTGATCTCCTTAAACTTGGCCTCGTCGCCGCCGGCATCGGGGTGATATTTTTGCGCGAGCTTGCGAAACGCGCTCTTAATCTCTTTATCGGAGGCGCTCTTGGATACGCCCAGGATGTCATAGAAGGTTTTGCCTGCAGCCATCGTAGCTCCTCTCCTGTTACGTCCGCCGCCCATGCAGACGACGGCTCATGCTTTCATATGGCACTAGGCCAGAAAGGGCCCCGGGTGTTGCCCCGGGGCCCTTCTCAATTACTCCTCGGTGCTCTCGGCCGTATCGGCCGTAGCATCCTCGGGCGCCGCTTCGGGCTCCGGTGCGGGGCGCTTCTCGCCACCGTAGGTCACCGTCACCATCGCGGAACGCAGGATGCGATCCGCCATGCGGTAGCCCTTCTGGTACACGTCGTTGACGGTCTCGTCGTACTGCGCGGCGTCCTCGACACGTCCCACGGCCTGGTGCTCGAGCGGATCGAACGCCTCGCCCTTGGGGTCGATGGGCTCAACACCCTCGTGCGCAAACACATCGAGCAGCTTGGCATGAACCGCGTCAACGCCATCGACGAACTGCTTAAAGTCGTCGGAAAGCTCCTGACTGCGGGCATGGTCGATCGCGCGCTCGATATCGTCGACCACCGGAAGCAACGCGGTGACGAGCTTCTCGGTCGCGCGCTCGCGCTCGGCGATACGCTCGTTGGCGGTACGGCGACGGAAGTTCTCCCAGTCAGCCTGCAGACGGGCGGTGCGCTCGGTGGCGTCCTTTGCCTTGTCCTCGGCGGCCTTCTGAGCCTCTGCCGCAGCCTCGAGCTCGCTGCGCACGTCGGCAAGCTCCTTCTGAGCCTGCTCGAACTTGAGCTTAAAGTCGTTGTCGGCGGCTTCCTCACCGGCGCGGATAGCGGCTTCCACCATCTCGTCCTCGGTCATCGTCGCCTCCTTGTTGGAATCCTCTACCTGGTTCTCGGCAGCCTCGGCGGCCGCGGCCTCATTGGCCTCGGTATCGTCGACGGCCTCTACGGGAATCTTCACGTCCTTCTCCTCAGAGTCAACGGGGGCGGTGCCAGCGGCAGCCGCCTCCGTGCGAGCTTTACGGGCGGACATGATTACTTGTCCTCGTCGTCCACAACCTCGTAGTCGGCGTCGACGACGTCGTCGTCGGCAGGCTGGGCGCCGGCGGCACCGTCGGTCTGCTGCTGAGCGTCGGCGTAGACAACCTGAGCCAGCTCGTAGGCCACAGACTGCAGGGACTCGCCAGCGGCCTTGATGGCCTCGACGTCAGAGCCCTCGAGTGCCTTCTTGGCGTCGGCGATAGCGGCCTCGGCCTTGGACTTCACGTCGGCGGAAACCTTGTCGCCCAGCTCGTTGAGGGTCTGCTCGGTGGAGTAGCACAGGCTGTCGGTCTGGTTGCGGACCTCGACCTCTTCCTTCTGCTTCTTGTCCTCCTCGGCATGGGCCTCGGCGTCCTTGACCATGCGATCGACTTCGTCGTCGGACAGAGCGGTGGAACCGGAGATGGTGATCTGCTGCTCCTTGCCGGTGCCCTTGTCCTTAGCGGAAACCTTGACGATGCCGTTAGCGTCGATGTCGAAGGTGACCTCGATCTGCGGCACGCCGCGGCGGGCAGCCGGGATACCGGTCAGCTGGAACTTACCGAGCGACTTGTTGTCGCGGGCAAGCTCGCGCTCGCCCTGGAGCACGTTGATCTCGACGCTGGTCTGGTTGTCGGCAGCGGTGGAGTAAACCTCGGTCTTGGAGGTCGGGATCGTGGTGTTACGGTCGATCATCTTGGTCATGATGCCGCCCATGGTCTCGACGCCCAGCGACAGCGGGGTCACGTCGAGCAGCAGGATGCCCTCGACGTCACCGGTGAGCACGCCGCCCTGAACGGCAGCGCCGTCGGCAACGACCTCGTCGGGGTTCACGGACATGTTGGGCTGCTTGCCGGTCATGGTCTTGACCAGGTCCTGAACAGCGGGCATACGGGTGGAGCCGCCGACGAGGATGACCTCGGTCAGGTCGGAGAGCTTGAGCTTAGCGTCGCGCAGGGCGTTGGTGACAGGCTGCTTGCAGCGCTCGAGCAGGTCGCGGGTGATCTTCTCGAACTCGGCGCGGGTCAGCGTGTAGTTGAGGTGCAGCGGGCCGGACTGGTTCATGGTGATGAACGGCAGGTTGATGGTGGACTGCTGGGCTGCGGAGAGCTCCTTCTTGGCATTCTCGGCGGCCTCCTTCAGGCGCTGCAGGGCCATGGGGTCCTGACGCAGGTCGACACCGTTCTCCTGCTGGAACTTGTCGGCCATCCAGTCGATGACGCGCTGGTCCCAGTCGTCGCCGCCCAGATGGTTGTCGCCCGAGGTGGACAGAACCTCAAACACGCCGTCGGCGAGGTCGAGGATAGAGACGTCGAAGGTGCCGCCGCCCAGGTCGAAGACCAGGATGCGCTGGTCGGTGCCCTGCTTGTCCAGGCCATAAGCCAGGGCAGCAGCGGTCGGCTCGTTAACGATACGCTTGACGTTGAGGCCGGCGATCTTACCGGCGTCCTTGGTGGCCTGACGCTGGGCGTCGTTGAAGTAAGCCGGGACGGTGATGACGGCGTCGGTGACGGTCTCGCCCAGATACTTCTCGGCGTCGGCCTTCATCTTAGCGAGCGTCATGGCGCTCACCTGCTCGGCGGTGTAATCCTTGCCCTCGATGTCGACGACGGCACGGCCACCCTGGCCCTCCTTGACCTCATACGGCACGGTCTTGATCTCGGAGGTGCACTCGGAGTACTTGCGGCCCATGAAGCGCTTGATGGAGAACACGGTGTTCTTGGGGTTGGTGACAGCCTGGTTCTTAGCGGCCTTACCCACGACGCGGTCGCCGTCGGCACGGAAGCCCACGACAGACGGCGTGGTGCGGTCGCCCTCGGCGTTCACGATAATGGTCGGAGAACCGCCCTCGAGAACGGCCATTGCGGAGTTAGTAGTACCAAGGTCGATACCAAGAATCTTGCCCATTAGAAATTCCCTCTCTCTTGTGCGTTTGCACCGACTCGGCGGTCTGCCGCGCGGTGTTTCGGCTTGTCTTTCAGGATGTAGTGTATCCCCTTATGGGCCGGAATATACAAAATCTAAGTCAATTCATATAAGATTTCTTATCTCTGAGAGTTTAGGTTCTCAAATGCGCAGGTAGATACACTGTTTGAGTTCTCGGCAGATCTATTGAGATCTATGTAGAGTTGACTGAGGTGCGAGCCTGAAACTATCTCCCGCTTTGGGCGTGGATTACGGGATACGGTTTCCGCAAGCACGCTCAATCGCCCTATATTTCAAGTCACCTATAGCTAACATTTGCGCAGCTCAACGGCCTCACCTGCATGTTTTTTAGTAAGCCGCGGCATACTCGGCGAACGGTATGAAGATGCCGGTCAGAGGGTATTGCAAACGGTCGCTCCCGTGGTATGTTTTTGCCCGAATCAAACCGACGCGCATCGCCTGTAGCGTCGGTCAACAGAGAGGAAACTACCATGGCTCATCCCGTAATTGATGCCGACGAGTGCATCGCTTGTGGCGTTTGCGTCGACTCCTGCCCCGCTGGCGTTCTGGAGCTCCAGGACGTCGCCACCGTCGCTGACGAGGATTCCTGCGTCGCCTGTGGCGCTTGCCAGGACGCTTGCCCCGCTGGCGCGATCACCGAGATCGTCGAGGAGTAATAACTCCCCCACTTGCACACTCAAAAGTACACCGTGCACAAAAAAGGAGGCCTCCGCATCGCCGCGGAGGCCTCCTTTTGCTTATATGGGCAGCTAATTTGGAGCGGGACCCTTGGCAGTTGCGGTGGAATAGTTCCTGTTTTATGTCTTGGATGCCGATTTTAGGAACTATTTCACCGCAACTTATAGATGCGGCGTCGACTAGGACAAATCGTCTTCGTAGGGCATCAGGTCTGCCAAGTAGCCTTTCTCCTTGAGCATAGCCTCGATCTCGTCGAGGGTTTGCTCGTCCTCTGCCGCAATGCGATGGAAGTGATAGCCGCTCGTCACCGTTAGTAGTGGAAAGCTCTTGCCGCTCTCGATATCGTGCAGGTAGCGCTCAACATCGCGACGATTGCGGATGTCCAGGTCGGCCGTGATCTTACCGTACACGCGGTGATTGACGATCACGTTGAGCACGGCACCGCCGGCGTCGACGATACTCGTGAGCTCATCGCCTGCCTGCTCCACGCCGTGGCGAACCTTGACCAAGCGCGTGGGCACAGCGGGGCTGCTGGGGGCCTCCTGCAGCACGTAGCCGCGGTTGGTCGCCACGATATCGTGCCCATCGGCGCGCAGCAGGGCGATGTCCTGCACCACGACCTGGCGGCTCACACCCACCTCGCGGGCAAGCGCGCTACCCGATACGGGCCCTTTGGCTCCCTCGAGCACGGCCATGATGGCACGGCGACGCTCGCGGGCGTTCATTATTTACCGTCCAGCAGACGCAGGTGCTTAAGCGAGAGGTCGAGGATCGGCGCGGAGTGCGTCAGGGCGCCCGAGCTAATGTAGTCGACGCCCAGATCAGCCAGGGCGCGAATGTTGTCGGCGTCCACATTGCCCGAGCACTCGGTCTTGGCGCGGCCGGCGATAAGCTCAATCGCGGCGGCCATGTCGTCATGGGTCATGTTGTCGAACATGATAATGTCGGCACCGGCCTCCACGGCCTCGCGCACCATATCCAGGTTCTCGCACTCAATCTCGACCGTCGTGGTAAACGACGCGTGGGCGCGCGCCATCTCAATCGCGCGCGCCACGCCACCGGCGGCGTCGATGTGGTTGTCCTTGAGCATGACAGCCGTCGACAGGTTATAACGGTGGTTGCTGCCGCCGCCGATCTCGACCGCGGCCTTCTCGAAGACGCGCATGCCCGGCGTGGTCTTGCGCGTGTCGACGAGCACCGTCTTGGTGCCCTCGAGCGCCGAGGCCATCCTGTGCGTATAGGTGGCGATACCGCTCATGCGCTGCAGGTAGTTGAGTGCCACGCGCTCGCCCGAAAGCAGCACGCGCGCGTCGCCGCGAACCTGGCCCACGTGATCGCCGGCGTGCACCTCGTCGCCATCCGCGACATCAAACAACACGGAGCTCTGCGAATCCAGCAGCTCAAAGGTGCGGGCAAACACATCCAAGCCGGCGATGATGCCGTCGGCCTTGGCGATGAGCTCCACCGTGGCGGGACGCGCCGTGGGGCACACGCTCGCCGTGCTCACGTCCTCAAACGTAATGTCCTCGCGCAGAGCCTGCAGAATCAGATCATCGACGACGAGCTTCATGGTAATGGGATTCATGGTCTACTCCTCCACGGCCTGCGTGCCGGCGGCACGGGCCAAATCATCGATTGCCAGAGGGTCGGCGCCCAGGGCGCGATGACGGCCATCGAGCGCGGGATCGCCCGCCTGCTCCACTGCGAGCGACTCGCCGGTGCGCATGTACCACGCGGCGCGACGACCCCAGACCAGCGCCTCGAGCAGGCTGTTGGAAGCCAGGCGATTCTTGCCGTGAACGCCGTTGCAGGCCGTCTCACCGGCTGCGTAGAGTTCGGGCATCGAGGTGCGGCCGTCCTTATCGACCCATACGCCACCCATAAAGTAGTGCTGCGTGGGCGTAACGGGGATGGGCTCGTCCAAGATGTCGCGGCCGTCCTCCAGGCAGCGTGCGCGAATGTTGGCAAAGTGCCCAGTCACCACGTCGCGCTCGACAGGGGCAAAGCTCAGCCACTCGTGCTCGGTACCGTCCTGCTTCATCTGCTCGCGAATGGCGGCGGCGACCACATCGCGCGGCTGAAGCTCGTCGGTAAAGCGCTCGCCGGCGGCGTTGAGCAAAATCGCGCCCTCGCCGCGGCAGCTCTCGCTGATCAGGAAGGTGCGGCCCGGCTGCGGCGAGAACAGTCCCGTGGGGTGAATCTGCACGTAGTCCAGATGCTCCATCTTAATACCATGCTCCTGAGCGATGTAGCAGGCATCACCCGTGAGCTGCGGGTAGTTGGTCGAGTGGTCATATACGCCGCCGATGCCGCCCGTTGCCCACAGCGTGTGGCAGGCATGGATCTTAAACGGCTCGCCGGCATGCACGCCCTCGGCGGCATTTGTCAGCTCGTCGGCGGGACGAACCGAGTTGTCCTCGTCCACGGAAACGGCAACGACACCAGTGCACACCGTGGCCCCATCGCGCACGACCGTCAGGATGTCGGTCATGGCCACGTGCTCCAAAATCTGCACGTTGTCCAGCTTGCGGACGGCCTGGAGCAGCTTAGTCGTGATCTCCTTGCCGGTGATGTCGGCATGGAAGGCGATACGCGGGCGGCTGTGCGCGCCCTCGCGGGTAAAGTCGAGGCTGCCGTCGGCCTTGCGCTCAAAATCCACGCCCATGGCCAGCAGGTCGTTGATGACCGAGCGGCTCGAGCGAATCATGATGTCAACACTCTCGCGGCGGTTCTCGTAATGGCCGGCGTGCATGGTGTCCTCAAAGAAGGCATCGTAGTCCGAGCCTTCGGGCAGTACGCAGATGCCGCCCTGCGCGAGCATCGAATCGCACTCGTCGACCGCGCCCTTGGAGAGCATGATCACGCGCGTGCTCGTCGGCAGGTTGAGAGCCGCGTACAGGCCCGCTACGCCGCAGCCGGCAATGACGACGTCGCACTCCATATCGGGGTATTGCTTGGTTTCCACAGGAATCCTCTCCCTTGAATGTGACATAAGGGACCGTCCCTCATGCCACATTGTTCTAACGCGCTGCGTACTCGAGCATGCGGTCGAGCGTGAGCTTGGCCTGATCGGCAGCCTCGCCCGACACGCCGATCTGCACCTCGCCCTCGCCTGTCTCCAGGCAGTGCACGAGCTTTTCGAGCGTGATGAGATCCATGTTGACGCAGGTGGGCTGCACCGCGGGGAAGTAGAACTTCTTGCCGGTGCCCTGGCAGCGGCGCTCGAGCTCGTAGAGCACGCCGCGGACCGTCACGATAATAAACTCGCTCGCGTCGGACTCCTCGGCATACTTGATGATGCCGGCGGTGGAGCCGATGTAGTCGGCCTCGGCAAGGACGTCGGCCTTGCACTCAGGATGCGCCAGCACGAGCGCGTCGGGGTGGGCCTCCGTCGCGTCGACGATCTGCTCGACGGTGATGATGTGATGGCGCGGGCAGTAACCGTTGTTGAGGATGACGTGCTTTTGCGGCACCTGCTCGGCTACGAAGCGGCCCAGGTTTTGGTCGGGAATGAACAGGACGTGCTGCTGCGGCAGCTCGGACACGATCTTGACGGCGTTGGAGCTGGTAACGCACACGTCACTCCAGCTCTTGATCTCGACCGTCGAGTTGACGTAGCACACCACGGCCAGGTCGTCGCCATACTCGGCGCGCGCCGCGTCGACCGTCTCGCGCTTGACCATATGGGCCATGGGGCAATCCGCGCCCGGCTCGGGCAGCAGCACGGTCTTGGTGGGGTTGAGCAGCTTGGCGCTCTCGCCCATAAACTCCACGCCGCACAGCACGATGGTCTGCTGCGGCAGGCTCTTGGCGAGCTTTGCCAGGTAGAAGCTGTCGCCGACGTAATCGGCAACGGCCTGGACCTCGGGCGCCACGTAATAGTGAGCCAGAATCACCGCGTCACGTTGGGTTTTTAGTTGCTGAATGGCCTCGACGAGCTCTGCGGGCACCAATGCCGCGCACTCCGTTGCCGTCGTTGCCGATGCCAGGCCGGCCGCAATGTCGCGTGCAAGCTCCGATGCATCCATGTTCGCGCTCTGTGCCATCAAGGCCCCTCTCTTTTGGCGAATCTTGGGGCTTTAGTATGACACCTAGGTTTACAGCTGACAAGACAGCTGTAAACCTAGGTGTAAAGTTGAAATAAAGATTCAATCATGCGGCAGGTCCATTTTCGAACTGGCAAGCTGAGGATAGCCGAGCTCTCGATAGCGCAGGAGGCATCTTTCGCCACCGCAATACCGCTCGGCGCGAGTTGCGCGACGTGGGGCGCAAATGGGACACGCCTCCGCGAGCGGCACGCGCCCAATGTGGCAAAATCGAACTACTAAGGGGGCCCGAATGCTCAAGATTATTGCCTGCGACGATGACGTCGCTTTTCTAGATAGACTGCACCGGATGATCGACCGTTGGTCGACCGAGAAGGGCACGGCGGTCGATGTTGCGCTCGTTACGCGCGGCGAGGACCTGCTGGCGCGCCATGCCGCGTCGCGCGCCGACATCATCCTGCTCGACATGATCATGCCGCTCGTCAACGGCATGGACACCGCGCGCGAGCTGCGCCAGTCCGATACCGCCGTGCGCCTGGTGTTCCTCACCTCGTCGCCCGAGTTTGCGCTGGAGTCCTACGAAGTCCGCGCCTTCGACTACCTGCTCAAGCCCGTGGCATACGAACGCCTGGCGCAGCTGCTCGACGAGCTTTCGAGCATGCGCCCGTCGGCGACCGACGAGTTCGTCATCAAAACGTCCTTTGGTTACCATGCCCTGCGCCTGTCCGACATCGAATATGCCGAGGCACGCAACAAGCACGTGGTTTTCCACCTGCGCGACGGACGCGATATCGAGGCGCTCGAATCGTTCCGCAGCGTCGAGGACCGCTTGGCGCAAAACGCGGTCTTCTTTAAATGCCATCGCAGCTACCAGGTCAACCTGCGCAACATCGATCACTTTGACCGCACGGAGATCTTCATGAGATCGGGCGCCTGTATCCCGTTGGCACGCAGTTGCAAGCAGGGGTTCCAAGATGCCTACTTTGCGGCGCGCTTTGAGGGCGGGAGGCACTGATGCTCCCCACGGCCGAAATGCTGCTTTGGGCAATCCACCACGCAACGACCCTGCTCTTTGGCGTTTTCGCCTCGGCAGCGCTGTGCGGGGTCGAGATCAACCGCCGTCATGCGCTTGAGCTGATCGCGGTTGACGTGCTCACCGGTACCGCCTTTGCGCTCGCCAATGTCTTTGGCGGCGAACTTTTCGCTCGACAGGTGTATCCGCTCGTCGTGCATCTGCCGCTCGTCATCTATCTGTGCGCGCGCTATCGGCTGAGCCCTTTGCTCGTTATGCTCGGCGTCACCAGCGCATACCTGAGCTGCCAATTTAGCAACTGGATGGGCATCGCCGCGCTCGCCGCCTGCGGCTCGCAAATCGCGTACTACGCGACACGCATTATCACCACGGTCGCCGTCTTTGCGCTCCTGCTGCACTGGGCCGGCGACATCGGTCCGCGCTTGGCAGTCAAAAGCCCTACCGAGCTCGAGATTCTGCTCATCCTGCCGCTCGTCTATTACATCTTTGACTACGCCACCAACGTCTACACCACGTTGTTCCACTCGGGCTCGGTTGTGACCGTTGAGTTTTTGGCGTTTGCGCTTTGCGCTTTCTACCTTATGTTTCTTGCTGTGTATCTGCGCGAATACGAGGCTAAAGAGGCCGCCGAGCGCGAGCGTTGGATGCTCGAGACCCGCGATAGCGCAGCTATCAAAGAGCTCGAAGCCTGGCGTCAATCTGGACGCGAGCTTTCGGTTCTGCGCCATGACATGCGGCACTTCCTGCGCGGCCTTGCGGTTTTAATCGAAGAGGGTCACGTCGACGAGGCGCTCGGGCGCATCAACGAACTCTGTGAGACAAACGACCGCACCGCCGTGCGCCGCTACTGTGCCAACGAAACGGTCAACATCGTGCTTTCGTCATTTAGCTCCGATATCAACCGAAACGGTATCACCGCCGACCTGCGCGCCGCCGTGCCAGAGAACGTCCATGTGGCCGATGTCGACCTGTTTAGCGTGCTCTCGAATGCCCTGGACAACGCCATCGTCGCCGCGAGCGCCGCTCCCCAGGGCAAACGATTCGTCGATCTGGACCTGCGCTACGAAGACGGGCAGCTGCTGCTTTTGGTCTCTAACACGTTTGACCGCCCGCCGCGTATGGTTGACGGCATGCCCGTGGCCCAGCACGCCGGCCACGGCTTTGGCACCAAGAGCATTAAGCTCGCCGTCGAGCGCATGAACGGCAACTGCCAGTTCCGCATTAACGGCGATCGGTTTGAGCTGCGCGCTGTGATGTAGGGACGCGATAAGCCGGCGCCGCGCTCGACCCGTCAGGGCCGCCTTACCGGCGCCAATCCGCTACAGCGGCGCGGCGGCCGGAGTCAGCTGTTTAATGTAGGCCCACATGCGCTGCTTGGCGGCCTTGTCGGTGAGCGCCGCCTCAAAGCCGTCGAGCGCGAGCACGCGGCGCCCTTGCACATGGGCGACCAGGCCGGGCTTGAGCATGGCGGTGTCGAAGTCGTCGATCGCCACGAGCATATCGACATAGGTCTCGCGCATGGTATCGGCCGCACGATCATCCAGCAACAGCACCGCCTCGGGGTCCAGCGCCTCGAGCGCCTCGCGGAACAGCTCGCACGGCAGGGCATGGCCCACCGCCACCGTTCCGTCGCCCGCACCGGCGACGCTTGCCAGCACGCAAAAATCCTCGGGCGCATAACCGATGGCCCCGAGCGCCTTACGCAGCGCCGCGCCATCCGCGCCTGCGGCAAGCTCGCCGCCCGAGCGCTCGGCCTCATCCAAATCGCCTTTTACCAGCACAATCGGCGAGCACGCGTTGCCTGCGATGCGCACGCCACGACCCGCAAGCGATGCGAGCTCCTGCTCGGCCGCCTGGGCGATGGCTTCTTTTTTCTGGCTTTGTGACATAGGTATGCGCTCTCCAATCGTTTGCGTGCCCACCATTATTTGACACTCCCCATGGCTAAAGCCAGGGGATTCTTGCTTCACCGAGAATTGCCTAGACTGCGCATGCAGCCGTAGGTCTTACGCCCTCTCCACAAGCGTTTGCGGCGTCTGCCGCGGTTCCCGCATGCCCTGCGGTACCTTCCAGGATTCTCCTTCCCTCGCGGGCGATGTTGACGGCGGCGTTCAGGTCGCGGTCGTGACGCATGCCGCACGCGGGGCAGTCCCATACCCGTTCGGCCAGCGTCAGTCCCCTGTAGACGTAACCGCATGCGGAACACGTCTTGCTGGACGGATAGAACCTGCCCACCCTTACGAAGCCGCGCCCCGACCATGCGCATTTGTACTCGAGCTGGCGCGCCAGCTCCGACATGGCGGCATCGCCCACGGCCTTGGCGAGGCGGCGGTTCCTCTGCATGCCCCTGACGTTCAGGTCCTCGACCGCGATGTTTTGGCTTTCTCCCACCGCATGCGTCGTGAACTTGTGCAGGGCGTCCTTCCGCCGGTTGGCAACCTTCTCGTGCGCCCGCGCGACCCTGACACGCTGCCTGGCGCGATTTGCGGAGCCCTTCCGCTTGCGCGAGAGCCGCCGCTGCTCCCGCGCCAGCCTCCTCTCGCTCCTTTGCAGGTTTTTGGGGTTGGGCAGGCGCTCCCCCGTGGAGCAGGTGGCTATGTCGTGTATTCCCGCATCGACTCCCAGGAACCCGACGGTCGGGGCCGGCGCGTCCGTGGCGGGGACGTCCGCGCAGCATATCGCCACGTAGTACTTGCCGCTCGGCACCTGCTTGACCGTCGCGGACAGGACGCGCCCCTCCACGGGACGGCTCACCCGCGCCCTGACGGTCCCCAGCTTTGGCAGCCTCACGTGCCTGGCGTCGATTATCCCGACGCCGTTCGTGCGGTAGCTCTTCCTCCCCGCGCGTTTGGACTTGAACTTCGGAAAGCCCACCTTGCCTGGTGCGCGGAAGAAGTTCTTAAATGCCTTGTCCAGGTCGCGCAGGGACTGCTGCAGTGCCATGGAGTCCACCTCGGAGAGCCACGGCGCGTCCGCCCTCTTCCAGGCGGGGATCTGGGTGATGTAGGAGTTGATGTGCCTCGATTTGCCCGTCCACGCGTACTCGTCCCGCCTCATCGCCAGCACCCTGTTGTAGACCCAGCGGCAGCAGCCGAAGGTCTTCTGCAGGAGGGCCTCCTGCTCGGCGCTCGGGTATATGCGGTACTCGAAGGTCTTGTCCATGGCCCTCACGCGTTCCTCTGGTCCTCGATATACTGCCTGACGGCCTCGGGCGTCGCCCCGCCGACGGTCGAGACGAAGTAGCTGTTCGTCCAGAGCGTCGGCAGCTTGCGCTTCAGCTGCGGGAACTCGGCGCGCAGGTCGTGGCTGGTCCTGCCCTTGATGCGCTTCACGGCCCGGTGGATGCCGAACTGGGGGTCGACTGAGACGAGCATGTGCACGCGGTCGGGCATGACCTTGATTTCCCTTATCTCGAAATCGAGTTCCTCCGCGACCTCGTGCGCGATCTCCTCGAAGCGGGAGCCGATGCCGTCCACGAGCACCTTCCTGCGGTATTTCGGACAGAAGACCACATGGTAGTCGCAGTCCCAGACTATGTTGTCGTTGCTCCTGTATCTATCCATGAAAACAGTATACCACTTGCAGCCGTATATGTATATCGGCTGACGCCGATGCGCCTTATATCCCCATATCTGAAGAAAGGGGTTTTGCGGCGCTTTTGATAAAAGAGCCGCCCGCGAGTGGTTGCTTTGCGGGCCGCTGGGTATAAGCACGGTCGTACTGAGTTTTACGCGGCCGAGCCGCGTCGCATTATGGAGGTCACCATGGCTGACATTAAGCAGATTACCCCCGAGAACTTCGATTCCATCGTTAACGACAGCCTGCCCGTGCTGGTTGATTTTTGGGCCCCGTGGTGCGGGCCGTGTCGTTCGCTCTCGCCCATCGTGGACGAGGTCGCCGACGAGCTGGCCGGCAAGCTTGCCGTGGCCAAGTGCAACGTCGATGACAACCAGGACCTGGCTATGAAGTTTGGCGTCATGAGCATCCCTACGCTGATCGTCTTTAAGAACGGCGAAGAGGTTGACCGCTCGGTCGGCGCACTGCCCAAGGCGAGGCTTCAGGCGCTGCTGGAGAAGCATCTGTAATACGCTTGTTACGTATCTGCCGTCCATGAGCGGTTTTGCACCGCTCGCCGGAGCGCCGGGTGCAGGGCGCGCGACCATGGATAGTATGGTAGACACAAACAGCCCCCAGTGAACGGGTGCGGGTCAGACGGACTCGCACCCGTTTTCTTATGCGGCGGCGCCCGGGGCGGGCGTAGTAGAATCTGAACCACTGGATTGCCCCGTACAAAAGGAGATTCCCATGCATGACGTTGGAATGAACATGAGCCAGCTTGCCATGAGCGTCAAGCAGGTCGACGACACCATTGAGCTCGCTCACGAGTGGAGCCATCAGCTGCTGCATGCGACCGAGAACTTTGACATGGAGCGCATTGGCGCCAAGCTCGAGGCCGCCATGTCTGCGCTGCACGAGGCGCACGATGCGCTCGAGGGCTACGAGGAGGCCATAGAGGCAGATCACAACTCCGTCGGCTCTGTGAAACTGGTGTAACGTGGCCGAGCACGAGCACAATCACGGCGCGGACGCCGAGGCGAGCTGCCGCTGCAGCGGCCCCAGCTCCGAGCTGGTCCGCTTTTCGGTGACCGCGCCCGACGATCTGCTGCGCCGCTTTGACGAGCAGATCGCACGCCGCGGTGACGTGGCCAACCGCTCCGAGGCCGTACGCGACCTGATTCGCGCCTCGATCGCGAAGGAGCAGATGCGCACGCCCGACGAGCAGGTCATCGGTTCACTCACCATGATCTATGACCACCATACCGGCGATCTGACGCGCCGCCTGGACGAGGTACAGCACGACTACACCGACGAGATCGTCTCAACCATGCATGTGCATCTGGATCACCACAACTGCTTGGAGATTCTGGCGCTCAAGGGTCGCGGCGAGCGCGTCTACGAGCTGGCCGACCGCCTGCTGGGGCTGCGCGGCGTTAAGCACGGCGAGCTCACGTGCGCCGCCACCAAGCAGAGCTTGGGGCTGTAACAGCACACATTTCAACGAAGGAGGGTCGCATGCGACATGCGCATATCCATGTAACGGGCATTGTGCAGGGTGTCGGCATGCGACCGTTTGTGTATCGCGAGGCCATGGCGCACGGCATTTGCGGCTGGGTGCTCAACGCGGGCGACGGCGTGCATATCGAGGCGCATGCTCTGGCCGGTGCGCTCGATGCTTTTGTTGCCGCGCTTTCTGAGCATGCGCCTGCGGCAGCCCGCATAGAGCATGTCGAGGTTGTGGACCTGGCAGCCAACGGTTGGGATGCCGCCAATGAAGAGGGTTTTCGCATCGTAGCATCGCAGGACCAGACCGCGCACACGACGCTCGTCTCGCCCGATATCGCCACCTGCGACGATTGCCTGCGCGAGCTGTTCGATCCCGCCGACCGACGCTATCACTACCCCTTTATCAACTGCACTAACTGCGGGCCGCGCTTTACCATCATCCGCTCGCTGCCTTACGATCGAGCGGCCACCTCGATGGATTGTTTTCCCATGTGTCCCAAGTGCGCCGCGGAGTATGCCGACCCACTCGACCGGCGTTTTCACGCGCAGCCCGATGCCTGCTTTGATTGCGGGCCGCATATCATGTGGCGCGAAGTGGGCGTGGGCGATGAGCCGGGCGAAGCCGCCGCGTCGCTGGCCGTCGGCACCACGCGCGAAACCAGCGACGCCATTATCGACCGCTGTGTTGAGTTGCTGGCCTGTGGCGGCATCGTCGCCATCAAGGGTCTGGGCGGATTTCACTTGGCATGCGACGCCTCCAACGAGCAGGCGGTAGCCGAGCTTCGCCGCCGCAAACGCCGCAGCAACAAGCCGCTTGCCGTTATGGTACGCGACCTTGCCGACGTTGAACGCCTGTGCCATGTCAGCAACGTTGAGCGCGGCTTGCTGGCCGGCAGCATTCGCCCCATCGTGCTGCTGCGCCGACTTGCTGTTTGCGAGTGCGGCGATTCCCCCGACGCCCTCGCGCTCGCACCGTCCGTCGCGCGCGACCTGCCCGAGCTCGGCGTAATGCTCCCCTACACCCCGCTTCAGCATCTGTTGCTTGCCGCAGCAGAAGCCCGCGGCATGCACGCACTCGTCATGACCAGCGGAAACCTGAGCGAAGAGCCCATCGAGACCGATGACGACCTTGCCTGGGAACACCTCGTTGCCGTCGGCATCGCCGATGCGCTGCTCGGTAACGACCGCGCGATCCTCTCGCGCTACGACGACTCTGTAGTGCGCGTGGTCGACGGCGCCATTATGCCCGTGCGCCGTGCCCGCGGATATGCACCCCAGCCGTTACCGCTGCCGGCATGCGACGGCACTGTACCCTGCATCCTCGCCTGCGGCCCGCAGCAAAAGGCGACGATCGCGCTCACACGCGAAGGGGCGAACGGCGAGGCAACCTGTTTTGTGTCGCAGCATATCGGCGATGTCGAAAACGGCAAGACCTTCGATGCCTGGAACGCCGCGCGCACGCGCTTGGAAGATCTCTTTGACCTGGCGCCTGCCGCCTTGGCATGCGACATGCATCCCAGCTATCTGTCGAGCCAGTGGGCGCGCGAACAGGCGCAGAAACAGGGTATGCCGCTTGTTGAGGTGCAGCACCATCATGCGCATATCGCGAGCGTAATGGCCGAGGCTATCGCCGCGGGCCAGCTTACAACCGACGCGCGCGTCCTTGGCATCGCCTTTGACGGCACCGGCGCCGGCACCGATGGGACCATTTGGGGCGGCGAGTTTCTTGTTGCCGGCCTTGCCGATTTTGAACGCGCCGCGCATTTGCGCACCTGGGCGCTCCCCGGCGGTGCCGCATCCGTGCGCGATACCCGGCGCAATGCCTTTGCCCTGCTGAGCGAGCTCGGCCTGCTCGAGCACCCGGGTGCCGTGGGACTATTGAGCACCCTCGACGAGCAAACGCGCAACATCACGACTACGATGATCGAGCGGAACATCAACAGCCCACGCACGAGCAGCATGGGGCGTCTCTTTGACGCCGCAGCTGCAGTTTTGGGCATTTGCGGCAAGGCAACCTACGAAGGCGAGCCCGCCATCGAACTCGAAGCCGCCGCCTGGCGCGCGCTCGGCAGTAAGCCCGTTCGTCTCGACGGCAATCATACAGGTGTGTCCACGTCTGCCGACGACTCCCCCATCTTGGACCCCCAACCGCTCATCGAAGCTCTTCTGAATGGAATCGAGGCAGGCGCGCCGGCCGACAGGCTCGCCCTCGGGTTTCACATCGCCATTACGCACGCTACGACCCACGTCGCGTGCGAGATCTGTGAGCGCGAAGGCCTCGATACCGTCGCGCTCTCGGGCGGTGTGTTCATGAACCGGCTTTTGCTTCAGCTCCTTACCCACGAACTCAAAGACGCCGGTCTTGCCGTCTTGGTCCCCCACGCTGTGCCCGTCAACGACGGCTGCATCGCCTACGGTCAGGCCGCCATCGCTCGCGCTTGCCTCGCGCAGACGGCGTCGCGATAGGCTATTTTGCCAGCCTGCCGCCGCCGTCTCACAGGTGTAACGCGTTTGCTCGTGACTCCCGCGAGCGCTACCATCAACTGATGGGTAATTAGGCGCCTATCCAGCGCAAAACGTATAAAAGGGGAACATTATGTGCCTTGCCGTTCCCGGTAAAGTGGTCAAACGCGACGACGACCTTAAGGCGACCGTCGACATGATGGGCATCGAGCGCCCCGTTTCGCTGCGCCTCGTGCCGACGGCGCAGGTAGGCGACTATATTCTCGTGCACGCCGGCTTTGGCATTCAGATTGTCGACGAGCAGGAAGCCCAAGAGACACTCGAGCTCGTCAATACCATGACCGAGCTGGCCGAAGAGGACCAGCTCGCCACCAACCCGGCCGAGGCATACTAGTGGCGGCGGCGCAGCCGGTTCGCTCCGGTATCGACTTTTCGGCATTTCGCGACCCCAAGCTGGCTCGCGAGCTCATCGATCGTATTCATGAGCTTGTCGGCAACCGCAGCATCAACCTTATGGAAGTCTGCGGTACGCATACCGTGAGCATTGGCCGCTATGGCTTTCGCTCCATTATGCCGACGGGACTCAAACTGCTAAGCGGCCCGGGATGCCCCGTTTGCGTTACCGCCAACCGCGACATCGATCACGCAATCGCGCTTTCCAACATGGACGGCGCCATCATCACCACCTTTGGCGACATGATGCGCGTGCCTGGATCGTCCACCTCGCTTGCCGCGCAAAAGGCGGCGGGGCGCGACATCCGCATCGTCTACTCTCCGCTCGACGCACTCGACATTGCTGAGCAAAATTCCGAACGCCCGGTCATCTTTATGGGCGTCGGCTTTGAGACCACAACGCCCACCATTGCCGCCGCTATCCTGGAGGCCGACGCGCGCGGGCTCCAGAACTTCTCGGTCTACTGTGCTCACAAGACCACGCCGCCGGCTCTGCGTGCGATCTCCAACGACCCCGAGACCACCATCGACGGCTTTATCCTGCCTGGTCACGTAGCTACCATCACAGGCCTGGCACCTTTTGGGTTTTTGGTCGATGAGTTCGAGACCCCCGGCGTGGTCACGGGATTTGAGCCGGTCGATATTCTGCAGGGTATCTGCATGCTGGTCCAGATGGTTGTCGAGGGCAGACCCGCGATCGATAACGCCTACCGCCGCGGCGTCAATGCGGACGGCAACCCCGTGGCGCGCCAGCTGGTCGAGCAGGTATTTGAGCCGTGCGACACCACGTGGCGCGGGCTGGGACCGATTCCCGCCTCGGGCCTTTCCATCCGCCCCGAGTTCGCGCGCTTTGACGCCGGCGCCCGCTTTGACGTGCCCATTGAACCGACGATCGAGCCACGCGGGTGCCGCTGCGGCGACGTGCTACGCGGCGCCATCACGCCGAACGACTGCCCGCTGTTCGGCCACGCATGTACGCCCGAACACCCCGTCGGCCCCTGCATGGTGAGCTCCGAAGGCAGCTGCGCGGCGTACTTTAGATACCACGGCTGATGGGTTCCGCCGTTCTAACGAACGGCGGACCGGTCGACGCTGCGCCTCACCCATATAATTCCACCCACGATTGGAGTTTTCGATATGTCCCGTACTGCCACCGATAGCACTGTCCTGCTGGGCCACGGCTCCGGCGGCCAGATGATGAAGCGCATTATCGATGAGGTCTTTTTGGATGCCTTTGGGTCGCCCGAGCTGCTCGAAGGCAACGATGCCGGCGTGGCCGCGCTGCCCGAGAGCGGGCGCATCGCCATGTCGACCGACAGCTTTGTGGTCTCGCCGCAGTTCTTCCCCGGTGGCAACATCGGCCGCCTCGCCGTGTGCGGAACCGTCAACGATGTCGCGACCTCGGGCGCCAACGTGCGCTACCTATCGTGCGGCTTTATCCTCGAAGAGGGCTATCCCATGGATAAGCTCCGCCAGATTGTGCAGACGATGGCCGAAACGGCGCGCGAGGCGGGCGTGTCCATAATCACGGGCGACACCAAGGTGGTCGAGCGCGGCGGGGCCGACGGCGTCTATATCAATACCGCCGGCGTGGGCGAGGTTCCCACGGGCGTAGCGCTCAGCGGCGCCAACTGCCAATCCGGTGATGTCATTCTGGTATCGGGTACGCTAGGCGACCACGGCATCGCCATCATGAGCCAACGCGAGGGCCTGGCGTTTTCGAGCACGATCGAAAGCGACGCCGCGCCGCTCAACCACCTGATTGCCGACGTTTTGGCCGCGGCGCCCGGCACGCGTTGCTTTCGCGACCCCACGCGCGGTGGCCTGGCGTCCACACTCAACGAGTTTGCCCAGGCCAGCGGTGTTGCCATGGAGGTCGACGAAGATGCCGTGCCCGTGCGTCCCGACGTGCAGGCCGCCTGCGAAATGCTCGGCTACGATGTGCTGCAGGTGGCAAACGAGGGCAAGATGGTCGCCGTCGTGCCGGCCGAGCAAGCCGATGCCGCGCTGAGCGCCATGCGCGCCGCCCGCTACGGCGAGAATGCCGCCATCATCGGTCGCGTGCTGCCGCTTGCCGAGGGCGCCCGCCCCGCCGTGCGCGTGCGCACCGGCTGGGGCTCGACCCGCATCCTCGACATGCTCGTGGGAGAGCAGCTGCCGAGAATTTGCTAGGGCGGAACCGCACGGTCGGCGCGATGCGGCTTGATATCCCTGGAGATGTTCAGATTCCAAGCACGCCCAACACGGAAGCCCAGTATTATGAGGTGCGTTTTGAAACCCAGTGACGGGAGCTTTCATGGCAGCAGCTTTTTCTCATGTGATCTTTGACTTGGACGGCACCATCCTCAACACGCTCGAGGACCTGGCGGCCGCCGGCAACCATACCTGCGAGGCACACGGCTGGCCCACGTTTGCCGTTGACGAGTACCGCTACAAGGTGGGAAACGGCATGCTCAAGCTGGTTGAGCGCTTTATGCCTGCCGAGTATGCGGGCGACGGCCGTATGTTTGAGCAGACGCTTGCCGAGTTTAGGGCTTATTACGGCGATCACAAGGAGGACCACACTGCCCCCTATGCCGGCACGATCGAGATGCTCGACCGTCTGCGCGCCGCGGGCGTGCAGCTTGCCGTGCTCACCAACAAGGACCACATCTCGGCGGCTCCGCTTATCGAGAAGTATTTTGGTTCCGAGCGCTTTGCGCTGGTACAGGGCCGTGTCGATGCGTTTCCGCCCAAGCCCGAAGCACCCGTCACGCTGCATGTGATGGAGGAGCTGGACGCCGATCCGGCAACCACACTCTATGTGGGCGATTCCAATGTCGATATCCTGACCGGCCACAACGCCGGCCTTAAGAGCGCGGGCGTCAGCTGGGGCTTCCGCGGCCGCGCAGAGCTGGAAGCCGCCGGCGCCGACTACGTGGTGGACACCCAAGCAGAGCTCGCGGCGCTGGTGCTGGGCGAGTAACGAAGCCGCCGCCCAACGCGGCCGCGGCAATGCTGCCGAGCGAAAAGCGCGACCCGCTTTGACGCTCCAGAGCATAGTCGTTGAGGACATTCTTAAACGACCGGTCAAACAAGAACGTCCCCAATGACTACCATGGCAACGTCACAGGTAGAGGACGGACAGCGAAAACGCCCCTAAGCGAGCAAGGTGACGTGAAACGAAAGGGCGCTGACCTTTTGGTCGCGCCCTTGAAGTTGAACGTCAGATTGCCGCTTAGGGGCGTTTGCAGCGTCGAGCAGTTACGGCGTTTGGTAAAACGCCGTAACTCCCCTAGCTCATCATCGCATTCATCATCTCGTTGGTTGCGGAATCGTCGGCAGACCACTCGCCGTCGTCATTGCAGGTGTACTTGAAGGTGACCGTGGTGTCCTTGGTCTTAGCAGCCTTGGTCACATCGACCATAACCTGGCCGGCCATCTTGTACAGCTCGTCATCGGAAGGCATCGAATCGAGCGCGGCGATCTTCTCCTGGTACTGGGTGGCAAAATCCTCAACGATCTGGTTCATGGACTTGCAGCTGATGGTGACCTCGGCAGTTGCGGTGCCCTTGTCCTCGTCGACCGTCACGTCGCCGATCTTGTAGTCAAAGCCCTCGAGATAGGTCTTGGCGTACTCCTTGGGATCAATACCCAGCTGCTCGAACTCATCGCCCGAAGCCTCTTCCAGACCGGCAAGGAAATCGTCGCCAGCGTTTTTGACCTCATCAAACTGAGTCGTGAGGTCCTCGGTGATGAGCTCCTCGACCGAGGGGCCTCCGCAGCCGGAAAGCAGAACCACGCACGCGACCAGAGCGGCCATCAGGGGCGCAAGCAGCAGCTTCTTTTTCATGACATTCCTCCAAACAAGCGGCGTCGCGCTTCCCAACACGGCGCACGTCGTAACAATGAGGCCATTTTAGCCGTTAACAAACACCCCTGACGAAGCAAGGGCGCGGTCGGTTCGTTTTAGCGTCCGAACGGTTTACAGATCTGCCCGGCGTGCAATAAAACGCGCGCGCCCGGTCCAATCAAAACCACCCCTAAAAGGGGTGGTTTGCTCTTAGGGTATAACCCTTGGAT
>CAUEQD010000013.1 GCA_959019945.1 uncultured Collinsella sp. | reverse complement strand
GCCCGTGGGTTATACCCTAAGAGCAAACCACCCTTTTTAAGGGTGGTTCTGATTGGTGGCTAGCGCTGTAGGTGATTACTCGCCCAGCAGGCTCTTGGTGATCGAAGCGGCGGCCTTCTTGCCGGCGCCCATCGCCAGAATGACCGTAGCGGCACCGGTGACGATGTCGCCGCCGGCCCAGATGCGGGGATCGGTGGTCTGGCCGGTCTCCTCGTCAGCGACGATGTAGCCCCACTTGTTGAGCTCCATCTTGCCGCCGATCTTCTTTGCGAAGGGGTTGGCGTTGGTGCCGATAGCCGAGATCGCGACGTCGCAGGGGATCTCCTCGATGGCGCCCTCGATGGGCACCGGGCGACGACGGCCGGACTCGTCAGGCTCGCCGAGCTCCATCTTCTGGACCTTGACGGCGCACACGGAGCCGTCCTCGCCAGCGACAAACTCAAGCGGGGAGACGAGCGGCAGAACCTCGACGCCCTCGGCCTTGGCGTGGTGCAGCTCGGCGCGACGGCAGGGCATCTCGTCCTCGGTACGACGGTAGGCGATGATGGCGTGCTCGGCGCCCAGACGCTTAGCGGTACGGACGGCGTCCATAGCCACGTTGCCGCCGCCAAAGACGACGACGCTCTTGCCGTGCTTGGTGGGGGTGTCGTACTCGGGGAACTTGTTGGCCTTCATCAGGTTCACGCGGGTGAGGTACTCGTTGGCGAAGAAGACGTTGGGCAGGTTCTCGCCGGGGACGTTGAGGAACTTGGGCAGGCCGGCGCCGGTTGCCACGTAGATGGCATCGAAGCCCTGCTCGAAAAGCTCCTCGGCCGTGGCCATGTTGCCCACGACGGAGTTGTACTCAAACTTGACGCCCATGTCCTCCAGGCCGTCAATCTCGCGCTTGACGACTGCCTTGGGCAGACGGAACTCGGGGATGCCGTAGACCAGCACGCCGCCGCCGGTGAAGAAGGCCTCGAAGACGGTGACGTCAAAGCCGTTGCGGGCGAGCTCGCCGGCGCAGGTGATGCCGGACGGGCCGGAGCCGACGACGGCGACCTTCTTGCCGTTCTTGGGGGCCATCTTGGGCGTGGAGGCGAGCTCGGGGCGATCGCCGAGGAAGCGCTCGAGCTGGCCGATGGCCACGGGCTCGGACTTCTTGCCACGGATGCACTTGCCCTCGCACTGGTTCTCCTGCGGGCAGACACGGCCGCAGATGGCGGGAAGCATGGATTCCTCGCGGATGGTATCGAGAGCGCCGCCAAAGTCCTTCTCGCGGATCTGCTCGATAAAGCGGGGGATGTTGATGTTGACGGGGCAGCCCTCAACACAGAACGGCTTCTTGCAGTTGAGGCAGCGCTCAGCCTCGGCCAGCGCCATCTCCTCGGTGAAGCCCTTGTCGACGGGGCGGAAGTCGCAGGCGCGCTCGGCAGCCGGCTCCTCGTTATCGGGGGTGCGGGGCGACTTCATATCGGCAACGAAACGACCGTTAACTAGTGGCATGCGCAGCTCTTTTCCTCATAGGCCTTGAGGGACTCGCCCTCTTCGGAACGGTAAGCGGCCTGGCGGGCACGAAGGTCATCCCAGTCGACCAGGGTGGCATCGAAGTCGGGGCCGTCGACGCAAGCGAACTTGGTCACGCCGCCCACCTCGACGCGGCAGCAGCCGCACATGCCGGTGCCGTCAACCATGATGGGGTTGAGCGACGCGGTGATGGGGGTGTCGTACTTCTGGGCGGTGAGGGTCGAGAACTTCATCATCGGAACGGGGCCGACGCAGAAGACCTGGCTCACGGCCTTGTCCTGCAGCAGGCGCTCCAGCGGAGCGGTGACAACGCCCTGCTCGCCGTAGGAGCCGTCATCGGTGGTGATGTGGATGTGGTCCTCGTCGAGGAGCTCGCGGAACTGGTCCTCCATGAGCAGGAGGTCCTTGGTGCGGGCGCCCATGATGGCGTGCACCTCGTGACCGGTCTCGACCAGGTGCTTGGCGACCGGGAAGGCAATTGCAAGGCCGACGCCGCCGCCAATGACGGCGCAGGGGCCCTCGGCCATCTCGGTGGGAACGCCCAGCGGGCCCACGACGTCGCGCAGCGACTCGCCGGCCTCGTAGGTGGACAGCATCTCGGTGGTCTTGCCGATCACCATGAAGATGAACTCGACCCAGCCCTCGTCACCGTTCCAGCCGGCCAGGGTAAACGGGACGCGCTCGCCCGTCTCGTTGGCGCGAACCATGAGGAACTGTCCAGCGTGCGCATGTTTGGCGATTGCAGGCGCCTCGATGCGGAACTTGAACACCTTCTCCGAGAACTGCGTCTTCTCCAGGATCTTATACATAGAACCCCTCTCTTGTAAGGGCTGCCGAACCGTGCCTCCACGGAAATGGACGGTAGCCCGAATATAACCGTACGCGCACAGGCGTTGTGCAAACATACGGTGCAAATTATACCCTCATGGCCATGCCGTTTACGTGTTTCTTCGGCAGGTGGGAAAACGGTTTATCCCGTCTGACCTACCAAAAAGGGACAGGTTTATTTTGGTCGGTTTTATCAGGCAAAACGGCGAAGGGGGCCGGTCTCGCGTTGCGGTGAGACCGGCCCCCTTTGGGATGCTACGTATGTATGGCGGGGCAGCGTTTATTGCGATGCGGCCGTTGCGGCGTTTTCGCAGATAAACGCTGCCAAAATAAACCTGTCCCTAAATGGTAGGTTTTAGTGCTTGCCGTTGGCGGAAGCGGCGCCGTTGACGTGGTCGCGGGCATAGACCACGCCGTGCACGATCGCCAAGCCGGCGGCGTCGGCGGCTTGGGCGCAGGTGTCCTGGAAATCCTCGGCCTCGCGGGCGCGCAGCTGCTTGAGCACGTAGTCAGCGACTGCCATCTTGCCGGGAGGGTTGCCGATGCCGGTGCGGATGCGGCTAAAGTCGCGGCTGCCCATCTTGTCGATGATGGAGCGCAGGCCGTTGTGGCCGGCGTGGCCGCCGCCTACTTTGACGCGCACGTCGCCGGCGGGAATATCGAGCTCGTCGTGGATTACGAGCAGCTCTTCGGCCTTGATCTTGTACTCGCGGCAGAGCTTGGAGATGGGGCCGCCCGAGGTGTTCATATACGACTGCGGCTTGACCAGCACGATCTGGCGCTTGCCACCCTCTTCCTCGGGGTCGTTGATGTTGATGAGCGCGACCTCGGCGCCGGCCTGGTTTTTCCAGTACGTGACGCCGGCCTGACGGGCCAACTCGTCGATCGCTTTGAAGCCAGCGTTGTGGCGGGTCTCGGCATACTCATCGCCAGGGTTGCCAAGTCCGGCAACCATGCGAATCTTAAGCGGCTGTGCAGCTGCCATGTTTGTCCTTTCGTTACATAAATAGTTCAATCAACGACAAAGGCTACCACGCCCGCCGAAGGCGAGACTTCGTTTCAGCGAAATCCCACCAGACAAAAGCACGGTCGCGGCAGAGCGAGCCGTCGGAACAGAAGAAGCCCCCGCGCGACCTTTGCGAAGCAAGGGGGAGCGCGGGGGTTTCTTCTGTTCCGACGGCGATGCGCCGGGTTGCAAGGACGATGCGACTACAGCGCGAAGTCGCCGCCGACGAGCGTGGAGACGGGCTCCTCGTGGTAAACGGCGGAGATGGCCTGGGCGAACTCCTCGGCGACCGAGATGGTCTTGATCTTGCCGCCGACCTCGACGGGGATGGCGTCGGTGACGACGCACTCGACGATCGGGGCGTCGTTCAGGCGCTCGATGGCCGGGCCGGAGAAGATGCCGTGGGTGGCGCACACGTAGATGTCGCCGGCGCCCATGGCCTTGAGCTCCTTGACGTTGGCGCACAGGGTGCCAGCGGTGTCGATCATGTCGTCGTTGATGATGCAGGTCTTGCCCTTGATGTCACCGATGATGCCCATGACCTCGGCGGCGTTGTGGCGCGGACGACCCTTGTGGGCGATGGCAAGGTCGCAGCCGAGCATGTCGGACAGCTTCTTGGCGGCCTTGGCGCGGCCCACATCGGGGGAGACGACAACCAGGTTCTCGGTGTCGAAGTGCATGTCGTTGTAGTACTGGCCAAACAGCGGCAGCGCGGACAGGTGGTTAACCGGGATATCGAAGAAGCCCTGGATCTGACCCTGGTGCAGGTCGAGGGTGATGATGCGGTTGACGCCGGCGCGCTCGAGCAGGTTGGCGACGAGGCGGGCGGTGATGGGCTCGCGCGGGCCGGCCTTGCGGTCCTGGCGGGCATAGCCGTAGTGGGTGATGACGGCGGTGATGGAGCGGGCGGATGCGCGCTTGGCAGCGTCGGTGGCGATGAGCAGCTCCATGAGCATGTCGTTGACGTTGCCGCCGGCCACGGACTGAATCAGGAAGACGTCGGCGCCGCGGACGGTCTCGTCGTAGCGGGCGTAAATCTCACCGTTGGCGAACTGCTTAAGCGTAAGGCCCGAAAGCTCGACCCCAAGGTACTCAGCGATCTTCTGAGCGAGGGGACGGTTGGAGGAACCGGAATACACGCGGATGGACTTGCGCATATTCTCCGACTTCTCGGGATCATTAATCGGCATTACCCTTCTCCTTTATACATCGAATGCCATATAGATGCCTTGTTGCATTGTAACCGCGCGGCGGGGTTTATCGAGTCTTGATAACGTCTTTACCGCCAACGGACACGAACCGACCACTCATCCGGTCGCGCAGGTCACGATAGAAAAAGGAGCCGTCCCCATGGAACAGCTCCTTTTGTGCTTGGTAAAACGTTATACCTCGTCACCCTCGTGCAGACGGCGGCGATAATCGGCGGCCCAGCCCTCAATATTAACCTGACGGGCGCGACCCAGGCCGAGCGCGTCGGCCGGGACCGGCTCGGTGATGACGGAGCCGGCTGCCACGAGCGCGCCGTCGCCGATCTGGGCGGGCGCGACCATCATGGTGTCGGAACCGATGAAGGCGTCGTTGCCGATGACGGTCTTGTGCTTGTGGACGCCGTCGTAGTTGCAGGTGATGGAGCCCGCGCCCACGTTGACGCCGGAGCCCATGGTGGTATCGCCGATGTAGGACAGATGCGGCACCTTGGAGCCCTCGCCGATCGTGGACTTCTTGATCTCCACGTGCGTGCCGGCCTTGGAGCCGTCGAGCATGTGAGTGCCGGGGCGCAGGTAGGCGCGCGGGCCGCAGTCGACGCCGTTCTCGATGACGGCCTCGATGGCGATGGTCTCATCGATGGTGCAGCCGCTGCCGACGGTGGTGTCGGTGAGGCGACTGTTGGGGCCGAGCTGGCACTCCTCGCCCACGGTGACGTGGCCGATCAGGTGCGTCTGCGGCCACACGACGGTGTCGCGGCCGATAACGGCATCGGGGCCGATCCAGGCCTGCGTGGGGTCGATGAAGGTAACGCCCTCGGCCATCCAGTGCTCGTTGATGCGGTCGCGCGCGATGGCGGTGAGCTGTGCGAGCTGGATGCGGCTGTTGACGCCCAGGCCGTCGCGGTAGTCGTCGCAGTGGAAGATGGAGACAGCCTGGCCGTGGCCTTTGAGGATCTCGAGCATGTCGGGCAGGTAGTACTCGGATTGCGCGTTGTCGTTACCGATCTCGTTAATGTGGGCGGCGAGCTGCGCGCCGTCGAAGGCGTAGCAGCCGGCGTTGCACTCCAGCAGCGTGGCGGCCTGCTCGGGCGTGCAGTCCTTCTGCTCGATGATGCGCTCGATCTGACCATCGGCACCCAGCTTGATGCGGCCGTAGCCAAAAGGATCGGGCGGGGTCATGGTCATGACGGTGCAGGCGAGCTCGCCGGTGGCGACGGTCTGCGCGAACTTGGCGACGGTGTCGGCAGTGATGAGCGGCAGGTCGCCGTTGAGCACCACGACGGGGCCTTGCGTGATGCCACAGGCCTCGAGCGCGACCTTCACGGCGTGACCGGTGCCCAGACGCTCGGTCTGCTCGACGCACTCGACCTTGGTGGCGCTGCTGGCGTAGGCGCCGTCGATGAGGGCGCGCATCTCGTCGGCGTGGCTGCCGATGACAACCACGACGCGGCTGCAGCCGGCCTTGATGGTAGCGTCGACGATCCACTGGACCATGGGCTTACCCAGGATCTTGTGCGAAACCTTGCAGTGGTTCGACTTCATGCGGGTGCCCTCGCCGGCAGCGAGGATAATTGCGGTTGCGTCCATGTGATCTCCTGTTACGTTATAGAGACGTGTGTTTGGAAACGATACACGGCGCAATATGATACCGCAGGCATATGACGAGCGCGTAACGATTGGTTTGCGGCGGTTGAGGCTTGCGCCGCCGGCGTGGCGTTTGCGCTGCTTGCGTGCGGCGTTGGCGGTGCTGCGGAGCTGTCGTTTGAGCGAGGGGACGGAGGTACCCGTGGACAACATACGAGAGGGGTTTGGCGGCGAGCCCGTCGCGGCATTCTCGATGTCGCATCCGGCTGTGCCGGCACTCTATATAGTGCTGACGCTGGGGCTCACCATGTTCTCGATGCAGCCGGTGCTGATTGCGCTGTCACTTGCGGGCGGGCTGGCGTATGGATTTGCGACGCGTGGGGCTGCCCGCACGCTGGGCGCACTCCGCTGGCAGCTGCCGGTGATTTTGATTATCGCGCTGGTCAATCCACTGTTTAGCGCTTCGGGTTCGACGGAGCTGTTTCGTATTGGCATGCGTGCGGTGTATCTAGAGAGCATGGTTTACGGCCTGTGCATGGGCGGGCTGTTTGTGGCGAGCGTGCTGTGGTTTGAGGCCGCGGCGTCGATGCTCGAATACGACAAGGTGCTCGCGCTGCTGGGTAATGCCGCGCCGGTGATCGCGCTCATGATCTCGATGTGCATGAGGCTTATCCCGCAGTTTTTGCGCCGCGGTCGTACGGTGCTGGCGGTGCAGGATGCGATCGATGCACCGGGCCGCGCGCCGGCCGACCCCGTGCGTTCGCGTTTGCGGGCATCGAGTGTGTTGATGGGCTGGGGCATGGAAGATTCGCTGGAGCGCGCGGACGCGATGCGCTCGCGCGGGTGGGGTGCCGCGACGCGTCGTACGACGTATGCGCGGTATCGGCTGGGGCGCGGCGATGTTGCCGCGCTGGTTGGGCTTGCACTGTTTGGCGTGGTCACGGTGACAGTGGCGTGGACCGCGACGACGCAGTATTCGTTTTATCCTCAGCTCTTGGTGCCGGCGCCGTGGCCGGGCTATGTTGTGTACGCTGCCTGGATGGTGCTGCCTTGCGCGTTGCACGCGATTGATGAGAAGAGGTTTGGCTGATGGCTCGGTTGGATAGGGGCCCGGTGTCGGGCGCGGCGTGCGGCCCGGATATGCCGGCGATTGAGGTGCGGAGCCTGAGCTTTGCCTACCCCGATGCTGATGCTGCGGTGCTCGAGGGGCTCGACTGGTCTGTTTCCCAAGGTGCGTTTGCACTGCTTGTTGGCGGTACCGGTTCGGGCAAGTCGACGCTGCTGTCGCTGCTCAAGCCCGAGATCGCGCCTGCGGGTACGCGCTCCGGCGAGCTGCGCGTGCTGGGCGAGCCCGTCGCCGACATGGATGTGCGGGCATCGGCGGAGCGCGTGGGCTATGTGTTCCAGGATCCCGAGAACCAGATCGTGTGCGAAACCGTGTGGCACGAGATGGCGTTTGGCCTGGAAAACTTGGGGCTAGCACGTGATGAGATGCGCCGTCGCGTAGCTGAGACCAGCTATTTCTTTGGGCTGGAAGATTGGCTTCATCGCGATACCGACACGCTTTCGGGTGGCCGCAAGCAGCTGCTGTCGCTTGCCGCCGTCCTGGCGCTGCGTCCGCGTGTGCTGCTACTCGACGAGCCCACGTCTCAGCTCGATCCCGTTGTCGAGAAGAATTTCCTGCATGCGCTGTTTCGTGTGAATCGCGAGCTGGGCTGCACGGTTGTTGTGGCGACGCATCAGCCGCGCCCAATGCTCGAATACGCGACGTGTGCGTACCGGATTGAGGACGGTCGCGTGCGCGAGGTGACGGATATGGCTTCTTTGGGACGCCGAGAATCGCTGTTTTCCGATGACATGTTGGGGTGGGGTGCCATCCGATGTGCAAATAAAGGAGTATTCAGCAGGCGTGAGGACAATTTGGGCTCTCTGGAGCCGCCCGGGGACGTATCGAGCGCGAAAAAAAGTTCGGAATTGGACAAATCGTCCGAATTTGTGGCGCAAACGTCGCTCGAGAACGGCTCGGAAGCCTTCTCGCGCACGGATGGAAGCAGAATACTCCAAAAAATGCACGGCGGGTCGGCTACCACCCTGTCGGAAGGCTGGTTTCGCTACGATCGAGCGTCCGGCTGGGTGCTGCGCGGGCTCGATGCGTCGTTTTCGGCTGGCGCGGTGCATGCGGTTGTGGGCGGTAACGGCTGCGGCAAGTCGACGATGCTTTCGGTGCTGGCCAAGACTGCCAAGCTGCAGCGTGGTCGTATGGTGCGCGGGGCGGCCTCGGCTGCGCTGCTGCCGCAGAACCCCAAGGCCCTGCTGGTTGCCGAGACGGTGTGCGACGAGCTGATGGAATGGGCCTCGACCTGCGGATATGACGAGAACTTGGCGCGGGAGCGTGCGGCGCAACTGGGATTGGACGGCTTGGAGACGCGCCACCCTTACGACCTCTCGGGCGGACAGCGCCAGCTGCTCGCGCTGGCAAAGCTGCTGCTGATCGGCCCCGAGCTGCTGCTGCTTGACGAGCCCACGAAGGGCTTGGACCTGGAGAGCCGCCGCATCATCGCCCGCGCCCTGCGTGACCATGCGAAGGCTGGCGGCACCGTCATCATGGCTACGCACGATTTGGACTTTGCCGAGCAGGCAGCCGACGACGTCGCCATGATGTTTGACGGCGAGATTGCCTGCATGGAGCCCCCGGCCGACTTCTTTGCCGACAACGTGTTCTATAGGGCGTGATGGGATGACGGACTGTCGTTTCTCGCGCTTGCTTGCAAAACTGGAGGTCCCGCTGTTGTTGGCGGTGCCGGCGGTGATGGCTGCGGCGTTGCTGTCGGGTGTTGGGCAGGCAGCGTTGGCCATGCTGGTTGTGGTGGCGCTGGTGCTCGCACTGTTCTTTGCGGGTTACGAGGCATCTCGTCCGGGTTTGCGCCAGATTATGCCCACGCTGGTGCTGGCGGCGCTGGCGGCGGCGGGGCGCATCCTGTTTGGGCCCATTCCCGACTTTAAACCGGTGAGCGCCATCGCCATTATCGCGGGGGCGACGCTTGGTCGCCGCAATGGTTTTATGGTTGGCGCGCTGGCGGCGCTGACCAGCAATTTCTTTTTTGGACAGGGCATGTGGACACCGTGGCAGATGTATGCCTGGGGCCTGGTTGGCTATGTTGGCGGTGCGCTGGCGCATGCCGGTGCGTTCGACCGTGCGGATGGAACCGTGCGCATGCCGGCGCTACTGACCTACGGCTTTGCTTCGGGTTTGCTGTACGGCGTGGTGATCAACGCGTATGACATCATTGGTTTTGTGCAGCCGCTTACTTGGGCGGGTGCCGTGGCGCGTCTTGCCACGGCAGTGCCGTTCGATATTACGCACGGCTTTGCGACCTGCGTGTTCTTGGCCGCCTTGTACAAGCCTTGGTGCCGTCGCATTAACCGTGTCGTCGTGAAATACGGGCTGTAAGGCATTTCGCGTTTCCTCGCGAACTTGCGGTGGAATAGTTCTCGTTTTTGGCTATTTGCTGCCCAAACAGGAACTATTCCACCGCAGCTTATAGGGGGAGAGGGGTCACATGATCTGTTTTCCTCCGTCCCCCAGGAATTACTTGGGGCTAGAGCTCTAGCGTGAGGGTGACGGGGCAGTGGTCACTGCCAAAGATGTCGCCGCGGATACCGGTGTCGCGTACGTTGTCGGCGATTGCGTCGCTTACCAGGAAGTAGTCGATGCGCCAGCCTGCGTTGTTCTTGCGGGCATTAAAGCGATAGCTCCACCAGCTGTAGACGCCCTCAACATCGGGATTCGCCGCGCGCCAGGTGTCGGTAAAACCTGCGTCGAGCAGCTCGGTGAACTTGCCGCGCTCCTCGTCCGAAAAGCCAGCGTTGCCGCGGTTGGACTTGGGATTCTTAAGGTCGATTTCCTCGTGTGCCACGTTAAAGTCGCCGCAGGTTACGACGGGCTTGCCGGTTTCGCGCTCAAGCGCGCTCAAAAAGCCGCGGTAGGCATCGTCCCAGGCCATGCGCACGTCGATGCGCGCGAGCTCATTTTGGGCGTTGGGCGTGTATACATCGACAAACCAGAACTTGTCGAACTCGAGTGCACAGACGCGGCCCTCGGTCGCAGCTTGGGCGACGAGCTCGGCCGCCTCTCCCTCGCCGGCGTAGGGCTGCAGCGCATCCGCGTGCAGCGTGCGCAGCGGTTCCTGGCGGCTAAAGACCGCAGTGCCCGAATAGCCTTTGCGCTCGGCGTAGCTCCAGGTTTGGTGATAGCCGGGCAGGTCGATATCAACCTGGCCCTCCTGCAGCTTGGTCTCTTGTAGCGCCAGGATATCGACGTTGAGCTCCTGTGCGATCTGGATAAAGCTCGGGTCCTTTTTGAGCACGGCGCGCAGGCCGTTGACGTTCCACGAGGCGAAAGTGTAAGTCTGAGGCATGGTGTCCTTTCGACGGGGTTGGCAGGCTTAAGATTAGCGCAACAGGGGCGGGGTGGGCTCCGCGCGTGCTGACTCAAAGGCCGCATGCCGGGATGTCGCCCGACGCTGCCCGACCAACAAGGACGGAGGACTCATATGACGCAGGCAATATCGGACCCCAAGCAGGCCTCCGCCGCACTGGCGGAGCTGTTCGGTACCCACAAGCGTGTGGTGTTCTTTGGCGGCGCCGGTGTTTCCACGGCGAGCGGCATCCCCGATTTCCGCAGCGTGGACGGCCTGTATCACCAGCAGTTTGCCTACCCGCCCGAGACTATGCTCTCGCATAACTTTTACGAGGCGCATCCGGCCGAGTTCTATGACTTTTACCGCACCAAGATGATTGCGCTTGGCGCCAAGCCCAACCGCTGCCACACCAAGCTGGCGGAGCTGGAGCGCGCCGGTAAGCTAAATGCCGTGGTGACGCAAAATATCGACGGCCTGCACCAGATGGCCGGCTCGCGGCGCGTGTTCGAGTTGCACGGATCGGTCCATCGCAACATTTGCCAGTCGTGCGGCGCGGTCTATAGCGCCGAGTGGATTTGCGCGCGCGAGCACGAGGATGCCGCGGGCGTGCCCGTGTGTCCTGCGTGCGGCGGTCGCATCAAGCCCGATGTGGTCCTCTACGAAGAGCCGCTCGATGAGCGCGTGCTTACCGGCGCCGTTGCCGCCATCGCCGCAGCCGACGCCCTCGTCGTGGGCGGAACCTCGCTCGTGGTGTATCCGGCGGCGGGCCTTACGCGATACTTTACCGGCGATACGCTGGCCATTTGCAATTTGGCGCCCACCGATCAGGATGCAAATGCCGACCTGCTGATTTCTTGCGACATCGCGGCCGCGTTTGCGTTCTAGCCCGCGCGCGCGGATACAATAGAAAGACTGATTGCAAAGCGACCCCGCCGCCAGCGCCCAAGCGTGGCGGCGTGGGCATTTGAGGAGGATGTTCATGGCGAACGACAGCAAGACATGGCGGTGCGGAAAGTACGAGCTCAGCTTTGACCGTCCGCGCATCATGGGCGTCCTCAACGTGACGCCCGATTCGTTTAGCGACGGCGGTGAGCACTTCGACCCGGATGCCGCTATCGAGTACGGCCTGGCGATGCTCGATGCCGGCGCCGACATCATCGACGTGGGCGGCGAGTCCACGCGCCCCGGCTTTACCCCGGTCAACCCCGACGAGGAGGCCCGCCGTGTGCTGCCCGTGGTGCGCGCACTGGCCA
The DNA here is from genome assembly GCA_959019945.1 of uncultured Collinsella sp. Taxonomy (GTDB): domain Bacteria; phylum Actinomycetota; class Coriobacteriia; order Coriobacteriales; family Coriobacteriaceae; genus Collinsella. The sequence goes on along the minus strand of CAUEQD010000013.1, from coordinate 43,734 downwards.
AGGAGGGCGCCATCGTCTCGATCGACACGCGTCATGTGGCGGTTGCCAAGGCGGCCGTGCGCTGCGGAGCCTCGATCGTCAACGATGTGACCGGCTTCACCGACCCCAAGATGGTCGAGTTTGTTAAGACGAGCGCTTGCGGCGTCATCGTGATGCACGCCGGCGAGGTCGCCGCGCCCGCGCGCACGCACGCGACGGTGCAGCTCGATACCTCGGCCGCGGCGTTTGTTGCCGAGAAGGCGCGCGAAGCGGCTGCCGAGGCCGCGCGCGAGGCCGAAAAGCCGGGCCGCCGCCGTCGTGGCAAGCTGCTGGGCGAGCCTAAGTCGGAGGCCAAGCTTCCGGGCGGCGTGGTGCAGCCCTCGCTGCCGTTTGGCGACCCGGAGCCCGCAGCCGAGCCCGCAGCCGAACAGGAGACGCCGGCCGCCGAGCAGGCTGCCCCCGCCGCCGAGACCGTCGCACCCGCGCCCGAGGCCGCGCCCGCAGCCACCGAGGCCGCATCGGAGCCCAATGACCACCTGGCCGCCATGATGCGCCGCAGCGCCCGCCGCGAGGAAGCCTACGTGCCCACCTCGCAGCTCCGCCGCTTCACCCTGCCCGATTCGGCACCCATCATGCGCCGCGTCATGGGCTTTCTGTCCGACCAGGCCCGCGCGCTCATCCACGCCGGCGTGTCGCGCGACCGCATCTGCATCGATCCCGGTCCGGGCTTTGGCAAGACGGCCAACGAGGACATCGTCATCCAGCGCGAGACTGCCAAGATGGCGTCACTGGGCTATCCGCTCATGTGCGCCGTATCGCGCAAGCGCTTTGTGGGCGCTGTCTCGGGCGTGACCGAGGCCGCCGAGCGCGATGCCGCTACGTTTGGCGTGTGCCTGGGCGCCATCCAGGCCGGTGCCAACATCGTGCGCGTGCACGAAGCCGCGGGTTTTGCGCAGTTCCTGAACGGCTACTGGGCGGTTGCCAAGCCGCAGCCGCGCCGCGCGTTTGTGGCCGTGGGCTCCAACCTGGGGCACCGCTGTGACAACATCCGCGCCGCACGCGACATGATCGCCGAGATTCCACTCACCTGCGTGTCCAACTCCTCCAAGATCTACGAGAGCGAGCCGGCCTACGAGATGCGCCAGGACGCGTTTGCCAACGCCGTCATCGAGATCAAGACCGAGCTGGCGCCGCTGGTGCTGCTCGACGAGCTCATGAAGATCGAGGCCGAGCTGGGCCGCGACCGCTCCAAAAAGGCCAAGGCCAACGGCCCGCGCACCATCGACCTGGATCTGCTGTGGATGGACGGCGAGACCCACGGCGGCAAAAAGCTGCGCCTGCCGCATCCGCTGATCGGCGAGCGCGACTTTGTGCTGGTGCCGCTCGAGGATCTGATGCACGATCCGGCGCGGTTCTTCCGCTACAACGGCGTCGAGGTCAAGGAGCCCGAGGACCGCGTGGGCCATATTGTGGGCGAATTGGGGCGCATGTAGATGATCGAGATGAATGCTGTTGCCGCTGGCACCGAGCTTGACGCCGCGCGCGACGCGGGTCGCGAGGGTGCGTCCGCGGGTTGGTGCGCTTGGAGCGTGGGCGAGGCTTCGCTGACGTTTTCGCTGGTTGTGCGCCCCGATGTGAATATGCACGCCTTCCACGGCCTGCCGTTTGTGGCGGCGATGGGCATGATGGACGCGCTCGTGGGCACGGCTTCGGCGCCGGGCCTGGGCCTTGCCGGTAAGGTGGGTATCCAGTGGCCGAGCGATATCGTGTGCGGTGCGCCTGCGTTTGAGACGTCGCTCGCGCGTGTTGCCGTGAACGGCGGTGCCGGTGCTGCGGGCATGTTTGCCGCGGCGACGGTTGATATTGAGCGTGCGGCGCTGGGTGAGCTTGGCGTGGATATGGCAGATGAGGCGCTGGTCGAGGCATTGGCAGCCGCCGTGCTGGCCCGCGTGGATACCTGGGCTGCCGTCGCGAACACCCCGCAGGGCGCTGCCGGCCCGCTGGCTCCGGTGCTGGGCGAGTACTTTGACATGGTGCCACTGCTGGGTCGTCAGGTCGCGGCGGTGTCGCCCAACGGTTTGCCGCTTGCGGTCGGTGTGTTTGCGGGCCTGGACATCTGGGGTCGCGCGACCATCAAGACTGATGCCGGCGAGCAGGAGTTTCCGCCCGAGGCCGTACGGATTCGCGGACTGTAACGCGAGGCGCCCGCGTTCAAAGATAGCGATGATAACAAGACCCTCCTCGGCTGTGCCGGGGAGGGTCTTGCTTGTCTGGGGAATGGGTTGTCAGCACCCTATTCCTCAAAACTGAAAATCTTTCGATTTTGAGGAATAGAATTAAGCCAGCTCGGCCTTTAACGAGGTATATTCGTTGCAGAGCCTATTCCTCAAAACTGAAAAATTTTCGTTTTTGAGGAATAGCGATAGAAGACCGCAGGGAGGCACCAATGAAACTCATCAATAGAACGTCATATATGGACACGTTGACGAGCCTTATTGGCGTACCGGACATCAAGGTCATAACGGGCATTCGCCGTAGCGGTAAGTCAAAATTGCTCGAGGCCCTCCGCGATTACGTGGAGGCAAATCTGTCCAATTCGAATGTCATCCATATCAATTACAACCTCGACGAGTTCGAGGGCCTGCTCGAATATCATGCCCTGCTCGCCTATGTAAAAGAGCATCGAGTGTCCGACAAGCAAAACTTCCTGCTTATCGACGAGGTTCAGATGTGCGACGGCTTTGAACGCGCGATCAACAGCCTCCATGCATCCGAGCAGTACGACATCTTCATCACCGGATCGAACGCCTTTTTGCTGTCGAGCGATCTGTCGACGCTCTTTACGGGGCGCACGTTCGAGATCGAGGTTTTCCCATTCTCGTTTGAGGAGTATCGCTTCTATAGTGACGAGGGCGAGGTCGATCGCGACTTCGATGAGTACGCGAGAGCCGGCGGTATGTCCGGCTCTTACCCTTATCCACTGCAGGAGCAGCGCTACCAATATCTCTCCAATGTCTTCAAAACGCTCATCGTGAGGGATATCGTGCAGCGGCATAACGTGAGAAACGAATCGGCACTGCTGCGCATTGCCGATTACATGATGGACAACGTTTCCAACATTACGTCGGCACGCAACATTACGGATGTTTTGAATGCGGATGGGCTAAAGATAACGAACAAGACGGTCGGCGCGTACATGGGGTACCTGTGCGATGCGTTTGCCTTCTATAAAGTTCGTCGATATGACATCCGCGGCAAGAAATACCTTAAGAGCGGCGAGAAGTATTACCTGGCAGACCATGCGTTCAAATACGCGCTGCTCGGTACACGCGATATGGACTGGGGTCGCGTGTACGAGAACATGGTGGCCATCGAGCTGCTGCGCCGCGGATATGAGGTATACGTCGGCGTACTCTATAAAAAGGAAATAGACTTTGTAGCAATCAAGCGAAGCGAGAAGCTCTACATTCAGGTGAGCGACGACATCAGCTCGGATAAGACGTTTGAACGCGAGATTTCGCCACTGCTGAGCATTGGCGATGCGTATCCCAAGATGATTCTTGCCCGCACGCATCACGAGGCCACGGATCGCGATGGGGTGCAGATCGTGGACCTGGCGAGGTGGTTGTGCGGCGAGGCTTAGCAGAAAGTCCTATTCCTCAAAAACGAAAAAATTTCGATTTTGAGGAATAGGACCGATGCGTTGCCTAGTTCGCCGCTCGCGCTCGACTTAAACCCCGCCTTACCCCTGCTCCTGCATGCGGCGGTAGATTTCGCAGATACCCTTGATGGTGAGCTGTCCGTCGACCACGTCGAAGGCATCGGTCGAATCGGCGACGATGCCGGCGAGACCGCCCGTGGCGATAACGGTGGCGTCCTCGCGGCCCAGCTCGCGCTTCATGCGCGCGACCAAGCCCTCGGCCATGGCGGCGGCGCCCATCACGGCGCCGACCTTGATGCACTCTTCGGTGTCGCGACCGATGGCGTGTTCGGGCGCCTCGAGCGGCACGCTGGCGAGCTTGGCGGCACGGGCGGCAAGCGCGTCCATGGAGATGCGGATGCCCGGCGCGATCGCCCCACCAATGTAATAACCGTCCTCATCGATGACGTCGATATTGGTCGCGGTGCCAAAGTCCACCACGATTGCCGGCGCGCCGTAGAAAGTCTCGGCCGCAACGGCGTTGGCGACGCGGTCGGCACCTACGGCCTGGGGGCGCGCCGCGCGCAGCTTGGTCACGGCGGCCGTCTGCGGCCCGATGACGATGGCGTCCGCCGCGATGCGGTCGGCCACGGCGTGCCACTCGCGCGAGAGCTGCGGCACCACGCCGGCAAAGGCGATCGCGTCGACCGCGTCGAGTGAGAGGTCGTACATCTTAAAGAAGCCCATCAGGCGCACGTGGATCTCGTCGGCGGTATAGGAGCGGTCGGTGGGCATGCGCCACGACTGCACCAGCTCGTCTCCGTCAAACAGGCCCATGGCCGTCTGCGTGTTTCCCATATCGATAGCGAGCAGCATGTCTACTCCAGGTGTCGGCGTAAAAGGACGCGCACCATTGTATACGCGCTGCCGGCGGCGCTCGGCTGCGATTCGTTTACGGTGATATGGGCTGAGGGGTTTAAATATGAAGGAATTATGCTCTACGAGATTTTCCTTGCCGTTTACCGAACTCCCGAGTAATATTCTTTCCTGCGCACATGAGGCGCCCAGACATTGCGGGGTGGAGCAGTCTGGTAGCTCGCCGGGCTCATAACCCGGAGGTCGTAGGTTCAAATCCTGCCCCCGCGACCAAGAACTTGCAGCTCGTCGGCCTAGCCGGCGAGCTTTTTTGTTATTCCGGGACCGTGTTTTCGGTCCAATTCTCAGCCTCTCAAACAAAATCTCGATCTGTAACATCTAGACCCGATTTGGGCGGCTAGGTGTTACAGATTGAGATGTTGAGTCCCCGCCTGGACGGTTTGTCTAAATCTGTAACACGAGGGACGGATTTTGCCGAGTTGTTGTTATAGATTGAGATTTTCTAGCAGGCGGGTTTGGTTTGTCTCGATCTGTAACAGTAAGCCCCGGTTTCGCCGCGTAACTGTTACAGATTGAGACAAACCGACGGGCCGTCCCGCCCCATCCACCTGCCGCCATCTGCTGTCCGCCGATTTTCGTTGTGCCGCTGTACCCCCATGCCATATCCTCTAGACAACTACGCGGCATCATCGCCGCCGCGCCTACAAGAGAGGAATGTCCATGACCGCACCTGCATCCAAGCTGCTCCAGCCCATTACGGTTGGCCCCCTTGAGCTCAAGAACCGCATTATGTTCCCGCCGCTGACCACCGGCTACGAGGAGCGCGACGGCTCCATTGGCGAGCGCAGCCTGGCTTTTTACGAGCGCTTGGCCCGTGGCGGCGTGAGCTACATCGTCATCGGCGACGTCGCTCCCGTCATGACCGCAAGCCCCACGCCCAAGCTGGCGACCGACGCCCAAATCCCCACGTTTAAGGCCCTGGCCGATGCCGTCCACAAGCACGGCGCCAAGGTCGCGCTGCAGCTGTTCCACCCCGAGTACGACGTGCCCGGTGTCGGCCGCATGGTCATGGGTTCCATGGCCGCCGCCAAGGCCGCGCAGGAGGCCAAGGCCGCCGGCGACGAGGAGGCCTTTGCCGCCAAGATGGCCGAGTCCAACGAGATCCGCAATCAGGCATACGCCAAGCTGCACCACGACATGCAGCACTTTGTGAACGAGGCGAGCGTAGAGCAGCTCACCCAGATCAAGGAGGCCATCGCCGCCTCGGCCGCCCGCGCGCAGCAGGCCGGCATCGACGCCATCGAGGTCCACGGCGACCGCCTGGTGGGTTCGCTGTGCTCGGCCATCCTCAACCAGCGCACCGACGAGTACGGTGGTTCGTTCGAGAACCGCGTTCGCTACGCGCTGGAGGTCGTCGCTGCCATTAAGGAAGCCGCGCCGCAGCTGATGGTGGAGTACAAACTCCCCGTGATCATGGAGAACCCCGACGGCACGCCGCGCGGCAAGGGCGGCCTGCAGCCCGACGAGGCCTGCGAGTTCGCCAAGTTGCTCGAGGGCGCGGGCATCGACATGATTCAGGTCGCACAGGCCAACCACACCGGCAACATGGGCGACACCATTCCGCCCATGGGTGCCATGCCCTACAACTGGACGCTGCCCGTGGCCGAGCGCGTCAAGGCCCTGGTCTCCGTGCCGGTGGCAACCGTGGGCCGCGTGGTTTCGGTCGAGGCCGGCGAGAAGATTCTGGAAGACGGCGCGGCCGACATCATCGCCTACGGCCGCTCGCTCATGTGCGACCCCGACATTGCGCTGAAGGCCGCCACGGGCGAGCCCATCCGCGAGTGCCTCAACTGCAACAAGGGCTGCGTCGACGCGATTCAAAACCGCAAGTACATCTCGTGCGTGCTCAATGCCGAGAACGGTGACGAGGCGACCGTCGCTATCAAGCCGGGCGAGGGCGACAAGAAGATCGCCGTGGTGGGCGGCGGTATTGCCGGCCTGGAGGCCGCGCGCGTGGCGGCCAAGCGCGGCTACGACGTGACCGTCTACGAGGCGAGCGATCACTTGGGCGGCCAGATTGTGCTGGCGGCTGCGCCTCCGCGCAAGGACGAGATCATGCGCTCGGTCGAGTACTACGAGAAGATTCTGCCTGGCTTGGGCGTGAAGGTTGAGCTCAGCCATGCCGCTACCGCTGAGGACCTCAACGCCGCCGACGCCGCGATTGTGGCCGTGGGCGCGCACGACGTGGTCATCCCCGTTCCGGGTGCCGACTCGGACAAGGTCGTCTCGAGCTGGGACGTGCTGGCCGGCAAGGTGGAGCTTACGGGCCGCGTCGCCGTCATTGGCGGCGGCCTGGTGGGCACCGAGACTGCCGAGTACCTGCTGCAGCACGGCTGCGAGGTGGCGATCGTGGAGATGCTCGACAAGATTGCCGCGGGCGAGTCCGAGACCATTCTGCCGCTGATTATGAGCGACTTTGCCGAGCACAACGTGGAGCAGCACGTGAAGACCCGCCTGACCGCCATTACCGACGAGGGCGTGGAGGCCATTCGCACCACCGAGGACGGCGCCGAGGAGCCGGTGAAGATCGCCTGCGATTACGTGGTGATGGCCGTGGGCTCCAAGGCCAATGCGTTTGACCTGGACGGCGTGACGGTGCCCGTGACCTGCGTGGGCGACTGCTCGGGCGAGCGCACCGCCGACATTGCGAGCGCCATTCGCACGGCGTATCACGCGGCCAACGAGCTGTAGTTGAACATCGCGGCCAGGCGGGACGGTAGCACGGGTCCGTTTCGCCCGGCTGTGTCCCGTCGGGTGCCAACCGGTGCGGGGCCTGCAAGCGCAGCAGGTCCCGCCCTTTTTGTTTTGCTCCGGTGGATGGCAATGCGCGGTAATCATGAGGAGTGAGGACGTCTACTGCCTTGCAGATCACTCAAAAATATTGGGGGAGGGGTTAATAACTATATCCTCTATACCAAAGGATATAAAGAGATGCCAATTTTGTTGACAAGCGAATGACGATTAGCTGCGAGTCAGCTACCAGCGTAAATAATCGATAAAGAAATGTCGTAATTTGGTGCCAAATGCCCAGATAACGCCGCGTCTATTTTAATTAACTGCTTTGAGCAAACGGTAAAATGCTACTATCTAACTTGCACGTAAGAAAGCAGATTAACGGTTAAGGCTAAGAAGTGGCAGGTATGTCGGAAGCAACTAGGACTCGCACGCATGCGCCTGAGGTTAGGCAGCGCGCCGTCGAGATCCTCCAAGAGGGGGTCGGTCATCGCGCCCTCGCCGCGGAGCTTGGCATTCCCCAGGCCACGGCTCGTCAGTGGGCCCGCGCGTATGCCGTGGGCGGTGCTGACGCCGTTCTCAATGCCGGTTCGCATCATCACACCTATTCGTACGACGTAAAGCTCGCTGTGGTTAAGGACCGTCTGGAAAACGGCTTGACGGTTCGCGAGGCCATGATCAAGCACAAGATTCCCAGCGAGTCTTCGGTCAAGGCTTGGTGCCGTCAGTACCGCGAGAGCGGTGAGTCCGCACTGGTCGATAAGCCGCGCGGTCGCAAGCCGCGCGCTAAAAAGGCGGAATAGCAAACGGGATGGTGCGCCCACGGGGCGCATTTTTCTTGCTGCGCCGACATTGCGAGCGGGCGCGAGTCTCTCGGGACATCCTCCCAAGCGGCCAATAAACCGCGCGAAACGCCTCGCCCGCCCGCGAACGTGACAAGGAGAAACCGCCCCATTACTCCAATGCGGACATGCTCACTGCCTCGCACGTCTAAAACTCCCCAATTGACCGAAAACCTGCCACCGCTACACCTCAATTGAGCTATAACGTTAAATACTTGCAGCGTTTTTGCATGGGGGAGTGATGGTATGACGCTACTGTATGTCCTTACCCTATTTCCGCTGGTACCGGCGCTGGGCATGTTGCTCGCGCGCGGTGATCGCGCCCGCGATGCGGTGGGGCTCATAGGCTCCGGCATCATCATGGCGGTGACGGTTGTAGTCGCCGTCATGTTTTTTGGCACGGGCCCGCAGAGCTTCGAAGTTGCACCGGGCGTCTCGCACGTGCTTTCGATCATCAGCTCCGTCATCGACGTGATCCTATGCGCCGTCATCCTGTACAACGCGCGCAAATATAAGAACACGCTCACCACAGTATTCGGCATAGTGCAGCTGGTGGGTTCCGTTGCCTTCGCGGCCATGACGCTGCCCGCGGCCGAAGCCGTCACCGCCACGCCGCTCTACCTGGACTACATGAGCGTGATCATGGTGCTTGCCGTCGGCATTGTCGGCAGCCTCATCTGCGTGTACGCCCTGGGCTACATGAAGGACTTCCAAGCCCACGACGAGCACGAGGCCGCGCTGCGCGGGCAGACCGCGCCCGACCGTCGCCCGCAGTTCCTGGCGCTCATGTTCCTGTTCCTCTCGGCCATGTTCGTCATCGTGACGAGCGACAACCTGGAGTGGCTGTTCTGCGGTTGGGAAATCACCACCGTGTGCTCGTTCCTCATGATTGGCTACACGCGCACGCCCGAGGCCATCAAAAACGCCTTTACCCAGATCATCCTCAACATGCTGGGCGGCATCGCGTTTTTGGCGGGCCTTATGTTCCTGCACTTCAACGGCATGCCGCTCACCATCTCGGGCATGATTGAGCTTTCCGGCGCCGGCACCGCGCAGTCCGCGCTGCTGGTGATGCCGGTCGTCCTGCTGTCGCTCGCCGCCCTCACCAAGGCCGCGCAGATGCCGTTCCATACCTGGCTGCTCGGCGCCATGGTCGCCCCCACGCCCACGAGCGCTCTGCTGCACTCGTCAACCATGGTCAAAGCCGGCGTGTTCCTGATGGTCAAGCTCAGCCCGCTCTATGCCATCTATCCCGTGACCGGCTTTATGGTCACGAGCGTGGGTGCCATCACGTTTTTGCTCGCTGCCCTCATGGCCATCTCGCAGAGCAACGCCAAACGCGTCCTCGCGTACTCCACCATTTCCAACTTGGGCCTCATCAGTGCTTGCTTGGGTGTCGGCGCGCCCGAGGCCGTATGGGCCGCCATCTTCCTGATCCTGTTCCACACGGTGGCCAAGTCGCTGCTGTTCCTGTGCGTGGGCACCGCCGAGCATCATATCGGCAGCCGCAATATCGAGGACATGGATGGCATGTTCAGCCGCATGCCACACCTGACGCGTCTGATGATGCTGGGCATCATGGGCATGTTCGTGGCACCGTTTGGCATGCTCGTGTCCAAGTGGGGCGCCCTGGTGGCGTTCGCGCAGACCGGCAACGTGCTCATGATCATGGTGCTTGCCTTTGGCTCGGCCGCGACGTTCTTCTTCTGGGGCAAGTGGCTTGCCAAGCTTTCGGGCGTCGACCCCACGGCTCAAAACGTTGAGGTCAATGTCCATAAGACCGAATGGATGGCCCTCAACGCCATCGCCGCGCTGCTGATTCTTTGCTGCGTGGCGTTCCCGCTCATCTCGAGCGGCCTGGTGTCGCCTTACTTGGCCATGGTGTTTGGCCGCGTGCCGTACGTTATTGGCAAGGACTCCATGTATCTGATGGTGGTTATCGTGGCGTTTATCGCCGTGGTGCTGCTGACTTCATTCCGCGTGAGCAACAAACCGCACGTCAACGTGTACCTTTCGGGTGTGGGGACCGACAAATATCGCCATTTCCGTGGCTCGATGGGACACGAGGTGAAGGCCGAAAAGCGCAATTGGTACTCGGAGGACGCCCTTGGCGAGAAGCGTATTGGCCCCGCGGGTAGCGTCGTGTGTTGCAGCATTATCTTGTTTGCGCTGCTGTGTTGCGCGTGGATTGGGCCCGAGAGACTTGCCATGAGCGCGCCCTCGGTGCTGCGCGGTAAGTATTTTGAAGGTTCGGGTGTCGTGGGCATATTTATTGGTACCGTGGCGTTTGCCTTGATTGCGCCGCTTGTGGGAGGCCTGATCGACGGCCTTGACCGCAAGCTTTCGGCCCGCATGCAGGGCCGTGTGGGCCCGCGCCTGCTGCAACCGTTCTACGACGTTGCCAAGCTGCTGCGCAAGGCCCCTGCCAGCGTAAACACCATGGACGATACCTATATGGCATGCGCGCTCATCTTCACCGTCGTGGGCGGCGGCATCTTTGTGTCGGGTTCTAACACGCTACTGTGCGCTTTTATGGTGACGCTCGCCGCGATCTTTGTGGTGCTGGCGTCCGCCTCGACGCAAAGCCCGTTTGCCCAGGTTGGCGCCGACCGCGAGCTGCTGCAGGTCATGAGTTACGAGCCCGCCGTTCTGCTGATGAGCGTGGGCCTGTACCTTGCCACCGATAGCTTTGATTCCATCGCCGTGACGGGGCAGTCGGCCCCCATCATCGTGTACAGCGCGCCCATTTTCCTCGCGCTGCTCGCGGTGCTTACCATCAAGTTGCGCAAGTCGCCGTTTGACCTTTCGTACTCGCATCACGCGCATCAGGAGATTGTCCAGGGCGTCGCCACCGAGATGAGCGGCGGCACGCTGGCCAAGATGACCCTTATGCACTGGTGCGAGACCGTGCTGTTTTTGATGTGGGTGGGCATGTTCTTTGTTTGGGACAACCCCGTGAGCTGGGTCGTAGCCCTGGTCGTGATGGCTGCGACGTACTTCGTCGAGGTGTTGATCGACAACACCTTTGCCCGCAGCACCTGGCGCAGCTGCTTTAAGCTCGGCTGGGGCGTGGCGCTGGTGTTTGGCCTGCTCAACCTTATGCCCATCCTCGTCGACGTGTTTATTTAGGAGGCGGCATCCATGGATCATAAAATGTCGCGCTCGCCGTGGGTTATTCATTACGACGGCTCGAGCTGCAATGGATGCGATATCGAGGTGCTGGCCTCGCTCACGCCGCTGTTCGATGCGGAGCGCTTTGGCGTGGTCAACACCGGAAACCCCAAGCATGCGGATATCTTTTTGGTGACGGGTTCGGTCAATGCCCAGAACCTGCCCGTCGTGCGCCAGATCTACAACCAGATGCTCGAGCCCAAGTGCGTGGTGGCGTGCGGCATTTGCGCGTGCTCGGGCGGCGTGTTCCGCGATGCGTATAACGTGATCGGCGGCGTGGACCGCGCGATTCCCGTGGACGTGTACGCGCCCGGGTGCGCCATTCGTCCCGAGACCGTGATCGATGCCATCGTGGAGGCGTGCGGCATCCTGGACCAGAAGGAGGCCGTGATGCGCGCCGGCGGCGACCCGCTCACCGTGGGCGGTGCCGCAACCTGGGACGGTGGCGTTGAGCTGGGCGAGGACGGGTTTGTGGCTGCGGCTGAGGCCGGCGTCGACGCGGGCACGGCTGACGGTGCGCCCGCCGCTGGCGACGCACTTGCTGAGTCGCCCGCCGCTGCAAAGGAGGCCGAGTAATGCAAAAGGCAATCTATACCACCGTCGGGATCGACGAGCTTCTGTCGCATGTCCAGGCGCTCAAGGGCGTCGGCGCGCGCTTTGTGCAAATGCACGCCGAGCGCTGTGTGGACGACGGCTCGTATCGCCTGGTCTATACGTTCATCAACGTCCGCGCTGCTCGGGAGCATATCGCGCAGGACGGCAACTATGCGATCGAGAACCTGGTGGTCGAGGGTATCGACCGGTACCAGGAGATTCCGTCCATCAGCTCGTACTATCCGGCGGTGTTCCCGTTTGAGAACGAGGCGCATGACCTGTTTGGTCTTGCCATCACTGACATGCAGATTGACTTTAAGGGCTTTTTCTACCAGGTCTCGACTGCCGAGCCCATGAGCGTCATCACACCCGAGGTGAAGGCCGCGCGCGAGAAAGCCATGAAGGTGCGTGCCGCTGCTGAGGCCAAGGCGCGCAAGGCTGCGGCCGAGAAGGCCGCCGCTGCCACGGCCGCTGCGGGGGAGGGCGCTGCGGGTGTCGGCGATGCTGCGGGCGCTGCCGTGGCCCAGCCCGCTGCGGCTGCCGGCTCCGATGCTCAGCATGACGATGCCGCTGCGAAGGCCGCGCTCAAGGCTGCCGAGATGGAGGCAAAGCTCGCCGCCATGGATCCCGAGAAAGCAGCCAAGGTCCGCGCGGCGCTTGCCGCCAAGGCCGCCCGCGACAAGCAGAAAAAGGAGGCGTAAGGTCCATGGCACATCGCTCCGTTATTCCGTTTGGCCCGCAGCACCCGGTGCTGCCCGAGCCGCTTCATCTGGACCTAGTTATCGAGGACGACCGCGTCATCGAGGCAATTCCGCAGATCGGCTTTGTGCACCGCGGGCTCGAGAAACTCACCGAAAAGCGCGATATGCATCAGTTTGGCTACATCGCCGAGCGCATCTGCGGCATCTGCGCCGTGGGCCACAGCTGCGGCTATGCTAGCGCCTGCGAACGCATGCTCGGCATCGAGGTGCCCGGTCGCGTGCAGTATATCCGCACCATTTTGCACGAGCTTTCGCGCATCCACTCGCATCTGCTGTGGCTGGGCCTGCTCGCGGATGCCTTTGGCTTTGAGGCGCTGTTCTATCGTTCGTGGACCCTGCGCGAGCAGATTCTCAAGATCTTTGAGAGCACCTGCGGCGGCCGCGTGATCCTTTCGATTAACGAGATCGGCGGCCTTAAGCACGATATCGAGGACTCCGAGCTGGCCGGCATCGTCCAGACGCTTGACGCCATGCGCCCCGACTACGAGGCCCTGGTGCATACGTTTTTGGACGACAATAGCTGCGGCGAACGCCTGCATGGCGTGGGCGTGATCAGCAAGAAGGACGCGCTTGATCTGTCGATGGTCGGTCCGTTTGGACGCGCCTCGGGCGTGGACTACGACGTGCGCATGTTCGGCGACGGTGCCTATGCGGACTTGGCTGCGTTTGAGCCCATCGTTGCCACCGACGGCGACTGCTATGCTCGCTGTCAGGTGCGTTGTGCCGAGGTCACGCAGGCCATGGACATCATCAGGGAGCTTGTGGGCAAGATTCCGCACGACGGTATCGGCGGGCGCACCAAGCTCACGCCGGCCGACGGCGCGCGCGGTGAGGTTGTGATTGAGCAGCCGCGCGGCGAGGCGTATTACTATGTGCGCGGCAACGGCACCAAGAGCCTGGGCCGTTTTCGCGTGCGCACGCCGACGTCGCAGAACCTGGCAGGTCTGACGCATGCGCTGCAGGGCGTGCTCCTTGCCAACGTGCCCATGATTATCCTGACCATCGACCCCTGCATTAGCTGCACGGAAAGGTAGGCGCGGCATGAGTTTGCTGACATTTGCCAAGACGGCCTTGGGCTCTATGGTCAAGCAGCCGGTCACAGTGTGCTATCCGCAGGAGAAGCTGGCGGCGCCCGAGCGCCTGCGTGGGCACATCGTCAACGACATGGACGTGTGCATTTGCTGCGGCATGTGCGCGCGTCGCTGCCCGGCGGGCGCGCTCGCGGTCGATCGCAAGGGCGGAACGTGGTCGATTGACCCGTATGCCTGCGTGGTGTGCGGTGAGTGCATCGAAAGCTGTCCCAAGCACTGCCTGACTATGGACACCGCCCGCACCCCAGTCGCAGCGGACAAGACTCCCACGGTAGAAACCAAGCCGGAGTAGCGTTGGAATAGAGCTGGAATGGGGGCCGGCGGGGCAAAAATGCCCCACCGGCCCCGCGCGTGAACGCGCGGTCAGGCCGCCGCGAACAAAACTATGCCGGTTTACGGGGCTGGAGAGCGAACCCCCGACCATGCCGAAAATCGCGAAACCAAAACCGACGCTCCTATAAGTTGTCAAGAGGCAGTTTGCGGGAGCGCTCCCTTCAATTCGCACAGGAGCTCGTAATACCTCCTCTCCAGTTTCGTCGACCGCCGTCTCCCATGTTCCAGGTGCCCGAGTGTGGCTGCGGACAGGCCGAGCCCTTCGGCGGCTTTCTTCTGAGTCACCCGCATCGCCTTGCGCATCTTCGCGAGCTCGGGGCCTTCCGGCGCGGCGCCGTCGGGGTTCGGGTCCATGAGCACGCGGTACACCTCCCGCGCTATGTAGCGCTTCAGGCAGCGGACCGCCTCCCTCCGGGACTTCCCCTCGGAGGTCCGCCTCGCCACGTACCTCCTCGTCCTCTCGTCGTACGCCATGCGGGCCTCCTTCCAGACCGCCGCGACGGACCGCAGCGAGGCCAGCACGCTCTCCTCGAGCGCGTCGCCGGCCTTCCTCCCGCGCGCGAGCAGCGGCATGAGGTCCTTCGGCCGCTCGCGGCCCCTGAACCGCTCCCTCAGGGCGCCCGGGGCCGTCGTGAGCATCGACTTCGCGCAGGCCACGCAGGACGTGGACGTCGCGACGGCCAGCCTGCGCGCGACGTAGAGCTGGCGCACCGCCTCGACCCAGCCGTCCTGCGACTTCGGCACGGAGCAGCCCCTCCCGGACGCCGCCTTGCGCGCCGCGCGCTCGGCGTCCAGCGGGTCGCTCTTCCCCTCGCCGGGCCTCGCCTTGTCCCTCTTGGGCCTGAGCAGCTCGACCACGTTGTACCCGAGCTCCACGAGCCTCCTCGTCAGCCCGGCCCCGTACGACGCCGTGCCCTCGACGCCGACGACCGTGCAGCTCCCCGGGTCGCCTATCGCCTCCGCCAGCCTGTCGTAGCCCTCGGGGTCGGCCCTGAAGCTCCCGCTCCGGATCTTCCTCCCGAGGCCGTCGAGCAGGCACAGGACATGCACGTCCTTGTGCGTGTCGACGCCCGCGATGACCGTTTCGCCTTCCATTTTCGCTCCCCTCGGTCTGCCGCCTGCCCCGCGCCCGGGTCTCCCAGACATTGCACTGACGGGAGCGCTACAATCAAGTTGGCTTGTCCGATTGTCCGCGCTCATGCTCCTATTAGGTCATGGCAGGACTCCGGGTCGCGGAAGCCGGGGCGAGACAGGTCGGATTTGAGGACGGCCGAAGAGGCGTCAGCAGGTCAGTGGGTCATCGTCCCGGCGTTCGGCATCAGGGTAGCGCTGCGACGCGGAAATCGCGCGCCGTTGACGCGCCCCCGCAGTGCCCGCTTCCCCCA
This sequence comes from uncultured Collinsella sp., assembly GCA_959019945.1. Taxonomy (GTDB): domain Bacteria; phylum Actinomycetota; class Coriobacteriia; order Coriobacteriales; family Coriobacteriaceae; genus Collinsella. Next base: position 28,269 of record CAUEQD010000013.1, on the reverse strand, counting down.
AGGACAATTATCAGTGCAGGTAGAACGCCTGCGGTTTTTCGTAAAACGTGGGCATGGTCGGGGGTATCGGGTCAAACGTAGTAGACGGGCCGGTTTCGTGGTGGGTGTCGCCAGCTGATCCCTCGGGGACGGAGGAAAACGGATCGTTTTGGCTCGTCAATCTCGAGTCGCACCTGTTTTCCTGCGAAAACGCTGTGTCTCAACTTTGGTGAGACATTTGTCTCACACCCAAAACCGAATCTGGAACGTGTGTCACCTGCCCTAATTGTGTCTCATTCCGTAACTTTAGGCTGATGCAAGGTCTAATCCTGCGAGAAGGGAGACGCGATGGGTAAGTACACGAGGGGTCTCTTGGCGGTGATACTGGCCGTAGTGCTGGTGTTGCCAGCCGCAGCATTCGCCATGCTGCCCGAGGCCAACGCCAGGTCCAGTACGGGAATGGACGGGCCGACAGCGAGCGGGTCGACGGTCGTCGACCCCGACACCAGCGGACGCTGGGAAAAAATGGGCGGCCGGCCACAGCGGCAATAAAGTAACGACTCAAAACGTCGGTCGAATCTGGACCGACAAGACGGTCATGGCAACCGGAGAAAACGAAGAGTCGGATTTCTTGACTACGCTTTCGGCGATGTCCTCGACGTCTAATTCAAAGGTGACGGTTACCACGCCGCTTGACATCGTGATGGTGCTGGATGCCTCTGGCTCGATGAATGATCCTATGGGCGGTGGAGATTCCACCAAGCGTATCGATGCACTGAAGAACGCTGCGAACAGCTTTATCGACACCATCGCCAAACAAAACGAAGGTATCGAGGGCGTCGATAGACAGCATAAGGTTGCCATTGTTAAGTTTGCGGGTGATGAGACTGATAAGGTTGGAAACGACACGTATCGCTCCGGCAGCCATAGCTACAACTATTCGCAGACAATGCAAGGGTTGACGGCGTGCACGGTTGGCGGCGCAAAGGGTCTTAAGGGAACGATTGATTCCATTAAACCTGCTGGCGCCACGCGTGCCGATTATGGTATGAAACAAGCCGAGAAAAACATCAAAACTTCTGGACGCGCGGACGCCAAGAAGATTGTTGTGTTCTTTACCGACGGCAAGCCAACGAGCTACAGCGAGTTTGATTCTGATGTCGCCAACGATGCCGTGACGGCTGCCAAGAACATGAAGGACGGCAAGGCCACCGTTTATACCATTGGCATCTTTAACGGTGCGAACCCCAATGCCAGTGTCCAAGATTCGAAGACAAGCCAAGAGAACAAGTTCATGCAGGCCGTATCGAGTAACTACCCCAATGCCACGGCATGGGATGCTCACGGTGCGCGCGCAGAAAACTCCGATTATTACAAGTCGGCAACCAACGCCGAAGAGCTCAAGAAGGTCTTCGACGACATCTCAAAGGCCATTACGTCGGAAGCACCTCACCCGACCGAAATCCACAAGGGTTACGACGCGACCAAGTCCGGCTACATTACGTTTACCGATGAGCTGGGCGACTTTATGCAGGTCGACGGTTTTATATACAACGGCACGACGTTTGACAAGCCGACAAAGACCGAGGACAACGTCGACACCTACACATTCACGGGTGATGCCGCGAACCTGGTCATCACCGTTCAACATGCCAAAGAGGGCGAGCCCCGGACCGGCGATATCGTAACGGTCAAGATTCCTGCGTCGTTGATTCCGCAGAGCCACTTTAAGAACGAAGACGGCAAGCTTTCGGTCGACAGCGCTCAGCCTATCCGCGTGAAGTACACCTCGAGTGTGAAGAGCGTTGCGCTCGACAACCTGTTTACGCCCGAGAAGGTAACGGGGCTCAAGGATTACATCGAGAAAAATACGACCGTTGCCAACGGCGCCAAGACCGTGAATTTCTACGCGAACAAGTGGGCTGCCGGCGATCTGGGCAATACGGTTGCGACCTTTGAGCCGGCCGACACCAACCGCTACTACTACTTCCAGAAGCAGACGCCCATTTACACGGATAAGGAATGCACGAAGCCGGCAAAGGGATCGCTGGCAGAAAAGGGCACCTATTACTACAAGGATGAGTTTGAGGAGCAGGGCGAGAACGACAAGGCCAAGCCCGCCACCGCCGTCATCGAGTTTATCGGCGGCGACGCCGCGAAGTTCGACGGCGCGATTGTTCCCGATGAGAACGGTAACTTGGTGTTTACCGTGGGAACCGCACGCCTGGCCTTTATCGATGAGCTCCATACCACCAAGGATAGTGTGGGCGGCAACAACACCCGTACCGCGACCGACGTGCTCAACCCCAAGTGGAACAACACGTCTGCCAAGTCGACCGCGACGCATGTCAACTCCTACCTGGGCAACAACGGCAAGATTAGCTACAAGTACGACATGACGCCGGCAATAGTGGATACCAAGGCCGACTTTGGCCTGACTAAGGTGCTCGTGGGCCGCAACTGGACGAAGGAGGACACGTTTGAGTTTGGGCTGACGCCTGTGGACGGCGCCCCGATGCCCGAGTCCGCGACGGCACCCGTGGCTGCGTCTGTGACCTCGGCTGACCTGGACAATGGCAAGGCGTCCATTAACTTCGGCACGATTGAATACACCGAGCCCGGCACGTATGTCTACAAGGTCAGCGAAAAGAACGCCGGGACCACGGTTGACGGCATTGCCTACAGCAAGAACGTCGCGAAGATCACCGTGACGGTCACGCCCAATAAGAAGGGCGTGCTCAGCGCTGACGTGAAAGTGGCCTGGAGCGAAGCAGGCGAGACCGAGTTCAAGAACGTTTACACTGCGAAGCCTGTTGAGTCCAGCGTTACCGACAAGATTGACGTGACCAAGTCCCTGACCGGGCGCGACCTTGCGGCCGGCGAGTTCAGCTTCGAGCTGCGCGAGATTAAGGGTGAGGACTCTGAGCTTATCGAGACCGTTGCGAACGCTGCCGACGGTAAGGTGACGTTCAGCCCCATCAAGTACACCGAGATCGGCCAGCACACCTATACGCTGCATGAGGTCAAGGGCAATGCCGGTGGTATCACCTACAGCACCGCCGAGTACACCATCGTGACGACCATTGCCGACAACGGCAAGGGCCAGCTGGTGGCTACGCACGAGCTGAAGGATGCCAAGGACGTCAAGAGCATCGAGTTCAAGAACGTCTACACCACGAATGCTGCCGAGGCATCGCTTGCGGGCAAGAAGAGTCTGCAGGTTCCCGATGGTCTGACCCCGGCCGACATCACCGGCAAGTTTACCTTTACCGTGATCGGTGAAGAGGATGCGCCTATGCCTGCGAGTACGAGCGTGCACAACGACGCCGACGGCAAGGTCGACTTTGGCAAGATCACCTTTACGCTCGACGACCTTAACAAGGCCCTGGGTGAGAAGTCCAAGAAGCGCGAGCACACCTTTACCTACACCGTGACCGAGTCCGGCGAGGTCGCTGGCGTGACCAACGACGCCAAGCTGTCGCGCAAGGTTTCCTTCACCGTGACCGATAACGGCAAGGGTAAGCTGAGCGTATCCCGTAACCCGGACGGCGATGCGGCATTTACGTTCACCAACACCTATAACGTGACGCCTGTCGAGTCTCGCGTCACTGACCAGATCATCGCGAACAAGGTCCTGACCGGTCGCGACCTCAAGGCTGGCGAGTTCTCCTTCGAGCTCGTTGAGGGCGACAAGGTCGTTGCCAAGGGCACCAACGCCGCCGACGGCAAGATCACGATGAGCGCCGTGAAGTACGACAAGCCTGGAACGCACACCTACACGCTGCGCGAGGTCAACGGCGGAACCATCAGCAAGGGCATCACCTACAGCAACGTCAAGTACACCATCGAGACCGCCATCACGGACAACGGCGACGGCACCCTCAAGGCCGAGCATGTCCTGAAGGACGCGAAGGGCGCCACGTCTGCGACCTTCGAGAACTCCTACAGCGTGACCCCGGCCGATGCAGACCTCGACTTTGGCCTGAGCAAGGCCATCGACGGTCGCGAGTGGACGGATGGGGACGAGTTCAGCTTTACGATCACCGCTCCCGATGGCGCCCCGCTGCCCAATCCTGCAACCGTAACCGTGAGCAATCACGACGCGAAGGACGGCATCGCCGCCATCAAGTTCGGCAAGATTCACTACACGGCTGCCGGAACCTACAAGTACGAGATCCGCGAGAACGCGGGCAGCACGGTCGGCATGACGTATGACGCCCATGTCGCGACCGCCGAAGTGACCGTGACCGAGGACGGCGATGGCACCCTGACCGCCAACGTCACCAAGAAGGAAAACGGACGTTTTACCAATACGTATCGCTCTGAGCTCAACTACACCGCGGCCGGCGGCCTCAAGCTCAGCAAGACCCTCCGCGGACGTCCCATGACCGAGGGCCAGTTCACCTTTACCGTGACGCCCGCCGACGAGGCTTCGGCCAACGCACTTGGCCTGCTGCCCGGGGTCAACGAATTCAAGTCCCCCGCGACGGCAGAGGGAACGGTCGGCCTGATCGACATCCTGGCTGGCCATGAGGTCAAGTTTACGCAGGCTGACGCCGGCAAGACCTTTACGTACACCGTGGCCGAGAAGAACGACCATCAGCCCGGTTACACCTACGACGAGGCCGTCCGCACGGTGACGATCGCCATCGCCGACGACACCGCCGGTACGCTCACCGCCACGACGACCGTTTCCGGCGGTCCCGAGGGCACGCTGCCGACCGAGTACAAGACCGGTGCCGCTGCGGTCGAGAGCGCCGTGGTCCCGTTCGTCAACAGCTACAGTGCTACGACCAACACGACTGGCGGTACCGCTGCTCAGGTCGTTGCCACCAAGACCCTGGCCGGTCGCCCGATGGCCGACGGCGAGTTCTACTTTGGCATCGCCTACGCAGGCGAGAAGGAAGCCATCGAGGGTACATGCACTACCAACATTAATGGGCAGGTAAGCTTCGGTTTCCTGCATTACACGACCGAGATGCTCGCCGACCTGGTAAACGCCAAGCGCGCTATCCGCACCGATACGGATGCCAAGCTTACATGGACTATCGGTTACACCGCCTTTGAGTTCACGCCGCAGCTCGCGGCCAAGGGCATCACGGCCGCAACGCCGAGCTTTAGCTTTAAGGTCATTGTCGTCGATAACGGCGACGGTACCCTGACGGCGAAGTCTGTCTACGACGGCATTAAGCCCGAGTTCAAGAACGTCTACGGCGCCGATGCCGTTGATGCCGCGCTCGCCGGTACCAAGAAGCTCCAGGCTGCCGAGGGCCTGACCCCGGCTGACATCGCGGGCAAGTTCACCTTCACCGTGGCCGCCGACGAGGCGGGCGCCCCGATGCCCGAGCGCGCGACCGCAACCAACGACGCGGCCGGCAACGTGGACTTTGGCAAGATCCACTTTACGCTCGAGGACCTCAACCGCGCCCTGGGCGTGACGGACGATGCGACCGATAAGGCCGAAGCCGATGAAGCCGAAGCCGATGCAGCCGAAGCCGATGCAGCCGAAGCCGATGAGGCAAAGGCCGATGAGGCAGAGACCGACGAGGTAGAGGCCGACGAGGTCGACGTTGACGTTAACGCTGATGAATCCGAGGACGAGAACGAGTCCGCCGCTGCTACTCCGCGCTCGCACACCTTTACCTACACGGTGACCGAGTCCGGTAGCGCCCCTGGCGTGACCAACGACGCCAACGCCACGCGCAAGGTTTCCTACACCGTGACTGACGACGGTGCTGGACATCTGAGCGTCGTGCGCGAAGGCGACGACGGCGCGGCCTTCACGTTCACCAACACCTACAGCGTGGCGCCCACCGATTCTGTGGTGACCGACCAGGTCAAGACGGTCAAGCGCCTGACCGGACGCGACCTTGCAGCTGGCGAGTTTACGTTTGAGCTGCTCGAGGACGGCGTGGTTGTCGCGAGCGGCACCAACGACGCCAACGGCACCGTGACGCTGAGCCCGATCCGCTACGAGGCGCCCGGCACGCACACGTACATGCTGCGCGAGGCTTGCCCCAACGCGCTTGGCCTGTACAAGGGCGTCACCTATGATGGCGCGACCTACACCGTCGTGACCACCGTCTCCGACAACGGCGACGGTACGCTGACCGCGACGCACAAGCTCGAGGGAACCACCGAGTCCGCTGGCTTTACCAACAAGTATCACGCCATGCCCACTCAGGTCTCCATCGGCGCCATCAAGGTGCTCGAGGGACGCGAGCTCAAGAAGGACGAGTTTAGCTTTAAGCTCGTTGGCGAGGACGTCGAGTCCACCGTCACCAACGATGCCGACGGCAAGATCAACTTCGACAAGTTCGAGTACGACGAGCCCGGAACGTACGTCTACACCATCAGCGAGGTCAAGGGCGACGAGACTGGTATGACTTACGACAAGTCCGTCTTTACCGCGACCATCAACGTGGTCGATGACGGCGAGGGTAACCTCAAGGCGAACGTCGCCTTTACCAAGGGCGACAAGAGCGTCGAGGGTATCGTGTTCAACAACACGTACAAGAAGCCCGAGACTCCTACGCCGACACCCGATCCCGGCACGCCCAAGACCGTGACGAACATCGTCAAGACGGTCAAGGGTTTCCTGCCCACCACGGGCGACCAGCAGGCTGCCGCTCTGCTTATGGCATTTGTCATCGCCATGGCCGGCGTCGGAGCCCTGGTCTGGGGTATCCGTAAGCGCTAGGCACGTCGACAGCGCCCGGGGCCAAAAGGCCCCGGGCGGCCGGCAGGGCTAAATTCCGACCTACTCCTACCCCCAGCCGCCACGGAGGCATCTCCCTCCTCCGTGGCGGCGCTTTTGTGCGTAGGCGAGAAGGGCCTGCCACGAAGCTGGCCCATCTACTACGTTTAGCCCCTTATCCCCAACCATGCCAAAAAGCGCGAAAACAAAACCGCAGGTAGAATGCCTGCGGTTTTGTTCAAAACGAAGGTATGGTCAGGGGTATCGAGTCAAACGTAGTAGATGGGCCGATTTCGTGGCGCGCGGTTCCGGCTGATCCCTTGGGGACGGAGGAAGGCGGATCATTTTGGTCCCGCGAGGCTTGCAGGGGCACTCGTGCAGGGCCGCCCGAACAAAACTATGTCGGTTTACTACGATGAATTCGACATTCCCGACCATGACTGCATTTTTCTAAATATTGCAAGCGTTCTACCTGCGGTTTTGCAAGCGCACAATTTACCGTGGTCGAAGGCGGGCGATTCATCGTAGTAAACCGGTATAGTTTTGAAATGGTATTAAATCGGTGGCAGCCATTTTGCTATGCCGGGGCGGTCAGTCGTTGGGCAACTACCCTCGCAGGTAGGCGATGGCGATCTGCGTGCGGTTGCGCAGGCCCATCTTTGCCAGAATCGAGCTGATGTGGTTGCGTACGGTGCCTTCGCCCATGTAGGCCGTGGCGGCAAACTCCTTGTTGTCGAGGCCGCGGGCGATAAGCTCGGCGACTTCGAATTCGCGGTCGGTCAGGCTGACAAAGGCCGCGGGCCGGCGGGCCGTGCTGGCTTCAGCGTTCGCCCCATCAAAGTCGACATCCTCGATTGCCTTGCCCTCGAGCACACGCTTGCCAGCCATGACCTGCGCCAACGCCGGCGGAATGGCGGCGACATCGGTTTTGATCAGATAGCCGCGGGCGCCCAGTTTAAGCGCCGACACAATGTACTCGTCATCCGAGAATGTTGTCAGAAACACCACGCGTGCTGCAGGATCGCGCTCAAGGATTTCGCGCGCCGCCGATAGGCCGTCGCGTCCCGGCATCTGAATGTCGAGCAGCGCGATATCGGGTGTGTGCTCGGCGTAGAGCACGACCGCGTCGTCGCCGTTGGCGCCGGTGCCCACCACTTCGATCTGCGGCTGGGCACCCAGGATAATCTTGAGCGAATCGACCACTAGGCGGTCGTCGTCGACAACGATGAGCCTCATCGGCCCTCATCTCCTTGCTGTTTGGGAACGGTGGCAAACACACGCCAGCCGCCGACGCCGGCGCGCGGGCCGGCGGTGAAGGTGCCGCCAAGCGCCTCGACGCGCTCGCGCATGGAGCTCAACCCCATGCCCTCTGCGGCGCCGCAGCCGCTTGCTTGGACCCCGCCCGCGCCATCGTCGGTAACGATGAGCTGGTAAAACGACGGATGCTCCATGCACCGCACGGTAATGGTTTTGGCATGGGCGTGGCGCATGGCGTTGGAAAGCGCCTCGCGCAGGACCGCCGCAAAGCAGTTGGCGACATTTGCGGGCGCATGCTCGGCCAAAACTTCAAGCTCAACCTGCGGGCCGCCGTCCGAGCGTGCGCCTTCAACGATGCAATCGAGCTGTACGGAGAGGTCGACGGCGTTGTCGTTGAGGGAGTGGACGCTGGTGCGTACGAGCTGGAGCGCCTCGTCAACCGTGCGTTTGACGTCGGCAAAGTCGGCGGCAATTCTGGGCTCGTTGGCGTGGACCACGCGCAGGGCCTCGGTCTGCAACGAAGCACGCGTGAGCTGGTGGCCGACGTTGTCGTGAATTTCGCGCGCGATGCGGGCGCGCTCGGCCAGGGTCGCAAGTTCGACCTCATAGTCCTGGCGATCGGCGAGGTCGCGGTTGCGCGCTTCGAGCGCGAGGGCTCGTTCCTGCAGTTCGTCGCGGGTACGGCGCATGCGCTGCTGCTCGCGTTCCAACTGGGCGGTGCGTAGCGATAGCAAGGTGGCGGCAACCGAAAGGATGGCGGTCAGCAGGAGCGTTCGGGCGGTAAGCGCGTCGGTGCGAAGGTCCGCGATGAGCGCAAAGGCAAAGACGGAGCCAATGCCCAGCGCGACCCAGGCGTGCTCACGGCGCACGCGCCGCGCGATGTCATAGAAGGCGAGAGGCGCAAGCGGCACAAACGGCGGTACGAAAACTGCCGCGATGATGTAAACGTAGCTCGCGGTCTCGCTCGCACGGCGGGCGCGGTTTCCCTGTGCGACCTCGGCCAGCGAGGTGGCAATAACGCCAAGGCAAAACGCCGCGACCAGGCGAGCGTCCACAGCAAGACCCATGGCGGCCGCAATACAGCACGCCAGCACGATCGATTTGTCGAAAAGCCTGTTCATACGGGTATTGTACGCGAAGCCGCGCATGGTGGAGGGGCCGCCTGCGCAACCGTGACATTCCTCCCGCGCGGCAAAGCGGCGTCGATCGCTCGCGCGAGCGGGGGTTTCGCCTCCGCCCCCTCGCACTCGTGACAAAGCTCACTGGCGCGCGTCGGCGGCTCCTGCGATGATGCAATCGTACCGGGCCGCAATCAACGGAAGGGCCACCTCATGACAGACATCGTCCACGTCGAAAACCTCGTCAAGCGCTACGACGATCTTATCGCGCTCGACCACTTTAACCTGAGCATCGCCCCCGGCGAGATCTTTGGCCTGCTGGGCCCCAACGGCTCGGGCAAGACCACGTCCATCAACTGTATTCTGCAGCTGCTCGCCTACGACAAGGGCGCCATCGAGCTGTTCGGCGAGCCCATGACGCCCGCCCGCTACGACCTCAAGCGCCGCATCGGCGTGGTGCCGCAACAGGTGGCGGTGTTCGACGAGCTCACCGTGCGCGAGAACATCGACTATTTCTGCAGTCTCTACGTCAACGACCGCAAACGCCGCCGCGCGCTGGTGGACGAGGCGATTGACTTTGTCGGCCTGGGCGACTTTACCAAGTTTCGCCCCGGCAAGCTCTCGGGCGGCCTGGCGCGTCGCCTCAACATCGCCTGCGGCATTGCGCACAAGCCCGAGCTCATCTTCTTTGACGAGCCCACGGTGGCGGTCGACCCACAGAGCCGCAATGCCATCCTGGAGGGCATCTGCCGCCTGCGCGACGAGGGCGCCACGGTGGTGTATACCAGCCATTATATGGAGGAAGTCGAGCAGATCTGCAGCCGCATCATGATCATGGACGGTGGTCGCGTGCTGGCGCAGGGCACCAACGACGAGCTCAAGCGCATGATTCAGATGGGCGAGAAGATCGTGATCGAGGTCGGCGAGGTGCCGAGCGCGGCGCTCGGTGCCGTCGCGAGCCTGCCGCATGTCCTGGACCTGTCGGCGACGGCGGGCCAGCTCACGTTTTCGTGCGAGGCGAGCCCGCATAACCTGACGGACATTCTCGATGCGCTGCGCTCGCATGACGTGGCGCTCGGCCGCATTTATTCCGAACCGCCGACCCTCAACGACGTGTTCCTTGAGATCACCGGCCGCGAGCTGCGCGACTAGGGGGCGGCCATGTTCAACACCATCATCACCACGGTCAAGACGCTGCTGCGCCGGCCGAGTACGTGGGTCTGGGGCGCTCTCTTTCCCATCGCGCTTTCCACGATGTTCATGTTTATGTTTGCGAATCTGAGCTCCGACGGCAAGATCGACCCGGTGCCGGTTGCCGTCGTGGCGGACGAGGCTTGGGGCGCTTCGACCTTTAAGGATGTGGCGACGTCGCTTGCCAAGGAAGGCGATGAACAACTGCTCGAGATCCACACGTGCGACGACGCAGCCGATGCGAACCGTGCTCTCAAGGCCGGTGAGGTCGCGGGCATCTATGCGGTCGACGACGCAGGCGTGCCCAAGCTCACGCTGCTATCGAGCTACGACAGCTCGCGTGCCTCATCGGTGCTCACCGACCGCAGCATTCTGGAGACGGTGGCAAGTTCGTATACGCAAAATGCGGAGCTCATGTCCCAGATTGCCCAGGACAACCCGGCGGCGCTCGCCGATCCGGAGGCGGTTGCGCGCGCCCTGTCGCTCGAGGGCGGAACCCGCCGCGTAAACCTGACACGCACCACGCCCGACGGCACGGTCATCTACTATTACGCACTTTTTGGCCTGGTCGCGATGATGTCTGCCGAGTTTGCCGCCTTGAGCGTCGTCGACCTGCAGCCCAATCTGTCGGGCCTTGGCGCGCGTCGCTGCGTGGGCGGTCTTTCCAAGACGGCGTCGCTGGCCGGCATCTTTGTCGGCTCGTGGCTGGTTTCCTTCGCCTCGATGGCGATCGCAATCGGCTACGTGCGCCTGGTCGTGGGCGTCGACTTTGGCGGGCGCGAGGGGCTGTGTCTGGTGGGCGGCGCCGCTTCCGCGCTTGCCGCCACGGGCCTGGGACTCTTTGTGGGCACGCTTCCCGTTAAGGGCGGCAAGGCGTCCAAGTCCGGCATCCTCACGGGCTTTGCTACCACGTGCGCCCTGTTCGCCGGCCTCTACGGCGAGCCGGCGATGGCGCTTGCCGATGACGTCGCCCGCGCCTGCCCGGCCGAGTGCTGGCTCAACCCCGTCAAGCTCATCTGCGACATGTTCAACCGCCTGTATTTCTTTGAGGACCTGGGCCCCTTTGCCGTCCGCGCCGGCGCGCTCGTCCTCATGTCCCTGCTGTTCGTTGCCGCCGCCACGCTGATCTTTGGAAGGAGCCGCTATGAGCACCTTTAAGACCGCGCTTCGCATGGCGCTGGCGCACCCGTTCTACCTGCTCATCTATACGGTGTTCATCTCGCTCATGGGCGTATTCATCGCGGCCTCGGTGAGCTGGAACTCGTCGCAGCTCACCGAGTACGAGCCCTACGATGCCAACGTGATCGTGGTCGACCGCGACGACAGCGACCTTTCGCGTGCGCTTACCAAGCATCTGGGTTCGCGTTTTGAGCTGGTCACGGGCATCGGCGACGATACGTACGACCTTGCGGACGCGCTCTCCAAGAGCAACAGCGCCAAGGGCAGCGCCGACTGCGTGTTCTTTATCCCGGAGGAGTTTGAGGACGACCTCGTTGCGGCTGCCCGCGCGGGGGAGGCCCTGCCCAAGCTCGACGTGACCTACGGCGCCGGCACCATGGCGGCGGCGCTTTCGTCTGCCGAGGCCTCGCGCTGGATCTCGCTCGCGGGCGCTGCGGCGGCGCTTGAGCCCGCTGCTTCTAACGGCGACGTTGCCAAGGCCGCCGAGCATGCCGCTGCAAAGCGCGCGGAGGTCCAGATCGAGCAGGTCAAGGTCGACTCGACGGCTGCCGCCACGCTCGAGTCATATTTCAACTTTGGCGCGTACGCGATTATCTCGTCGGTCATCGTATCTGTGGGGTTGGTGTTCTCGGGCATGAACGAGCCCGAGCGCGTGCGTCGTATGGATGCCGGCCCGGTCTCCGAGCGCCAGCGCTCGCTTGCCGTGTTCGCGGCTGCCGCAGTGCTCACCGTCTGCATCTGGTTTGTGTCGAGCATGATGGGCGTCGTGGGCTTTGCCGGCGCGGTTGCCGAGGTCGGCGTGGGTCGTGTGTGCCTGGCGCTGGCGGCGACGTTTGCCCTGGCGTGCACGCCTCTGGCCGTTGGCTTTGCCCTTTCGAGCCTGGGTGCGCGTGAGGAGCTGCTCAACGGTGTGGGCAACCTGCTCGGCATGCTCATGACGTTTTTGGGCGGCGCTTGGATGCCGCTGTCGCTCATGGGCTCGGCCGTGCAGACGGTGGCGCACTTTGTGCCGACGTATTGGGTGAACGACGCGATCGGCAAGGCGCTTGCTTCGGACCTGACGTCTGCCGTGTTGGGCGACATCGCCTGCGACCTGGGCGTCACCGTGCTCTTCGCCGCCGCCATTGCCGCCGTAGGCCTGGCTCTCGCACGCGCCAAATCCCGCGCCTAGTCTGAAATAAATCCTAGGCCTCGCCCCAAAATAGTTCGCCAAGGTTTACTATTACGTTCATAAAGTAGTACGAGGCTAACAATGGGGGATACCATGGCAACGCAGGAAGCCTATGTCCAGGTCAAGGATCTCAAAAAGCACTACGGCGACGGTGATGCGCGCCTGACGGTACTCGATGGCATCGACACGTCCATCAATCGCGGCGAGATCTGCGTCATGCTGGGACCCTCGGGCTCGGGCAAGTCGACCTTTCTCAACCTGATCGGCGGCCTGGAGGATGCTGACGGCGGCTCCATCATGGTGGACAGCTGCGACCTCACGGTGCTCAAGCCTGCCGACCTGGGCGAGTATCGCCGCCGTGAGCTGGGCTTTGTCTTCCAGTTCTACAACCTGGTGCCCGACCTCACCATCAAGGAGAACATCGAGGTCACGGCGCACCTGTCCAAAAACCCGCTCAATGTCGACGACCTGCTGCGTTCGCTGGGCCTTTACGAGCACCGCAACAAGTTCCCGCGCCAGGTCTCGGGCGGCCAACAGCAGCGCTGCGCCATCGGCCGTGCGCTCGTCAAAAACCCGGGCCTGCTGCTGTGCGACGAGCCCACGGGCGCGCTTGACTATAAGACGTCCAAGGAAATCTTGCAGCTCATGGAGGATGTCAACCGCACCTACGGCTGCACCATCATCATTGTCACCCACAATGCCGCCATCGCGCGCATGGCCAATCGCGTGCTGCGCCTGCGCGACGGGCGCATCGTCGAGGATGAGCTCAACGAGTCGCCCATCGCGGCCGCCGAGCTCGATTGGTAGGCGGCGCCATGACACCTCTCGCAAAACGTCTCCCGCGCGAGCTGCGCCGCAATATCGGCAAGTACCTGGGCATCTTTTTGCTTATGTGCGGAAGCATCGCCCTTACCTCGGGCTTTTTGCTCGCGGCGCATTCCATCGGTTGCCTTATCGACGACATGCGCGATGCGTACACGATTGAGGACGGCCGCGTGACCACCTCCTTCGAGGCCACTAAAGACCAGCTCAAGGCCGCCGAGGACGCGGCCGACGACGTCGGCGGCGTCACGCTCTACAAGAATTTCTCCATCGACGCCATCATCAAAAAGACCGCCGGCGACGACGGCACCAAGCGCACGCTGCGCACCTATGCGCATCGCACCAAGGTCGATATCGCGTCCTACTGTGAGGGCAAGGAGCCCAAGGCGGATGACGAGGTGGCCATCGACCGTGTCTTCGCCACCAACAACGACCTCGCCGTGGGCGATAAGGTTGAGCTTGAGGGCCGCACCTACATCATCTGCGGCATCATGACCCAGCCCGATAGCCAGGCGCTGTTCCTCAACAATTCGGACTTTACGGTGAACACCATCACGTACGGCGTGGCCGAGGTCACCGATGGCGGCTTTGCCGCGCTCGAAGATGCCGGCGGCGCACCCGCCTACACCTACTCCTTCACCTTTACCGATCGCGACCTCCCCACCGCGGACCGCATCGACGCCGAGCAAGAGATGGTCGAGGCACTGACCGACGCCGATGCGCGCGTGGACGATCTGATCGATGCCGATTCCAACCAGGGCATTGGCTATGCGCGCGACGACGTGGACGGCGACTCCATGATGTGGATGACGCTGCTCGACATCATCATCGTGATCATGGCGTTCGTCTTTGTGGTCCTTACCGACGCCACCATCGAGGAGGAAAGCGCCATTATTGGCACGCTGCTCGCCAGCGGCTATCGTCGTCGCGAGATCGTGCTGCACTACCTTGCGCTTCCCGCCATCGTGGGCGTGGTCGCGGCGCTTTTGGGCACTGCGCTCGGCGTTGTGTTCTTTACCGAGCCCATGCGCAGCCTCTATTACGGTTCGTACAGCCTGCCGCCCTTCCAGGTATACTGGAGCTGGGAGATCTTTGTGAAGTGTGCCGTGGTTCCCGCCGCCGCGCTCATCCTCATCACGCTGGTGGGTCTGCTTCGCAAGATGGGCAAGACGCCGTTGCAGTTCCTTCGTCACGAGGCGAGCGGCAAATCGGGCACCAAGCGCGGCCTGCAGCTGCCGGAGCGCATGGGTTTTGTTTCCCGCTTCCGCCTGCGTATCTTCCTGCGCAACCTGGGCAACTTCGCCACGCTCTTCGTGGGCATTGCGTTTGCCTCGCTGCTACTGCTCTTTGGCCTGGCGATTCTGCCCACGATGACGCACTACGCGGACAACCTCGAGACAAGCCTGGTCGCCGAGCACCAGTACACGCTCAAGGCGCCGCTGGAGCTCGAGGGCACTGCCGAGGAGCGCGAGCAGTGGTCGGCACTCGAGCGCTTGCAGTCGGTTGACGGCGCGCTGCTTTCTGCCGCTCAAGATGCGGACGACGAGCTTGACGACGCGGTCGATGCCGCGCAGGCGGCTGCCGATGCCGCGACCAGCTCTCCGTCTGCCGAGAGCCTGGTCGCGACGCAGGACGCGCTCGCCAAGGTCCAGGACAAGAAGGATGCGCTCTACGCGCGCCTTGACGATCTTGCCGATGCCCTCGGCTGCAACCGCGATGAGGCCATCGACCTGATCGACAAGGCCTCTAAGATCGACACCGACAACGACGATATCCACCCGGTCAATACGACCGACAACGGCGCGGGCGCAATTGCACAGGCCGAGAAATACGCCATCTACCAGCTGCAATACGATCGCGGCGATGGAAATGGCGAGGAGACGATTTCCGTTTACGGCATTTCATCCAATTCGCGCTATTGGAAAGACCTCAACGTCGGCGACGGCCGTGTCGTCTTTGGCGGCGGCCTACTCGACAAGTTTGGCTGGAACGAGGGGCAGGAGGTTAAGCTTCGCGACAAGTACGAGGGCAAGAATTATTCCCTTGAGTACGCGGGCAAGGACTGTGCCTGGGGCTCCAAGTCGGACATGAATATCTATATGAGTATCGACGACTTTAACGAGCTGTTCGGCAACGACGCTGCCTACTTTAACGGCTATGTGAGCGACGAGAAGCTCGACCTCGATGCTCGTTACTTTGCCGGCGACACCACGCCCGACGACATGCGCGCCGTGGGTGACCAGTTCATCGGCATGATGAGCAAAATGATCGGAATGATGATCGGGCTCGCGGTGTTTATCTTCCTGCTGTTTATGTACCTGCTGACCAAAGCGGTGATCGACCACAGCGCCCGTTCGATCAGCTACATGAAAGTCTTTGGCTATCGCGATAGCGAGATCTCGCATCTGTACATCCGCTCGATCACGCTGTGCGTGGTGGCATCGCTCATGCTGAGCCTGCCGGTGATCATCGGCTCGCTCACGGCCATCTTCCGCTCGATGCTGCTCGCCTACAACGGCAATATCGAGATCTACGTGCCCGCTTGGTCCATGGCTGCATGCGTCGGCATTGGCTTTGCGACCTACCTGGTCGTGGCACTGCTACACACGCGCTCTATCAAGCGCGTCAGCCTGGCCGAAGCCCTCAAAGTGCAGGAGTAGCCCCTTATTGGTCATTGGGGACGTTCTTAAACGACTAGTCATCGGGGACGGTCTTTGCTGACTCGCCGGCTCGTCGGCTGTGCTGGCAAGGACTGTCCCCAGCTGCCGGCAGGAAAGGAATGTCCCTAGCTGCCAGGTGGCGAGGCACTCATTTAAGTCCGTCCCCAATGACTACCCAATGACTGGGCGCCGTGCTTGACATTAACCCCGCTTTAACGGGTACCATCTCCTATGTCTGTAACGCCATATAGACCGAGGGGATAGATTTATGACCGCAACTGCACCCGCAGCACCCGCCAGGGTGTACTTCACCAACCTGCGCACGCATGCTCGCGAGAGCCAGCTCGACAAGCTCAAGCGCCTCATCCGTCGCGCCGGTATCGAACAGATCGATTTTGAGAACAAGTTCGTCGCCATCAAGATCCACTTTGGCGAGCTGGGCAATCTGAGCTTTTTGCGCCCCAACTACGCCCGCGCCGTCGCGGATGTCGTCAAGGAGCTGGGCGGCAAGCCCTTCCTTACCGACTGCAACACGCTCTACGTCGGTAGCCGCAAAAACGCGCTCGAGCACATCGACACCGCTTACCAGAACGGCTTTACCCCGTATGCCACGGGTTGCCAGATCATTATCGCCGACGGCCTCAAGGGTACCGACGAGGCGCTCGTCCCGGTCGAGGGCGGCGAGTATGTGCACGAGGCCAAGATCGGTCAGGCACTCATGGATGCCGACATCGTGATCAGCCTCACCCACTTTAAGGGTCATGAGCAGGCCGGATTTGGCGGTGCCATGAAGAACCTGGGCATGGGTGGCGGCAGCCGTGCCGGCAAGATGGAGCAGCACGCCGCCGGCAAGCCGAACGTCGCGACCGAGCACTGCGTTGGCTGCCGTGCCTGCGAAAAGATCTGCGCGCACAACGCCATCTCGTTCGACGACACCCGCGAGCGCGAGCTTGCTAGCGGCAACACCCGCACGGTGCACGTGGCCACCATCGACCACGATCGCTGCGTGGGCTGCGGACGCTGCATCGGCGTGTGCAACCAGGATTGCATCAAGCCCGGCTATGACGCCGCGGCCGATGTGCTCAACTGCAAGATCGCCGAGTACACCAAAGCCGTCGTCGATGGCCGCCCGAGCTTCCACATTTCGCTCGCCATGGACATCAGCCCCAACTGCGACTGCCATCCCGAAAACGACACGCCTATCGTCAACGATATCGGCATGTTTGCGAGCTTCGACCCGGTCGCCATCGACCAGGCCTGCGCCGATGCCGTCATGGCATCCGAGCCGCTGCCCAACACCGAGCTCACCGATAGCGCGGCCAAGATGGAGCATAACCACGAGCATCTGGAGGGCGAGCAGGCCAAGGACCCCTTCTGCATCACGCATCCCGACACCGACTGGCGCGCGTGCATCGCGCACGCCGAGAAGATCGGCCTGGGCACGAGCAAGTACGAGCTTATCGAGGTCAAATAGCACCTAGCTATTGGACAAAACAAGCGCTTTTGTAGCGCAACGTTAGCAAAAGCCGCCCGTGGGCACAGCGTCCACGGGCGGCTTTCCGGAAGTATGCGGCAAATTTCGAGACCGCCGAGCACACGACATTTTTTGGCAACAAAACCCCTGATAAATTGTTGGTAAAACTGCGGTCTGGTCGGCAGTTCCAGATTTTGCCGCATACTTCCGAAAATAGGGGGTCAGATAAAGCCCCAGACGTTGCTTTTTGCCTAAAAACACTCGTCGAGGAAGTTGTTGACCGTGTTCCAGTAGAGCTCGGGATCAACTTGCGCACTCTTGGCGTGGGTGGCGCCATGGATGGTGAGCTTTTGCTTGACCTTGCTGGCGCACGCGTCGTAGTTTTGGTCGAGCATGTCGTACGGCACAAAGGTGTCCTGGTCGCCGTGGATAAACAGCATGGGAACCGTCGCGTGTTTGAGTTGCTCCACACTGCTCGCCTTATGAAAGTCGTAGCCCGCGCGCACGTTGCACACCAAGTTTGCTACATCGAGCAAGGGAAAGCTGGGCAGGCCGAACACATCCTTGAGCTGCAGAGAAAACTCGTCCCAAACACTCGTATAACCGCAGTCCTCGATAATGCATTTTATGTTTGCGGGCAGAGATTCCCCCGCGACATTCATAGCGGTTGCTGCACCCATCGACTCGCCAAAGACCAGGATGCGCGCCTCGGGGTCAGCCTGAACGATCCGCTCAATCCATGCAACGACATCGAGCCGCTCGGGCCAGCCCATGCCGATATAGTCGCCGCCGGAGCGCTCGTGGGCGCGGGCGGCAGGCGCGAGCACGTTCATGCCGCGGTCGTGGAAGCGCTTGGCGTATCGGGCCATGCCGATGGGCTCGTTGGTATATCCATGCAGGCAGACGGCGTAATCGTGGGTGTTCTCCGAGGCGGCAAAATACCAAGCGGCGAGCTCGGTTCCGTCATCTGCGGTAAGGCTGCTGCTCTCGCGGTTCTCCTTAAACCACGCCCGCGCCTCGGTGTCCTCGGCATCCGGCTGCCCACCTTCTTTGTCGTCCTTGCCATCCTGCATCATCTTCATGGTGTATGGCGCGTGGGGATTCAGCGCGAAGTCAAACAGAAAGTTGCCGGCAAATCCGAGCAGCGCAACGACAACCACCAGCGCAACGATGCCGGCTATCTTGAGCTTTCGATGGGAACGTGCGTTTTGAGACATAAGAAGCTTTCCTATAAGATGTTAATACATCAACATTTAATGCAAGCGCATTATGGACGTTCACCGTTGATGCGTCAACAGGCAAAGAATGAGTAAACAAAGGGTCACGTATGGTGCAAATTTCGCACGCACCCAGACGCTTTGATATAGTGTTGAGAACTCTTTACGTTGGAGGATGTAACCGGCATGTCCGATTCGAGCGACAGTTCTAAGCCGCGACCCAAGACCGCGGCCGTTCCACACTACACGGTGGGTGAGGAGATCATGAACTCCGTCACCCATGGTGTCGGCTGTCTGCTGGGTATCGCGGGCCTGGTGCTCCTGATCGTATTCGCTGCCCTGCGCGGCGGAGGCCCGGCCCACATGGCCGCGGCGATTGTCTATGGCGTCAGTATCATCCTCGAATACTTGGCCTCCACGCTCTATCACGCGATTCAGCCCGCTCGCGCTAAGCGCGTGTTTCGCATCATCGACCACAGCTGCATCTACCTGCTCATAGCCGGCAGCTATACGCCGTTTTGCCTCATCACGCTCGCAAACGACGGCGGCCCTGCGCTGTTCTTTGCCGTTTGGGCCATCGCCATCATCGGCATCGCCCTCGAGTGCTTTATGCGCGAGCGTCAGCCGCACTGGGTAAGCGGCCTGGTCTACCTGCTGATGGGCTGGCTCGTCGTCTTTAAGCTGCCCGAGCTCGTGTCGCTGCTCAACCCCGTGGCACTTGCCCTGCTCGCCGTCGGCGGCGTGTGCTATACCGTGGGCGTGCCGTTCTATATCGCCAAAAACGTGCGCTATCTGCACAGTGTTTTCCACTTGTGGGTGCTCGCCGGCAGCATCTTCCAGTTCATGGCGGTGATCCTCTTCGTAATCTAGCGATCGCGACTATGCCCGCGGCATCCAAACGGCCGTCGGGCGCAACTGCCCTATCCACCACCTACGCTTACGACCTAACGTCCCGAATCTTGGAGGTTCGAGAAACTCCCGATGGACATAACCATCTCCCTTATTACCACGCTTGTCCTGACGCTTATCAACGGCTACTTCTCCATGTCCGAGATGGCTCTCACCACGGCCAAGCGCGCCGTGCTGGAGCACGAGGCCGAGGAAGGCGACAAGCGCGCCGAGCGTGCCATTAAGCTGGCTGCCGATTCCGACCAGCTGCTCGCCACCATCCAGGTCGCCATCACGCTCGTGGGCTTCGCCTCGTCCGCCGTCGCCTCGACGAGTCTGTCCGACCCGCTCGCCACGTGGCTCATGAGTTTTGGCATCGCGCCGCTCTCCGCCATCGCGCGCGGCCTGGCGCCGGTCATCATCACCGTCGCGGTCGCCTTCGTATCCATCGTGATCGGCGAGCTCGTCCCCAAGCGCATCGGCCTGGCCAATGCCGAGGGCGTGTCCAAGCAGGTCGTGGGCCCGCTTTCCGTGTTCCAAAAGATCGCCCGTCCGCTCGTGTGGCTGACCGGCGCTTGCTCCGATGGTCTGGCCCGCATCCTGCGCATCAAGAGCGCCGACGACCGCCAAAACGTCTCGGAAGAAGAGATCAAGTACATGGTCTCGGAGCAGGACGACCTGCTCGACGAGGAAAAGCGCATGATCCACGAGATCTTCGACCTAGGCGACACCGTTGCCCGCGAGGTCATGGTGCCGCGCGTGGACACCACCATGTGCGAGGACGACGAGACGGTCGCCAGCGTGCTATCCACCATGCGCCAGACCGGCTTCAGCCGCATCCCCGTCTATCACGAGGACCCCGACAACGTCGCGGGTATCGCGCACATCAAGGACCTGATCCAGCCCGCGCTCGACGGCAAGGGTGACCAGCCCATCGCCGGCTTTTTGCGCGACGCCGCCTTTGTGCCCGACACCAAGGACATCCTGCCGCTGCTGTCCGAGATGCAGACCTCGCACGACCAGATCGTGGTGGTCGTGGACGAGTACGGCGGCACGGCCGGCATCATCACCATCGAGGACATCGTCGAGGAGATCGTGGGCGAGATCGAGGACGAGTTCGACCCCGACAACAAGTACCTCACGCGCCTTTCGCGCCGCGAGTGGCTCGTCGATGGGCGTTTTTCGTGCGATGACGCGATTGAGCTTGGTTGGCCGCTCGAGGAAAGCGATGATTATGAGACCATCGCCGGCTGGATCTTGGAGCTTTGTGACTCGGTGCCCGACATCGGAGAGGTGTTTGAGGTCGCGGGGTACAAGTTTAAAGTGCAGTCGATGCGTGGCCAGCGCATCTCGCTCATTCGCGTGATCGCTCCGGCCGAAACCGATAAGAAGGATTCCGAGTCTTCGGTAAACGAGCCGACGACGTCGGGTGCGGGTTCCGCGAATCCGCACGACGGCGACGAGTAGGGCAAGGAAGAGTAGGGGAGAGTTATGGCAGGCCTGTTCAACATCCTTAAGGTCACCGTCAGTGAGGACAAGATCTGCGCGCACGTGCTGGTGAACCCCGGCATGCCGCTCATGACCTCGGAGGACATCGAGGCCACGGCGCGCGTGTACTACCTGGTGCCGGCGATTGCCAAGCACCTGTGCCTGGGCGATTCCGGCCGCGAGTTCCAGGACTGCATGGGTCAGACCGAGCTCTGCCACCTGCTGGAGCACGTGACGGTCGAGCTCATGAACGAGACCGGGCTTGCCGGCAGCATTTCGTGCGGCCGCACGCGCGTAAGCGAGCACGACGAGCGCGTCTTTGAGGTTGAGCTTTCGTGCCCCGACGACGCGCTGGCCATCGGTGCGCTGTCGTCGGCAACCTTTATGATGGACTGGGCGTACCTGCACGCCGACCAGCCTGCCCCCGACGTGGAGGGCACGGTCGCGGGCCTGCGCAACCTGGTACTGGGCATGCGCGCCGAGGCCGAGGGCAAGGATCCTCACGAGGCCGTCGCCGCTGCGAACGGCGAAGATGCTGCCGAGGACGAGGGCGCTGACGAGGGCGATGTGCCGGTCGACGCCGAGCCCGTTGCCGATGCGACCGCCGAGCCCGTTCCCGCCGAGCCCCAGGGCGTCCCCAACTTTGACGACGAGCCCCAGGTGGCGATTGATACCGAGGGCGCGGTTGCCGAGAACCACGAGGCCTCCGCTGCCGTCTTTGGCGGTGCTGCGACGGTTCCGGCAGGACCTGCGCATGAGGGCGGCCTGCCGCTCGTGGACGGCGCCGGCGAGGACCCGGGTGCCACGGTGGCCATGCCGGCTATGCCCCAAGAGTAGGCCTACGCGTTTATCACCATCACGTACCTGCGCCTTTGCCGTACGCAGATGAGCGGAGCGGCAAGTGATGCGCTGCGGGTATAATGGACAGCATTCAAACGGTGGGCACCGACGTGCCTGCAGGAGAGGAATGATCATGGGTAAGACTTTCAGCTTTGTCTCCGGCGCACTCTTTGGTGCCGCCGCCGGCGCTATCATCGGCGTTGCTCTGGCCCCGCGCTCGGGCGCCGAGACCCGCGCCATGGCTGCCGATATCGCCAACGACGCCTGGGACAATATGCGCGACACCTACGAGCACGGTGCCGAGGAGGCCCGCGCCGCGGTCAACGACTTTGGCCCGATGGTCGATGCTAAGACCGATGACCTGCGCGCCAAGGTCGACCTGGCCCGCGAGCGCATGGACCAGCTGCGCGAGCAGCTCAACGACGCCATTTCGGGCGGCAACGTGACGCCCGCTGCCGACGTCGTGGTCGAGAACGCCGCCGAGGCCGACACCGAGGCTGCGGAGCCCTCGACCGAGGCATAATGCGCGCCGGGGATTTTGTCGGCGCCAAGATCTATCGCAAGCCTTCCGAGGACAAGCGCACCAAAAAGGACGGCACGCCGCGCAGCCCTAAAAAGCTCGGGAAGATCCACTTTCCGGTCTTTACCCCGGGCGGCACGCGCGTGGCGGGCTTTATGGTTCGCCAGTCCGATATTGCGGGCATGATTGAGCGCCCCGACCGTTTTGTGGCGCTCGATGCCATCGGCGTCTATGAGGGCGCCATCGCGGTGGATGACGCCAAGGACACCTACGATGCCGCTGCGGCCAAGCGCCTCGACATCAACCTGGACGATTGCATCATCTGGGTCGGTATGGACGTGCGCACGGAATCGGGCGACGTCGTGGGCTATTGCTCGGACGTTGAGTTCAAGCCGCGCTCGGGCATCGTGCAGGCATTCTATGTGACCGCCGGTGCTGCTTCGAGTGTTTTGGTTGGTGACACGCAGGTGCCGCCGACGATGCTGCGCGGCTACGAGAACGGCGCGATGGTCGTCTCGGACGAGGTCAAGTCGCTCGGGTATTCGGGCGGTGCGGCTGCCAAGGCCGCCGAGGCCAGCGTCGTGGTGGGCGACAAGGTCAAAAAGGGCGCCAAGGTGCTCGACGACAAGGGATCGGTTGCCGTGGACAAGGGCAGTCGCGCACTGGGCAAGCAGCTCGGCAAGACGCGCGGCATGTTCAAGGCCTTTAAGGACGAATACCAAAAGGCGAGCGGAGGCTCGTCAAAAGCTACAAAATAGCGACGTACCAAATGATGGGAGGCAAGCCGGAGACCTGTTGCTCCGGCTTGCTGTGTTTATGGGGGAGGGCACATGCGCCAAAACGGATCCAACTTAAACGGGCGTTCGGGTGCGCGTCCGACGGCGCGCCGCGACCTGGGGCAGCTGCCCAGCGGTCAGCGCAAGCGTCACCGTAAGCCCGGCGCGATGTATCTCAACCATAGCCGCGGCTTTAGCGACCGCAGTGCGCGCATCGGCAACAGCCGTACGCCCCGTCGTTCGTCTCGCCTGCCCTACGCGCTCATCGCCGTGGGTTGCGCGCTCGTGCTGTTTATCGCTGCCGTCGTGGGCTACGTCAACCGCAGTGTGGACGTGGAGCTCAACGGCCAGAAGACCGCGGTGCGTGTGGGCTCTACGCTGCAGAATCTCATCGACGACCAGGAGTTGACTGACACCTACGACGCAGGCGACCTGCTGGCCGTCGATGACAGCGTGCTCAAGCGCCATGGGGGCGAAAAGCTGTCGGTGAAGGTCGACGGCAAGCGCGTGAAGCAGGGCAAATGGGATAGCCGCGAACTCGAGGGCGGCGAGAAGGTGACGGTCAAGGATGGCCGTAACACTTACGAGAAGCACGAGGTTCAGGCTACGGTTATCGAGCCCAAGCTCAAGGTCGAGGGCACGGGCGCTATCGAGTATGTGCAGACATGGGGTGTCCGGGGCCGATCCGAGGTGTGGGTTGGTGAGCAGTCGGGCAAGACGCAAGACCGCGGCGAGGTTGTGCCCGCCACCGATTGCGTTGTTGCGTGCGCCAGCGTGGCGCCCAAGGGCAACAAAAAGTACGTGGCACTGACGTTTGACGAGGGTCCGAGCGGCGCCACCAAACAGATCTTGCAGGTGCTCAAGGAAAAGGGCGTCACCGCGACGTTCTTCCTTTCGGGCGATGCGGCCGAGGCCTCGCCTGCCACGGCCAAGGCGATTGTCGACGCCGGGTGCGAGATCGGATCCAACAGCTACAGCGACGATTCGCTCAAGGGTCAGGACCGTGAGGCGGTACGCGAACAGATCACGAAAGGCACCGATGCGATTAAGTCGGCGACCGGCGTGAAGACGATGCTGCTGCGTGCTCCCTACGCTGCCTTTGACGAACAAAACTGGATTGATGCGATGGACCTGGTCTCCGCCGTGGTCTCGTGGAATATTGACTCGGGCGACTGGCTGCTCAACGGTGCCGACGAGCAGGTCTCGACGGTGCTCGATTCGGTGACGCCGGGCAATATCGTGCTGCTCACCGATAGAGACGAATGCGCCGAGCAGACGCTCGAGGCGCTGCCGCAGATTATCGACGGCCTCATTGCCGACGGCTACAAGATCGTGACGCTCAGCGACCTGGTCAAGACGGACACGTCGCTGAGCAAAAAGCTCACCTCGCTGACGAAGGCCACCATGCCCGAGGACGCCGTGTTCCCCCAGCTTGCCGAGGACGACGACACCACAGAGTAGTTATTGGGTAGTCATTTAAGAACGTCCCCAATGACTATGTCACGGATGCGTTAGCGTTTGGTATGCCTGCAATGTGCAGCGCATAAATTCGGTGCCGCAGCGCGATGCTGATGCTATAGTTACTGCGGTTAATGAGGGTCAAGAGAAAGGTTGCAGGTGAAATCCAAACCTCGACCATACAGTCGATGACCCCATGCAGGTGCTTTTTGCGCATGCACGGGGTGTAAGCGTCGAGCGGCGTGCCGCCCGCGCATGCGTATACATATCCAGAAGCCCCCGGACGCCGCACGCGCGGCCGCGTTCGGAGGAATAATGATGGGGAGCACCATTGAATTATCTGAGTGAGATGCTCAAATTGCCAGTCTTGGACGTCGACGGCGAAAAGCTCGGCGTGGTGAACGATTTTGGCATTGCTACCGGCGAAGTTTTTCCGCACGTGACGTCGCTTGCGTTCCGCGGTCCCGGCAAGACGCCGTTCATGATCAGCTGGCGCAAATGGGTCGACCGCATCGACGAGACGGGCGTGTATCTCAATACGTCTGCCACCAACATTCGCTTCTCGTACCTGCAGCCGACCGAGCTCCTGCTGGCGCGCGATGTTCTCAATAAGCAGATTGTCGACACGCAGGGCATGAAGGTCGTGCGCGTAAACGACATCAAGTTTTCCATGTCGGGCGAAAATCAGCTGCGCCTGCTGGGTGCCGAGGTCGGCGCCCGCGGTCTGCTGCGTGCAATCAGCCCCGCGCTCGAGCACGTCGTCGAGGGCTTTATGAAGCATCTGGGCAAGCCACTCAGCGAGGACATCATCGCTTGGTCCTACATGGACCTGCTCGACCGCTCGACTAAAAACATCCAACTCTCGGTGTCGCACAAGACGCTCGGCGAGCTGCACCCTGCCGACATCGCCGACATTATCGAGCAGCTCGACCCGCGCCTACGTGCGCAGGTGTTTGCGCAGCTCGATACTGCCCAGGCCGCCGAGGCCATCTCGGAGTTCGATGACGACGAGCTTATGACCGAGATGCTCGAGGGTCTGTCCGACACCGACGCATCGTCGATGCTGGCCATGATGGACCCGGACGACGCCGCCGATCTGATCGACGAGCTCGATTACGAGAAGGCCGAGAAGCTCTTGCGCCTGATGGGCGTCAAGGAGGAGAAGGCGATTCGTAATCTGCTGGGCTACGAGGACAACACCGCCGGCCGCATCATGACCTCGGAGTTTGTCTCCCTGCCCGCTACGGCAACGGTCGGTGACGCCATCGAGGCGATTCGCGAGCTCGACGAGGACTTCGAGAGCGTCTACTACGTCTATACCGAGGATCCGAGCGGCATGCTGACCGGCGTGCTTTCGCTGCGCACGCTGATCGTAGCCGACCGCGACGCCACGCTGGGTCAGCTGGCCTATCGCGACCTGGTCTATGTGTCGCCCGACGAGGACCAGGAAGACGTGACGGACGAGATGACCAAGTACGACCTGGTTGCCATCCCTGTCTGCGACGAGAACCGTCATATCCTGGGTATCGTGACCTTTGATGACGCCATGGACGTTATCGCCGAGGAGCACCAGGAGGACCTGCAGATCGCAGGCGTCGGCTCGGGCGATAGCGCGTCCGACGACTCGACGAATGTGCTCAGCTGGTTCGTGCATCGCCAGTACTGGGTTGTCGTGTGGGGCATTGCCTCGTGCATCATGGCAACGGTGCTGGGGACGACGCTCGGCTCCGCGCATCTGGTGGTGTTCCCCATGTGCGCCATGCCGCTCGTGCTGCTGGCGGCCTCGCGCATGGTGTCGTTCGTCAAGAACTACTTCCTGGAGTATGACGGTCACGATGACGAGCCCAAGCCGTATCTGGGGTTCTTCTTCCAGAGCACGGGCATGGGCCTGATCCTGTCGCTCGTGACCTACCTGTGCGCCCAGCTGGTGCGCACCGCCGCGTTCCCCGACGCGCCCATGTTTGAGGAACAGCTCTTTACCGGCTGCTTTAACATCGCGGCCATCATTTGCCTGGTTGGCAACATGAGCGCCGTGATTTACCTGATGGTGCTGTTCTGGCGTGACGAGCATGACCTCAACACGTCGGGCACCGCCATGAACGTCATTGCCGTCATGATCTCGTGTGTGGCGTATTGCATCGCCGCGGTGCTGCTCGCCATGTCAGTCATGGGTTAGGTGGTCGCGTGCAAAATACCAAGCAAAAGTCGGGCACCAAGCAAAAGCTGACCATCGCGGCCATCTTTGGCGCTATGGGTCCCGGTCTGCTGGCGGCGCTTTCGGGCAATGACGCCGGCGGCATTGCAACGTATTCCAGTGCGGGCGCCAGCTATGGCTACAAGATGCTCTGGATGCTTCCCGTCATGACTGTGCTGCTCATCGTGACGCAGGAGACTGCGGCGCGCTGCGGCTGCGTCACGGGTAAGGGCCTGGCATCGCTCATTCGCGAGCGCTTTGGCGTGCGCAAGAGTGTACTTGCTATGGCGGCGCTGTTGATCGCCAACACGGCTGTGACCATTTCGGAGTTTGCGGGCATCGCCAGCGGTCTTGCTCTCTTTGGCGTGCCGGCGAGCATCTCGGTGCCGTTGGTGGCGCTGCTGGTATGGATGCTTACCATGTCGGGTAGTTTCCAGCGCATCGAGAAGATTCTGCTGCTGGTGAGCTGCGTGTTCGTGACCTACATCGTCGCCGCGTTTATGGCTGGCCCCAACTGGGGTGAGGTCGCGGTCGACCTGGTCGTCCCCAATATTCAAAACGACCCCAGCTACGTGTCGCTCGTGGTCGCAACGATCGGTACCACCATCGCGCCGTGGATGATTTTCTTGGCGCAGAACAACGTGGTCGATAAGAATGCGGGCGAGGACGACATCGTGCTGCAGCGTATTGATACCGTGAGCGGCTCGATCGCTGCCGATATCATTGCCGGCTTTATTATCATCACGACCGGCACGGTGTTGTTCCCGGCGGGTATTCAGATTAGCGATGCTGCCGATGCTGCCCGCGCGCTGGAGCCTATTGCGGGTCAGTGGTCTACGGTACTGTTTGCCTCGGGCCTGGTCGCGGCGAGCTTCTTGGCTGCCTGCGTGCTGCCGGGCGTTACGTCGAGCGCTATCTGCGAGGCATTTGGCTGGGAGCGCGGTGCCGACCGCAGCTGGGACGAGGCCCCGGTCTATCGCGGCATCATTACTGCCATCATTGGCATCTCTGCCGTGCTGGTGCTCATGCCCGGCGTCGATCTGTTCCAGATTATGATGACCTCGCAGGTCATCAATGGCGTGCTGCTGCCCGTGGTTCTGGTGTTCCAAGTGGTTATCGCCGCCGACCGTCACATTATGGGTGCCAACCGCAACGGCCGCGTGTGGAACGTGCTCACGTGGGCGACCATTGGTGTGATTACGGTGCTGACGGTTGTTATGTTTGTCCTGCAGGCGATGGGCTACAGCGCTTAGTGCCCACTTTTGCTTCCGAACAGGCCGTAGCGAGGTCGCGCGCGCAGACGTGGTGTAAGAGTGTCCTGAGGTCCGTCGCTGCAAGTC
>CAUEQD010000012.1 GCA_959019945.1 uncultured Collinsella sp. | reverse complement strand
GCTATTATACCACGGTGGCATCACCTATATGTCAATGTTGGTCTAACAGAGCCAAATAAGTTGCGGTGGAATAGTTCCTGCTTGGGCCTTCAGAGGCCTTAAACAGGAACTATTCCACCGCAACTGATGAGGGGACATGATTAGGCGACGGGCTTGGCGCGGCGTATGGCTGGGAACAGTACGGTGATGGCGAGGATGACGCCCACGACGGTAATCGCCCCGCCCACGAAGCCGATCCAAGCGATACCGGGACCCGAAACCACGGCACCGCCGATTGCGGTGCCCGTGCCGATGCCCAGATTAAACAGGCCCGAGAAGATCGACATGGCGACGGCCGACGAATCCGCCGGCGTGTACTTGATGAGCTCGGCCTGGAACGCCACGTTAAAGGCCGTGGCGCAGCAGCCCCACAGCGCGCAGACGGCAAGCACTGCCACGAGCGACGATGCGACCGGACCCATAAGCAGCAGAGCCACCGGCACGCCGGAGAGCGTGATAGCCAAGAACGGGAAGCGATGCCCGTCGAACAGGCGGCCAAACAGCCAGCTGCCCACCAGACCGGAGAAGCCAAACGCCGTCAGCGTCATGGTGATGGCGCCCGCGTCGACGTGTGCGACCTGCGCCAGGAAAGGCTCAATGTAGCTGTAGCTTGCGTAATAGCCGGTCGCCATAAAAACCGTGACCGCGTAGAGCGCGACCAGGAACGGATTCTTGAGCAGCTCGGGCAGCTGTTTGACGGTAAAGCGCTCGCCCGCCGGCATGGCCGGGAACACCGCGGCCTGGTAGACGACCGCGATGGCTGAGAGGGCCCCGACCACGGCAAACGTCATGCGCCAGCCCACGGCCAGCCCGATGGCGCGGCCAATCGGCAGGCCAAAGATCTGCGCGATGGACGAGCCCGTGGCGATCATGCTGATGGCGAGCGCTCCGTGGCGACTGTCGACCAGGCGCGAGGCCATAATCGAGGCGACCGACCAGAACACGGCATGCGCGCAGGCGACCACCAGACGTGCGCAAACCAGGATGGGATATGTCGGTGCCACAGCGGACAGGAACTGGCCCAGCGAAAACACGGCCAAAACGCCCAGCAGCATCCGCTTGAACTCAAAGCGCGAGGCAAACACCATAAGCGGCAGCGACAGCAGCATGACGCCCCAGGCGTAGACCGAGATCATGATGCCTGCTTGGGCCTCCGTGAGCGAGAACGATGCGGCAATATCAGTCAGAAGACCGATGGGCATGAACTCCGACGTGTTGAATACGAACGCGCAACAGGCGAGCCCAATAAGCGGGAGCCACTGCTTGAGTGAGATGCCATCTTGTCTTGCCTGAGTCATGTAGGAAACCTCTCCGATTGTCTTGGGCGGTGGGCGATTATATAGCAACGGCCCCGCATCCGTCAGTACAGATGCGGGACCGCAATCAACTCAATACACAGAGGTTGCGCCGTCAATACATAACTAAGCCAAACCCAGCAATATGCCCGCCGAATGCACGACAAACGCCACGATCCAGGCGACCGTCACCTGAAACGCGAACACAGCAACGGCATAGCGCGTGCCCAGCTCGCTCTTGACGGCGCCGATGGACGCCACGCAGGGCGGGTACAGCAGCGTAAAGACCAAGAACACGTAAGCGGTAAACGGCGAAAACATGGTTGACAGCACCGCGGGCGACGTTGCGCCCAAAAGCACCGTGAGGGTCGAGATGACGCTTTCCTTGGCGATGAGTCCCGTGACGAGCGCCGTCGAGGCGCGCCAGTCGCCAAAACCGAGCGGGGTCAACACCGGCGCGATGATGCTACCCAGACCGGCAAGCAGACTCTGCGACTGATCGGCGACCACATTAAAGCGGATATCGAACGTCTGAAGGAACCAGATGACCACGGTAGCGGCAAAGATAATGGTAAAGGCCTTGGTAATAAAGTCCTTGGCCTTATCCCATGCCAGCATCACCGTCGTCTTGATGCTCGGCAGGCGGTAGTTGGGAAGCTCCATGATAAACGGCACCGGGTCGCCCTTAAATGCCGTACGGTTGAGCACCAAAGCCGCGATGCAGCCGACCACGATACCGATCAGATAGAGCGAGACCATGGCGGGAACCGTCGCCTGCGGGAAAAACGCCCCGCACAGCAAGCCGTAAACCGGCAACTTGGCTGAGCAGCTCATAAACGGCGTGAGCATGACCGTCATCTTGCGGTCGTGCTCGGATGGGAGCGTACGGGTCGACATGATAGCCGGCACGGTGCAGCCAAAACCGACGAGCATGGGCACAAAGCTGCGGCCCGACAAGCCAAAGCGACGCAGTACCTTATCCATGACAAAGGCCACGCGCGCCATGTATCCGGAGTCTTCCAGAATGGAGAGGAACAAGAAGAGCACGACGATAATCGGCAGGAAGGTCAGCACGCTGCCCACGCCCGTAAGCACGCCGTCGACAGCCAGCGAGCGCACCACGTCGTTGGTTCCGAACGCCTTGAGGCCCGCATCGGCCGAGGCGATGATGACAGCGATGCCGTCCTCCATGAGCCCCTGCAACGCCGCGCCGATCACGCCAAACGTCAGCCAAAAGACGAGGCCCATGATCACCAGGAACGCCGGAATGGCCGTGTAGCGACCCGTCAGGATGCGGTCGATCTTGACGGAGCGCACATGCTCGCGGCTCTCGTGCGGTTTGACGACGCAGCGCCCACACACGTCGCCGATAAAGCTAAAGCGCATGTCCGCCAGCGCAGATAGGCGGTCGGTGCCGGCCTCGCCCTCCATCTGGGTGATGATGTGCTCGATGGCATCGAGCTCGTTACGGTCCAGATGAAGCGCCTCGGTTACCAGCTCGTCACCCTCGACCAGCTTGGTCGCCGCAAAACGTACTGGAATGTGCGCTGTCGCGGCGTGGTCCTCGATAAGGTTGGCGATACCGTGGATGCAGCGATGCAGCGCACCGCCGTCCGGACCGTCGGGCGCGCAAAAGTCCAGGCGACCGGGGCGCTCGCGGAACCGTGCCACGTGCAGGGCGTGGTCCACCAGCTCGCCGATGCCCTCGTTGCGGGCAGCGCTAATGGGGACGACCGGCACGCCCAACAGGCTCTCGAGCAAGTTGACGTCAATGGCGCCGCCGTTGGTCGTCACCTCGTCCATCATGTTGAGCGCGATGACCATAGGACGGTCGAGCTCCATGAGCTGCAGTGTCAGGTACAGGTTGCGCTCGATATTGGTGGCGTCAATGATGTCGATGATGGCGTCCGGGCGCTCGTCGAGGATGAACTGACGGCTCACGACCTCTTCGCCCGTGTACGGCGACAGGGAGTAAATGCCAGGCAGGTCGGTAACGCTCGCCTCGGGGTGGTTGCGGATGGTGCCATCTTTGCGGTCGACCGTCACGCCGGGAAAGTTACCGACGTGCTGGTTGGAGCCCGTCAGTTGGTTGAACAACGTGGTCTTGCCGCAGTTTTGGTTGCCGGCAAGGGCAAAGTGCAGCGGTGCGCCCTCGGGCACGGCCGTCTTGGCCGCGCGGGGCGAATACGTCCCCTCGCCCAGGGCCGGATGCTCCGTCGTGCCGATTGCGGCGTTAGCGCGCGGACCCGTATCGGTGTCGTGAATACCCACGAGCTCGATGCGAGCGGCATCGTCCTTGCGCAGTGTCAACTCGTAGCCACGCAGGCGGATCTCGAGCGGATCGCCCATGGGGGCGTACTTCATCATGGTGACTTCGGTGCCCGGCGTTAGACCCATGTCCAAAATATGCTGTCGGAGTGCCTGATCGTCCGATGCCACCGATGCGACAACGGCATCCTTTCCAATCTCGAGTGTATCGAGTCTCACGTCCGCGTTCCTCCCCCGGCGCCCACAGGGCGTTGCATTTTGTTTATCTTGGCTAACCGTTTGCCATGGCTAACCATTTAACCACGCATGATAGCGCGAACACACACCGATGTTCAATCGACAGATTGCCGCTCTGGCGGGCTTGCAGCGTCAAGTGGTTACGGCGTTTGGTAAAACCGCGTAACTAGAAACCGTGACGCTCCAGGAAGCGGAAGGCTAGGCGAATCCAAGGACGGACCGCCACTTGCTTGTCCTCGTTGTCGACCGCGGTGTTGGCGTTGCCGAGCGAAAGGCCGTGGCCGCCCTGGTCAAAGACGTGCATCTCGCATGCGACGCCCTCCTCGGCCATGCGCTGCGCAAACGGATAGACCTGCGCGATCGGCGCCGTCTTGTCGTCGGACACGCCCCACACAAAGGTCGGCGGCATCTGACGCGAAACATGTGTGGTGGGGCAGATATCGGCCAAATGCTCGTCAGTTGCCTCGCCGCCCGTCACCATCGACAGGTAGTCGTTGAGCAGATCGCGCCCCGTCTTGCCGCCCGTCTTGGGCACGCGCAAGTCAATGCGCGGATCGCGCGTCTGCATGTCGCGCACATAGGCAAAGTCGAGCAATGGATAGCCCAGCACCACGGCATCGGGACGAATGTCGTCCGGACGCGCCCCGGCAAGTGCCGCGAAGGGGCCGGTCTTCCACTGTGTTGCCAGCGAGGCGCAGATCATACCGCCCGCCGAGAATCCCACGACGCACACGCGCTTAGGATCGACATGCCACTCGTCGGCGTTGGCGCGCACCGTGGCGACCATCTTGGCAAGATCTGCCTGGGGGTGCGGAAAGCTCACGTCACCCGTAGAACTCGTGACATAGTTGAGCACAAAGGCCTGGTAGCCGTGATCCAAAAACGCAAAAGCCACGGGATCCTGCTCATGCGGAGCGATATGCGTAAACGCACCTCCGCCACAGATAATCACGGCAGGGCGGCGACCATTCGGTTTATCGGGCAGCGGCTCGGCACCCAAATACGTAAACGTCGCCGGATATTCCTCGGTCGGCTCCTCGCCCCACAGGGCATGGTTCTCGACAATCATATGTGCTCCCTTCGCGCAAATTATGTGCCCTTGTTTTTCGCCTTCAAGCGTACCCCACTTGAACCCGTGGCGCAGAAACACTCCGACAATAAGTTTCCCTTCAACTGATATATCACATAATCCCAGTTCAGAGGTATCGTTGAGCAGCGTAAAATAGGGGCGTTGACCAAGCCGCGAAACACATGCGAAACGTTTCCGGCAAACCAAACGCGCGATATGCGCCTATTTAAGTTGGAGGCAACTATGGGTCTGCTCGATTCGCTTAAGTACACCTTCACCTCGACCGGCGAGGCGTCCGTTCCGCCCGCAGCAAGCTTCGCCACCCGCGAAGGCGTCATCTATGCCCCCGTCAACGGCGTGCTCGTCAACCTGGACGAGGTTCCCGACGAGACGATCGCCTCGGGCATGCTTGGCCAGGGCTATGGCATCGAGCCCATTACCGGCACCATCTATGCGCCCGCCAACGGCCGCATCGGTGCCACCACCGTCACCAACCACTCCATTGGCATGATCACCGAGGACGGCCTGCGCGTGTTTATCCATGTCGGCCTGGGCACCGTGGAAATGAACGGCAAGGGTTTTGCCCGCTTTGTCGAGATGGGCGATGTGGTCAAGGCAGGCCAGCCGCTCATCAGCTTCGACCGCGAGGCCATTAAGGCCGCTGGTCACGAGGACATCGTGACCGTCATCGTCTCCGAGCTCGATCGCCTTAAGAGCATCGACCATGTCGGCGAGTCTGGAACGCTTATCGGCGGCAACCCGCTCGTCAAGCTGGGCGACCCGCTGCTGGTAGCCAAGACCAAGTAGCCAGGCCCCGCGCCACACAGCCAAAAGGCACCTCGTCAAGCGCCCGCGACCATTTGGCCGCGGGCGCTTTTCGTTTGAAAAACCATCCCGCCAATGCCTTATCTGTATAGCCCAAATGAGCCGAGCTGCTAGAATATCGAACTGTATGGACAACTATCATTCAACCGTTATGGGAGGATACGTGAACCGCATCAAAATCGCGCAGCTCTATGCCGATGCCGAGTCGCTCGGCGGCCAGACCGTCACCGTCGCCGGCTGGGTCAAGTCCGTCCGCGACATGAAGAACTTTGGCTTTGTTACGCTCAACGACGGCAGCTGCTTCCGCGACCTGCAGGTCGTCATGAACCGCGAGGCACTCGACAACTACGACGAGATCGCCCACCAAAACGTCTCGGCCGCACTCATTTGCACCGGCACCGTCAAGCTGACCCCCGATGCGCCCCAGCCTTTCGAGCTTTCTGCCACCTCCATCGAGGTCGAGGGCGTCAGCGCCCCGGATTACCCGCTGCAGAAGAAGCGCGCAACCGTCGAGTTCCTGCGCACCCAGCAGCACCTGCGCCCTCGCACCAACCTGTTCCGTGCCGTGTTCCGCATCCGCTCTGTCGCGGCTGCCGCCATCCACCGCTTCTTCCAGGAGCAGGGCTTTGTTTACGTCAACACCCCCATCATCACCACGAGTGACTGCGAGGGCGCCGGCGAGATGTTCCGCGTGACCACACTCGACCCCAAAAATCCGCCCCTCACCGAGTCCGGCGAGGTCGACTGGAGCCAGGACTTCTTTGGCAAGCACGCAAGCCTCACCGTGTCCGGCCAGCTCAATGCCGAGAACTTTGCCATGGCCTTTGGCGACGTGTACACCTTTGGCCCCACCTTCCGCGCCGAAAACTCCAACACCACGCGCCACGCCGCCGAGTTTTGGATGATCGAGCCCGAGATGGCCTTTGCCGATCTGAACGACTACATGGATAACGCCGAAGCCATGCTCAAGTACGTCCTCAAGGACGTTATGGCCACCTGCCCCGACGAGCTCAACATGCTCAACAAGTTTGTGGACAAGGGCCTGATCGAGCGCCTGGACCACGTGGCAAACTCCGACTTTGCCCGCGTTACCTACACCGATGCCATCGAGATCCTGGAGCAGGCAGTCGCTGCTGGCCACCAGTTTGATTACCCCGTCAGCTGGGGCATCGACCTGCAGACCGAGCACGAGCGCTTCCTGACCGAGGAGCACTTTAAGCGCCCGACCTTCGTAACCGACTACCCGGCAGAGATCAAGGCCTTCTATATGCGCATGAACGAGGACGGCAAGACCGTCGCCGCCGCCGACTGCCTGGTTCCCGGTATCGGCGAGATTATCGGCGGCTCCCAGCGCGAGGAGCGCCTGGATCTGCTCGAGGCCCGCATCAAGGACCTGGGCATGAATCCCGAGCAGTACAAGTACTACCTTGACCTGCGCCGCTACGGTTCCTGCAAGCACGCCGGCTACGGTCTGGGCTTCGAGCGCTTGGTGATGTACCTCACCGGCGTGGGCAACATCCGCGACGTCCTGCCGCACCCGCGCACCGTGGGCAACGCCGACTTCTAATACGTCGGACGCTAGCTCGCGTCGCCACACGCAAACGCTCATCGCACAAGCGTCTCTCGACATCGGTCGAGAGACGCTTTTTTCAGCAGCATCCGTCAAGCTTTTGGCAAGTTTTTGGTCAGTTGAACAGGGCTGTTGAAAACTCGAACCGCCGTTTGCCGACGACTACCGACCGCCCAGAGCGCCCTGCGCCCCTGGGAAAACCCCGCGTCCTAGGCTCCATATCGCCGCCACCCAAAACGGAAAGGACGTGGGCACCATGACCGAAGCCGCTGTTGAAACCTACGACACCGCAACGAGAGGCGCCGCCTCGATGGCAGCCTATCGCGCCGTTCGCATCCTGCAGCTATTAAGCGAGAACACCGGCGAGGACAAGGCCATGCTTTCCGATGAGTTGATCCGGCGCCTCGCCCATCCCGACGACCCCGCCCGCATGCCCATCTCGGCGGCGCGACGCAGCATCTACACCGCCATCTCCGCACTTCGCCATGCCGGATACGAAATTGAGTACAAACGCGGCGTGGGGTATCGGCTCTTGACCCGTCCGCTCACCGACGAAGAGATCATCCGGCTCCACGGCATGGTCATGCGTAACCGCTCTACGCCCATTGCCATTCGAAAAAGCATGGCTCAGCACTTGGTCGCCATGGCGAGTGCCGACGTTCGCGGCTACCTCGATGCACCCGAGCCTGCTCCAAGCGCCGGTGGCAAATCCACCAAGGACATGCGCACGCCCGTCAAGCGCATCGACACCTGCGAGCTCATCGAGCAGGCCATCGACCACGGAACCACGGTGAGTTTTGATATTTCGAGCGTCACGACACGTGGCGAAACTGAAGTAGCACGGATGACACTCCGCCCCTTTGCCATCAAGCAACGAGACGGCATCTCGTATTTGCTGGGAACGGTCTATGACGCCCGAGGCGCCGATGACACGCTGCGTACCGTAGAGATCGGCCGCATGAGAAACGTCACCACGCGTCTCCTCGACGGCAAGAAGCTCTTCGCCGCCCTCGACGAGGAGGACGACGCCTCTGCCGCATAAGAACCTCCGCCGTCCATTCGACTACCCGTACCGCCCATCCGGTTCTGTATTAAAAAACCTGCCAGGTTATTGTAAAAATGGACATCCGCGCTACTATAGTTCCACTTGCACTTTGTTTGAGTGCAGTGTTTCCAGCCATTTCTATACTGGGGGTAACGATATGAAGGACATCACCATCAGCCGCAGGAGCCTTCTGGTCTCTGCCGGCCTGCTCGCGCTCGCTCCGCTCGCCGGATGCGGCGGCAACTCTGGTTCCGGCTCTGCTGCCGCCGGTTCCGACTACACCGTCGGCATTCTGCAGCTCACCGAGCACTCTGCACTCGACGCCGCCAACGACGGCTTTGTCAAGGCCATCAAGAAGAGCGGCCTTAAGGTCAAGATCGATCAGAAGAACGCCCAGAACGACCAGTCCACGTGTAAGTCCATCGCCGACAAGTTCGTGGGCGATGGCGTCGATCTAATCTATGCCATCGCCACGCCCGCCGCGCAGGCCGCCGCTGGCGCCACCGCCGATATCCCCATCGTGGGCTGCGCCATCACCGACTACGCTGCCTCCGGCCTGGTCCAGGACAACGACAAGCCCGGCACCAACGTCACCGGTGCCTCCGACCTCACCCCGGTCGCCGAGCAGCTCGAGATGATGCAGAAGGTCCTGCCCGACGTAAAGAAGATCGGCCTGCTCTACTGCACCGCCGAGTCCAACTCCGACGTCCAGATCAAGGCCGCCAAGAAAGAGCTCGACAAGCTGGACCTGGAGTACACCGACTTTACCGTCTCGAGCTCCAACGAGATCCAGTCCGTCGTCGAATCTGCCGTGGGCAAGGTCGACGCGCTGTACTCCCCCACCGATAACACCATCGCCGCGGGCGCCTCGCAGGTGGGCCAGATCTGCAAGGAGAACAAGCTTCCCTACGTGACCGGCGAGGAGGGTATGTGCATGGCTGGCGGCCTGTTCACCCTCTCCATCAACTACGAGGATCTGGGCTACGCCGCGGGCGAGATGGCCGTCAAGATCCTGAAGGGTGAGGCTAAGCCCGAGGACATGCCGATCAAACACCTCTCGAGCAAGGACCTGGTCGTCGTCAAGAACGACGAGATGGCCGAGGCCCTGGGCATCGACCTCTCCGCTCTGGACGCGTAGCGTCATGCGCGGCAATGCATCTAGAGCCCGCGCTCGCGCCATAGCCGCGTTATTCAATATCTGAGCCACGTGGGCGGACGTCGTAGACCGGCGTCCGCCCTGCTTGTTACGGATGAGACAAAACATCCGACCGCAGCTCTTTCATACATTGTTACCGCTATCATGGTGACTCACGTGTCCACCCTATCCTAGGAGGTATGAAGCATGCTCATTGCATTGCAGGGCGCCATTTCGCAGGGCGTCCTCTGGGGCATTATGGTGCTTGGCGTGTTTATCACGTTCCGCCTGCTCGACATCCCCGATATGACCTGCGACGGCAGCTTTGCCCTCGGCGGCTGCGTCTGCGCCGTACTCATCGTCAATAACAACGTCGACCCGCTGCTCGCCGTGCTGGCCGGCATGTGTGCCGGTGCCATCGCGGGCGCTGTCACAGGCATCTTGACCACCGTTTTTGAGATTCCCGCGATCCTCGCCGGAATCCTGACGCAGATCAGCCTGTGGTCCATCAACCTGCGCATCATGGGCAAATCCAACACGCCCATCCTTGCCAAGGGCACCATCTTCTCGTCTGTCAGCAACATGACGGGCCTGCCGCAGTCCACCGTCGCCATCATCCTGGGCATTTTGCTCGCTGTGGCTATCGTCGCCATCCTGTATTGGTTCTTTGGCACCGAGATCGGCTCGGCACTGCGCGCCACCGGCAACAACGAGTACATGATCCGCGCTCTGGGCGTCAACACCAACTCCACCAAGATGATCGCCCTCGTGCTCTCCAACGCTCTCATCGGTCTTTCGGGCGCGCTCATCTGCCAGAGCCAGAAGTACGCCGACATTGGCATGGGCACCGGTGCCATCGTTATCGGTCTTGCCGCTATTGTTATCGGCGAGGTGCTCGGCCGCCTGCTGCCCGGCGGCCTCACGCAGTTTAGCGTTCGCCTGGCCTCCGCCGTCTTTGGCTCCGTGGTCTACTTCCTCATCCGCGCCATCGTGCTGCAGCTGGGCATGGACGCCAACGACATGAAGCTGCTCTCCGCTGTGATCGTCGCCGTGGCCCTGTGCGTGCCCGTGGTTTGGGAGCGCTATAAGCTCCGCAGCTCCTACACGAAGGGGGATGAGGCAGATGCTTAAGCTCTCACACGTCAAGAAAACCTTTAACAAGGGCACCGTCACCGAGAAGCGCGCGCTCACCGGCGTCGACCTCACCCTTAACGACGGCGACTTTGTAACCGTGATTGGCGGCAACGGCGCCGGCAAGTCCACGCTGCTCAACATGATCGCCGGCGTGTATCCGCTCGATTCGGGTGTCATCGAGCTCGACGGCACCGATATCTCGCGCCTGAGCGAGTCACAACGCGCTAAGTATCTGGGCCGCGTGTTCCAGGACCCCATGCGTGGCACCGCAGCCGACATGCAAATTGCCGAGAACCTGGCCCTCGCCAAGCGCCGCGGCCAGCATCGCGGTCTTTCGTGGGGCGTCACCAAAGCCGAGAAGGACGAGTACGTTGAGCTGCTCAAGCGCCTAGACCTTGGTCTGGACACGCGCCTCAACGCCAAGGTCGGCCTGCTTTCGGGCGGCCAGCGCCAGGCACTCACCCTGCTCATGGCCACGCTCACCAAGCCACGCCTGCTGCTGCTCGACGAGCACACCGCGGCGCTCGACCCCAAGACAGCCTCTAAGGTGCTCAATCTGACCGAGGAAATCGTCGACGAGCACCACCTGACCACGCTCATGGTCACGCATAACATGAACGACGCCATCCGTCTGGGCAATCGTCTGATCATGATGCACGAGGGCCACGTAATCTACGACGTGGCAGGCGACGAGAAGAAGTCGCTCACCGTTGCCGACCTGCTGCAGAAGTTCGAGGAGGTCTCGGGCGGCGAGCTCGCCAACGACCGCATGCTGCTGAGCTAACGACCTAGAAAACCACCACAAAGGGGACAGGCACCTTTGTGGTGGTTTTTGTTAAAGAGTAAGGAGACAGCCATGAAAAGACTCCCCCGCCTTGCGTTAGCTGCCGCGTTGTTTGCCGGCGCGCTCACAGGCATCCCAAGCCTCGCTTTCGCGGGGAACCTGCCCGTCGCTATTGACGGCGCCGTAACCGTCATGCACACCAACGACATCCACGGCAGCTACAAGTACAGCTACAACGCAAGCAAGGGCACGGGCACCATTGGCTTTGACGGGCTGGCGGTTCTCTATAGCGCTCAAAGCAACGCCCCCGACTTTCTGCTCGATGCAGGCGACACCTTCCACGGGCAGTCCTTTGCCACCATGAGCGAGGGCAAGAGCATCGCCGAACTCATGAACACCTTCTACGCAAACGGCTACGACGCAACCACACCGGGCAACCATGACTGGAGCTACGGCGCGGACAAGCTTCGCACGATGGCCGGCAATGGTGCCACCAGTACACCTTTCGCCATGCTCTGCGCGAATGCAACGTCCTCGAACGGCGTATGGAGCTCGAGCATCACCAAGACGCTCAATCGCACTTGGAAGGACGGCGAGGGCAGCCCCACGTTTAACTACAAGATTAAGGTCGGCGTCGTCGGAGCCATGGATGATTCGCTGGGCTCCTCGCTACGCGCGGACCTGGTCGCGGGCACGTCGTTCTCGGGTGCGGCGGACGCCATCAATGCCGAGGCCAAGCGACTGCGCGAGGATGAGGGCTGCAACGTTATCGTCTGCATCGCGCACACGCTCAACGCCAAGACCTTTGCCGCAAAGCTCGTTGGGGTCGATACACTGGTCGCGGGCCACGAGCACATCAACTTAGACGAAAACGTGACGGGGGCCGACGGCAAGCCGGTCCGCGTCGTCGAGGCAGGCAGCGCCTTTGCCGAGGTTGGTCTGCTTTCCATTCCCTATGAGTACGACACCAGGGGTACCGAAACCACCAACGACGACATGGTGACGGTCTCCGCAGGCGACAGCGACGAGAAGCTCTACACCGCCAAGGACGTCGACGACCTTTTGGCAGACCCTAACAACCAGAACATCCTTGACGAGGTTCGCAACAACAAAATCAAGCCACTCGACGATGCCTTTGAAAGCGAATCGAACAAGGTGCTCGGCACATCCTCCACCAACTATTTCTACGGCGAGGACGCCGCGGGTACGCATGGCTGGGAGATGGTGCGCACTACCGATTTGCGTCCCAGCAAGGAAGGCGATACCACCAAGGCCCAGACCATCGGCCACGTGATTTGCGGCTCCTATCTTTCCCTGACGGGCGCGGACCCTGGCCTGACGAGCGCGGACCTTGCTATTGAGAACGCTGGCGGCATCCGCGGCGGCATCGCGGCGGGAAACGTGACCGCCGGCGACGTCATCGCCATCTCGCCCTACGGCAACACCTTGGAGACCTGGACCATGACCGGCGCGGACTTCCTCGCAGCGCTTGAGCACTCGTTGGAAATTAGCGACAAATGCAATGACAGCTACGAACTTCAGCAAGCCTACGTCGCAGCCGGCCACACCGAGCAGGAAGCCCAAGACATGTACAAGTGGCCCGACGAC
Source organism: uncultured Collinsella sp. (assembly GCA_959019945.1). Classification (GTDB taxonomy): domain Bacteria; phylum Actinomycetota; class Coriobacteriia; order Coriobacteriales; family Coriobacteriaceae; genus Collinsella. The sequence goes on along the minus strand of CAUEQD010000012.1, from coordinate 45,503 downwards.
TCCGGCAGCGTTCTTTCCTTTGGCGGCATCAACGTAACAATCGACTGGACGCAGTCTGAAGGCAAGCGCATCGTGAGTGCCACGCTCACCAAAGACGGCAGCACGCTCGACCCCGCCAAGACCTATACCGTCGCCACCAACAACTACATCATCACCAACACGACCGACTTCCCCACCTTCGCAAACGCCAAGAAGCTCACCGAGTGGGGTACGTGCGAGGCAGCGCTGAGGGCACTGATCGGGCAGGACGACTGGGAGCACAAGGTGGCCTCGCTCGCGGGCACCATCAGCTTTAGCTCCGCTGAGAGCCCCGCACCCCATCCGACCCCAACGCCTGAGCCCTCACCCAAACCCGGCACGACGACCACGCAGATCACCACCAAGAAGACGGCCGGTAAGCTTGCCGCAACGGGAGACCGTACGCCGACCGTGGTCGGCGCATGCCTTATCGGCGGCATCGTCATCATCGTTCTCGGCATTATCTGGAAGCGCCGCCGCTAAGCTACACCGCCGGGCCTTGCAGCCCCGCCGTACAAACCTTATATCGAGCGCAAAAGCCCGTCCGAATGTGATCGGACGGGCTTTTGGTGGGTATCATGGTTGGACGATCATGAGGAGGTTTTCCCAACATGGAATTGTTTGAACCGATTCTTCATTTCTTTGAACAACGGTGGGTCCACAACATCATCTGGGCCGGCATCTTGGTAATAGGCACCGCCATCGCCACCAAGGTCGTATCCAAGACCCTGCGCCACCTGCTCAACCGCGACGACAACCCGCTTCCGGCATCGAGTATCTTCATCAACATTGCGCGCGCCGTCATCTGGATGATCGGCGGCAGCTTTATCCTCGACAACTGCTTTGGCATTAACGCAAACGCCCTCGTCGCCGCTCTTGGCGTCGGCGGCATCGCCATCTCGCTCGGCTTTCAGGACACGCTCTCAAACCTTATCGGCGGCATGCAGGTAACCTTTATGGGCATCATCAAGCCCGGCGACAATATCGAAGTCGGTGGCGTGTCGGGCGTGGTCCAGGACATCACCTGGCGTCATACGACCATCGAGGACGCCTGCGGGCAGACCATCATCGTCCCCAACTCAAATATCTCCAAGAACACGCTCGTGCATCTCATGCCCTTTGGGCGTGTGGCTGTGCCCGTTGCCGTAAAGGACACATCCAAGTGGGCCTCGCTCGACGCGCTGGCAGACGAGCTGACCAGCGCCACCAAGGCCGCCGTGCTTCCCATCTCGAGCTTTGACAAGGAGCCCTACGTGCTCTTTAGCGAAATCGACGACTTTGGCATTAAGGGCAAGATCATCTTTATCGTCAGCGACGACAGCACCACTTTCACGGCGGCCGACGCCTGCATTCGCGCCATCGCCCCCATCATCGCCTAAACCACCACAAAGGGGACAGGCACCTTTGTGGTGGTTTTCATTCGTGGTACCATGGTTCATATAGTTGTTTAAACGACTAAGGGAGCAAAACTATGGAAGAGGCCTATCGTCAAGCACGCAAGCGCGGCGAGCAAGGACGTCGACGCGCCATTAGTCAAAGCGAGCATCCGTACCTTACGGACCTCGATAGCTTGGTTGCCCAGCTCCCCTTGGGCCAGCGAGAGAATGTCGGCCTGAAAGACATTCCGCTCGAAATGGTCGTCGGCACGGTTACCAAGGGCCGTCAGTCGGCCTTTTCATGCAACTTTATGCCCTTGCTGCCGTTTAGCACGGAGTTCGCCCGCAAGTGGTCCAACCTCTACGACATCCAGGTGACCGAGGGCTATCGCGATCCCGTCATCGTCACCGAGTTCATGCATCGGTTTTACGTCCAAGAGGGCAACAAGCGCGTCAGTGTCCTCAAATTCCTGGACGCCCCGACGGTTTCGGCCAAGGTCACCCGTCTCTACCCCGGCACGTGGGATTCCGTCGAAAGCCGCCTGTACGGTGAGTTCTGCGCGTTTTGGCGCGTCTGCCCCCTATACGAGATCGAGTTCTCGCGCGAGGGAAGCTACGAGACGCTCGCCAAGATGCTCGGTCAGGACCTTATCGAAAAATGGCCGCAGAAAAAGGTCGACTACCTGCGCCACACCTTCCTACTCTTTAAGCGCGCCTACTTTCGCGCGGGCGGCGACCACCTGGACATTACGCCCGCAGACGCCATGCTCGTCTACCTCAATGTGTACAACCAGGACCGCCTGCTGGATACGCCGACGGATATCGTCGTAAACCGCCTGTGTAAGATTTGGCGTGAGCTGGTCATTGCCGGCAAGAATAACGAGGACAAGGTCGATCTTGTCGAAGCACCGAGCGTCGATGAGGAAGAGTCGCCCGCCAAGTCCACCTCCGGCGTGCTCAACTTCTTTATGGGCAAGACCGTCTATTCGGCGGCCAATCCCCTGCGCATCGCCTTTATCCATGAGTTCCCCTGTGCGACGTCGAGCTGGGACAGCCTGCACGACCAAGGGCGTCAGTATCTCGATGAGCACTTTGGCGGTATCGTGCGCACCGAGGCGTTCGAGGACTGCCACGATCCGGACGTGTTCTACGCCGCCGTGGAAACGGCTGTCAAACATGGAGACAGCGTCATCTTCTCGACCTCGCACCGCCTGATGGAATACACGCTCAGGGCTGCCGTTGAGTATCCCCAGGTTCGGTTCCTCAACTGCTCTATCGGCCTTCCCCACCAAAGCGTCCGTTCGTACTTTGGCAAGATGTACGAGGCCAAGTTCCTCCTGGGCGCCCTTGCCGCCAGCATGGCGGACAACCACCGCATCGGTTACCACGCGTCGGTCTTCGCCTCGGGCGCACTCAGCGAGATCAACGCCTTTGCGATTGGAGCCTCGCTACTCGACCCCCGTGCGCAAATTATCCTGACCTGGGGCGATGTGCCCGCCGGTGGCCTTGCCGAGGCCATGTGCCGCGAAGGCGTAAGCGTCATGTCCGGCGCCGACATGTCAAAGCCGCTCGAAGACTCCACGGCCTACGGACTCCACCGCTTGGTCGATGGCAAGGTTGCCGGCATTGCCATGCCGGTATGGAACTGGGGCCGTTACTACGAGCTTATCGTGCGAAGCCTGCTGCATGGCACCTGGGATGAGACCAGTGACGACAGCCAGGTTCGCGCCGTCAACTACTGGTATGGCATGAGTTCGGGCGTTATCGATATTCGCTACGCTCCAGGCCTGCCCTATCAGACGCGCAAGCTCGTTCAGCTACTGCGCAATGGCATTGTCGAGGGCTCCATCAATCCATTTGGCGGCGAGCTCCATAGCCAAGACGGCGTGGTGCAGATCGAAGGCTTTCCCCCGCTGCCGAGCACGCAAATCGTCGAGATGGACTGGCTAGCAGACAACGTGATGGGCACCATTCCGCAGCCCGACGATGAGCCGAAGGTCCACGCCCTATGAAAATCCTTGCCATAGCCGATAGCGAAGAACGATGCCTTTGGGAGTGCTTTCGCAAAGAACGCTTTGAGGGTGTCGACCTGATTTTGTCCGCTGGCGATCTGGACCCGGACTATCTTGAGTTTTTGGTCACGGTCATCAACAAACCGCTCATCTACGTACGCGGCAATCACGATGACCGCTACGCGCGCCATGCACCGGGCGGCTGTATCTGTGTCGAAGACACCGTGTACGTGTATCGCGGCGTCCGCATTGCGGGGCTTGGCGGCTCCATGCGCTACCGAGATGGCGCCAACATGTACACCGAACGCGAGATGGCCAAGCGCGTGCGCAAGCTGTCTCGTAAAGTGAGGATGGTCGGTGGCTGCGACATCTTGCTCACCCATGCGCCCGCCGCCGGCGTGGGCGATCTGGACGATCTACCGCATCGAGGATTCGAATGCTTTAACACAGCACTCGAGTCCTGGAATCCCGACTACATGGTGCACGGGCATGTGCACCAATGCTATGGTCGCGACTTTCAACGTGAGCGTCAGCACGCATGCGGGGCAACGATCATCAACGCCTGCGGCTATACGCAGTTTGAGCTGGACGAAGCGCGCTACCCCATCCGTGGCTGGCAGGCAGCCTGGCTCAATTCGCAAACCATGCGTCGCGAACTCAAGCGCCACGAGGCTATCGAGTCCTCAACCGCTAGAACACCCTGGTAACCACCTTAAAGGGGGCACTGTCCCCTTTAAGGTGGTTTTGACGCGATAGCAAGAAACCCGGTCCTGCACGAGACAGAACCGGGTTTCTTTAGCAATGCTTGCTTTGCTCAGGCAGTAACTAAAAGTTACTCAGCCAGGAAGTCGCGCTGGATAGCGGGATCAACCTTGATGCCAGGGCCCATGGTGGAAGACACGGAGATGGACTTAACGTACTTGCCCTTAGCAGAAGAGGGCTTGACGCGCAGGATCTCGGTGTACAGGGCAGCGTAGTTCTCGACGAGCTGCTGCTCGGAGAAGGACTTTTTGCCCAGGGGCACGTGGCAGATGCCGTAGCGGTCGGCGCGATACTCAACGCGGCCGGCCTTGAGCTCGGAGACCATCTTGGCGACGTCCATGGTCACAGTGCCGAGCTTAGGGTTCGGCATGAGGCCACGGGGACCAAGGATCTTACCGATGCGGCCAACCTTGGCCATCATGTTCGGCGTAGCGATAGCGGCGTCGAAGTTGATCTCGCCCTTCTGGATCTGGGCGACGAGCTCGTCGGAACCGATGATGTCGGCGCCGGCAGCCTCGGCCTCGCGGGCCTTCTCGCCCTCGGCGAAGACGGCAACACGAATGGTCTTGCCAGTGCCGTGGGGCAGGGAGATGGAGCCGCGGATGTTCTGGTCGGCCTTACGAGTATCGACGCCCAGACGGAAGTGGGCCTCGACGGTCTCGTCGAACTTGGCGGTGTCGAGCTCCTTGATGAGCTTGGCAGCCTGAAGGGGGGTGTAGAGCGTGGCGCGGTCGATCTTCTCGGCAGCGGCGTTATAGCTCTTACCATGCTTAGCCATGTGCATTACCTCCTGTGGTTAAACGGGCGTGAGCCCTCCCACATCGTATCGTGTGCCCTATTGCACACATTTAACGGGCGCCCCGGTCGGAGCACCCGCCGTTACCATAAGAAATCGCTACTCAGCGATGGTGACGCCCATGGAACGGGCGGTACCGGCGATGATCTTCTTGGCGGCGTCAATGTCGTTGGCATTGAGGTCCGGCATCTTGATCTCGGCGATCTTGGTGAGCTGCTCCTGGGAGAGCTGACCAACCTTGTCAGCCTGGGGCTTAGCGGAACCAGACTTGAGGTTCAGCTCCTTCTTGATAAGGTGAGCCGCCGGCGGGGTCTTGGTGATGAAGGAGAAGGACTTATCCTCGTAGACAGAGATCTCAACGGGGATGATGTCGCCCTTCTTGTCCTGCGTCTCGGCGTTAAAGGCCTGGCAGAACTGCATGATGTTCACGCCAGCAGCGCCCAGGGCGGGGCCGACGGGAGGAGCGGGGTTTGCTGCACCAGCAGGAATCTGGAGCTTAATGACGTTGGCAACCTTCTTCTCAGCCATGGTCATTCCTTTCGAATCACGAGTGTGAAGTACTTGCTATATCGTAAGCACGCACGTGTTAGAAGCACTCCTGAGATGAGCAGTCACAGAAGAAGCACGCTCGCGCGAACGGACGAAAACTTAAGCGATGACAGCGACCTGGTTAAAGTCGAGCTCGACCGGCGTCTCGCGGCCAAAGATCATCAGCGTGACCTTGAGCTTGCCAGCCTCGGTGTTAACCTCGGAGACCTTGCCATCAAAGTCGGTAAGCGGGCCATCGGTGACGCGGACGGACGTACCGACCTCAATATCAACCGAGGTGCGCTTGGGCGAATCGCCCTTACCGGGACGACGAGTCATCTTGTTGTACTCGTCGCGGGAAAGCGGAGCGGGTTTGCCGTTGCCGCCTAGGAAACCGGTGACGCCAGGCGTGTTACGAACACACGTCCAAGCATCGTCATCCATCTCCATGCGGACCAGGACATAACCCGGGAAGATCTTGGAATCCTTGGTCTCACGCTTGCCACCCTCTTTAATCTCGGTGACGCGCTCCATAGGAATCTCGATATCAAAGATACGGTCCTGCATGCCCATAGTCTCGATGCGATGCTCGAGATCGGACTTAACGCGGTTCTCGTATCCAGAGTAAGTGTGAACGACGTACCAACGCTTAGACATGGTTTAGCCCCTCAATCCAGAGAACAGAGCAAGAGCCTCGCCAAAGCCAGCATCGAGCAGAGCGATGACGACGCCGACGACGATCAGAGAAGCGCAAACGACGACCGAGTAGTTCACGAGCTCCTTCTTATCGGGCCACGTGACACGCTTCATCTCGGACTTGACCGAAGCGAAATACTTCTTGGTGCGGGCGAAGAAACCAGGCTTCTCGTTCTTCTTGGACTTCGCAGCCTTCTCGTTCTTCTTGGCAACGGCCTTCTTGGCCTCAACCTTGGAGTTGGCGGCAGCTTTGTTGGCAGGTGCCGGCTGCTGAGCCTTCTTCTTGTTCTTCTTGTTGGCCATTTGGGTTACCTCCGCGCAATGCGCTTATACATGAGTAAACCGTAAGCCCCCAAGTGGGAGCTTACGGAATAATGACTGGCACGCCAGGAAGGACTCGAACCCTCAACACTCGGTTTTGGAGACCGATGCTCTACCAATTGAACTACTGGCGTATGTGACTAGAGACTAGCGAGTCTCTTTGTGCAGCGTGTGGTGACGGCACCAGGGGCAATACTTCTTAATCTCCATACGATCAGGCATGGTCGACTTGTTCTTGGTGGTCGTATAGTTGCGGCGCTTGCACTCAGTGCACGCAAGAGTAACTAGAGTACGCATGTATCCTGAACCTTTCATTTCCGCCCCGTACGGGCACGAATTGTTACTTTATCAGCTCCACGTAAGTGCTGTCAATGAAAACCTCGAGTCAATTGGTTCTCGGTGGATCCATTCATATTTGGAACACATCAATGAAGCCATCGAGAGCTAATCGACGGTGCATCCAGGACCATTATCGATCCTCTCGACACCAGCAACGGCTCAATATCCATTGCAGAAAAGAACCCGGCACCCATATAAGTGCCGGGTTCTCTAAGTCAGCTATATCAAAGAGCTAATTTACTCAATGATCGTGGAGACGATGCCCGAACCGACGGTGTGGCCACCCTCGCGAATAGCGAAGCGCAGGCCCTCCTCCATGGCGATCGGGTGGATGAGGTCGCCCTCGATGGTGATGTGGTCACCAGGCATAGCCATCTCGGTGCCCTCGGGGAGCTTGACCGTACCGGTAACGTCGGTGGTACGGAAGTAGAACTGAGGACGATAACCATCGAAGAACGGGGTGTGACGGCCGCCCTCCTCCTTGGTCAGAACGTAGATCTCACCGGTGAACTTGGTGTGCGGGGTAACCGAACCGGGCTTGCAGAGAACCTGGCCGCGCTCGATGTCCTCGCGCTTGATGCCGCGGAGCAGCAGACCGACGTTATCGCCAGCCTCGCAGAAGTCCATGGACTTACGGAACATCTCAATACCGGTAACGACGGTGTTCTGGGTATCCTTGATGCCGACGATCTCGACGGGCTCGTTGAGCTTGAGCTCACCGCGCTCGACACGGCCGGTAGCAACGGTACCACGGCCGGAGATGGTCATAACGTCCTCAACGGCCATCAGGAACGGGAGGTCGTTGTTACGAGCAGGCGTCGGGATGTACTCGTCGACGGCCTTCATGAGCTCGCGGATAGCGTCCATCCACTTGGCGTCGCCCTCGAGAGCGCCCAGAGCGGAACCACGGATGACGGGGATGTCGTCGCCGGGGAAATCGTACTCGGAGAGGAGCTCACGGGTCTCCATCTCGACGAGGTCGATGAGCTCGTCATCGTCGACCATGTCGCACTTGTTCAGGAAGACGACGATGTAGGGAACGCCGACCTGACGGGCGAGCAGGATGTGCTCGCGGGTCTGAGCCATGGGGCCGTCGGTAGCGGCGATGACCAGGATAGCGCCGTCCATCTGAGCAGCACCGGAGATCATGTTCTTGACGTAGTCAGCGTGGCCCGGGCAGTCAACGTGAGCGTAGTGACGGGCAGCGGTCTCGTACTCAACGTGGGAGACGGAAATCGTAATGCCGCGCTCGCGCTCCTCGGGAGCCTTGTCGATGTTCTCGAACGCAGTGAAGTCAGCCTTGCAGCCCTCGGTCTCGGAGAGAACCTTGGTGATGGCAGCGGTCAGCGTGGTCTTGCCGTGGTCGACGTGACCAATGGTGCCGATGTTAACATGCGGCTTAGTGCGCTCAAACTTCTCTTTGGCCATAAAGCCCTCCTCTTAACAGGTCGTCCCCGGACGGGACTTTGCCTTTATACCATAGTGGCCTCTCAACATACTATTGAGAAGCCACCGTGTTACCTATGGTAGCGGTGACTGGATTCGAACCAGTGACGCCACGGGTATGAACCGTGTGCTCTAACCAACTGAGCTACACCGCCGGATGGAGCCTGCAACCAGACTTGAACTGGTGACCTCTTCGTTACCAACGAAGTGCTCTACCGACTGAGCTATACAGGCACTTGACGGGTGGGAGCTATAGGATTCGAACCTATGTAGGCAGAGCCAACGGGTTTACAGCCCGTCCCCATTAACCACTCGGGCAAACTCCCAATCGTTCAAGTATCCGCAGGTCCTTTGGTCTTTTGGACCGCCGCCCCCGCGAACGAAAAAGATAATACGATGCAACCTTGGGGGCTGTCAACGAAAACCTCTAGATACACGGTGCCGGGCGTATCTATATAGCCATGACCTGCGATTTTGTTGAGTTTGGATATGAAGGACAGTGGTTTTGGATACTGAGGTGACGTTTCTCGAGGTAACACTTTGATGTAGTAGAGTACACCTTCAGGATCGAGCTTCGATAACAGCCTATTTGCACCTATATATAGGTCGAGATTGGGCTCCCGTGGCAGATTCGAGCGTGGATTTTCTCCCGTTTGAAATCGAGCGTGGATAATCCCCCACTTTTGGCGTGTCCCTATGGCCAAAGTGGCAGATTATCCACGCTCATTCTCCAGGCGGGAGATTTTCCACGCTCGTGCGTCCGAATATCCACGCTCGATGACGATGACCAACCTCGCCCCGGCTTCTGTCTCGATCTGTAACAGTAAGAGGATTATTCCTCCCCTATCTGTTACTGATCGAGATGTTTCGCAGAGACCCCAGCTTACGTCTCATTCTGTAACAGTAAGAACGGTTTTCCGCCCCTTCGTGTTATAGATTGAGACATTTCTCAGCTAGCCCGACTCTATATCTCAATCTGTAACAGCTGGACACTTTTTCGACCGCTCGCTGGTAACAATTAGAATAATGTTGAGCAATGAACGGTTGCAGAACCCTATGCCCGCATCTCGGCTCCGTTGTACAGCCTACTGCCTTCAAACGAGCGCAGTAGGAGCTCGCGACGTCCATCGAGGTCCTTTAGCTCGCAGGGAAACACAAACAGCATCACGTTTTGATGGTACTTGTAATCGGCATAGACATCCGGATCGCCCAAGCGCGTGGGCGTGGAAACGATATCCTCCGACATGTGCTCGCTCGAACCAACGTAAATACCCAGGTAATCACTGTAATTCTTATCGTGATCACCCTTTTGATACTTTGCGATAAGGTAGCAGCCAGGCGTATCAAATCCGTTAAACGCAGCATCGGAAGCCTTTTCCTGCTGGCAGACAAACTTGTGCAGGGGCATCACCGTCGACGCACTTTCGAAAATCGACTGCCTTGCGGCGCCGATCTTTTTGCGAGCCTCGGCGGCTTCTCTTGAGTCCTGGAACGCTTTCACAGCACCGCCCAGCGCGCCAACTGCCGCGCCAACGCCATCGGCCGCGACACCGAGCCCCATACCAATACCATCGGCAACGGTGCGTACGCCATTAGCGGCGCCATCAGCCGCACCCTTTACGGCACCACCGACGGCATCAACATCGACACCGAGTTGCTTTGCGCCCTCAATGACACCAGTTGCCGCGGCCAGAACCTCCGCCGCAAGATCCATCGCATTTATTACGGTTTCTAGTTTTACAGTCATCCTAGAATTCCTTTCGATATCTTGCATAACCGAAACAGCTCATGACTCATAAATAGCGTCAGGCGGTTGCGCAGCCTTCCGCGACCATGCGAAATGTATGCAGCACCCAAGTCAGCAGTTTAAATCGGGCTACGTAATTAGTCCCAACGGGTTGTCCATTAATCGGTGAGCGCAATGAGCGTCTCGAGGAACGCCCATGCTCAGACTCGCCACCAACGCACATCATTAGCGCATTAACACCATCGGACAGCGAAATTTGGCTGCAGTAAGAACCAGGTTCACTTTTCGCCAGCTTAGTCTTACCATTCGTCCACCATGCCCATGCGTGCAAGTAGACCCACTCGGTCACGCATTGTTCCACCACCCCATCGCATCCACCGTCATTTCGGGCGGCCTCAGTTCAAGCGCGCAGCTATTCGACTGATGTCGCAGCAAGAGAGGAATCCGTTTACCGAATAGAAAGCCATGGCATCTGCGGAATAGTCAGAAAGCGCTAGCATTTTCATATCAGGAAAGGAGAGCACCAATTATGGACAAAAAGAAAAGGGCAGCCATCGTCTCTGCCGTCGCGGCCTTAATCGTTGCTATCGGAGCGTACTGGTACGTCAATTACCAGATACCGCACAATGAGGCGGTCGAGGCCTTCAACACCGCTGCCGACGGACTTCAAAGCCGCAACGATGACTTAGACGCCGCAATCAAAGAACTTCAGGAACTGAACAAATCGAAGGATAAGCCCTATGATTCGTCGACGTCTGATTCCGCGACCAATGCGGTAGCCCAAGCTCAGGCCGCCAAAGAAGATATCCCCGCAATGCCAGGAAATACCGACGAGATAAACGCTATGGCAAAGAAGATCGACAAGATGGGGAAATACGATTCCGTCATCGCCGATCTTTCCACCGCCAAGTCCAACCTTCAAGACAGCATCGATCAGCTCAAGCAGGTGACCAACCCCTCAGAGCAATTCGTCCTGCAACGGCTCACGGGCATTGCCAACATCACGGCACTGGAAGCTGTTTCGGAGGGCAACGATCCAAATAATAAGTTAGGCAAACAGGGCGGTTACACCGCATGCGTCTACTTTAATTCCGATTTGGTCGACTCTTCCGACGTGTATCTAAGCGGAGATTACACCCCCGTCGTGGACGGCGGATGCGATGCCGGCGGAGCCGTCGAGGTGTACGCAAACGTCAAAGATGCCAAAAAACGCGATGAGTACTTAAGCAGCTTTGACGGCAATTCGATTTTAGACCCCGGTTCGCACAAGGTTGTTGGCACCTGTGTGGTTCGCACTTCCTGCCATCTTGCCGCATCGCAGCAAAACAACATGACGAGCAACGTTGAACAGGCACTCATCAGGCTCGACAAGTAATTTTTTATCGCTCATATCAACTGGCGATAAAGGGGGTGTAGATATGAGCGATAGATTTCCCGATGTTGATTGGTGATGCGATCGTTGCAACGCCCATCTCAGCAATCAGCCAGGTTTTGACGATCACAAGTACACGTGGGTTTGCGCTGAATGTGGTTACAAGAACAGTATCTCCGCAACCAACATTTATGAATCCGAAGAAGACTATCTGTTAAACCCAGGCGACGATCCCCTCCCCGATGACAATGGTTACAGTTACCACGTCGTAGGGGGTAGACGAGCAGGTCTGTTAGCCCCGCCCAAATGGGCGGGGCTTTTTCTCTAACATCAACCAGATTCCTTTGCGCAGCACCAGCCAAAATGGTTAGCCCCCTTGCTTTGTCTCAATCTGTAACAACTGGGCAGGTTTTTCCTCCTAACTGTTACAGATCGAGACAAACCTGAAGCTCGGTTGGCGCCAAACACGCTGACTTATCGACATAAATAGAAACGGGCCCTGTCCCACAAGGGAACAGAGCCCGAAACTCTCATGGAGCCAGTGACAGGAATCGAACCTGCAACCCACTGATTACAAATCAGTTGCGCTACCGTTGCGCCACACTGGCACACTTGGCGCTTTCACGCGAAGCCAGTTAAGAATAAAGGAATTGCGGACGGGGCGCAACAGGCCGCACGGCGTTATACAAATATGCAAAATCCAGCAACAACGCGTACCAGGCCCGTTCATTTCTGTCAGTGCGCCCTCAATCTTAAAACCATTCGCCAGAACGAATAGTTTTAATTACAATTGCTATATATAAAACTATTCGTTCTGGCGAAGGGTTTCGCGATGCTTACTACCAAAGAAGCCGCCGAGCTGCTCGGCATCACTCCGCGCAGGGTGCAGGAGCTCATAAAAAACGGAGCACTTGAGGCCCGCAAGGCTTCTGGTGTATGGCTCATCGACAAAGACAGCGTCGACACGCGACTCCGCTCTGTGACCAAAACGGGGGGACGTCCCCGCCGCGGCCACGGTAAGAGCGAGATCGCGTTCACCCTCATGAACCGCACGTACGAAGTCGCTCAGCTGGTCTACAGCACATCGCGAAAAGACTTTACCCACATCGGTGCCGACATCGATTACGCCCACGCCCCTATTGGAGTATTTGGCCCTAATAGCCCCATATCGCTCGACTCCTTCTGCATCTGGTGGCGCGGCCGCGGTATCCCGCTCGCACGCATTGGGCTAGCCTCCCTGCTTGCAGAAGCCGCAGTCGATGTTCCCGATGAACTCGTCCAGCGAAATCTCGGCCTCTCCTTATCCGACCAGTATTGGATTAGGCCCCAAGGTTCCGGTCTCACCTGGGAGGATATCAACTTCTTCAATAACGCCTTTGATGACGTCTCGCTGTCCATTGCACCCTTCGCCCCAGAGGGAAAAGCGGCTGCCGCAAAGCCCGACAACACCTCGGACGGCAATCTTCAAAAGTACTGGACGTGCGAGGGCGGGCGTCGAATTCTGCATAAGGCAGGAGCGCACCTGAACCAGGAACCTTATAACGAGCTGGTGGCGACCACGCTCCACCGTCGCATCCTAAACACCTGCGATTATGTGCCTTACTCGCTCGAGGGCACGGGCACTTCCGCCCTGAGCATATGCGATGTCTTCTTAACTGATGAAGAAGAGTATGTCCCTGCATTCTATGTAAACCAGCACGCAAACGCAGATGAACGACTAACCGACTACGAGCGATACGTAGCAAACTGCGAGGAGCTCGGGGTGACAGGCGTCAAGGATGCCCTTGACCGCATGATCGTGTGCGACGACATCATCGCCAACTACGATCGTCATTGGCGCAACTTCGGCCTCGTGCGAAACGTCAACTCACTGGCCTGCAGACCAGCTCCCATCTTCGATTCGGGTTCATCGCTCTGGTGCAACATATCTCTAGAGGAGCTTAAGGCGGGAGGGCACAGTTTTACCAGCGCACAATTTCATTCAAGCCCCGCCAAACAAATGTTGCTCGTCGAGGACATGGGCTGGTTTGACGGGGACAAACTCGAAGGTTTTGTCGACGAGGCAATCGAGATTCTGTCTAAAAACGATGCCCTAGCAGCGAGACTGCCTTATCTAAAAGAGGCGCTAACGTGGCGCCTCGAAAGAATGATCGACATCGCTGAATGGAGTTAGCGAGGCAGCATTGCCCCGCCAACTCCCCTACCGGCCACGAAGGGCCTTGAGCTTGGCCAGGGCATCGGGGCTCAGGCGGCTGCCCAGGGTCATCTTGATCTGCGGAGCTTCCTCTGCCTCGTGAACGTCGTTATCGATCTGTTTGATCTCGTCCACCAGCATACGGCTCGAGATGCGCGTAACACCCTTGCCCATGACGACGGCCTGGATCGTGCCGTCGCTCGATACCACGGAGCACGCGCGGCCTTCCTCACGTGCCTCGATGCAGAGCTTCTGCACCACGGTATCGGCCGATACGCCCGTCGGCGAAAACTCGATGCGCACGCCACGGGCCGGCAGGTTGGGGCGCTCGTTGGAGATATTGCCCGCGCCGTCGAACACGATCACGGCCTCGTAGCGGCCTTGGGCAAACGCGGCAACGTCGTTGATGAGGGCAGTGCGCGCCATATCGTGAACGTCGCTGGAATACGGATCGTCGGAATGGTCGTACACGAGCTTTTCGTAGCGCGGCGTGCAGTGGATCACGTTGTAACCGTCGACCACCAGCAGCTCGGGCTTATTGGAGTGCACCGTCGAGACTGGGTCGGCGATAGCCTGCGCAAACGCATTGCCGCCCACGCCATAGGTCGCGGCCGAAACAATCGGCTTGGCCGAGCCCTCGCCAAAGCGCTTGGCCTTGGACTTAGCGCGGTTCTTCTTGGACATGCGCTACTCCTCCCCCATGAGCTCGCCGGCATTGCGGCGCAGCCACTCAAAGCACAGCGCGGTGGTCGCCTGGGCAACGTTGAGGCTCTCGGTCATGCCACGCTGGGGAAGCTTGGTCAAAAAGTCGCATTTCTCGAGCACCAGGCGCGAGATGCCGTCGCCCTCGGAGCCCATGACGAGTGCCACGCGGCCCTCGAAGGGAGCATCCCAGCAGCTGCCCTCGGCGTGCTCGGAGGCGCCGCCCACCCAAAAGCCAGCGGCCTTGAGGTCGTCGAGTGCACGGGCGATATTGGGCACCTGCGCGATAGGCAGGTGCATGACGGCGCCGGCAGAGGTCTTGTAGCTGCCCACGGTCACGCCGGCGGCACGCTTATTGGCAATGATGACGCCGGCCGCGCCCACAACCTCGGCAGAGCGCACGATGGCGCCAAAGTTGCCGTCGTCGGTCACATGGTCGAGCAAGATAACGAGCGCCGGGCCGTCGCCCGCGCGGTCGAGGATATCGGCGACATCGGCGTAAGGGAAGTTGCCAACCTCGAGCGCAATGCCCTGGTGAGCGCCATGGCTCGACAGTGCATCGAGCTGTGCGCGCGGCACATACTTAATGCGGACGCCTGCAGCGTTGAGGTCGTCGACCAGACGAGACAGGGCGGCATCGCGCTCCCCGCCCTCGGCGATGAGCGCGCACTTGATGGGAAAACCAGTGCGTAGCGCCTCAGCGGCAGCACGACGACCCTCGATGAACTCACCCTTGGGAGCCTGGGCAGCGTCGCGGTTGCGATCGCGCTGCGGACGTGCGGCCTGGGTGCGATCGCGCTGGCCCTTGGGAGCGGCAGCGCGGTCATTGCGGCGAATCGGACGCGAGCCAGAAGCAGCCTGCTTGCCTCCACGCGATGCACGCTTGCGATTGTCGGCCATAGAACGGCCTCCTTAAATAGATAACGAACAAGAATCGACCGTCCGAGCCACGGCACCTTGCCTTTCAATCGTCGGGCATGACCACCAGGTCTATGCCCTCCTCTTTCAAGGCAATCTGCCGTACCTCGAACGGTCGACAAATACTAGAGAGTCTTAATACGGGTGCCGGCGGTAGTATCTTCAATCGTCAGGCCCAGGTCCTTGAGCTGATCGCGGATGGCGTCTGCCAGGTCCCAGTTCTTGGCGGCACGGGCCTCGGCGCGAGCCTCGAGAATCTTGGCAGCGGCCTCGTCCACGTCGTCACCCGTGTAGGCGACCAGGCCGGCGGCGACGCCTAGCAGCCCCAGCGGCAGCTCGACCTTGGGCTCGGAAAGCTCAACGCCAAACGTATCGAGCAGCTCGGCCAGCGTATCGGCGGCAGCCAGGGCTGCGGCCTTGTCGGCAGCATCGCCCGCCTGCTCCAGATACTGATTGCACTCGGTGACAAAGCCAAAGACGGCACCCATGGCACCGGCGGTGTTAAAGTCGTCGTCCATGCACTCCTTAAAGGCGGTGCGGGTATAGGCGGCCTTGGCGGCAAACGCCTCGGATGCTGCCTCATCGGCATCGGCCGTCGCATGGTTCGCAGCCCAGCGCAGGTTCTCGACCGTACCGGCGATACGCGTGAGAGAGTTCTCGGCACCCTCCAGGCGCTCCCAGGAGAAGTCGAGCGGCGAGCGATAGCTCGTCTGCAGCATCAGCAGGCGCAGGGCGGCAGCGGAGTGCTGCTCGAGGACCTCGGCCAGCGTAAAGAAGTTGCCGAGCGACTTGGACATCTTCTCGCCGTCGACCAGCAGCATGCCCGTGTGCATCCAGGTGTTGGAGAAACCCTGGTGCCAGGCGCAGGTGGCCTGGGCGCACTCGTTCTCGTGATGCGGGAAGGCAAGGTCGGAGCCGCCGCCATGAATGTCAATCGGAGTGCCCAGATAGCGGTGTACCATGGCGGCGCACTCGGTGTGCCAACCGGGACGGCCCTCGCCCCAGGGGCTCGGCCAGCTGGGCTCGCCGGGCTTGGCGGCCTTCCACAGGGCAAAGTCGAGCGGGTCGTTCTTGTCCTCGTTCTCCTCGATGCGCGCACCCACCATAAGGTCGTCGATGTTGCGGCCCGAGACTTGGCCGTAGTTGGGATCGCTGCGCACGGCAAAGTACACGTCGCCGTTATCGGCGGCATAGGCATGGCCCTGCTCGATAAGCGTCTTGATCATGGCGATCATGGGGCCGATCTCCTTGGTGGCGCGGGGGCGCACATCGGGATCGAGCACGTTGGCGGCGCGCATGACGCCGATGAACTTGTCCGAGAACTCCGTCGCGACCTCGGCGGCAGTGCGGCCCTGCTCGTTGGCGCGCTTGATGATCTTGTCATCGACATCGGTGAGGTTCTGGGCGAACGTGACCTCGTAGCCGCTCGCGATGAGCCAGCGACGAATCACGTCAAAGCTGATGAACGTGCGGGCATTGCCGATGTGGATGTTGTCGTAGACCGTGGGGCCGCACACGTACATGCGGACCTTGCCGGACTCGATGGGCTGGAACTCTTCCTTTTTATGGGTAGCGCTGTTGTAGATACGCATTCGTTACTCCTTAACGGTTTTCTGTAGCAGGCAGACGGCCCAGGCGCCGATTCCCTCGCCCTGGCCTTCCCAACCGAGCTTTTCGGTCGTAGTGGCGGCGACGCCCACGTTTTCGACGTCAACGCCCAGGGCATGGGCAAGGTTGGCGCGCATGGCATCGCGGTGCGGGGTGATCTTGGGTTGCTGACAGGCAATGGTGCAGTCGGCATCGACAAACTCGAAGCCCAGCTCGCGCGCATAGTCCATCACGCGAGCGAGCAGCACCATCGAGTCGGCGCCCTCATAGGCGGGATCGGTGTCGGGGAATAGCTTGCCGATGTCTCCCCCGCGGCAGGCGCCCAGAATGGCGTCGGCCAAGGCGTGCGCGAGCACATCGGCATCCGAGTGGCCCAGCAGGCCGCGCTCGTAGGGAATGTCAACCCCGCCGATGATACATCGACGCCCCTCCACCAGACGGTGAACGTCGTAGCCATGGCCAATGCGCAGGTTACTGAACATGGGGAAGGTCCTCTCCCTCAGCCATGCGGCCAAGCAGAATCGCGGTTACAGGACGCAGGTCCTCGGGCACCGTCACCTTAAGGTTGTCGCGCGGGCTCTGGACGCAGCGGACGCGTCCGCCCATGCGCTCGACCAGCGACGAATCATCGGTGCCGATAAAGCCCTCGGCAATGGCTGCAGCGTGGGCACGCTTCATAGCGTCGACGCTAAAGATCTGCGGCGTCTGTGCGGCCCAATAGAGCTCGCGCGGCGGCGTCTCGACGATATTATCGCCGTCGACGATCTTGAGCGTGTCGATCGCAGGCTGACCGCACACGACACCGTCGAGGGCGCGGTCGCTCACGAGCACGTCGATAGCGTGGTCGATAGCCTCGGTGGTAATGAGCGGACGAGCGCCATCGTGAATGGCGACATATTCGAAACCCGCCGGAACCGCATGCACGCCGGCACGGGTGGAATCCTGACGGGTATCGCCGGCATCGGCAAAGCTGATGGGCGTGTCATAGTCAAACGGGTCGATGGCCAGGCGGCGCATCTCGGCACGACGCTCGGCAGGGCAAACCACGACGATATGGCCGACCTTGTCGCTACGATCGAACGCGCGGATGGACCAGCTCATAAGCGGACGGCCCGCTACATTGACGAGCTGCTTGCCGCCGGGGTTACCAAAGCGCTGGCCGCTGCCACCGGCAACGACCACGGCGCATACGGGCGCCATTATGCGTTCCCCTGTTTGGTGCCCTTCATGCGGTACAGGGAGTCCGCAAGAATGGCAGGGTTGTTAACGCCAAAGTCGCCCAGGCGCTCCGGATCCTCGCTGATGTCGTCCATGAGCTCCTGCAGCGAGCCGTACTCGTCGACGATCTTCTCGGCCACGCCGTCGCGCACGACGGACACGCGAGAAAGCGTGCGCAGGCCCAGCGGCGTCATGACGGAGTCCTCGTCCAGGTCGTCATAGCCCAGAACTGCCGCCACGTGCTGCGGGTCGGACAGATCCTTAGGCGTCATGCGGCTCAGCTCGGCGCGGATCTTCTCGGCGTTGGCCTCAGAGGAATCGCTTGCGTAGTCGCGGATCATCAAGTCGTATTCGGTATCCATGCTGGAGCCCGCGAGCTGCTCGAGCTGCATCTGCACGAGCTTGCCCTGGTTACCCAGCTTGACAATGCAATCCTTAAGCTCGGTCTTTGCCTGCTGCATGATCTCGAAGCTCGAGAAGATGCCGGTGATGTCGGCGAGCGTGACGTAGTCGTCGAGCTCAAGGGCCGTCAGGCGCAGCAAGGAGCGGTCGAGCGACTGACGGGTAGTCTGGAGCGTGGCGACGAGCTGGTTGACCGAGCTCATGATGGTGGTGACGGGCTGGATCTCGTAACTCTTGCCGTGGACGTACACGTTGACGACGGCGCGACGAGCCGAAACCGAAATCACGATGGCGTCGGTGAGCACCGACATGCGAGCGGCGGTACGGTGACGCATGCCCGTCTCGCTCGTGGCAAGCGAGGGATCGGGATTGAGGTGGAAGTTGGCGCGCAGGATCTGGGTGAGGTCACCGTCGATGACGATGGCACCGTCCATCTTGGAGAGCTCGAACAGACGGTTCGAGGTGAACGAAATGTTGAGCGGGAAGCCGTCGTTACCGGCAGCGAGCACGTTTTCGGTGTCGCCGACGCAGATAAGGGCGCCCAGGTGACCGGCGATAATCATGTCGAGGGCGGTGCGGATCGGCTGACCAGGTGCCGTCAGGCGGATGGCCTGTTCCATACGCTTTTGCAGCTCGTTCTTATCCAAGGCATCGCTCCCATCGTATACGCTCCATAAACGCTAAATAGTTTCTCACGGTTTGTCCCCGCGGCACTCGCGAAATCCGATGCTTACAGAATGAGCGAACACAGCTGAGAGCCCAACCCAAATGGGCTGCTTATGTGGTAGCATCGGGTTCACATGAATGAGGGAGTAGTCGCGTGGCCGGGTTCGCCTCCGGTGGCGCGGCAAGTCAACATACTGGCCGAAACGGCCTGGCTTGCCTTAATGAACGAGACTCGTGGTTGTGCGCGCAGCGCGTACGCCACGGGTCTTTTTTGTTATTCCCCCAAGAGGTACACGCGGGCCCGCCCGCAGAGAGGGAGCCAGACTATGGGACTCGCAGAGCTCGTGTTGCTCGCCGTTGGCCTTTCGATGGACGCCTTTGCCGTTTCCATCTGCAAGGGCCTTGGCATGAAAAAGATCAACCTTAAGGTCGCCGTAGTGCTCGGCCTGTTCTTTGGCGGCTTTCAGGCCGGCATGCCCGTAATCGGATGGGCGCTCGGCAGTCAATTCATGGGCATCATCGGACCCATCGACCACTGGATTGCCTTTATCCTTTTGGCCTTTATTGGCGGCAAGATGCTGTGGGAAGCCTTTACCGAAGACGAGGATGAGGACGAAGGCGACGGCAAGGATGCCGAGAAGATTGACCTGGTAGAATACCTGATTCTCGCCATTGCCACCTCAATTGACGCCCTGGCCGTAGGCATCTCGTTTGCGGCGCTCTCGGTCGATATCGTTCCCGCTGTATCGCTTATCGGCGTCACAACGTTTATCTTCTCCGTCGCCGGCGTAGCGATCGGCCACACCTTTGGCGCGCGCTACGAAAAACCCGCCACCATCGTCGGCGGCGTTGTGCTCATCCTCATCGGGCTAAAGATCTTGCTTGATCATCTGGGGATCCTCGCACTGTAACGAATAACGGCCGCCCGGCATTACGCCAGGCGGCCGTTTTCATAGCCAGCCGTTTTAGAGCGGCCTAACCAAGGCGACCTTTACGCGGCAAGGCGCTTGAGGACGTCGATGAGCAACTCGTAGAAGCGCTCGGCAGAAGCGAGCTCCATGCTCTCGTCCGGGGTGTGGACATCGGAGAGCGTCGGGCCCACGGCGATGGCGTCCAGGCCGTGCAGGGCCTCGGCGAACAGGCCGCACTCAAGGCCGGCGTGGATGGACTCGATGCGCAGCTCGGAGCCAAAGAGCTCGCGATAGCTCTCGACAAAGACGTCACGGACCGGCGAATGCTCGGCATAGCTCCAGCCGGGATACTCGAACTCAAACTTGGCGTCGAAGCCCAGGACATCGGCCAGCGTCTGCAGACGGTCCTTGAACTCGTTCTGCAGCGAGGTGATCGAAGAGCGCGGGGACAGCATGATCTTGACCTCGTCGTCAGAAGTGGCAACCACACCGATGTTGGAGGAAACCTCGACGGAGCCGTCGGTGGCGACGTTGCGGCGGATCACACCGTTGGGGGCAAGACGCAGGGCGCGGATGAGGGCAAGCGCGGACTTCTGGTCCATGGCCTCGACCTCGGCGTTGTCGGCAATCTCAACGGTGCAGGTAAAGCCGGGGTCGAAGACCTCGAGCTCGGCAGTAACGTCGGCGATGATGCCCTTTGCGATCTGGGCCGCGGCCTCGGCGGCAGCGTGGTCGGCGTAGACCAGAACAGCCTTGCACTCACGGTTGATGGCGTTGTCCTTAGTGCCGCCGTTAAAGCTGACGATGGCGGGCTCGCCAGCGACCATCAGGCGGTCGATGATGCGGGCCATGATGAGGTTGCCGTTGCCGCGCTCCAGGTTGATATCGCTGCCGGAGTGACCGCCCAGCAGGCCGGAGATGTCGAGTGTGAGGGTGCTACCGGTCTTGTGCTCGCGCACGATGGGGCAGGTGTAGGTAACGACGACGCCGCCGGCACAGCTGACGGTGGCAACGCCCTCTTCCTCGGAGTCAAGGTTGATCATGGTGCGGGCGCTAATCTGGGACTTGTCGAGCGTCTCGGCGCCGACCAGGCCAGTCTCCTCGTCGGTGGTGAACACGCACTCGAGGGCCGGATGGGTAATCGAATCGTCGTTGAGCACGGTAAGCATAAGCGCGACGGCAATACCGTTGTCGGCGCCCAGAGTGGTGCCGTTAGCGGTGAGGACGCCGTCCTTGACGACCAGGTCGATACCATCGGTCGTAAAGTCGTGCTCAACGGAGCCCAACTTGTCGCACACCATATCGATGTGGCCCTGCAGCATCACGGTCGGGGCATTCTCGGCACCGGCAGATGCGGGCTTGCGAATGATGACGTTGTAGACCTCGTCCTGGTACACATCGAGACCGCGCTCCTTGGCAAACGCAACCAGGAAATCGCTGATGCCCTTCTCGTTGCCAGACCCACGGGGGATCGCGCTGACCTCCTCAAAGAAATGGAACAGCTGGGCGGGCTCGTAGCCGGTAATCTTGTAGTCCATGGTGCCTCCTTGGCGCAACTGGTTAGACAGTAAGACATGCGACTTGTATATTCCCAGACTTTGCGTGCATAAACCAGTCGAAAACGCCGAGCGCCCTCGCATCATCGGCTAACGGTGGACCGTATAGCGTAACGGTCACAACTTCCGCAGCTCTACAAATCGAGGCGCCCTTTCCGGAGCGCCTCGATTGCGCATATCAAATTGTCGCCACGCCCTACAGCGCGCCGGAACCGGCTTGCATCATGCCGCCGGGGCCCGAGGTCACGCCGCTGCTCACGGGCGCGGCGTTGCCGGTGTGCGGTACCGCCGGGGCGGTATCGCCACCAAGCGTGCCCGCCGGACGCGGTGCCGGGATCTCGCCCGTGCCGCGGCTAAAGACAAACTTGCCATCGGCCACGTCGCACAGGACGGTATCGCCCTCGCCCCACTCGCCAGCCAGCAGTTCCTCGGACAGCGGATCCTCGATGAGCTTTTGGATGGCACGACGCAGCGGACGCGCGCCGTTGGTGAGGTCGGTACCCTCCGCCACAATCTTGTCGTAGGCCGCATCGGTAAGCTTGATGTTCATGCCGTTTGCGATCAGGCGCTGGCGCAGATCGTCCACCAGCAGGTGCGCAATCTTGGTCAGGTTCTCGCCCGAGAGCTTCTGGAACACCACGATGTCGTCGATACGGTTGAGCAGCTCGGGGCGGAACAGGCGCTTGAGCTCGCCCATCGCGCGGCCGCGGATCTCACTCGAGGTGAGGCCCTGCTCGCCGGTGGTGCCAAAGCCAACGCTCGCATCCTGCGCGATCTCGCGGGCGCCCACGTTTGACGTCATGATGATCACCGTATTGCGGAAGTCGACCGTCTTGCCCTGGCTATCGGTCAGACGGCCCTCCTCCAACACCTGCAGCAGGATATTGAAGATGTCGGGGTGCGCCTTCTCGATCTCGTCGAACAGCACGACCGAGTACGGGTGACGGCGAACAGCCTTGGTGAGCTGGCCGCCCTCGTCGTGGCCCACATAGCCCGGGGGGCTACCGATGAGCTTGGAGACCTCGAACTCACTGCCAAACTCCGACATATCGAAGCTGATGAGCGCGTCCTTGCTGCCAAAGAGATACTCGGCGAGCGTCTTGGCGAGCTCGGTTTTGCCCGTGCCGGTGGGGCCCAGGAAGATAAAGCTGCCGCCGGGGCGACGCGGGTCCTTGAGCGGCGAGCGGCTGCGGCGCACGGCCTTGGCAACGGCCTCGACGGCCTCGTCCTGACCGATGATGCGCGTCTTGAGCACGCTTTCGGCCTGCAGCAGGCGGCGGCTCTCGCTCTCGGTGAGCGAGGACACCGGCACGCCCGAGGTCACGGACACGATGTCGGCAATCTGGGAGACATCGATGGTGAGCGGGCTGGCGTCGAGCTCGGCCGTCCAGGCAGCCTTGGCCTCGGCGAGCTCAATCTCGGCAGCCTTTTGCTGCTCGGTGATCTCGGCGGCCTTGTTCATGTCGTCGCTCTCGGTGGCCTCCTGCGCGGCGGCCTTAAGCTCCTCCACGCGATGCTCGGCCTCGCGCACCGGCTCGGGCGCGCGGTTGGCGGCGATGCGGGCGCGGGCGCCGGCCTCGTCAATGAGGTCGATGGCCTTATCGGGCAGGAAGCGATCCTGGATGTAGCGGTCGGAGAGGTTCGCGGCGGCCTCGATAGCACCCTGCGTATAGCGCACATGGTGGTGCTCCTCGTAGCGCGGCTTGAGCGCGGTCAGGATCTTGACCGTGTCCTCGACGCTCGGCTCCTCGACATCGATGGTCTGGAAGCGACGCTCGAAGGCCGGGTCCTTGGTGAGGTACTTGCGGAATTCCTCGGCCGTGGTGGCGCCGATAATCTGGAAGGCACCGCGCGCGAGCACGGGCTTGAGCATGGAGCTCGCGTCGATGGAGCCCTCGGCAGAGCCGGCACCGATGATGGTGTGCATCTCGTCAATAAACAGGATGACGTCGTCAGCTTCGGTGGCCTCCTGGATCACGTTCTTGAGGCGCTCCTCAAACTCACCGCGATACTTGGCGCCCGCAACGAGGCCCGGCAGGTCGAGCGTCCAGATGTTCTGGTTCATAAGGTTCTCGGGCACGTTGCCAGCTGCAATCTGCTGAGCCAGACCCTCGACGATGGCCGTCTTGCCCACGCCGGGGTCGCCCAAGATAAGCGGATTGTTCTTGGTGCGACGCGAAAGGATCTCCATCATACGCTGGACTTCCTTTTCGCGACCAATTACAGGGTCGAGCTCGCCGTCGCGCGCCTTCTGCGTAAGGTTGGTGGCGAACTGCTTAAGCGTATCGGTGCCGCTCCCCTTTTGCTGCGACGCGTCCGAGCCGCTAAAGAACGGCAGGCCCGCACCGGGACGCCCGGCACCGGCGCCGGCGAGCGGACGCTTCTTGTCCTGGTCCTTGGCGGTAAGTTTCTCGATAGCCTTTTTGATGGAGGCGGACGACACACCCAGGCGCATGAGGATGTCCATGGCCATGCCGTTACCCTCTTCGACGATGCCAATCAGCAAGTGCTCGGTCGACACGTAGGTCTGGTTGTTCTCACGTGCCACGCGGAAGGAGCGCTCCATCACGCTAATGACGAGCGGCGTAAAGGCAAGCTTGGCAGCCTCGGTCTCCTCGCTGGGCTCGGGAACCGTGGTCTGGACCTCCTTGAGGGTGTCCATGATGTCGTCGTAGGAGATATCAAGCGAGCGCAGCGCCTCGGCAGCGATGCCCTCGTCCTCCTTGGCGAGTGCGAGCAGCAGGTGCTCGGTGCCCACCTTATTTGAGTGCAGATCGAGCGCCTCCTGTTTGGCCATCGACATGACCTTGCGCGCTCGATCGGTAAATCTATCTAACATGCTCGTTTCCTTACATGAGTTCATCGAAATCAAAACGCCCGCCCGTCGGCGGCGCTTTTGTCTCTTTACCCACAGGTTGTCTATGTTAACAGCTGGAGGAATATCTATAAACCCGGCTCACATGAATGCAGGTTATGACCGCATCGCGGGACTCACCGCGCGATGCGCGACAGGCGCCCCGCAAGAGAAACCCTAGGCGTCTTTCACCACGTCGGGACTCGTCGCACGCGATGCGCGATAGGCATCGGCCTCCTTGGAGACGCGTTCGAGCAGCTCGGATGTATCGACGCCCTCGACTTGCGCGACCGTTTCCACCGTCTGCATGGCGACCGCCCTCAGGTACGCGCACGCGCTGTCCCCCGGCTGCTCGAGGTCTATCTCCTCGCCGCCCTCCCGGGCAAAGCCGACCGCCATCACAAAGCCCATGATGCCCGAGACCAGAAAGCCCACCGCAAAGCTCGAATCTGCCTTGAGCTCTTCTCCGTCGGGGTGGACGATCTCTCTCACGCGGTCGATGATGATCGTATGGATGCCCTGCACGACCTGCTCGGCGGCACCCGCCCTCATGGTGATGACGATGCGCTGCAGCAGGCAGCGGACGTCGCGCCGGTCGAACGCCGAAAGGTCGCCCTCGCTCGAAAAATGCCAGAGGGCATCGGTGATGAGCTCGTTATCCTGCAGCAGCTGGGCTATGGCGATGGCGACGAGTTCATCGAAATCGTGAAAATAGTAGTAAAACGTTCCGCGATTGCACTGGGCGGCGCGGGTCACCTCGCCAACCGACAGCTCGAAGATGCTGTTGTTCTCGATGAGCTCCCAAAACGCCTCGATGATACGGGTGCGTGCATCGGGCGCATCGGCGTCCTTACGCGGTCTCGCCATGCGCCTCACCGCACCCCTGCGCCTTGGCGTTCATGATGAGCATCTGAAGACGGTTCTCCACGTTGGCGAAGCTCACGTCGGGATCGTAGTCGAGCGGCAGGAACTGCGCCGTGGGATACTGCTCCTTGAGCGCATGGATGAGCCCGCGCCCCACGACATGGTTGGGCAGACACCCGAACGGCTGCAGGATCACGAAGTTGCGGCAGCCGCGCTTGGCGTGCTCGAGAATCTCCGCCGGAATCAGCACGCCCTCGCCCGCATCGAACGTATGGTGCAGGATCTTATCGCTCGCGCGCACGAGCTCGGGCATGCGCGTCGGCGGCTCGTAGAGCGGGCTCGCCGCGCCCAGGCGGTCGCAACGGTCGTGCGCGAGCTCGAACAGGTTGTCCGCCGTGGCGTACCAGGCCTTTTCGGGCAGCGACAGGTCGACGTGGAACTCGCGCGACTGCGCATGCTTGTAGAAATAGGTCTTGCGGATCACGTCGGTCATGCGCGCCTCGATGACCTCGAGCCCGTTGTCCTCGAGGTAGCGCTCGATCTCGTGGTTGGCGCCGAGATGGAAATTGAGCAGGTACTCGCCCACGATGAGAACGGTCGGATGCGGGTTCGAGCGGTCGTACGGAACGGCGTCCATGATCGCAAGCGCGCGTTTGAAGCCCGTCGCCTGGCCTCTCAGCCCGGAGCGCTCCATGCCCTCGATAACCTCATCGAGCGCGCGGTCGAACGCAGCGTCCGCCGCGCCCTTCTCGAGCTCGTAGGGACGGATGCGCCTAAGCATGGCCTCGAGGGCATCGATCATGGGAAGACCGTAGGCGATCTGGATGCTCGGGCCAAGGCCGAGCTTGAAGCCCGGATGCGCATTGTGGGCATCGACGTCGTCGTTGGTGAGCACCGGGACATAGTCGTATCCCGCGTCGTCGAGCGCGCGGCGCAGCAGGGGCATGTAGTGCGTCAGGCGGCAGTCGCCGATATACTTGCCAGTCACCACGGCGACGTCGTGCGGGTCGTACTTACCGCTCTCGAGTGCCGCGAGCGCCTCGCCGATCACGATTTGCGCGGGGAAGCAGATGTCGTTGTGCACATAGCGTTTGCCCAGGCGGATGGCATCCTCGCGCCCGATATCAAGGGCCTCGGCGCGCACGCCCTGATTGCGCATCGCCGCGGTCATGAGCCTGCAGAACGCATGGGAGGTGTTGGGGACCAGCGCGATCTTGTCGTGCCGGTCGCGCTTGGTGTACTTGACCTTATACGGGTCGTCGAGCGGATGGACCGCGTGCACCCGGGCGCCCTCGGCACGCTCCTCCGCGCGACGACGGTTGACCGACTCGATAAACGAACGCACGCGAATGCCCATGGGACCGGCGACGTCGCTCTCATCGAGCTTGATCATCATCGGAACCTTGGAGCCCATCTCGCCCATCATGCGCGCGATCTCGTCGGTGAGATACGCATCGTGGCCGCAGCCGAAGCTGCCCATCTGCACGAGCTCGAGCTCGGGCGTCGATGCGACGATGACCGCGCACGACAGCATGCGCGCATGATAGTTGTTCACGATGTCGATGCGGCTGTTGGAAAGATCGACGTTGCAGACCCCCGGCACCGCATCGGGCGTCAGCACGGGGATGCCGCGCTCAGAGAAGAGCTTGGGCAGCCCGTGGTTGACCAGCGGGTCGTTGTGGTACGGGCGCGAAGCGATCACCACCGCGTAGCCGCCGTCCTCGTGCACGTTCTCGAGCACCTGCCTGCCGCGCAGCTGCAGCTGGTTCTCAAACGTCTCCTGCGCGCGGTCCGCCTGCTCGGTCGCCTTGGCAACCAGGTCGGCATCGATATCGAAGGTCTCCTTGCACCACGCCTTGAGCTGGCGGTTTCGGTCGCCCTCGTCGTACCAGTGGAACAGCGGCGTATCGAACGGAACGCCGAAACGCTCCTCCGGGTTATCGGAATTGCGCATCACGTAGGGGTATCCCTTTACGACGGCGCACATCCACTCGCTGGTAGAGGCGGTGTTTTCGGTGGGCACCGTCGTGATGATGGGCATGAAGATGCGGTCGACGCCGGCGTCGACGAGATTGCGGATGTGCCCGTGGACGAGCTTGGCCGGGAAGCACACGGTGTCGGATGTGACGTGCGCCAGACCGCGCTCGTACATCGCCTTGGTGCTGCGTCCCGAGACGCGCACCTTAAAGCCGAGCGTGCTGAAGAACGTCGACCAGAACGGCATGGTGTCCCAGAACTCGAGCACACGGGGAATGCCGATCGTGACATCGCGCCCCCCGCTGACGGGAACCGTGGGGTACGACTCGAACAGCAGCTTCTCGCGGTCGACAAAGAGATTGGGGGCAGCCGCGGTCCGGTCGCGCCCCGTGCCGGGTGCCTGTGCCTCGCAAGCACCCTGCGGACGCAGCTCCTCCGCCGCGGGAACCTCGCGCACGAGCTCATCCCATGAGATGGCGCCGCCGCGCGGGCAGCGATTGCCCGTGACGTAAAGCGAGCCGTCGCCAAATGCCACGACCGCGCGCTGGCAGCGGTTGTTGCACCGACGGCAGGTAACGCCGCCGAACTCGCGATGCTCGAAGCGCTCCACGGCATCGAGCCCGATAAACGACGTGCCGGCGTCGCCCTTGCGGCATTCCTCGCGCGCGAGCAGGGCGATACCGATAGCGCCCATCAGCCCCGGGTGGGGCGCACGCGTGACGGGTTTGCCCAGATACTGCTCGAATGCGCGCAGCACCGCGTCGTTTCGGAACGTGCCGCCCTGGACGACGACTTTGTCGCCCAGACGGTTGAGATTTGAAACGCGAATGACCTTGGTGAACACGTTCTCGATAATCGAACGGCAGAGACCGGCCATGATGTCGCCCGGACCCTTACCGCGCCGCTGCTCGGAAACGACGCTGCTGTTCATGAACACCGTGCAGCGGCTGCCGAGAACGGCGGGGGCTTTGGACGAAAATGCCTCGGTCGCGATATCCTCAACGGCTATTCCGAGGTTTTTGGCAAAACCCTCGAGGAACGAGCCGCAGCCCGCAGAGCACGCCTCGTTGACGACGATATCGGTCAGCACGCCGTGGTTGAGCCAGATGGCCTTCATATCCTGTCCGCCGATGTCGAGCACGAAGGTCGCATCGGGAACGCATGCGCACGCGGCGCGGGCGTGCGCGACCGTCTCGACCGTATGGTAGTCGGCGTGGAACGCGCGCGCGAAAAGCTCCTCGCCGTATCCCGTGGTGCCCACGGCATCGATCGCAAGCGTGACTCCCGCTGTCTCCCAGCGGTTCTTCAAGCTGACAAGACCCTGTTGGGCGACGTCGAGCGGTCTGCCGTTATTAGACGCGTAGAACGAATCGACAAGCTCACCCGCCTCATCGACCAGGGCGAACTTGGTCGTCGTGCTCCCCGAATCGATACCGAGCGCCACACGCACCGTCTCTCCGGGCGCATACGCATCCGGACCCTTTGCCGGCGTCTCTTTGCCATGGCGTGCCGTAAAATCCGCCTGCTCGGCAGGTGTGGCAAAAAAGGGCTGGGCAAGACGTCCCTCCCCGCTTGCGGGCGCGACCGTCTCGAGCTTATCCAGCCGGACAAAAGCGTCGGGAAGGTCGATCGGTTGGGACGATGCGAACATGTCGGTCAGCGACAGGGCGGCACCGCGCGCGACCATGATCTGCGGATCGCGCGGGACGATAACCTGATCGTCCGATAGATTCAGTTGCTCCCGGAACACGCGGACCAGTGTGGGGTTGTAGGCGAGCGTACCGCCCTCGAAGATTACCGGCGGCTCGATGTCGATACCCTGGGCCAGACCGCCGATCGTTTGGCGGGCGACCGCGTGAAGCGCCGAAAGCGCCAGGTCGGTGGTAGGAATGCCCTCGTTGAGCAGCGGCTGGATATCGGTCTTTGCGTACACGCCGCAGCGGCCCGAGACCTCGTGGACGGTCGTTCCCCGGCTTGCGAGCTGCTCGAACTCGCCCGATTCGGTGCCGACCCCCATGAGCTTTGCCATCTCGTCGATAAATGCACCGGTACCGCCTGCGCACGAGCCGTTCATGCGCATGTCGGCAACCTCGATGTCTCCCTTATCGTTGGTGCGGAAGAAGATCATCTTGGCGTCTTGGCCGCCCAGCTCGATGGCACAGCGCGTCTGCGGATAGAACCTGCTGATCGCGAGCGCGTTGGCGACCACCTCCTGAACGTACGAGGCGCCCAGCGCGGTCGCGATATCGCGCGCACCCGAGCCGGTCACCGCAACGCGCAGTGACTCATGGGGAAAGCGCTCGGCGAGCTCGCCGAGCATGGCGCGCACGCTCGCTGTCTGACACGCCCCGTGGCGGCGATATCCCCACCACGCCTCGGTCATATCCTCGTGCATCGCGTAAACTTTGGTCGTCGTCGACCCTACGTCCAGTCCTACTAGCAACGCCATAATGCTCCGTCTCTCGCATTTTTCCCGCTAGAGATATACCACTCTACGTAATACAACAGACTGTTGTATTTAAACTCCGTATAAAAAGCGGCTGCCGAAACGCTTCAGCAGCCGCCGAATGCACCAACAGATTGTTCTGCGCGCTAGCACGTCGGGCAACGGAGCAGCACGGGCCCTCCGGTCATGCGCACCGCTCACGCCCGCGATGTCGCCGAGAGAGCTATCCACGCTTAGGGCTCCAACCAAGCAAGTCGCCCGCGCTCAGCAGATCCCTAAGCGAGCTACTCGCACTCAGGAGCCATAGCCTGCTCCAAGAGCTCGGCATGCTCCTCCTCGAAAACCGTCCCCACAGGGAAGGCGCGACGGAAGACGAAGCGGGAAATCGGACCGGCTACCAAAAGGTTCCACGGCAGCGCCATCACAAAATTATGCGGGATGTTGATCATCCAGATCGCGGGCACGGAATACAGGTTCGCAAGGATGCCGCCGGGCATGTGCGTCAGACCCTCACAGGCACCGTACAGCGACATGATGATGACCATGGGAACGACCATGCAGGAGCTGACGGCGAGCGTCATGGCAAGTGGCGAGCTCTTGCCCGGCGTGACCAAGTACTTAAAGGCGAAACCCTTGGCGAGCGGGCTGGCGACGAACCAGTCGCAGCACATGGCAAAAATGTAGGCAACGGGGAAGCCGAGCCACGCAGTGGCAACGACCTCGCCGTTGATGGCCCCGTGCTGCAGGGCAACGTTGTAGATGCTCATCCAGAGCACCATGCAAAAGCACATGATAAAGGTGAACAGCAGGCTCTCTCGTTTGTTGATAGGCATAAAGGGCAGATTCCTCTCTGTGTTGTACCGCGGCGCCACGCAACAAAAACGGGCGGGCAAGATGGAGCTGTTGGAACTTCATCTCGCCCGCCCGTGGTACGCGCGTCTGCGACTACTTATGTGGTGGAACCAGCCTAGCACGAAACGCATGCGCTTCGTAAGCGTTGAGTTTATGAAGATGCAGGGCACCGATAATCCCCCGACCCCATAAGTTGCGGTGGAATACGGACTGTTTTGACCCTTTAAGCAGCAATTCAGTCCCTATTTCACCGCAACTCATTTGGTGCAAAGTGACCTGTCCCTCGTGCACCAATTAGCTGGTGTGGCGCCAGCGAGGGTCGGTGAGCGTACGCGCCACACCCAGGCCAACGGGCAAAAACGCCACGATGAGCACTGCACGCACAAACCAACCGAGCATATTGACTGTGTCGAAGGTGCACATGTAATACATCGAGCGATACAGATACAAACCCGGCACCATAATGACAATCGAAGGCACCGTGAGAGCGATACGCGGGTAGGTGAGCTTGACTTCGGCCAAGCTTGCCAGCAGACCCGATACCAGCGCGCCGATAAACGCTGCTGCCTCGGGAGGCATTCCCGTGCTGAGGCCCAGGAAGGGAATCATCGTCGGCGCATCGACGAGCGTAAGGCGCAGGGTATTGGAAACGGCGCCGATCAACCCAGCTGCCGCGGCCATCTTTACCGGGCTGTTGAACATCACCGAGAAGCCGAATACGCCAACGAAGCTCATCACCACGCGCAGGAGCGTAAGGGCAAGCGGCGAAAGGCCCAGTGGGGCAAAGTCGTCCGGCGCCAGGCCAACACACTCGGCAACCATCCAACCTACGAGGGTCGCCATCACAATAATCGATACGGCATATGAAAGGCGCTCGATACCGCTTCGCATGTCGAGCTTAGCGATGTCGAGGCCTGCCGTAATGAGCGGAAAGCCGGGAATCACAAAGAGCATGGCGCCGATATAGCCTTCTTGGTGCGACATTGCCCCCGGTATGACCTGGCCAAGGCCGAGCAATGCCAGCAGATACGAAACGCAAGCGAGCGCAACACCGGTCGTCAGCGCGCTGAACTGACCAAGGCCTTGCTTGAGAATATGGGAGCGAGCAAAGTTACCGACACCAGCGCCTACGAATGCACAGGCCATCTCGATAGGGCCGCCGCCGAGCAAAAAGACGAAGGCGCCGCAAGCACAGGCTGCCGCAAGGCCCTGTTGCCAGGGAGAGTAATCGGGCTTTGAGCTCTCAACGGTCCTGAGCATCTCGTGATACTCGTGTACCGTGAAGCGACGACCATAGGTCTCGATTTCCTTGAGGAAACTCTCCATCATCCAAATGCGATGGGTATTGACTCCCGTTGTGGGCAGGCTGACAACCTCGTTAAAGCAATGGCCATCTTCGATGCAAGTGCACTCAAACGACAGAAGACTCAGGTCGACGTGAATTGTGACGCCGAGCACGTCAGCAACACGATTCATGGTATCGCGTACACGCCAGGCACCCGTTCCGCTCGCGAGCATAAGCATGCCGGTGCGGCAGATGATGGATGACTTATCGGTGAGCGGCGCATCGACGGCAAGTTCATCGCCTGCCGTCACGATCTGATGCCAGTCAGTTTTCATATGGAGCGCGCCGGCACGAACGCCGTGGTGCATGGGGGCTCTCGAAAGCAGCGAGTCAAGGCGCGAAGGCTGTGGGGGCTCCACTGATTCACCCTCAACCTCATCAGCCTCTTCATCGACCAGATCAAAGGAATCAAGCGGCGCTGGCTCGCGACGGTCGATCAGCTCCTCGTCCTCATCATCAAAGTAATTGAACTGATCGAGCATGTCCTCTTCGATTGCACGCTCGCTCGCGTCGTCCATATAGACGCTCCCTTCCTGCCGACTAACCCCCATCCTAGGCAGCAACGGCTAAAGGAAACATAAAAGAGACGACTGTCATGCGAGCCATGTGGGCAATATCCGTTGGGTAGTCGTTTAAGAACGTCCCCAATGACTACATCGATGTTCTAAGTGTCAACCAAGTCAACGCCGCAGATAGAGGACGGACAGCGAGCGACGTCCAGAGCGAACAAGTTGGCATGAAAAAGGCAAGGCATAGACCTTCTGGTCATGCCTTGCCTTTTGAATGACAAATTGTCGCTCTGGGCGGCGCGCAGCGTCGAGCGGTTACGGCGTTTGGTAAAACGCCGTAACCCCCTAGTACATCTTTGCGCCGGCGGGGATGGAGGCGTCGAGCTGAATCAGGTTGAGGCGCTCCTCGCCCTCCTCCTCGTGGACAGCGCTGATCAGCATGCCGCAGCTGGGAATACCCATCATCTTGCGCGGAGGCAGGTTGGTGATGGCGAGCAAGGTCTTGCCAACCAGGTCCTCGGGCTCGTAATAAGCGTGAATACCGGAGAGGATGGTGCGGTCGGTGCCGGTGCCGTCGTCGAGCGTAAAGTTCAGCAGCTTCTTGGACTTCTTGACGGCCTCGCATGCCTTGACCTTCACAGCGCGGAAGTCGCTCTTGGAGAAGGTATCAAAGTCGACGAACTCCTCAAACAGCGGCTCAACGGCGATCTTGGAGTAATCGAGCGTGGGCTTAAGCGACGTAACGAACGGGCTCGCGGCGTTGCCGGCCTCGGCAGCCTTGGCGGCAGCGGCACCGGACTGGAAACCCTTCTCGGGCTTCATGTGCGGGAACAGCAGCACGTCGCGGATAGAAGCCTGGTTGGTGAGCAGCATGACCACGCGGTCGATACCAATGCCAATGCCGCCCGCGGGAGGCATACCGTACTCGAGGGCGCGCACGTAGTCCTCGTCGTACTCCATGGCCTCGTCGTCACCGCCGGCCTTCTCGGCCATCTGGGCGGCAAAGCGCTCGGCCTGGTCGACCGGGTCGTTGAGCTCGGAGAACGCGTTGGCGTACTCGTGACCGGCAATAACCAGCTCAAAGCGGTGCGTCAAACGCGGGTCGTCCTCAAAACGCTTGGCGAGCGGGCTGACCTCGATGGGGTAATCGCACACGAACGTGGGGTTGACGATGGTGTCCTCGCCCAGCTCATCGTAAATCTCGGCGATGATCTTGCCAGCAGTCCACTCGGGCTTGATCTCCAGGCCCTTCTCGCGCGCGGCGGCAGCAATCTCCTCGACCGGCGTGTCGATGGTGACCTGCTTGCCGAGCACGTCGGAGACGATGTCGGTCATGGGACGGCTGGCCCAC
This sequence comes from uncultured Collinsella sp., assembly GCA_959019945.1. Classification (GTDB taxonomy): domain Bacteria; phylum Actinomycetota; class Coriobacteriia; order Coriobacteriales; family Coriobacteriaceae; genus Collinsella. The sequence goes on along the minus strand of CAUEQD010000012.1, from coordinate 11,717 downwards.
TCACCAGAAAGGTCGATGGTCTGGCCCTGGTACTCGATGACCTCGGGGTTGCCGATGGCCTTGTTGGCAGCCTTGATGACACCTTGGGCGAGTGCCTTCATGCCCTCGAGGTCGGAGAAGGCACGGTAGGCCTCCATCGTGGTGAACTCGGGGTTGTGGGTAAGGTCCATGCCCTCGTTACGGAAGATGCGGCCGATCTCGAACACGCGCTCAAAACCACCGACGATGCAGCGCTTGAGGTGCAGCTCGGTGGCAATACGCAGGTAGCACTCCTGATCGAGCGCGTTGAAGTGGGTAATGAACGGCTTGGCAGTAGCGCCGCCTTGGATGGTCTGCAGGATGGGGGTCTCGACCTCCATGTAGCCGTCGGACTCCATAAAGCGACGGAAGGTGGAGAGAATCTGCGAACGCTTACGGAAGGTCTCGCGAACGTCGTCGTTGGCGATCAGGTCGACATAGCGCTGGCGATAGCGGGTCTCCTTGTCGGAAAGACCGTGGAACTTCTCGGGCAGCGGACGAACGGCCTTGGAAAGCAGGGTCGCGCTCTTAGGGGCAACGGAAAGCTGGCCGCGCTGGGTGCGCACAACCACGCCGGTCACGCCCAGGATGTCGCCCAAGTCGAGGGCTTTGAGCGTATTCCAGGCAGCCTCGTCCATGTCGTTGATGCGGCAGAACAGTTGAATCTCGGCAGTCGCATCGCGCACGACGATGAACATGATCTTGCCCTGACCGCGCTTGGCGACCACACGGCCGGCGATCTTCACGACATCCTCGGTGTCCTCACCATCGGCAAGATCGGCGTACTTAGTCTCGATATCGGCGACGTAGTCCTCAAGCTCAGAGTGCTCGGGATAGGGGTTCTGGCCCGCCTCGAACAGGGCGGCGCGCTTGGCCAGGCGGGTGGCGCGCTCGTCGTTGAGCGTCGATGCCTGATCGGCGGCGTTCTGGTTCTCTGCCATAAGTTAGCTCCTCAAACTAAAACGCTCCCCAGGATTCGGTCCCAGGGAGCGAAAACATACCTTTACGCGGGACCGTGGTCTAGCGTGCGATCTTGGCGATGGTGTAGACGCGAGTCTTGCCGGAAGGCGTAACGACCTCGACGGAGTCGCCCTCGCCGTGACCGATGATGGCGTGGCCGACCGGAGACTCGTTGGAGATCTTGTGCTCGAGCGAGTTGGTCTCGGTGGTACCGACGAGCGTGACTTCCATGACCTCGCCGTTGGGATCAATCAGCGAAACGGTGGAACCGATGGAGACGGTCAGGTCGCCCGTGGTGGCAGCAACCTGAGCGTTGGCGAGGATGGCCTGGATCTCGGCAATACGAGCGGCGTTCTGGGCCTGCTTGTCCTTAGCGGCGTCGTACTCGGAGTTCTCCGAAAGGTCGCCGAACGCGCGGGCTTCCTTGATGTCCTCGACGATCTCCTTGGCGTAATCGCCCTCACGCCAAGCGAGCTCCTCGACGAGCTTCTGGCGGCCCTCAGCGGTCAGTACGATCTGGCTTGCGTCCATACGGATATCTCCCCAACTCTGATCAAACAATCAACTGTCAACAAAACGAAAAAGACCGGCTAGCCTGCGGGCAAGCCGGTCAGGTGCTCACCCCAAAGGGATGGGACTACTCTGCGTCCGCGTCGCTGTCCTCTGCCTGCTTCTTCTTGGCAGCAGCGAGCTTGGCCTCGAGCTCAGCGATCTCCTTGTCCTCCTCGGACTGCTCGACCACGACCTCCTCGGCCTGCTTGGTCTCGGCCTTATCGTCGCCCTCCATACCCTCGCGGATATTCTTGACGGTAGAGCCGAGGGACTTGCCGAGCTTCGGCAGGTTCTTGGGCCCGAAGATAATCAGGACAACGACGAGAATAATGATGAGCTCAGGAGCCCTCAGTCCAAACATGTAGACCTCCACAATACAGCGAGACAAGCTCGAATGAGTATACCGCGGGTATCGCGGTATCACAACAATAGCTAAAAAAAGGGACCGCAAGAAGCGGTCCCTCCTCATGCTCTGGTCGGGTTGACTGGATTTGAACCAGCGACCCCTGCGTCCCGAACGCAGTGCTCTACCAAACTGAGCCACAACCCGTTAGCTCGACTATAGTAACAAAGATTTCCGTCGTGTGCTAGAGAAATTTTTACTTCTTTGGCACTTCGACGCGAACCGTGTTGGGAATGAACTGCGTCGCGCAGGACCACCAGCCGTTTTGCTGGGCAGCGTCGGCAAGCCTTTCGGCCATGGCGGCGGTGCCGCAAATGGCAAACGAGCAGGCACCCGATCCGCACACATCTACAGCAACGGTGCCGTCCTGTTTACGCAGCCAATCGAGAACCGTTTGAATCTGCGGCTCCATCTGTGCGGAAATGACACCCAAGTTGTTATGGATGAGTGCATATGCCGTCTCGGCATCACCAGCACGCAAGGCAGAAGCTATCGCGCCGGGCTCGTCCGCAGGCACCGGGGCCTCGTCAAAACGTCGATAGGCTTCAATTGTCGAAACACTTGCCTCGCGCGGCTTGACCAACACGACGGGCGTTGCGGGCAGCGCGGGGTACTCAGTTGCCAGCACGTCTCCCCCACCTACGTAGAACGCAGGGCTCGCGTGCAAAAAGAACGGGACGTCAGCACCAATGCCGCGCGCGATGTCGTCGAGCACGGGGTCGGTGCGATCAATTCCCCAGAGCTCCGCCAAGGCGACAATGACCGCGGCCGCATCCGTCGAGGGGCCGCCCAAGCCGGCGCACAATGGAATGCGCTTCTCAATCGTCACGCAGATGTTTGCCTCGCGACCATAATGCTCGGCCATAGCAATCGCAGCCCGATACGCCGTATTCTTTTGCATGGGAAAATCTGATGCTGGAACCGTCTGGACAGTCAGCGCCTGCGCCGGCGTGACCGTCACGGTATCGGAAAGACTGACGGCTGCCATCAGGGAATCGACCCTGTGGTAGCCGCGGTCATCGCGCTCGGTATGAACCCCCAGGTAGAGGTTAATCTTTGCCGGCGCGGAAAGGGTCAGGGACCAATCGGTCACCGCTAGTGCTCCTCGAGCTGATTGCCGAGCGGGGTAAAAATGTGCTCGCCGCTCTCGGGGTCGAACAGCTCGACCTGACCGGTGAGGACATCGATGTACTGGTAGGACTGACGCGACTTGCGGCCACGACGCTCGTCAACCTCGACGATAAAGACGGCGGGGTGCACGCTCTTGATGGTGCCCATGCGCTCGACGACGCGGGTGCGGCCCATGTTGGCCTTCACCTTAACGCGATCGCCCACCATATCGGTCAGCTTCTCGTGGATGTCGTCGACGTGATTGACTTCCATCTCTTCCATGAACAGGGCCTCCAGAAGGTGCAATTCAAAAAGGGGATAATACCCCTAAGATAGACAAAACTCTAATACTATAGCACCCTGCTGCCGTCATACGCAAGTAGCTTAAAAAGCCCGGTCCCAAATTGACTACTTACAGACTATCGGTGTCCAAGACGATGGTGAACGGACCGTCGTTGACAAGATCGACTTTCATATCGGCGCCGAAGATGCCATGTGCTACTTGCTCGACGTCCTCGCGCACAAGCGTCAAGAAGTACTCGTAGAGCTCGTTGGCGACATCGGGGGCGCCGGCATCCGTAAACGACGGACGGCGGCCGTGGCGGCAGTCGGCAAACAGCGTGAACTGCGACACCACGAGCACCTCGCCGTCGACATCGGCAAGTGCCAGGTTGGTCTTGCCGTTCTCGTCCTCGTTGATACGCAGCCCGCGGAGCTTGCCCCACAGCTTGTCGGCCTCGGCACGCGTATCGCCATGGCCCACACCCAGCAGCACCAGGTAGCCGCGTCCAATGCGGCCCACGCACTCGCCGTCGACCGTCACGCCGGCGTTGAGCACGCGCTGCACCACCGCACGCACGGTCTACTCCTCGCCCGTCAGCTTGGCGGACAGATGCTCGAGCGCGTGGAAACGATGGCTGATGGCGTTCTTCTCGTCCGCCGTCAGCTCGGCCATGGTCTTGCCCGGCGTGTCGACCGGCAGGAACAGCGGGTCGTAGCCAAAGCCGTGATCGCCGCGGCCCTCGTGCGCGATAACGCCCTCGCAGGCGCCCTCACCATAGGTGACCAGACCATCCGTGTCGATGAGCGCGACGACACTCATAAAACGCGCGGTGCGATCCTCGTCTGCCACGCCTTCCAAGTTAACGAGCAGCTTGGCGTTGTTGGCGGCATCGTCGCCGTGAATGCCCGCGTAGCGCGCGCTATACACACCGGGCTCACCGTCCAGCGCGTCGACGACCAAGCCCGAATCATCGGCAATGGCCATAAGGCCCGTCTCCTCGACCGCAGCCTGTGCCTTGATGATGGCGTTCTCCAAAAACGTCGTGCCGTTTTCCTCGGGGTCCTCAAAATCGCCCAGCTGGCCGAGCGCCACAAAGCGCACCTCGGGCATGACCTTGCCCAAAATGGCCTCGATCTCGGTGAGCTTATGGGCGTTGCCCGTTGCCACGACGATGGTCGCCGCCGGGTCGAGGGTGTCGATGTCAATCTTCTCAAGTGCCATGACTGGCCTCCTTGTCTCTATAGCAAGCCGCGTGAGGGGCGTTTGGGCACTTGACCTCTCCCCTCTCAGGCGATCGGACCTTTCAACGCAGCATTTCAGCAGATAAAACCTACCAAAATAAACCTGTCCCTTTTGGCAGGTTAGGCGATGGCTTGGCGCTGAAGCTCGATGAGCTCGGCGATACCCTTGTCGCCCAGGTCGAGCAGGGCGTTGAGGCGTTTGCGGTCAAAGGGCGCCTGCTCGCCGGTGCCCTGGAGCTCGATCATCTCGCCGGTGTCGGTGGCGACGAGGTTCATGTCGACCTCGGCATGGCTGTCCTCGGAATAATCGAGGTCAAGCAGCGTATTGCCGTCGACAACGCCCATGGAGATGGCAGCCACCTGGCCGATAAGCGGGATGCGCTCGATCTTGCCCGCCTCGACCCACATGGCGAGGGCGTCGCGCAGCGCCACCCAGGCGCCGGTGATGCTCGCTGTACGCGTGCCGCCATCGGCCTGAATCACATCGCAGTCAACGGTGACGGTGTACTCGCCGAGCGCCTTCATGTTGACGACGGTACGCAGACTGCGGCCAATGAGGCGCTCAATCTCCATGGAGCGACCCTTGCGGTTGGCGTGCTCGCGCTTGCAGCGCTTGCCGGTCGACGCCGGCAGCATGGCGTATTCCGCGGTCACCCAGCCGGCCTTAGCCCCCTTGCGCCAGCCCGGCACGCCCTCCTCGATAGTGGCGGCGCACAGCACGCGCGTGTCACCGAACTCGGCCAAACACGAGCCGTGGGCGTGCTTCATGACGCCACGGGTGAGCTTAACGGGGCGCAACTCGTTGGCGACGCGACCGTTGGCGCGGTTGACCTGCATGTACTCCATAGAAATTTCCTTTCGGCAAAAGATGTGGCGAAGGCTTTGGCGGCTGCCTTACATCTATTTCAGCTCATCGATATCGATATGTTCGATGCTCTTGAGCGGCTGACCAAAGATAAAGCTGCCCGCCACCGCAAACTCGGCAATGTTATCGGCCGTCGTGGCAAAACGATGCTGCGGCTCGGCGGCGTCGCCCGCCAGCTGCTCGCGGCGCGTGAGGATATCGGTCAGCTCGCGCGTGGTCTCCTCGGCGGAACTCACGACGCGCACCCCAGGCCCCAGCGCATGGCGGATAGGTCCCACCAACAGCGGGAAATGCGTACAGCCGAGCACCACGGTATCGATACCGTGGTCGCGCAGCGGCTCAACCGTGGCACCCACCAGCGCACGCACGGCAGGCGTATCGAAGATGTCCTCGTTCTCAAGCCACTGTTCCTGCAGATGTGCACCCGAGGCGAGCTCGTGTTCGACAACCTCGACAAAGCTCGAGGCAGGACAGCCGTATACATCGACACCGGCATCTAGATCCTGAATGGCGCGCGTGTAGGCGCCCGAGCGGATGGTGAGGTTGGTAGCGAGCACGCCCACGCGACGCGTACGCGTGCTGTTGATTGCTGCACGGGCACCCGGCGCAATCACGCCGATCACGGGAACGTCGAGCACCTGCTGGGCCAGACGCAAGGCCGCAGCGGTCGCCGTGTTGCAGGCGATGACCATAATCTTGACGTCGTGCTTCGAAAGCCAACGACCCGCCTGCAACGCAAACGAGCGCACCTCATCCTCGGTGCGCGTGCCGTAGGGACAGCGCTTGGTGTCGCCAAAGTAGTAGACGGACTCGTGCGGCAGCGCCGTCGCAATCGCGCGCGCAACCGTCAGACCGCCCAAACCAGAATCGAACACGCCAATCGGGCGCGTGTCGCCTGCCGGATTCTCGATATCGGACATTACCTCACCAGTCTCTCTCGAAAAGACATGTCCAAGTGCGGCGGCGCCGCGCTACGAACGCGCCGCGACCAGCAGCTCTGCCGTCGCCGCCCAACCGTCGACAATTTTGCCGCGCGTAACGAAAGCGTTCTCGCAAGCAGCCAGGAACTCGGGCGCGCCGGCGCTCGTCAGGCCATTCTCGACCAGGCAGAACGTGCCCACGTGATCGGCCATGTAGAAGTCGGACTCGGAATCGCCGAGCGCGAGCGTCTCCTCGCGCTCGATCCCCAGGTGCTCGCAGAAGCGCGCGATGGCAACGCCCTTGTTGAGACCCGCGGGGTTGATGTTGAATGCGCGACCGTCCTCGACGCGATCGAGCTCGAGCGTCGTCGGCTTGGACAGGTGAGTCAGATGGCCGTTGCAAGCCCAGATCAGACCGCAGCCGGCCTCGTCCAGGATGGCCTGAACCTCATCGTCGGGCACATCGCCGCGCATGCCGACGGTGACCTCACGGTATTTGTAGCCGGTCGACATGTCGTTGTGATACTCGATCTTGTGCGGCCAGCGGGCGAGGATCTTCTCGCACACGCCGGTCTGCTCGATCACCTGGTGCGGCGTGAGGCCGCAAGAGGAGTCGTAGGGCATGTCGCCGGTCAGATACTCCCAATCGTTGGCTTTGAGGTCGTACATGACCAGGCCGCCCATCTCGCCGATGTAGGAGTTGAGACCGAGCACGCGCGCGTCCTCGTGGATCATGGTACGGTTGCGGCCCGAGGTGGGAACCACCTGAATACCAGCGCGAGCGAGCGCCACGACGGCCTCGACGAGTTTGGTCGAGGGGTTGCCGTCGTTGTCGCGTAGCACGCACGAGCCGGGTGCGAGCATCGTGGCATCCAGGTCGGTAAAGACGTACTTGACCTTGGCCAAGCGCTCGCGCATCTCGCCCGAAAGCTCGGCAACGGTCGGCAGGGTATTGTGGGACATGGTTACTCCGTTTACGTAGAAGGGTTTGGACTTGGACGGCATGTTTTGATTGAGGGAACACGCTTATGGCGACAGCGCACTCAGGGCGCCGCCGCCATCATGGTTCATTAGTCAAACTGGGTAACATCGATCAGGCGATTGGCCAACGAAAGGTCGCTCTCGATGGGCACGAACTCGTCACCCACGTGCATGAGCTCCTCGTCACCCTTTGCCAGCAGCAAGACAATGGTAGGAGCATCGGGGTTGACGTACTCCTCGCGCGCCGCCTTGAACGCCGCATGCACAGCGGCTTCGCGGTCGAGGATGATCTTGTTCGGCGTATCGTCGGGAACATGTTCGGCAAGCTCGCGACAGACCTTCATCGGGTCCTCGTGAGCCGGGTCCTCATTGGCAAAGATCATCAGGTCGGAATACGGTGCGGCCTCGCGCGGAAGCTGCTCGCGGCGCTCCTGCGCCTTGCCGCCGGCAGCGCCAAACACTGCGATGACCGGGCTGGCGGGAAACGCGCGCTTGACCGACGAGAAAAGCGAGCGGAACGAAAGCTGGTTGTGCGCGTAGTCGACGACACAAATCACGCGGCCGTCCTTCGACTCCACGACCTCCATACGGCCCGGCACACGCAGTTTGGAGAGGCCCTTCTTGATAGCCTCGATACCGATGCCGATCTCGCGCGCGGCGGCGATAGCGACCAGCGCGTTCTCCACGTTAAAGTCTCCCGCGATACCCAGCAGGACCTTCTCCCCCACCTCGGACTCGTCGGCACACAGGCCATGCAAGTTGAACTCGATGCTAAAGCCGACCATGCGTACGTCGCTCGCCCACAGGCTTGCCTCGGGATGCTCGACGCCAACGGTCACCAAGCGCTCGGCCGTCGACGCTGCCTCCAGCACACGGTCGACCTCTTCGGTGCCCAGATTCACCACGGCGGTCTTTGCCTGGTCAAAGATCCTGAGTTTGCTCTCAAAATAATCCTCAAACGTGGGGTGTTCGATCGGCGAGATGTGGTCGCGGCCGATGTTGAGGAAGCACGCCACGTCAAACGGCAGATTCTCGACGCGTTGGTACTTGAGCGCCTGGCTCGAGACCTCCATGACCATGGACTGGCGACCGGACGTGCGGCAGTTGGCGATATGGCGCCAGACCTCGGGGGCCTCGGGCGTAGTATTGGTGCTCTCGTAGCACTCGATGCCATCGTCGGTACTCACCGAGCCGATCATGCCGCAGGACTCGCCCGCCGCTTTGATAATCGACTGGAGCATAAAAGCGGCCGTGGTCTTTCCCTTGGTGCCGGTGATGCCCACGATCTTGACGTCGTGGTCGGGACGGTCGTAGACCTCCGGCGGCAACAGGGCCATGGCCGTGCGAACGCTATCAACAACCAGCATCGCAGCACTGCTCTCCTTCGCCAGCGGCTCCAGAGACTCGACCAGCGACTCCTCGCACACAAATGCGACGGCGCCTGCATCGAGCGCCATGCTCAAAAACGCGGGCTTAAAGGCAGCACCTTTACAGAAGAACACGTCACCTGCCGAGACCACGCGCGAATCAAACGAGCAGCCGGTCACGGCACGCTCGTCAACCTGCTCTGATGCGCGCAGCTCGCCGCACACGTCGAGAAGCTTGGCAAGCGTATCGACCGTGGTCACGGTCGCGGAATCCGAATGGTGCATCTTTCACCTTTCTCAGCCATTTGGCAGGGACGGTTTTTATAGTAACTGAAACGCACCCACGCAAAAACGGCTCCCGGAGGAGCCGTTACGCGCAGGCGTTCGTAAGCCGAGGCTAGGCAGCCTGAACAGAAGGCTGGTCCTCGTCGATAAAGAAGCGCTTGTACCACACCAAGAACACGAGCGGCGTATAGATCTTGCGCTGGAAATCGCCCTTGCCCGCAAAGTGCAGATCGAGCAGGTGCATGAGCTCGTCGGTATTGAAGAACTCGCTTGCCCACGGCGCGGTGAAGTACTCCTTGACATAGTCGTACCACTTTTGCTCGCGCAGCCAGTAGACAATCGGCACCGGGAAGCCCACCTTGGGACGGGTGGCCCACTCATCGGGCAGCGATTTGTTGGCAGCGTGGCGGAGTACCTGTTTGTTGCCGTTCTCGTTGATGCGGTAGCGGTCGGGAATGTGCTCGGCGAACTCCATGACTTTGCGGTCCAGGAAGGGCACGCGCAGCTCCAGTGAGTGTGCCATGCACATCTTGTCGGCCTTGAGCAGAATGTCGCCCGGGAGCCACATGTTCATGTCCAGGTACTGCTTCTTGACCAGCTCGGGCTGACCCTTCACGCGCGCATAGATGGGAGCGGCAAGCTCGAAGGCGCCATCGCCGGTGTTGTACTCGGGCTTGAGCACGCCGTCGACCTCGCGCTCCGGCCATACCAGAGCCTGTCCCAGGAACGACTTCTCGGGAATCTCGGCACCCTTGACCAGGAAGTTATGTCCCTTGAAGTACGGCATATGCAGCGTCAGGTTACCGAGCGCGCGACGGATGGGCAGCGGCACCATCTTTTTGTACTTGCGCACCGGGACCGTATCCTCGTAGTAGGCGTAGCCGCCAAAGAGTTCGTCGGCGCCTTCGCCCGAAAGCACCACGGTGACGTCCTTGCGGGCCATCTCGGCCAAGAACCACAGCGGCACGGAAGACAGGTTGGACTGCGGTTCGTCCATGTGATACTGGATGTCCTCGAGCGCACCGAAGAACTCGTCGGCGGTAATCATCTTGCGAACGTTCTCGACGCCGAGCTTATCGGAAAGCTCCTTGGCGTAGTTGGTCTCGTTGAAGTTCTTGTAGTCAAAGCCCACCGAGAAGGTCTTGTCGGGCATGAGGCAAGCGGCAATGTAGCTGGAGTCGACGCCACCGGAGAGGAACGACGCGACCTTGACGTCGGCGATGCGATGGGCCTCGACGCTCTCGTGCACGACCTCGTCCAGCTCGTCGACGTACTCTTCGAACGGCTTCTCGACGGCAGAGTAATCGCAATCCCAGTAACGCTCGATGTTCATCTTGCCGGTCGGGATATCGACGGTAAAGTAGTGCGCCGGCGGCAGCTTGTAGACACCCTCGAAGAAGGTCTCCTCGGTTGCCGAATACTGCAGCGTCATGTACGGACGCAGGGCCTTTTTGTTGACCGCCTTGTGGAAGTGCGGGTAGTCCAGGAAGCTCTTGATCTCGGAACCAAAGAGCACGCCCGGAGCGCCGTCGCCCGCATCGGCCATGGGATAGTAGTAGAGCGGCTTGATGCCAAAGATATCGCGGGCGCCAAAAAGCTTGTTCTTCTTCTTGTCCCAGATGACGAAGGCGTACATACCGCGCAAGCGATCGAGTACCGCCTCGCCCCACTCCTCGTAGCCGTGCAGGAGGCTCTCGGTGTCGGCGCCGCAGTGGAACTTGTAGCCCTTGGCCTCGAGCTCGGAGCGAAGCTCCTGGAAGTTGTAGATCTCGCCGTTGAAGACGATAACGACGCTGCCGTCCTCATTGGCCATGGGCTGAGCGCCGGCCTCGGTCAGGTCGAGGATCGACAAGCGGCGGAAGCCGAGGGCAACGCGGCCGTCGATAAACTGACCGCCCATGTCGGGACCACGATGGACGATGCGGTCCATCATCTTGGTGAGCACCTCGGATTGGTTATCCGTCCCACCGACAAAACCGACAAAACCGCACATATACTATCCCCTCTGCTGTTGCTGGGCATCAAATCGAATCAGTAGCTTTTGAGTATACCCGAGGGCGTAAAGAGGGGCGGAATGTTCAGGCAATCTCAACTGAATCAGCTCCGCTGTGACACGCGTCGGTTACCTTTAATGGATATGAGGTGAATGAGGCGATTGTTTTGCTATACTCTCTCCGCACGGGCGATTGGCGCAACGGTTAGCGCAGGTGCTTTACACGCACAAGGCTGGGGGTTCGAATCCCTCATCGCCCACCATTGAAGTGGAAACGGTCCTCGCAAGGGGACCGTTTTTGTTTGGGCCCAGCGCATGGGATTCGAACCCGACAGGGTGCGAAGCTGAGGAAACGCGAAGCGTTTTCCAGCGCAGCACGCGAGGGCCGCAGGCCCGAAGCGAGAGCGGGCGGCGTCAGCCGCACGCGACATCCCTCATCGCCCACCACTGAATTGTTAGGCCTCCAGCGATGGAGGCCTTTCCTTTTTTCAGGCCCAGCGCATGGGGTTCGAACCCGCCAGCACGTCTGTCACAAAGGCCGTGGCCAGAAAATGGCAAAAATGAGTACTGCTACTTTGTTTGCAACATATAAATAGACAGTATTTGCTTAAGTTACGCAACATATGTCCATTATAAGGACTAACAGTTGGATCAAAATCGTGCTTTCATCGTCATTTCGAGGTAGCGCGCAGAGATGTGGTGTAAGAGGCGGGGCATGCCCCGCCTCTTCTCTTTCTTG
>CAUEQD010000011.1 GCA_959019945.1 uncultured Collinsella sp. | reverse complement strand
GCTGCGGGAACGGCCTGTCCGCCTAATGTGTTCGGCTGAGATCGGAAATCAACCCACCACACAGGAGTGGGTTTCTATTCCGATATTCAAATATCTCAATCTGTAACATCTGGGCGGGCAAATCGGCTCTATCTGTTACAGATCGAGACAGACGGCGGGCGTCGGGACGAATATCTCAATCTGTAACAGTAAGACGACTTTCAACGGCCTAGATGTTACAGATCGAGACAAACAAACGTGGCAGATCAAAACCACCACAAAGGTGCCTGTCCCCTTTGTGGTGGCGGGGCGTTAGGGGAGGAGCTTCATTGCGGCGTCGTGGGCAGCGTGCTCGTAAGCGTCGTCGAGGGGTTTGAGCGGCAGCAGGGCGGTGGTCTGTGCATCGCCACGGTGCTCGAGAGCGTGGGCGATGAGCCAGTCGGCGAGCTCGGGGTTCTTGGGCAGTGCCGGTCCGTGTAGGTATGTGCCGATGACACCCTTGTAGATGAGGCCCTCAAAGCCATCGTCGCCGTTGTTGCCGGTACCCGTGACGACGGACGTTCCGAGCGGCGTGGCCTCTGCATCGAGCAGGGTGCGGCCGCCGTGGTTCTCAAATCCCACAAAGGGCTCGGGTGCCAGGTCGGTCTTGACGGCGACGTTGCCGATCAGGCGGTCGGAGCCGCGCACGGTTTCGGCGGCAATGACGCCCAGGCCCTCGATGCGATTCTCGCCCATATAGTACGAACGGCCGAGTAGCTGATAGCTGCCGCAGATAGCGAGCAGCGAGCCGCCATCCTCAACATAGGCTGCGACCTTGTCTTTTTGAGCGAGCAGCTCGTGTGCCACAGCTAGCTGATCGCGGTCGGAGCCACCGCCCATCATGACGATGTCGGCGTCGGTGAGATCGAGCGTCTCGCCCATGCGGACCTCGTCCACGCGCGCGGGAATGCCGCGCCAAGCGCAGCGGCGCTCGAGGGCGATGACGTTGCCGCCGTCGCCATAGAGGTTGAGGGCATCGGGATACAGGTAGACGATGCGTAGCGGGCGCGAAAGCTCGACCGGCGCAATATCGGTGGGGACAACGCTGCCATCGGCGCGCGTTACGGCGTGGGAGGCGACCGAGCTCGCATCGGCGCTCTTAAGCTCGTTGAGCTCCTGGACCAGCGGCGGGAAGGCCGTGTAGTTGGCGACGGCGTAGAAAGTATCGCCAGCCTCCTCGTCCGCCACGGCGCCGATCGCTTGCTCGATATTCGAGATGATGGTGGCGTCGATGCCGGCGTACTTCAGACGTACCTGCATATCGTGTGCACGCGTGCCGCCGGCAAAGGCGACAAGCCCTGGGGTATCGGCGATGCGCTCGAAGTCGACGTCGTAGATCCACGATACATCGTGGCCGTCGGCATCGTTGTCGTTGAGGAAGAAAGCGCAGAGTCTGCCGCCTGCAGTTTTGATGGACTGGATTTGTCGATCGAAGCCTACGGGATTCTTAGCCAGGTTGGCCTCGACGGTGCGGCCGGCGATATCCCAGCGCCCCATGCGTCCGCCGGCGGGCACATAGGCATCGAGCGTGGGCTGCAGGTGCGCCGTATCCACGCCCAACTCATGTGCGGCAAAGAATGCGGCGGCAACGTTGTAGACCATGTACAGACCGTTGTAGCGCGTGGCGATGTGTACGGCAGCCGCGTTGGACGCAGATCCAAAGACCAGGTCAAAATCGTAGCCGTCGCAGCCGAGCTCCACGCCCGTCACGCGACGGACAAGCGCAGGGCGTGCCCAACCGCACGAGGGGCAATGGTAGGCACCGAGCTGGCCGTATTGCACGTAGTCGTACTCCAACGGGGTGTTGCACTGCGAGCAAAAGCGCGAGTCGCTAATGCGGTCAGACTCGGTGTCGGTGGCGCCGTCGATGCCAAAGGCGATGCTTGCATTGGGAACGCGCGCGGCGATCGCGGCACACAGCGGGTCGTCGGCGTTATAGATGAGCGTCGTTGTCGGCGAAAGCTCCAGCGCGTGGGCGATGACGTCCTGGGTGTGGTCGATCTCACCGTAGCGGTCCAGCTGGTCGCGGAACAGGTTGAGCAGCACAAAGTAGGTCGGCTTGAGCTTGGGCAGGACGCGCACCGTGTAGAGCTCGTCGCACTCAAAGACGCCTACGCGCTTGCTGCTGGCGGTTCGCTTAAGGTTGCCGCGTGCCTCGAGCAACGCGCCCACCACGCCCGGCTCCATGTTGTTGCCGGCGCGGTTGCATACCACGGTGGCGCCGCTGGCGGCAACGGCATCGGCGATGAGGTTGGAGGTAGTGGTCTTGCCGTTGGTGCCGGTGATCACCACGCTGCGGTCGACAAGGCCCGCGAGGTCGCTTAGCAGCTCGGGGTCGATCTTCATGGCGATGCGGCCGGGGAGTACGCCGCCCTGGCGCTTAAGGACGGAGCGCAGCCCCCAGCGGGCGATATCGCTCGAGGTGCAGGCGAGAGATGAGCGGAAGTTCATGAAGCCGTTCCTAACGTGAATGACATGGTCGTGGCGTTTGCGCCGTTAAAAGCCGTAACGGCGCGCAAATTCCTGGGCAAGCTGCGATACGTCTTCGCAAGCGTTGGCCCAGGGGGCAAAGTCGGGAGTATCCGAGATGATGCCGTCGGCCTCCCAAACTGCCTGATGCGAAAGGTCCCAGGGGTCGTGCGGTTCGGGTCGGCAGGGAAGGTACGGTGTCTGATACATGGGGTTCAGCAAAAAGAACGCGCCGCCCTCGCAGCGGTTGGCAAACTCGCGCAGCGCGCGTGTCGCCGGGCGCATCTTGTTCGTTTTGAACAACAGGATCGTGCGGGCGAGTAGGTACCAGGGGGAGCTCTCGAGGGCATCGGCCCCCATCTGCTCCTCGAGCTGGTGAGCCAGGGCAAAAAAGCCGTCCTCGTCTTCCAGGCGAGCGAGGGCGAGTAGCACGGTGCCTGCAGCTCGGGTGGGATAGCCTTCCGCCTTAAGAACGCGGCGAGAATAGTTGGCGGCAGCACGGTAGCGAGCGCTCGCCATGCACAGCTGCGAGATGGCCTCGAGCGTGTGGAGCCACCCGATAAGAGCCGGCTCGCTTACGGTGAGATCGGCCGCCGTCACGCCGTCCGTCAAAACCTTGTTGGTCCAGTAGTGCGGGGCCTCCATGTCGAACCCGGGCACGCTTTGCTGCAAGTAATCGGCCGTGGTCGCCTCGAGCTTCATCAAGTCGCCCAGGCAGGCATCGACGGGCGTGTCCGCCAGGATGATGGCGAGCAGCTGGGCATCGAGGACATACGCATCGACGCGGACGATTTTGAGTAGCTCATCGCGCATATCGTCGAACAGGCGGTTGCGCGTCTGCTCAAACTCCTCGTCGCTGCCCATGTCCTCGATGCGATGGAGCTCGTCGAGCAGGTGGCGGTGGACGCCTGCATAGGACAGCAGTGCCTGGGCATGCTCGGTCTGCGCATACTTATGAGGGTTGACGCTCACGTCGTTATGGACAAGCTCGCGTGCTGCATCGGTGAGTTCGGGGTGCGACGCAAGGTAGGCGCGCTCCAGGTAGGCGGGGATGTAGACGCTCGGATCCATTAGAGGTCTCCTCCCTTAAACGGCAAGCCCTGCTCGGCCGCCCGCAGGATGCGCTCGTCGATCTGGGAGCGGACGATATCGTTGGTGGCGACCCAGGCAGCGAAGCTGGCGTTGTCGGGGGCGCCCAAGCCCTCCTGCAGTACCGGCGTCGCCTCGGACAGCGCAAGGACAAGCTCGTCGGTGGAGCCCACGCCCACGTTAACGCGGGCATAGACGCCATCGGGAAACTCGGTTTGGAAATAGAGCGCCTCGGCCGCGTGCGGGCATGAGCGCACCAGGATGCGCAAGTAGCGCTCGGCACCCTCGTAGTCCAGCTCGCGCCAGGCAGCGCTCATCAGCGCGATGAGCGTCCACGGGTCCAAGTCGCGCTCCGCGTCCTTGGGACGACGGCGTAGCGGCGTGTTAGCGAGATAGGGGACGGAGTGGGCAGAGCGAAAGCGCTTGAGCTCCTCGGCGGGGTATTCGAGCTTCGCCATGGCGAGCATCGCGGTGTGACGGACGCCGGCCGGATCGTTGGGGGCAAAGTCGAGGCTGCGGTTTGCGGCTTCGAGCGACATGCGATAGCGGCCGCTAATGAGGGCGCGCGACGCAAGGGCGGCAAGCCAGCGCAGATAGGGGCGGCGCATAAGGTCGCCTGCGGCCTCGCGCTCGTAGGGGTCCTGCGCCGAGGCGATCTTGAGCGCCAGATCATGCTCGACTTCATCGCGCTTGGATACCAAGTACTGTACGTACTCCTCGTTGGAGTTGGCGGTGAGGGCGATCAACATGCGCTGAGCATCCCAGTTGGTGGGGTCGAGCGCGGCTGCCTCGCGAAGCATGTTCTCGGCAGCGGCCTCTTCTTGCTCTGCCTGGGTATCGTCAGGGATAAAGGGAATGCGGTAGTCGACAGCCTCGACCACCTTGGCAATGAGGTGCCCGGCGCGGTCGCGGTCGTGCACGATGAGCGGCGCGGGGTTGCGGGTGAATTGTTCCATCAGACGCTCTACGGCGGCACCGTCGGTGAGCGGGATATTGTCGCGGCGCAAGGCCTCAAGAACGAGGCGATGGCAATCCTCTTGAATGGGATCGAATGCCATGGGGCCTCCTTTGCTGCGGTTAGGGTTCAAATGTCTCTATATAAGGTTCTAGTTTACCCGCATGTGGCACACCGGGGGTGCCGCACTTGGACATGCACCTTTGCACCACGAAGACGGATGTCGCACAAATGTCGGCACCTTGGACGACTGAGTGGTATCACGGTGCCGCAAACGGTCGATTTTTGGCGGCGAACGGGGCACATTTTAGAGGGGCACAGTCCTGCCCGGGATATGTGGTCAACCTTGATAAAACGTTTGCCCAGCTTGGGGGTATGAATGCCCCACAAGGGTCTTCAGGGATAGAAAAAACGTTTCATCATTGTCGGCTTTAGGTGAATAACTGACCAACCAGAACGGTAAAATAGTGTTTGTCTGAGCATTGAGACGTTTAGACATCGCGCATTGTCATCGCCGGCAACACGCAAAACGGTCCTAACGGAGCCAATCGGGTGCTCCGTTATATACGCAAGTCTAAGAGGGGCTTGTTTAGGAGGCACAGTATGGGACGTTTTACCAATCCTCGCGATCTGTACTTTGGTGAGGGCGCTCGCCACGAGGTGAAGAACCTCAAGGGCAAGAAGGCCATCATCGTTTCTGGCGGCAGCTCTATGCGCCGCGGCGGGTTCCTGCAGGACGTTGAGGCCGACCTCAAAGAGGCCGGCATGGAGGTCAAGCTGTTCGAGGGCGTCGAGTCCGATCCCTCCATCGAGACCGTCATGAAGGGCGCAGCCGCTATGCGCGACTTCGAGCCCGACTGGATCGTTGCTATCGGTGGCGGTTCGCCCATCGATGCTGCTAAGGCCATGTGGGTCTTCTACGAGTATCCCGAGGAGTCCTTCGACAACATTATCCAGCCGTTCAGCTTCCCCGAGCTGCGTCAGAAGGCTCACTTCTGCGCCATTTCCTCTACCTCCGGCACCGCTACCGAGGTCACTGCCTTCTCCGTCATTACCGACTACGCCAAGGGCATCAAGTACCCGCTGGCCGACTTCAACATCACCCCTGATGTCGCCATCGTCGACCCCGAGCTCACCTACACCATGCCCGCCAAGCTGTGCGCTCATACCGGCATGGACGCTCTGACCCACTGCATGGAGGCCTACGTTTCCACCTGCGCCTCTATGTTCACCGACGCCAACGCTCTGCACGGCATCCGCGAGATCGTTGAGTGGCTGCCCAAGTCCTATGCTGGCGACCATGAGGCCCGTCAGCACATGCACGAGGCTCAGTGCATCGCCGGTATCGCCTTCTCCTCGGGCCTGCTCGGCATCGTTCACTCCATGGCTCACAAGACCGGTGCTGCCTTCGAGAACGGCCACATCATCCACGGTGCTGCTAACGCCATGTACCTGGGCAAGGTCATCCAGTGGAACTCCAAGGATCCGCGCGCTGCCGAGCGTTACGCTTACGTGGCCAAGGAGATCCTGCACCTTCCCGGTGAGACCAACGAGGAGCTCATCGCCGCGCTCGTCCAGAAGATTCGCGACCTCAACGACCAGCTCAACATTCCGCAGTCCATCAAGGATTACGCGAATGGTGGCGTGAAGGTCGACGCCGAGAACCCGCAGATGGTTTCCGAGGAGGAGTTCCTCGCCAAGCTGCCCGAGATCGCCGCGAACGCCGAGACCGACGCCTGCACGCCGGAGAACCCGCGTGAGACCAAGGCTGCCGACTTCGAGAAGATCCTCAAGGCCTGCTACTACGACACCGACATCGATTTCTAATCGACTCTCACTGTCTTGCAAGGGGTCTCGCGCTCAATGCGCGGGGCCCTTTTTTGCTATGGTGCAAAGTAACCTGTTCCCAATTCGCAAAGTTGGTGCAGGGGGCAGGTTACTTTGTACCAATCGTTGTTTGATGAAGGGCGGATTCTCGTATGGCGCTTCCCATGGTTTATGGCGGTCCCGGCCGGTATGTTCAGGGGCCGGGCGAACTTTCGCGTCAGGGCAGGTATTTGTCATGGTTGGGCTGCGCTGCTTATGTCTTGTTTGACCAGGGCACCGAGGATCGGCTGTGCAAGCAGATCGTCGATGGATTTCTGGACGAAGATCTAAGTGAGCCGTTCTTTAAGATTTATGACGGTCCGTGTACGGAAGACGCCGTTGTCGAAATGGCTAAGGAAGCCCGGGCCGAGTATTGCGACATGGTGGTGGGTATTGGCGGCGGCAAGATACTCGATATTGCCAAGGCCGTTGCGTTTTATGCCGAGGTGCCGTTGTGCGTATGCCCCACGGCGGCTTCGATGGACGGTCCGTGCAGCGCGATTTCGGTGCTGTATCACGAGGATGGGTCGTTCGACCACTACCTGATGCTCGAGAAGAATCCAGACCTGGTCGTGGTCGATACCAACGTGGTCGCGGCGGCCCCACTGCGTATGACGGTCGCTGGTATGGGCGATGCGCTGGCAACGTATTTTGAGGCGCGTTCGTGCGCCGCGGCGCACGGCGCCAACGAGCACGGTGGCGCGTCGGGACACTTGGCCTTGGTTGCGGCTCGCGCCTGCTACGACACGCTCATGGAGTGCGGCGTCGCTGCCAAGCGCGATCTCAAAAAGGGCCGTACATCGCCGGCAGTTGAGCGCCTGATCGAGTGCAATATTCTGCTCTCGGGCGTCGGCTTTGAGAGCGGTGGCTTGGCGTTGGCGCATGCCATCGCCAACGGTCTGACGATTCTGCCCGAGTGCAAGGCCATGCATGGCGAGGCCGTGGCATTTGGCCTGGTGGTGCAGCTGCGCCTGGAGCGTGCACCCGAGCTTGATCAGGTGCTCGAGTTTTGCCAGCGCGTTGGTCTGCCGACGACGCTCGAGGAGCTGGGCCTTGGCGAGATTTCCGATGCCGATCTGCAGAGTGTTGCAAATGCGGTCTTTAGAAACGAACGCAATATGGCTAACGAACAGGCCAAGGTGACCAGACAAAAGCTCGTGCAGCTCATGCGCGAGGCATAGCTAGGCGCTTGATCGACCTTGTGCAATCGAGGCGGCGATAGGCATAGGCTATTTGCCTCAAAGGTGCGCCGCGTGTAATTTGCCCGAGGCGTGGGCCGATAGCGTATCATTATCTCTTGCTTGTTTGCACTGCTCAGGGAGGGGCCGCGCATGGCGCAGGAACACGATCTGTTTGATGACATTATCGAGATCAGCAAGGGTTTCGACTTTCTTAAAAACCCGCTTGGCGGTGTGACCGATGCACTCGATCCGTCGGCGCCGCAGTGGAATCCTGCCGACTATAAGGAGCGTCCGCGCGGCAACACCATTCCGTGCCTGGCCTGCAAAAACGAAAAGAGCGGCTGCACCGCGTGCATGGACGTGTGCCCGGTGAATGCCATTGAGATCGAGGAAGATGCTATCGAGATTCTCGACAGCTGCCGTAAGTGCGGCCTGTGCGCCGCTGCTTGCCCGACGGAGGCGATCATCTCTCCGCGCCTTGCACCCAAAAACGTCTACGACGACATTGTCTCGGCGGCTACGAGCCACGAGACCGCCTACGTTACCTGCACGCGTGCCCTTAAGCGCATGCCGTGCGAGAACGAGGTTGTTGTCGCCTGTGTGGGCGATATTACGGCCGAGACCTGGTTCTCGGTGCTGGCCGATTATCCCAACGTGAGCGTGTACCTGCCGCTGGGCGTGTGCGATAAGTGCCGTAACACCGGTGGCGAGGACATCCTGGGCGAGGCCATTGCCACCGCCGAGGAGTGGGCGGGCACAGGCATGGGTCTGGAGGTCGATCCCAAGAGCCTCAAGTGCCATAAGCGCCGCGAGTACGAGCGCAAGGAGTACATGGAAAAGATCGCCCGCACCACGGGTCTGACCGTGACCAAGCTCAACCCGGCAACGGCGGCGCTGGCCTCGGTGACGCAGAAGCTCAAAGCCCACCGCCACCAGATTACCCAGCTCGAGCGTACGCTCAACACCATGTGCGGCACCACGACGACCAAGCGTCGCCGTACGCTCACGCACGGTCGCCAGCTGGTGCTCTCAACACTGCAGAACCATCCCGAGCTTGCCCAGAACATGCAGGTGAGCACGCCGGAGTGCGATTTTGACAAGTGCACGTCGTGCGGCGAGTGCGTCAATGTATGTCCCACGTTCGCCTGCGATTTGGTGGGAAGCGGCCGCTTTGCGTTGGAGTCCACGTATTGTTTGGGCTGCGGTGCCTGCGTCAAGGTGTGCCCCGAGCATGCGCTCAAGTTAGTTGAGCACGACGCGTCCAATCTGGTCGTCGTCGATCCCGAAGCCGAGGAAAAGGCCGCCCAGAAGGCTAAGGCCCACGAAGAAGCCCAGAAGGTCAAGGCCGAGGCAAAGGCCAAGCTTGACAAGATGCTCGACCAGGTGGAAAAGCTCGCGGACTAGTCAGCGACCTCTATCTCTGCTTCATTCGTGCCGCCGTGGCGTCCGGGTTCGCCCAGATGCTGCGGCGGCGCTATACTTATGCAGTTTGAAATGCTTGTACCAAAAGGAGCTGTCGTGTCCCTTTCCATCGGTATCGTGGGCCTGCCCAACGTAGGCAAGTCGACGCTGTTCACCGCGCTTACCAAAAAGACCGGCCTTGCCGCCAACTATCCGTTCGCCACGATCGACCCCAACGTGGGTATCGTCGACGTGCCCGATAGCCGCCTGCAAAAGCTCGCCGACATCGTCAACCCGGGTCGCATTGTGCCGGCGACGGTCGAGTTCGTCGACATCGCAGGTCTGGTGAAGGGCGCTAACGAGGGCGAGGGTCTGGGCAACCAGTTCCTGGCAAACATCCGCGAGACCGATGCCATCTGCGAGGTCGTGCGCTACTTTAAGGACCCCAACGTCATGCGTGAGGTGGGCCGCACGGGCGAGTTCGTCGATCCCGCCGGCGATGCCGACACCATCATGACCGAGCTCATCCTGGCCGACATGGGCACGCTCGAGAAGCAGCTGCCTAAGCTCGAGAAGGAGGCCAAGCGCGACAAGGAGCTCATGCCCAAGTTCGAGGTCGCCAAGCGCCTGCTTGCCTGGCTCAACGAGGGCAAGCGCGCCGCATCCATGGAGATGACCGACGAGGAGCGTGCCGCCGCTAAGGGGCTGTTCCTGCTCACCATGAAGCCCATCCTGTATGTGGCCAACGTGGACGAGGATATGCTCAACGACGACCTGGCGCCCATCGATGGCGTCAAGCCGTTGCCCATCTGCGCCAAGATTGAGGCCGAGCTTTCCGAGCTCGATCCCGAGGACGCCGCCGACTACCTGGAGAGCCTGGGCCTGGAACAGCCCGGTCTGGACGTGCTCGCGCAGGCGGCCTATAAGCTGCTCGGTCTGCAGTCGTTCTTTACGGCCGGCGAGATGGAGGTCAAGGCCTGGACGGTTCGTCAGGGCGCGACCGCCCCGCAGGCCGCCGGCGTCATCCACACCGATTTTGAGCGCGGCTTTATTAAGGCCGAGGTCATTGGCTATGACGACTACGTCGAGCTCGGCGGTGAGCAGGGCGCCAAGGCCGCCGGCAAACTGCGTATTGAGGGCAAGGACTATGTTATGGCCGATGGCGACGTCGTGCACTTCCGCTTTAACGTGTAAGGACGACGCGCATGTTTAAATATGGCAAAAAAGCTGGCTACATGGGTATTGCGCTGCTCGTACTTGCGGTGATTCCGCTGGTGGTCGCAGCGTGCGTTATCCCCAACATTGGTCCCGAGGTGGCAACGAAGTTTAATGCCGCCGGCGAGGCGACGCGCTGGGGTAAGAGCTACGAGCTGTTGGCGCTGCCGGTACTCAATCTGCTGCTGAGCGTGGCGACGTACTTTACGGCGGGACGCCAGGCAAAAAATAATGATGACTCCGCCGCCATGGCGCGCATCGTGTGCGAGCGCTACCTGCGCAACGGTTGCATCACGGGTGTGTTCCTCAACGTGATCAACGTTTACTTTATGTACTCGGCGATTACCGGAACGGGCTTTGGCTTTGGTTTCTAGCTTGTCCTTTTAGGCAACGAGCTTGCAAGCATATTCAATGGCTGCTGCGAGGCCGCCGCTCGATCGTGGTTTAAAGACCATGTCGGCGGCGGCCTCGTTTTCGTATCCGGCGCCCCGAAGGGCAAGTGCAATGCCGGTTTCTAAAAGGAGCGGCAGGCCGCGCCGGCTGGTCGCTATTACAACGGCCTGATTGAGCGAGCAGCTATGCGTTTGGCATTGGATGGCAAGTTCACCTTGCGCCGGGCAAGGGACCAGAACGGCGGCGACGCGACTTGATAGCAATGCAAATGCTGTGCGCTCATCGGGCGAAAGGCATTCTGCTTCAACGACGACGAGCTTGGGCGGTGCGCTGTTTGTGCGAAGCGTGGCTCGGTACGTGAGGACCGAAGAACCCGACATAGAAAACTCCTGTGTATTCGACAAAACGTAAACTATAGTTTACGTTTATGTTCGGCTCCATTTCAAACTCGTCTGCATGGACGAACGTGCGAAACAGATTCTTGGCAAGCGAGTCGAGCAGACGCGCAGGGACCTTGGTATCTCCAAGGTCGATTTTTGTGTGGCAGCAGGAATCAGCCGCCCCTATCTCGACAGAATCGAAGATGGAACGGCAAATTTCACGCTCAAGGTTCTATTTAAGATCGCGCCCGCGCTTGGCATGACGGTATCAGAGCTTCTCGAGGGCATCGAATAGGGCGTTCCCCCGCTGCTATTTGACGCTCTTTGGGCGGGTCCCCCTGGTTGCGATGTGCAAAATCGCGAGTATTCAGCACCAGTTCGGCTGTAGACGGTAGCTTGAGCGGCTGGTTTTGCCTTTTTGGTAGTAGTTAATCCACACGTTAAATAAAAATGAGGAATAAATATTTACCAGACGGCACCTTCGTCCTAAAAGTTCGTCTAACAATTGGCCGATTCTATGCCTCTGGCGGAGAAATTGCAGAATACTCCGTTTTTTGCACGGCCCGAGGGGGACCACCTGTCGTTTGAGGCTGCGATAAGTGGAACTGCCTTAGGGATTAGGCCATCGGGATGCGGTCGTGGTTGACTTGGCTGTAGAACAGGCGCTGAATCTCGGCCGCATCGCGTGACTGGCCGAGTGCCCACATGGTCTTGGCTACGAGCGTCTCGGTGGTCATGTCGTCGCCGCGCAAAATACCCGGATGATCGGCGTAGGCACGACCGACCTCATAAACACCCAGGTCAAGGCCCTCTTCGGGGACCTGCGTGGTCATAACGACGGTGCGGCCCGAATCGACCCAGCGGAAAATCGCCTCCTGGAACGACTCGCCCGACTCGCCAAACTCGGGAATACCGCCAATGCCAAAGGTCTCAAGAATTACAGCATCGTAGCTATCGGCTAGGGCGTCCAGGATACCCGGGTTCACTCCGGGCGTCAGCTTAAGGACAAATACGCGCGGGTCGATACTGTCGTAGAAACGCACCGGGTTTTCGCCCTGATGCGTGCCGTGAAGCCCGTTGCGCACGATGCGGTCGTTGCGGATATAGGCGATGGGCGGATAGTTGACGCTAATGAACGCGTTAAAGCTCATGGTGCGCTGTTTGCGGGCGCGCGTGCCGGCAATGGCAACGCCGCCAAAAACGATTGACACATCGTGCGAATGCTCGTCGAGCGCATAGAGCAGGCTCTGGTACAGGTTGAGTTTGGCGTCAGTAAAGGGGTTGCCCATTGGCTTTTGCGAGCCGGTGAGTACGATGGGCTTGGGGCTGTCCTGAATCAGGTAGGAAAGCGCTGCCGCGGTGTAGCTCATGGTGTCGGTGCCATGCAGAATCACGAAACCGTCGTGGTCGGCATAACCCTCGACGATGACGTCGCGGATACGCATCCAGTCGCTCGGGCGCATATTGGTGCTGTCGATGTTCATGGGCTGCACGACGTCGAGCTCGCAGAGGCCCGAGATCTCGGGGACGCTCTGGGCGAGCTCCTCACCGGTCAGGGCGGGGGAGAGGCCGTTGCCGTCCTCGGTCGACGCGATGGTGCCGCCCGTGGCGATGAGAAGGATGCGCTTCATGCTGGTATTCCTATCGTATTTGCCGCCGCAGAGGCGGAGTTGTTCGGCAGTATTGTGGCACAGGGCGTCCAATGTTCAAACGTATTACATCATCTGTAACGTTTGGTAACACTTCGATTGCCGTCAAATAAGGGCCCAGGTCGTGCGTTTGCCGTGCGCTGGCGGCTGCGAGGGACGAGAAACCCCATATAACGTGTACACTATGGAAGTTATTCTCGTTTATTCGCGCGGGTGGGCACCGGCTCCCCGCCAACAAGAGGGGGAACCATGGATCAAAAGGCTTCCGCAAAGGTCCTCGTACTCGACTTTGGTGCGCAGTACGGTCAGCTCATTGCCCGTCGCGTCCGCGACCTCAACGTGTATTCCGAGATTGTCCCCTGCGACATCTCGGCCGATGAGATTCGCGAGATGAACGCCTCTGCGCTCATCCTTTCCGGCGGCCCGGCTTCTGTGTATGCCGAGGACGCTCCGTCCATCGACCCCGCCATCTTTGACCTGGGCCTTCCCGTTCTGGGCTTTTGCTACGGCCATCAGATCACGGCCGTGACGCTCGGCGGCAAGGTCGGTCACTCCGAGGTGGGCGAGTACGGCCGCGCCACCATCACGCGCACGGCCGGCGCCAAGCTCTTTAACTCCACGCCCATGGAGCAGACCGTGTGGATGAGTCATCGCGACGCCGTTTCCGAGGTGCCCGAGGGCTTTACCGTTACCGCCAGCACCGACGTGTGCCCGGTTGCCGCCATGGAATGCGTCGAGCGCAAGATCTTCACCACGCAGTTCCACCCCGAGGTCAAGCATTCCGAGTACGGTCAGCAGCTGCTGAGCAACTTCCTGTTTGAGATCTGCGGTCTGGAGCCCAACTGGAGCATGGACAACCTGGTCGAGACCATGACGGCCGAGTTCCGCGAGAAGGTCGGCGACGACCGCGTGATTCTGGCTCTGTCCGGTGGCGTCGACTCCTCCGTCGTGGCTGCGCTGGGCGCCCGCGCCGTGGGCAAGCAGATGACCTGTGTGTTCATCAACCACGGTCTGCTGCGCAAGGGTGAGCCCGAGCAGGTGGAGGAGGTCTTCACCAAGCAGTTCGATGTCGACTTTATCCATGTTCACGCCGAGGACCGCTATGCCGAGCTTCTGGCTGGTGTGACCGAGCCCGAGGAGAAGCGCCGCATCATCGGCACGCAGTTCTGGAAAGAGTTCTTCGCCGTGGCGCAGCAGCTCGAGACCGATGGCAAGCCGGTCAAGTATCTGGCTCAGGGTACCATCTACCCCGACATCATCGAGTCCGGCGCTCGCAAGACGGGCGGCAAGACGGCTACCATCAAGAGCCATCACAACCTGATCCCGTTCCCCGAGGGCGTGCACTTCGACCTTATTGAGCCGCTCGACCACTTCTTTAAGGACGAGGTCCGCGCGCTTGGTCTGGCACTGGGCCTGCCGGGCCACATCGTGTTCCGCCAGCCTTTCCCGGGTCCTGGTCTGGCCATCCGCATCATCGGTGCGGTCGACAAGGAGAAACTCGAGATCCTCAAGAACGCCGACGCTATCGTGCGCGAGGAGCTCGACGCCTACAACCAGCGCCTGTTTGAGCAGACCGGCGAGCGCAACTCCGAGCACAGCTGCTGGCAGTACTTTGCGGTTCTGCCCGACATTAAGTCCGTCGGCGTTATGGGCGACGAGCGCACCTACCAGCGCCCGATCATCCTGCGCGCCGTCGAGTCCAGCGACGCTATGACAGCCGACTGGGCCAAACTGCCCTACGACGTGCTTGCCCGCATCTCCGGCCGCATCGTTGCCGAGGTTCCCGGCGCCAACCGCGTGTGCTACGACATCACGTCCAAGCCGCCCGCGACAATCGAGTGGGAGTAGGACGACAGGGTTCTGACCTGCGATTTTGAGTGCCGCACTATGCCGCTGAGTTTCGTTTCGTACGAGAGTCATGACAAAGCCACCAGCGACGGAGATGAGTAAAAGCGATTAAAGAGCCTCCGTTCCCTGCGTTGGGACGGAGGCTCTTTCTTTGCCGTTTTACTCCCTTGTCTCCGTTCGGGGATTATTTCTTGCTCATTTAGGGCTATTCGCGCTGAAAGATTTTGACTAGCTTGGTGTCCTTTATTTCGTAGACAATGTCTGCGACGTTCTCGACCAGCCTCTTATCGTGGGAGACGAACACTATCGTTCCGGCATAGGCGCTCATCATCTGCTCGAGGGCTTCGGCGCTCTTGATGTCCAGGTAATTTCCAGGCTCGTCCATGAGCAAGATGTTGTATCTGCCCAGCAGCATCTTCGCGAGTAGCAGCTTGATGACTTCGCCTCCCGAGAGAACGCCAACGTCCTTTGTCAGGTCGCGCGGTCCGATTCCCATAGAGGCGAGGATGCCTCGAATTTCGGTCATGCTGTACTCGCAACCATCCTGCATGAACGAGATCGCAGACTGACGGGCGTCGAACTTGTAGCCTGTTTGCTCGAAGTAACCGATCTCTGCCTTGGGAGAGATGTTGATACCGTCGGCGCGTCGAGCGATTGCCTTCAGCAGGCTGGTCTTTCCTGTACCGTTGCCACCGGTGATGGCCACTTTGGCACCGAGCGGTATCTCGAATTTCGCGTGGTCATAGAGCATGCAGTTGCCGAAGCTCAAGCTGAAATCGTCTGCCGAGATGGGAAATTTACTATGCAGTTCCAGGGCCTTGCTCTGGCGGAACCGCACGGCGCGAATGCTATCTGGGGCCTCAATCCCTTCGAGCGCTTCGAGGCGCTTCTCCATGTCCTTAGCCGCCTGGTACATCCTCTTCTGTTTGGTGCCGGTTGCTTTCTGATGCCCCAATCGACCTGCATACTCGTTGCTTTTTTTCGCAGCCTTCCGCTTGGCGTCGACCTGCCGTGCTTTTTTCCGTTGTTTTTCGATGGCGGCTTCGAGGCGATCGCGCTCGCGCATCGCCTCTTCGTATCGAGTCGCCTGAGCTTTGCGCTCTTCTTCTTTCTGTCGCAGATAGTCGGAGTAGTCACCCCAGAATTCGGAAATACCGCCGTCTTTGAGCTCCCAGATCTTGTCTACCACCTGGTCGAGAAAATGACGGTCATGGCTCACGATGAGCAGAGCCCCATCAAATGCCTTGAGTTGTCCGACGAGAAGGCGGATGCCGTCTTGGTCGAGGTGGCTCGTAGGCTCGTCGGCGAAGATCGCGCTTGCATGCTGGGAGAGTGCAGAGGCAATCTTGGCGCGTGTTTCCTCCCCGCCGCTCATCGTCTCCTGCGCCACTCCGGCGACGTTGAGACGGGAGAGCATCTCACCACTGTCCTGAGCCGCATCAAGGTCGAGTTCATCGAGTTGGCCGATGAGGGCAATGCTGCCGAAGCGCCTGACGTCGGCGTCCGCAATGGTAAGATTGCCGCTCAGAATTTTAAGCAGGCTGGTTTTGCCTGCGCCATTGTCTCCCACCAAGCCGATGCGATCGTAGGAGTAGATTTCCAACTCTTCGATATCCAGGATATCGCGGCCGGCATATTCCAAAAAGATGTCTTTAGCTTTGACTATGAGTTCCATAGGTTGAACCGCCTTTTGTGTATTAGCCTTTTACTGGAAGCGCAGCCATGCCAAAAAAGATTGCTCACGTCGATTTTTCGCCTTTGCCCAATTGCCGGCGCGAGCGTTTTGACCTTGCGCAAGCCGGCAAATCCGAAAATGATAGTTGGCGACGAATAAGGAGCGCGATGTGGGATGTCGGCGCAATACCTCGTCGTCGCAAGGGCTTGAAGGCTGACGCGTGAACCGATGGCTGCCGCCTCTTTTTTTCGAATACTTGGGCTATTGAATCCGCCCGGTATCTCTTTTCCCCACGTTTCGGACGCTCGGAGCAAGCAGCATAGCCATCGCAAGCAGTACCATGGTCGCTCCAGAGCCGACGAACCATAACGGAGCTCCAAGCAGATCCGCAAAAACGGAGGGGGCCGCGAGGCCCATGGGCATGGCCCACGCCATGATGGTTCCGTAGAGGCCGAAAACGCGGCCTAGGTACTCAGGAGGTATCTGCTCCTGCATAAGGGCAGTCTGGGTTCCCGCGTACAACGGGGAGCATGCGCCCATAAGAAAGCTCGCCGGTAGGAAAACGGCGAACAGCGACGGGCCGATCAATCCGGATGCGATTGCGACGACGCCGAAGCCGGCGATCGCGGCGACCATGGTGAGCGACCTATTGCGGAACCCTCCCGTGGCCGCCAAAATGCCGGACCCAGCCAGCATGCCTGCGGAGAAAAGGACCTCCACCAAAGCAGCATCCCCCGTGCTACCGCCAAAATGTCCCAAGGTCATTATTGGGAACAATGCCGCGAGTGGGGAGAACGCGAAAGCGAAGACGAACCCGCACCAAAGAAGGGCGAACAGCCCCCTGTATCCCCTGATCAGCTTGTAGCCGTCCGAAATCTCAGAGAAAAGTTCTCGAACTTTATTGGAAAAGGACGAGCTGCGGTCGGCTTCGTCGAGTCCTCCTGCGTCTATCTGAGCGGCGAGGACAGCTAGAGAAGCGAAAAGCGCCCCCAGCACGTCGAGGGCAATCATGGCGGTAATGCCCGCCACAGGATAAATCACTGCCGCGAGCGCGGCGCCAAGAATGTATCCGGCGGACTGAATCGCCTGCATCACTCCCGATAGGCGAACGAGATGCTCTGGCGGGGCGAGATGGGGCGTGAGGGATTGGGAGGCCGGCGTGTAGAACGAAGTGCCAGCTGCGCGGAGAAACAGGGCGATGAGTATTGACCACGCAGGTAAGCTGCCGGCCAACGAGGCAATCGCCAAGGCGGCGCCCACCGCGGCAACGAAGAGGTCGGCGCCGATGAGAACACGTTTCAAAGGCAGCCTGTCGACAACGGCGCCCGCAAGGACTCCGAACAAAGCAATCGGCAGAAAGCCTGCTAACGATGCCAGGGAGAGGAGGGAAGATGATTCTGTCGTGAGGGCGATATGCCAAATGAGACCCATTTGGAGAATCGAGCTCGTCAATGTCGACACGAGCTCCCCGCCCCATACGAAACAAATCTTAAATTGCCATGAATGGCACAGCGAAACAGACCTGCGCCGAGAGGTTTCAAATATCATGGTTATGTCCAATCGTGAAATGGCGTGCAGAAAAACAGCGCGACGCCACAACAGCGCCGCTTTCTAGGCGCTCATCCACGTGCGGAAAAGACCAACCACGACACCCCTCCTTTGTTAATTCGGTCTGGCAAACCATGTAATATTAACGAGGCTTGAGTTTGCCTGTCAAGAATCGACCATCGGAAAGGGCAATCCTCTCTGGCCATTCGATTCCTTTTGTATCTTTGGTTGCATAGGTGACCCGCCAGGGCTATTACGCGTGGAAGAGGCGCCTGCCGAGCTGGCCGATGAGGCGCTGAAGATGGCCCTGGTCAGGCGAAACGATCCCAAGGGATGCGTACATCATTCGGATAGTAAGAATGTTGCCAGCAGGTTTTGCGGCAACCGCAAAGGAGCCGTATCCTGCAGCTGGAATCACGTTGCAGCATCCTGACCCGCATTCCGATTGGCGGACGGCCCGCTTCGGCATCCTGACCAGCACAGCGATCGAGCCTTGTCATTCCTTGGATATGCCGGTTGCTCGGGGCGGTCCCGACGGAGGCCCTCGCCTCCCCGGTCCGTGACCCAAGAAGGGCAAGCATGCTGATCTGCATGGCTGGTTCCTCCTTTATGTAGACGACCATGCAAAGAAGGGACAACCGAGGAGGCAGGTTACTGATGCGGGCTCCCGCACGCCCATGACTACCCGACGGGCTGTTTTTCATCTCCGATGCCCGCATTGCAGCATGAACGAATGTGCCTCGACATCTCTGCTGGCATGGTACGACTGGGATCGCACCTCGACGCATCCTTGCGCATACTGCCTTCCAAGTTTCGAAACCGGGAAGGAAAGTGTATGTGAGCGACGATATCGGCGCCGATTCGACGCTCGAGAGGGAGATTGCGCCGATTCTATCCATCGGGGATGCGTAAGCGTCAAAAGTAGAGCGTATCCGCTATAGAATTGGACGCCTCCCGAAGTCATTTCGGGAGGCGTCCTGCTTTATCCCGGATGTCTTTCGGGATGTTTCCTAGGAATCCTCCCAGTCGCGGCTCGCGTTGTTGGCGACCTCGTCGTCAAGGACGTCGCGGTCGATGTCGACGATTGGGTCGTCGGCCGTCTCTGCGGCCTTGGTGGCGGCCTTAGGCACCATCCTGCAGGATTCGGGCACGTTGCCCGACCATGGCAGGAAGGAGTCCACGACGGCGTCGGTGAGCTCGCCCGCGTTGGGCATCTGCTCCAGCAGCCATTCGACGTACTTGCGGGGGTTGAGGCCGTTGGCCTTCGCGGTCTCGACGACGCTGTAGACCGCCGCGGACGCCTCGGCGCCGCGCACCGAGTTGCTGAACAACCAGTTTTTGCGGCCGATCACGAACGGCTTGATGGCACGCTCGGCGATGTTGTTGTCAAGCTCGAGCCTGCCGTCCTCCAGCACGTTCATCATGTAGGGCCAGCACCAGATGGCGTATTCCAGCGCCTTGTGCAGCGCCAGGCCCGGCGACGCCTTGGGAAGCTGCATATGCAGCCACTGCCAGAAGGACTCCATCAGCGGGCGCAGATGCTCGTCGCGTGCGGACTTGCGCTCTCCCGCGGCCATGCCGTCGAATTTGGAATCCGCGGCGAACATGGCGTCTATGAGGCGCCTGGCCTCCAGGGCGACCGATCCCGCGGCCGCCGCCTTGGCATCGCCGCCCGCGACCTTCACTATCTCGGCGAACTTGCGGCGCACGTGCACGAGGCACGCCGTGTTGGTGACATGGCCGCCGTTTCGCAGGCCGAAGTAGGGCCTGTAGCCATCGGTCGTGAGCGTTCCGGACCATCCGCGCAGGAAGTCCTCCGCGACGTTGCGCGACCTTGTGGGGGCGTATCTGAATATGAAGACGGGCACGTCGCGGGAGGACGAGCAGAACAGCCACATCCTTGACTGCCGCGACGGCTCGCGGTTCGGCTCCTTGAGCACCTGAACCACCGTCTCGTCCGCGTGGGCGAGGTCATGGCTCAAAAGCTCCGCCCTCATCCTGTCATGCACCTTGGACAGCCAGCGGGCGTGCACGTTCATCACCCAGTTGGCCATGTTCTGGCGGCTCACCTCGACGTCCATCGCCCTCAGGTCGGCCTCCATGCGGTACAGCGGCAGCGCGTTCACGTACTTGCCGTTTATCAGCCAGGATATGAGCGACGCGGTGGCGAACGATCCCGGTATGGGCCCTGCGGGCTGGGGCGCGCGGACGATCATGCCCTTGGACTCGCCGCCGGCCGCGTTGTCTTCGCAGCATGCCGGGCAGCGGTAGGTCCGGCGGCGGTGCTCCTCCACCACGACGCGGGCGGGGACTATGCGGATTCGCCTGGTGACCTCGATGCCCATCTCCTCCAGCTCGCCGCCGCATTCGGGGCATTGGCGCTGGTCAGCGGGAAGCTCGTGCTCGATGACGACGGTCTCGTACTTGGACCAGTCGACGACGCGCCTGCCGCCCCTCTTTCGGGGCTTTGCGGCAACCTTGCCGACGGCGTCCTCCACGGCAGGCTCGGCGGCCTCGGGGTCTGACGCGGCGTCCATGTCGTTGAACAGGGCGAGCTGGCCCGGGACGACCTTCTCGGACTTGGGGGCGAACCTTCGCTGGTTGGCAAGCTTCAGCTTCTCGACGATGTCGCGGTAGGACTCCCTGAGCTCGGACAGCTGGGCTGCGAGGCCGCTGACTGCGGCAAGCGCCTCGTCGCGCTCGGCCTCTGCGGCGGCGGCCCTGGCCTCGCCCTGGGCGGCAAGCGACAGCAGGAGCTCTATCTGCTCGTCTTTGGAAAGATGCGCTATGTCCTGGGGATTTATCATGCGTATATTATCTCATCTTGAGGTGTCAATATGGCCTTGACCTGCGGGTTTGCGGTCAGAGGATGGCATTGGCGGTGACCGGGGACGGCAATCTGACGGCCATCGGGTCCAGCCCGTCGAGCAGAAGGTGCAGCCTTGCGCGGTCGAATTTGAGCGCAGGGTCGTCGCAATCGGGCCTGTGGCCCCACTTGAACACGCCGTCGGCAAGGCGCACGTAGTACATGCACCAGCCGTTGACGTCAAATCTCAGCATCTTCATCTTCGCGCAGTCGCGGCTGACGAAGCAATAGAGCGTGCCGTCCTGGGGGTCGCCGCCGAAGTCGGCGACGACTGCGGAGGCGAGCCTCTGGATGCCGGCGCGCATGTCCTGGGGTTGAAGCGATATCACGACGCGGTCGGGGGTGGTGAACGGGTTCACAGCGACATCGCCGCCTTGAGCACGGCAGCCAGGTCGCCGGCGTCGGCCCCGTGCGGGAACTCTATGCCGATGCCGTTGGCGCTGATCCTGATGGGGACGGCGCCGTCAGCGTCACCGCGTGCAGCAGGCGCAGCCTCCACGCCGGCTGCGGAAACGCCGGAGCCCGCGGTGATCGCCTGCTCGAAGGCGTCGCCGATCACGGCCAAGGCGACCGAGCCCTTGCGGCTTTCCTTGGCGACCTCGACCCAGCCTGGTGCCGGCCTGCGGCCGAAGGTGGCGGGATCTTCGTCCCTGAACTTGTTCAGCCACAGGTAGAAGGTGGACGTGGACATCCTGTTCAGCCTGCACCATTCCTCGACGGTCATGCCATCTGTGGCCAGCCAGCGCTCGATCTGCTCACGCCTCATCGCCTTACGCTCTGCGACGTTCATAAAAATCCTCCCATCGTCGGTGACGGGAGGATTGTCGCGGATACGGATCAGGTTGTTAAGACGCGGTGGTTTTGACGCTTACCGATATCGGCGCCGATTCGACGCTCGAGAGGGAGATTGCGCCGATTCTATCCATCGGGGATGCATTCCCGAATATTCTCATCACTCGCACGAGGCATGAGCCCCATACCCGGGAGGGCGTGCTCGTGCTGAATTTCGCGAGGTGGCTGCTTGGCGGGTAGGGTTCTGAACGTCGCATTGGGATATCGCGCGACAGGGCACGCAGGGCTGTTTGTGCCCGCACGGGAAACGCCGTCGCCATGCGGGCGGCCTGTCGTGTCCGATTAGCCTTTTGCTAAACAGGCTTACGCCAACTCATGGGCAAGCCACCTGAGACTATTCACTTTGCTTATCGTTGACAAAGACCTGTGGCCTGCGGTTTTGTGAACGGCTCGTAAGCCATCCGCGTCGACTCACTTACTGTTGAAGCTGGTGGTTTGCAGGCTCAAAGGCGGTTGAGTTTCAAAACGGGCGTTTTTCGGCGATATCGAGCCTCCAAAGGCGGCTCTCCGTGCCCCTTGGGACAAAAATAAAAACTCAATACTCTGAGTTTGAAAATGGTTTTTGAAGTTGTCCCAGCTTTTGTCCCCGAAGCCGATGAAACGCGACGTCGCGTCATTCAGCGGCACTCACTTCGAGATGCCGCCGAAAACTGGGTGCAACTGGAGTGACGAGACGGCAAAACTATAACCACCGAGTGGGAATAGTAAATTCCTTAGTTATGGGGGTATTAATTTGATTCCCTTTAGGATACACCCCCATAACTATATGAATTGACCTGCTGACTCCAATGAAGATCGGAGGGTAACTGCCAGGGGTGCCGGCCCAGCGAGTGTTATTTTGCGAGCTATGCGCATTGAAAGCGACCTTTCGTGGTATAAACTACTTGCCGGAAGCCGCGGCTTTCAGAGTACGGCTTACGTGTACGTTTAACCTCCGTGGGCGACGGGGTGCCGCAAGGCGTAGAATATCGCCCACCTGTAGGGGCCTGCAGCGATGCGGGCCCCGCTTCGTATGAAGGGGCGTAACCGATGAAGATCGTATCCATCTCCCAGGACTTCTTCGACCTCGTCGATGGCGACCGTGAGCTCATGCTTAAGCGCGACCGCCCCTGCATCGTGGTGGTGAGGCTGCGTTTCCGCGGCAAGCGCAGGGACTTCGCCGTGCCGCTGCGTTCCAACATCGCCCCCAACGTGCCCAAAGACCAGTACTTTGCGTTGCCACCCCGTCCCACGACGCGCCCCGGCTGCCGCCACGGCATCCACTACATCAAGATGTTCCCCATAACCAAGGTCTACCAGCGCCGCTTTAGGACCGAGGGCTCGGCCTACTACGAGACACTTCAGCGCATCATCGACGGCAACACCAAGCGCATTGTCTCCGAGTGCCAGACATACCTCGACCGCTACGAGCACGAGGGAAGGCCTCGCTTTGCCGTCGACATCGACCGCATCGTGGGGCTGCTGGAGGGCGAGAAGTAGGGCACCTCGGCTCAGTCTCGAGCCATACAGAGTCGCTCCGCATTTTTGAACGCCGCGTGTGCGTCCCAAATACTTGAGAAACAAGCTGTGAAGTGCGGTGGCGCGACCGTGCCCGTGCATAGCCGTCACCATCAGCGTCTACGCGGCGTCGGCTTCAAGTGGAACTGGCGCCGCTGCTGTATATGGTTTGCCTTGCTGCAAATGGCGGTATCAATGCCCGCGATGCTTCCGCTTGCGCTTCAGCTTTCGCTGCTCGAAGCGCGCCTCCGCCTCTTCCGCGCGGCGTCGGCTTCTTGCATGAGCCGACTCCCGCTTCATCGTTTCCCGCTGATTCGCGAGCGTCTGCTGCGCCTTGGTGCTCACCGCGGGCCGCTTAAGGGCTTTCGCTGCCTCGCGGGCGCGCCGCTTGGGGTTCTTCGCGGGCTTGCTCGCCTCGGTCGGATCGTCGCCGAAGAACGAGAGTTTCTCCCATTTGCCGACAACGAATCGCAGGATCTCCTCATCGGACGGCTCCGTGCCGAAGACGATGCGGGCAACGCCGTATGTTCCGTCCTCGACGCGCTCCGCCAGCCCGACCCAAAATTGGCCGTCGTGATATACGGTCAGGGTGGACGACACGCTGATCTGCATGGTTGATTCCTCCTTTATGTAGATGACCATGCAGAGAAGGGACAACCAAGGAGGCAGGTTACTGATGCGGACTCCCGCACGCCCACGACTACCCGACGGGGACTGTGTTTTCATCTATGACGCGATATCAAGCGAGCATGGAAGAGTTGAAATAAGGTTTAAGACACCAATTTCTGCAAAATCGAAAAAAATAGGTGCCTTAACCGACGATTAGCGTCCTCTCTGATAAGCTAAGCAGAGGAGGCGATTTCTATGAAACTGTATCATCGCGAACAGTACTTGAAAAAGATTCGACCGTTCTACGACGATGACCTGATCAAGGTGATCACGGGTATCCGCCGCTGCGGCAAATCGTGCCTCATGTCGACGATTGCCGAAGAACTGAGAAACCGTGGTGTCGAAGACAAGGACATCATCTACCTCGACCTCGACAAGCGCGGCAACCGCTCAATTAAGACGCCTGATCAGCTGGAGGAAAAAATCGAGTCGCTTCTGGCTGACAACGACTTCAAATACCTCTTCATCGATGAGGTGCAGAACGTCCGAGACTACGAGGAGGTCGTGAACGCCTATAACTCGGATGGCGGCTTCTCGATTTTCATCACAGGCTCCAACTCGTATCTGCTGTCTGGCGAGCTGATGACCAAGCTCACGGGCCGATACGTGGAGTTCGAGATGTTCACCCTGTCCTTTTCCGAGTTTCTCGATATGAAGAGGTTCATGGGCAAGGAGGTCGGTGACGCGCGGATCGAGTTTGACGAATATCTACGGTATGGAGGGTTTCCCCGGTCCCTGGAATACGATGACCCCGAGGCGAAGGCTCGCTACATCGAGGATGTCGTAGGGCAGATCGTCGACAAGGACATCAGGTCTCGCAACAAGATCCGGAACATCGATACGTTCAACCGTGTCATGACCTACGTCATCAACAACTACGGTGCGCCGACGAGCCTCACCAACCTTCACGGCTACTTCACCAAGACAGAGCATATTGCCGTCGAGCGGCGGACAATCGCCTCCTATATCCAGATGCTCGTCGATGCCAAGGTGCTCTATAAATGCGAGAGGTTCGACCTTAAGTCCCGCAAATCGTTGCGCGGCGAGGAGAAGTACTACCTCGCGGATCCGGGTATCTATTTTGCGCGCAACGTCGATGTCCGGTTGAATTACGGGCCCTCGTTGGAAAACGCCCTGTACATCTATCTCCGCTCGAGGGGATATAAGCTATCCGTAGGCCGCATCGGGAAGCTGGAGTGCGACTTCATCGCGCGTAGACGCAACGCCTACGCCTACATCCAGGTCTCGATGACGATCGCCGATAGGGACGTGGAGGAGCGGGAGTACAGGCCGTTCGGCTACATCAGGGACGGATATCCGCGCTACCTTTTCACGCTTGACCCCCTGCTGCAGGAGAGAGACGGCGTCAGGCATCTGAACATGGTGTCGTTTATGAAAGACGACGGCGACCTAATTTGAGTGGAGGCCGGCTCCGATTCATGTCGGCATTGATTAATGCCCGCGATGCTTTTGCTTGCGCTTCAGCTTTCGCTGTTCGAAGCGCGCTTCCTGCTACCAAGGATGGAGCGTGCATTTCCGACACGCCTGCACGAGCGTGGAAATCTGGACGCATGAGCGTGGATTATCCACTCTCATTTTTTCGACATGTGCCGAGCCGGCGGCCCTAGTGTGCGCTGAGCGCGTGTGAGGACCAATCGAGCCGCCTGAATGAATAGCCATCGGGATAATCTTGCCCTGCCAGTCCATCTACAACCTGGCGTTCATCTCGCCCGTCTCGTTGTTCACTCCCGGGATGGTTGCCTCTTTGACCTCGTTGAAATCCACCAGCATCGGTACGTTTCTTTCCGTGCGTCGATTTGCCATATTTTAGCTAGCTGTTGCGGCTCCTTGTTGCGGAAATGCCGGCTGCTGCGATCGCTACGCCAACTGCGCTCAAGACGACTGCCGTTGCGCCGTTGTCGCCTGTTGCGGGCAGGACGGTCTCGGTGTGCTTAACGACCGCTGGTGTCTTGGCGGGGGAGGAGGCTGCGGCTGGCTTTTCTGTTTTAGGCTGCGGCGTGGGCTCGGGCTTGGTTTCTGGATTGGGTTTCACCTCTGGGTTCGGCTTAACGTCAGGGCTGGGCTCGGGATCGGTTGCGTCGGTTGCAATCAAGTGCACGTCGCTGTCGAAGACGTAGCGGATGTAGTAATCGTGTCGTGTCTCGCGCATAGTTCCCTGCGTGGTGTCGCAATCGCGGTCAACGTGTGTACCAAGGCGGGTTGAGCTGACGAGATTCAGCCTGTAAGGGATTTGGTCGTCGGCGTAGCCGCCTGTAAAGACTACGGTTGCTCTTACGTGATTGTCGATCATGGTCAGGGTAATAGAGACGCTGGCTTCTTTGGGGTTTTCGGTTTTTACAAGGCTTTCGGTATCGGTGTCGACCTTGAAGAGGTGGACGGTGTCGTTAAGCCCGTAGACAAAGTCATCGGGTTTGTCGGGGAAGTCGTAAACAAACGCCTCGTTCTGGATCAACATGAAAGCAGGGGGTAGCTCTAGGTCGTAGTAATGGTCGACAACGGTGGTAGCTGTGAAGTTGCCGTTCGTGTTGGTTTCGTCGCAGGTAATGGGCGTTGCGGTATCGGGTTCGGGCATTTCGGCCGCCAGTGCCGCGCCGGGTAGCAAAAGCAGCCCCGCCATAAGAATGCATACTCCGAAAGCAGCGACTCTGACACCTGTATGACGCATGGCGTTGCGGATAGACAGGCTGGTCCGTTTGTTCTGGGTTTGATGTGTAACACGCTGTCCATACATAAGGCGCTCCTTGTTCGTAGGCCGGTTTCCGTGGGTCTATATTGCGCCTGTCCGATTCGGCCAGGTTCATACACGCGAACGCTCACGCGAGCAGGGAGAAAGCTCAAGTTAATTTTCCCACAGCCGACACTTTGCGAGCAACATTCTGCCCGCTTGATTCTTGGAGAGAGAATTAAGGTTGCCGGGGAGTTATCAACCAATGGGATTGTGTCTAGAGAGTGCGAACAAGAGACGTGGTCTTCAGACAACTGAATAGCTCCATCCGGTTTGGTTAAAACAGAAAGCGTGCCGCGCGCCTGCGGCATGAAGGAGGGAGATTCCTATGAATATCGTTGTATTGAGCGGTAGCCCGCGTAAGGGCGCCAATACCGACACCATGGTCGAGGCGTTTGCCGAGACCGCGCGTGAGGCTGGCCATACGGTCGAGGTCGTCCGCGTTGCCAGCAAGAAGATCGCTGGTTGCCTGGGATGCCAGTACTGCTTTGCCCATAAGGGCGCCTGCGTGCAGAAGGACGACATGGCCGGCGTGATCGAGTCGCTGAAAGACGCCGACATGGTCGTCTTCGCTTCGCCTATCTACTGGTTTGACATCACCGCGCAGGAGAAAGCCGCCATCGACCGCCTGTACGCCTTCGGTGCTACGGGCTTCCCGTTCACCAAGACGGCCCTTTTGCTCGATAGCCACAGCGAGGGCGTCTATGATGCGGCGATTGCTATGTACAGGGCCACATGCGCGTACTGCAAGTGGGAGGACCGGGGCATTGTCACCATTAGCGGCATGACTGAGCGTGACAGCATGGCCTCCTCGCCCAAGTTGGAAGAGGTGCGAGAGCTCGCTCGCAAGCTCGCCTAAGGACAAGAAGAACGCATGGCAATCAGCGCTAACCGAAGTGCTTGTTGCTCTTACCAAGAGGATTGCTGATTGCCATGCGTGGCTGTTGACATTTCCTTTTGCAAGTTTTGGTATTTTTTGCAAGTTTTGCTAATTTTTGCAAATTTTGCTAACGACAGTACCAGGCCTTTCGCTTGACGAAAAGGCCCAGGCGGTTGTGTCGCCTGGGCCTTTAACTGTTCCTAAATCATGTGCCTGATGAAGAGTTCTGGCTTTTAGTCAAACAAGCTCGGCATGTCGTTTTCCTTCATGAGGGCACCGGCGGAGGGTAGGCTCTGTGCGGTGAACTTTTCGGCCGAGACGCCGGCGCCAAGAATCTCCTCGGTCGTGCCGACCGTGGTGACCGAGCGGCCCTTCTTTGCCGTGAAGGCCTGGACGCCCTGCGTGTTGGTGGTCGTCTTGGTCTTGAGCAACGACGTGTTGAAGTTCATCAGGCGATAGTCGCTCGAGACCAGTGCAATATCGCGATCTTCCTTGAGCACCTGGGCATACAGCAGTTTGCTGCCGCCGTAGATGGCGTTCTTAAGGCGCTTGCGGTTGGTCTTGGTAACGTATCCGGCAAGTGCGACGCGCACCACACGACCGTTCTCAAAGACAAACAGCACGTCGGCCTTGTAGTCCTCGGGGTCGATGACCCAGATCACACTCTCATCGGGTTCCATCTCGAGATCGGTCGGCAGGTACGAGCCCAGCTGGGCCGACTTGGTGTCCTCAAACGCCGCAACCTTGCACTTGTACACCTGGCTCTTGTTGGTAAAGACCAGCAGCTCGTGGGTGTTGGAGGACGGGAACTCGATAAAGGGTTTGTCGCCGTCCTTGTACTTGAGCGTGGTCGCCTTCTTGAGCACACGGTCCGTCATCTTCTTAAGGTAGCCGTCGCGCGAGAGCATGATGGTGACCGGGTACTCCTCGACCTCGGGCTCCAAGCTTACCTCGATAACCTCATGGGGCTCGATCCTGCCCGTGCGGCGCGGCATCACGTACTTCTTGTTGACCGCGGCCAGCTCGTCGCTGATGACCTTCTTGATGTTCTCCTCGCTGGAGAGGATCTCCTCAAGCTCGGCAATCTCGCCCTCAAGCTTGGCAATGTCCTTGGTGCGGTTGAGGATGTACTCCTCGTTGATGTTGCGGAGCTTAAGCTCGGCGACAAACTCGGCCTGAGTTTCGTCGATGTCAAAGCCCTTCATAAGGTTGGGCACGACCTCGGCTTCGAGCTTGGTGCCGCGGATGATGGCGATGGCCTTGTCGATATCGAGCAAGATCGCCTCGAGGCCGTGCAGCAGGTGCAGGCGCTCGGACTTTTTGCCCAGGTCAAAGTTAATGCGGCGACGCGTGGACTCAATACGCCACTTGACCCACTCGTGCAGGATCTGGCGCACGCCCATAACGCGGGGGTAGCCGTCGACGAGCACGTTGAAGTTGCACGAGAACGAATCCTGCAGCGTGGTCGAGCGATAGAGCTTGGCCATGAGCTTGTCGGGGTCGACGCCGCGCTTAAGGTCGATGGCGATGCGCAAGCCCGAGAGGTCGGTTTCGTCGCGGATGTCAGCGATCTCCTTGACCTTGCCCTCTTTGGAGAGCTTGACGATGCGCTCGATGATGACATCGGTCTTGGTGGTGTAGGGGATCTCGTAGACCTCGATGATGCGCTCTTCGGGAATCCAGCGCCAGCGGGAGCGGATCTGGAAGCTGCCCAGGCCGGTCTCGACGATTTTCTCCATCTCCTCGCGGCGGTAGATGATCTCGCCGCCGGTCGAGAAGTCGGGCATGGGCATGTACTCGAGCAGGTCGCAGTCGGGATCCTGCAGGTAGTGCATGGTGGCGGTGCAGACCTCGTTGAGGTTGAAGCCGCAGATGTCGGACGCCATGGCGACGCCGATGCCCTTGTTGGCCGAGACGAGGATGTTGGGGAACGTGGTGGGCAGCAGGCGCGGCTCCTTCATGGCGCCGTCGTAGCTGTCGACGAAGTCCACCGGGTCCTTGTCGATGTCCTTAAAGATCTCGGCGCTGATGGGGGAGAGCTTGGCCTCGGTATAACGCGAGGCGGCGTAGCTCAGGTCGCCCGAATAGTACTTGCCAAAGTTGCCCTTCGACTCCACGAAGGGGGCGAGCAGCGCCTCGTTGCCGGTGGCCAGGCGCACCATTGTCTCGTAGATCGCGGCATCGCCGTGCGGGTTGAGCTTCATGGTCTGGCCCACGATGTTGGCGCTCTTCTGGCGCTCGCCCTTGAGCAGACCCATCTTGTACATGGTGTAGAGCAGCTTGCGGTGCGAGGGCTTAAAGCCGTCGATCTCGGGGAACGCACGCGAGACGTTGACGCTCATGGCGTAGGGCATGTAGTTGACCTCGAGCGTCTGCGTGATCGGCTGGTCGGTGACCTCGGAGTGCAGGCCGATGACGTTTTCGGCGTTGACCTGCTTTTTCTTTGGCTGGTTCTTCGTCTTCTTCTTTGCCACGATTTCCTCTTGAACTTCTTATGGGCCGTCGTTATCGATTTGCTGCTACTGCAGGTCCAGCTGGTCCAGGTATTCCTTGCCGTGCTCGGAGATATGGCGCTTGCGGCCTGCCTCGTCGTTGCCCAGCAACAGGTTGAACATGGTCTCCATCTTGGTGACGTCCTCGGGCTCCACCTTGATCAGGCGACGCGTTTCGGGGTTCATGGTGGTGAGCCACATCATGTCCGGATCGTTCTCACCAAGACCCTTGGAGCGGTTGATGGAGCACTTCTGGTCGCCGATCTCTTTGAGGATGCCGTTCTTTTCGAGCTCGGTGTAGGCAAAGTAGGTCTTTTCTTTGCAGTTGATCTCGTAGAGCGGCGACTCGGCGATATACACGTAGCCTTCGTCGATAAGTGTGGGAACCAGGCGATAGAGCATGGTGAGCACGAGTGTGCGGATGTGATAGCCG
This sequence comes from uncultured Collinsella sp., assembly GCA_959019945.1. GTDB lineage: Bacteria > Actinomycetota > Coriobacteriia > Coriobacteriales > Coriobacteriaceae > Collinsella. The sequence goes on along the minus strand of CAUEQD010000011.1, from coordinate 29,624 downwards.
TCGACGTCAGCGTCCGTACAGATGATGACCTTGTTCCAGTTGAGGTTGTCCAGGTCAAAGGCGCCAAGGTTCTTGATGCGCTTGTCCTTGATCTCCACGCCGCAGCCCAGCACGCGCATGAGGTCCATGATGATGTCGGACTTAAAGATGCGCGGGTAGTCCTCCTTCAGGCAGTTGAGGATCTTACCGCGGACGGGCATGACGCCCTGGAACTCGGCATCGCGCGAGGTGCGAATGGCGCCTGCTGCCGAGTCGCCCTCTACGATGTAGATCTCGCGGCGGCTCTTGTCCTTGGAGCGGCAGTCGATGAACTTCTGCACGCGGTTGGCCATGTCGGTCTTCTGCTGCAGGTTGGTCTTGATGCTCTGGCGCGTCTTCTCGGCGTTCTCGCGCGAGCGCTTGTTGATGAGCACCTGCTCCATGATCTTATTGGCGGCGTCCTTGTTCTCGATCAAGTAGGTCGAGAGGCGTTCCTTAAAGAAGGCCGTCATGGCCTGCTGGATAAAGCGGTTGTTGATGGCCTTCTTGGTCTGGTTCTCGTAGGACGTTTGGGTGGAGAAGCAGTTGGTCACAAGCACCAGGCAGTCCTGGACGTCCTGCCACTTAATGCCGCTCTCGTTTTTGTTGTACTTGCCCTGCTGCTTAATGTAGGCATCGATGGCGCTGGTCAGAGCGCTGCGAGCCGCCTTCTCGGGCGAGCCGCCGTTCTCGAGCCACGACGAGTTGTGGTAGTACTCCTGCATCATGAAGGTGCGCGAGAAGCACATGCAAGCGGTGATCTTTACGTTGTAGTCGGGCAGGTCCTCGCGGTCGCGACCGCGACGGTCGGCCTCGATAAAGAAGGGCTCGGTAAGGTAGTCGGTACCGACCTTCTCGAGCACGTAGTCCTCGATGCCCTTGGGATAGCAAAAATCCTCTTCGGTAAACTTGCCATCGTCGCCCTCAATACGCAGGCGGAAGGTCACGTTGGCGTTGACCACGGCCTGACGGCGCATGGTCTCGCGATACCAATCGTGGGGAATGCTGATGGAGGTAAAGACCTCAAGATCGGGGCGCCACTTGATGGTGGTGCCGGTACGGTCTTCGTCGCTGGGCTCAATCTCGAGCGCCTTCTTCTTGGCGCCGACGACCTTGCCCTTCTTAAAGTGCAGGGAGTACTTGTTACCGTCACGCCAGACGGTGACGTCCATGTACTCGGAAGCGTACTGAGTCGCGCAGGAGCCCAGGCCGTTGGTGCCGAGCGAGAAGTCGTAGTCGCCGCCCTGGTTGTTGTTGTACTTGCCGCCGGCGTAAAGCTCGCAAAAGACGAGTTCCCAGTTAAAGCGCTTCTCGGAGGGGTTCCAGTCAAGTGGGCAGCCACGGCCGTTGTCCTCTACCTGGATAGAGCCATCGCGAAAGGCGGTAAGGGTGATGAGCTTGCCGTAGCCCTGGCGCGCCTCGTCAACGGCGTTGGACAGGATCTCGAAGGCGGCATGCGCGCAGCCGTCGAGTCCGTCCGAGCCAAAGATGACGGCGGGGCGCAGGCGTACGCGCTCCTCGTCCTTGAGCTGGCGGATACTGTCGTTACCATAGTTTGCGGTGTTTTTTGCCATACTCGCTCTCTCGGTGCTCCTTTGCTGCGTTTAAGTCATATAGATAGTCAAGGTAGCATAGCCCAGCCCACAGACGATTCCACCCAACACGAAATCCATCGAACAATCGTTCGAACTTAGGCTGAAAAGAGCTCACTCGCACAAAACCGAGTCGGTTTTGTCCGAGTAAGTTTGAAGACGGCCGAATGTGTCTTGCTGCGTTTGCGGTTGGATACGTTGTCGAAGACGTGTCGTGCGGATTGTTGGCGAAAAGACGGCGTGCCAAGCTCGAGGCAGAACTCGACTCCACTGACGATATCTAATGCGATATGGGCTGGCTCTGGGTATCCAGAACCAGCCCATTTGATGTTCGATGAGCCGAGTCGGCGTCTCTCACAAAGGTAACTGGGAGCTAGCGAGGCCTATCCGAATTGACCTCATTGGCGGTGTCTTTTTCGAGCGCCGTGCGGCGGGCGCTGTAGGCGATGAGGCCGGCGCCTGCCGCGGCGAGTGCTGCAGCGGCTGCCGTAAGGGGAGCATTGACATCGCCCGTGCCAGCGAGCGCGCCCGCTTTTCCGGAGCGCTTGTTATTGCTGTGGTCCTTGCCACTGCCGGAGCTGCTTCCGCCGGAGCCGCCGCCCTCGTCGGTACCGCCGCCACTCGAGCCACCACCGCCGTCCGCCGTCATCGGTGCATCGTGAAGCCCCGTCGTATCCGCGCTGTCGCATACGCCGACCTGAACTTCTGAGCGTTCGCATGCCGCGCCGGGCACATGAAGCTCGTGCAGTACGGCACCCAGCGCCGAGTTTGCGCCCGGTCGAATTTCCTCGAGCGTTACGGGATCGAGCGCCACCAGATTACGTGCCTTCGCATACAGCGTTACGCGTTTGCCCACTTCGTCGCTCCAACTCTCGGGGATGGCGAAGCTCATGCGGAACTGTGCCGTGCAACCCGGTGCCAGCACGGCGTTGCCGTTGTCGGCTACCAGCGGGTGCGTTGCAAAACGTGCGCCCAGCGTCTCGAGCGCGTACTTCACATGTGCCATGTCGTTGGCCGAAGCGTCCTCGGCAAGCTCTGGATCGTAGATCGAAGCCATGCGTGCGTTCATTCCGAATCCGATGGATGCGCTGGAGAACGGCTGGCTGGAGCCCTCTCGGTATAGATCGATCGTGCCGGCGGTCAGCAAGGTGTTGCCGTCGTTTCGCACCGTGACCATGAAGGATTCGCCTGCTGCTCCGGGCACCACCGCGCCCGAGGTAGCGACCGCGCCCGTCGGAGTGGCACACGCCACCAAGGGCACTTCGATGCCGTGCAGCTCTGCCTCGCTCTTCTCCGCGCTCACAATGTGCGTGGCGAGCGCGGAGAGCATGCCTCCCGACGTTAAAAATGTCGTTATCTGATCGACGGGATGGTCTAGCTCGCACATCACGAACGGCTCCGTAAACAGATCGCCTGCCAAGGTGCTGGCGAAGATGCGGAAGTGCTTGCCCATCACTGCTACCGGGTTGCCTTCTTCGTCGTAGGTTTGTCCCACCTTGCCATCGGTGTTCTCTACATAGAGTACGCACCTGCCGTTGTTGCTTACGCTAAACGATGCTGGGCCACAGCCTGCGGCACCCACGGGCTGCGTTGCAAATGCCGATGCGCCTCGCGTCCAAGTAATATGCTGCAGTTGCTCGTTGACGGTTGCCAAAAAGCCCGAATGTTGTGGCCACGGCACCGCGTGGGGTACTGTGGCATCTGGCGACATAACGCCCCAACCCGCGATGGACTGGCCGATCACGGCGTACGACGCGCAGCCACAACCGCCTGCAGTCTCGTATGCAACGGACACCACCATTTTGCCGTTGATATTCTCGGGCGCGCCCAGCTCGATGCTCGATGGTGCCTGCGGAAAGTGGAGGACCTGACGGAACGTGAGACTGTCGCCCAAATTATCCGACCACAGGGTAAAGCATTCCAGCGCAACCTCGGCCTCGCTGCCGAGCGCCTTCTCTGCGGTGGTTCCGCGGCGGTGGAGGTAAGCGCCCGACAGGCGCCCGTCGACCAGCGTCTTGCCCACCGTGATACGCGGGCACTGCAGGCAATGGTAGCCATCCTCCTGAAGGCGGCCGCGCGAGATGCTGCGCCACGACGTGTGCGATATCACGCGAACTTCGTCGTTGCTTATGCGCAGGCGCACAACGGACAGTATGCCGGATGTGCTCGCCGTATCGAAAAGGGTGTTGTCGCCGGCGGGGCGCTCGCCCGAGACCAGCAGCACGTAGGCGTCCTGGTTTCCTCTTCCGTCTGTATATTCCACCACGTCGAAGTCGTAATCGAATATGCCGTTGCGCTCCACATCGCCCTCGCCAAACCCAAGGGGAAAGTCCACGGGCGTGGGAGCGGACCACGTGCCGTTTGCCTTTGTGTGCACCACCAGGCGCGAGCGACCATTGTCGCCGTAGCGCACCGAGGCGATACGGAACAGGCATTCTACGCCGGCAATCCTTGCCAGCTTCATGTGAGCTTCGCTGAGCACGCCAGCAAACAGCACGTTGTCGCTCGAGGGTTTGATGCCGCCACGCTCGTCCTCCGACACGCCGGCAGAATTGGCGTTCGGGTCAGCAACGGCGTTCGTCGTCTGGCCGATATAGGCGTACTCGTACATCGGCGCGGCGTTTTCGTCGTTTTCCATCAGTGCATGGACGAAATGTTCGACCTGTCCCGTGTCGTCGCTCTCTGCATCCGCCTCGAGCTCAATACGCGTGACCGCTTGATTCCAATCGCGTACGACAGAAGCGACGTTTACGGCAGTGGCCTTAACCTCGGCGCGTGCGAGCAGCTCGGCGTTGGTGACGATGGTGGCCGATGCGATAAATTGCGGCACGCCGCCCGCCTCAATGTTGCCGGCCGAGCCGAAGCAGGCATCCAGCGTATAAGGCGTATCTCCACCCAATGCGAGCTCAGAGCGCTGGAGCACATACTGGTCGCCATTGTTCACCGACATATTCCACGAATCGATGAGCGTGGGCCACGACCCCGACCAAGCCTTGGTGGTCCACTTGAACATTACGAATTGGAGTATCACATCGACATCGACGTCTGCACCTACGCGCAGTCGCGGAAGCTGGTGTCCATCTGCCTTCTCGTACCCAATGAACAGCGTGAGGGATGCGGCGCCGCGCACGGCAGACGAAGCGACGCCTGCAACGCCGGCGCCAAAGGTGACGGCAAGCCCGATCTGGATGGTGAACGAGCCCGACGTGTTTGAATAGTCGAGCGAAATGTTTTTAAAAAACGCCGCGCCGCTGCCGTGCGTGTGGGCACCCACGGCGAGCGCCAGTTTTGCCAGCACCCAGGGGTTGACGTTTAGGAAAAATGGCACCGGTCCTAGGGTAAACTGCTCGGTCCAATTGAGGTCGGTTCTTACCTGGAAGAGGGCCTTAATATTGCCGTATGCGGGGTCGTTGTTGTTACCCCAGGTTTTGCCCACCCAATCGTAGGCGAGCGAGCCGTACACCTGTGTTGCGATATCCATCGTGAATAGCAGCGTGCAATGGTGGCGAAGGAGCTTGGTGTTTCTTGGATCGGTGCCCGAACCGGCACTCATGCTCTTGTACTGGTTCCACTTCCCCTCCATTTCGTCGAGGTAGCGGTTTGCCTGCTTGGCGCCCGACTCGCGCGGCGATTTCTTCCAGTATTCCGGATCAGGGTTGCCCGAATCGTTCATATAGCTGGCTGGTTTGTATCCTCCGCCAAACAGCACGTATCCAGCAAACGAGAAATCGAAGAGGATCGGAAATGTGGGCATCCAACACGTGAACTTATTACCACCGATGCCGGGAAACGCCGCGGGGAAATCAAACGGAGTGATCTCTTGGTCCATGGTGGTGGGAATGATGGTGGTCGAGCCCGATTCCGCCTTTGCGGCCGGCGCGGTGACAACGGCCATGGGAGAGGAGAGCGTGTAGGTTTTGCCCTGATAGTCGAGGACAAAGCGCAGCTTGCACCCTTCTTCCAGAAGGCCCGATGCCGCATCGAGAAACTTGTCTTCGAGTGTGAACGTTGCCAGATTATCCGAACCCGATGCACTGGCTTTGACTTGGCCAATCTGCGTGACGGTTTCGGGCGAGCTACCCGCGGCAGGTGTCACTTTGTTAATGCGCAGCGTTGCCTGCCCACCCTGTGGCAGATGTGCCTGCACGGTAAAGGCGTGCGTGTCGGGTTGATCGTTTCCGGCGTCGTCCTTCGGCAATGCCATGAACGTGGCTTCAGCGTACTGGATGTCCCATTCGTCAAACGTGAGCTGGCGGAAGTACGGCTCGCCGTCGGAAAGCGGACGCGTGGGTGCGGTTATGGCGGTGCCGCCCTGGATACGCGCAAGGGGAATCTCGACATCGCGGTAGCCCGCCATGCTAATGGAGATGCCGCCGTTGAAGTCGTACGCGTCGAGAAGCGTCGCCTCGTCCACGTAGCCTTCCGAAAGCGGCGCGACCTCAAAGATGGCCGTGCCTTCGTCATCGGTAGTGGCGGTGAGCTGCTTGCCTGCGGCATAGCGCGATGTGAGTGTGACCTGGGCACCCGTGATGGGCGTATTCTTGTTGGCGACGTCGACCACGACCACACCGAACATGGTGCGCGAGAGAACGAGCACCCTGAAGGGGTCTTTTTCGTCGGCATGGGCTTCGGTGGGCGCGAACGGCAATATGAAGGCGTTTGCGCTTCCCGGCACGCGCGGCAACATAATGCTCGCTAACGAGGACGCTCCGGCGACAAGTAACGAACGGCGATCAAGCATCTTGGGCTCCCATCCCGCAAGTATCGGTGGAAATAATCCAATTTTGCGAGAAGGCGCCCCGTGGCGGTAGTGCCATTCAAGGGTCAAAATGTCCAAATTGATCGAGCGAAGCGCCGGGTTCCGGAACGCGTTCGATGCGCTTGGCAGCCCGGTCGCTAACGCAACATATGCGCGACCAGCTCGGCGCGTGTGCCGATGCCAAGCTTTGCGTATACGCCTGATAGGCGGTTTTTAACAGTGCCCGGCGATACTTCCATGTGGCGTGCGATTTCGGCGTTGGTCCATCCGCGGCAGGCGAGCATGGCCATGGTGAACTCTGTGGTCGTTAGATCGTCGGCCACGTCCTCGCCCGAATCGGGGTTGTGGATGCGCCGCCAGCCGTAGCTGAATCGATACGTAATCTCGATGATGCGTGCGAAATCGTCAGGGTATTGCGTTTTTAGGCATGCCTCGATAAGCCCCTGCAAAAGGCCGTGGTGCTCGCCAATGAGCTCGATAAGGCCGTCGGGGCGCGCAATGTTCCAAGCGGCTCCGAAGTGCGTTTTTGCGGCGTCGATGTCCTTGAGGCTCATGCATGCCATGGAAGCTGCCAGGTGCAGGAACAGTTCCGAGATTGGATAGCTTCCCTGTTTCATAATCAGGGCGTTTTCCGCCATGCCCAGGCTGCGGCCGTATTCGCCGCGCAGATATAAGGCGTGCGCCATCACGTAGCTGGCGAACAGGCGCAGGCCTTCGGGCAGATGCGCCGCAAGCGGATAAAACTCTTCGGCGGAATACGGGGAAGGCAAGTGCAGCAGGACGCTCGCGGCGGAGGCGAACAGGATATGCATCGCGTGGGCGGCGGGCGATTCCTCGTCAGTTGGCGTATCGAGGATGCCCGCAAGGCAACGGCGGGCATCGGCGATACGGTTGAGCGACAGACTGGCATATCCGCAGATAAAGCATGCGGAATAGCGCAGTGCAGGGTCGGTGGCGTCAAGATGAGGGCGTGCTGTCTCGGCGGCGAGGGCGGCCTGTCCGCGAAAGTACAGCGCTTCTGCCGTGGCGATGGTACGTGAATCGGGGTCGGAAATGCCTGCAACCGCAGCGTCGATCTGCCCCGGCACAAAGGTAGTGCACATCAACGGCATGGGAACGCATGGGTAGCCATCGCAGTCCATCTTCCATCTCCCAACGGTTGACAACAATAGCAGCAATTGTACTCCTGTTGCTCGGGACCCCTTTCGTTTTACTGTTCGGTTAACGCTACGGATCGTTTTGGAAGGCTTACGAGCATGGTGGTTCCGTTCTCGGAACTTGCTTCGACCTCTACCGTGCCACCGTGAAGAGTTGCAATCTCCCAAACGAGCGCTAGTCCGAGCCCTGCGCCGCCGTATGCCCTGCTGCGGGATTTGTCTAGACGAAAGAATGGTTGGAAGATGCTCTCACGGTACTGCTTGGGTATTCCCGGGCCCTGGTCCTCGACTCGCAGGAACACGCGGCTGTCGTTGTCGCAGATGGAGACGTTGACAGTCGAGCCGGGGCGGCTGTAATGGATGGCATTTTCGACCAGGTTAAACACCAGCCGATAGAGGAGCGTGTCGCTCCCGATTACTAAAGCGTCTCCAGCACAATTGAGGGCTATGCCCTTATTTTCGGCAAGTGGTGCAAGGTCGGTGAGGACCTCTTCGGACAAGGGACCAAGTTCCACATCGTCCTCGCAAGGAACACTGCGGAGCTCACTCATCTCGAGCAATACCTTGGCCATTCGAGACATGCGCTCGGTTTGTTCTTGTAGCAGGCCGAGCAGCTCGGCTGTTTCGGGTCGCAAACCGGAGTGCTCGGAGATGAAAAGTTCAATCTGTGCTTGCATAAGGGCGAGCGGGGTGCGCAGCTCGTGTGCGGCGTTGCCGGTAAACTGACGCTGTGCAGAGAATCCTTCGTCAAGACGGGCGATCATGTCGTTGAAAGAGGCGCTGCATCGTTGTAGCTCGGTGGGCACATCTTCACTGAGTCTGATTTCGCTTAGGTTGTCAGGCTGCACGCGCTCTACCTGGGCGGCGAAATCCCGTAGCGGTTTGAGTGCACGGCCGCTCACAAAGTATGCCAGCACGCCGCCAAGGAGTGTGACTCCAGCCGTGATGTACCAGGCTGTCGTGCCAAAAGACTCCTGTGCGTCGTTTACGACGATCGTGACCCTGTCATCGGGGACCGCTTTCGTCGGGTCGAACGCCTGGGGCGAATCTTCGCCGGTTGCGTTAAAGGCCGAGATGTTACTGCCGATGGCATCCATGTAGCGCATGCCCGTATAGCCGACCAGGCAGTTCGTCAGCACGCACGCCGCACACGTGAGCAGTGCCGTCATAATCGTTATGCGCCATTGCAGCGAAAGCCTTTTCATTCGCTATCCTCCATAACGTAGCCCTCTCCAATCCGATTGCGAATCGGGTCGTATCCCAAAGCGCTGCGTAGCTTTTTGCGGAGTGACGAGATATGAACGCGGGTTGCGTTGCTAAAGCTGTTTACGCTGCTATCCCAAACGTGCTCGATAAGCTCCTCTTGACTTACCGGACGCCCCTGATTAAGCATCAGGTATTCCAAGATTCCCGTTTCCTTGCGCGTAAGAGATAAAGCCTCGCTGTCCACGGAAGCGATGCGCGCCTTGGTGTCAAAGCTGAGCTTTCCGCAGGTTAAAACTACGTCGCTTTGTGTAAAGCGTCTTAGGGTAAGGCTGCGAATCCTTGCCGCAAGCTCGTCCAGATGAAACGGCTTGGTGAGGTAATCGTTGGCGCCGGCATCGAGTCCGGCGACTTTATCTGATACTTCGCCACGTGCGGACAGAATCAGTACCTTGGTCTCGCAGTCGGTTTTCCTAAGTTCCCTGAGCACGGTCATGCCGTCGATACGGGGAAGGTTCAGATCGAGTACCACGAGGTCGAAGGCCTCAACGTCCAGTAGGTCGAGCGCCTCCTGTCCGTCGTGACAGCAGTCGACACTGTACGCCAAGTTCCGCAAGCTGCGCGCGATTGCGTCGCACAGCGCCCGCTCGTCCTCGACGATCAAAATACGCATAACAGTCTCCTTGCACATTTCAAATCGCGCTTAACACGGATTTTATAGCCGATATGGTCCAATGGTCGCGTAACGAAAGGAGTGGTCAGGTTGTTCAAAGCGGTAAAACCCGTGGTACAGGTCGCTTTGTTGATCGTCGGAATTGCCATGGTGTGCTTTGGCGTTATGCGTGGCGAGGCAGATGCCGTGCTGGCCAAAGCGATTAGGCTGTGCTTGGAGTGTATCGGAATTGGATAAAAGAGAAAACACTGCGTCGCATGTTTTGGCTCGATTTCGCGGATTCATTCAGGCGGCGGCGACGCTGGTCACCAATATTCACCTGCCAAACTTTGCCAAAGGCGGCATCTATCAGGGCGCGGGAAAAACGGTCTGCGTACCCGGGCTTAACTGCTATTCGTGCCCCGCGGCATCGGGTGCGTGCCCCATCGGGTCGTTCCAGTCGGTAGTAGGTTCATCCAAGTTCAACTTTTCTTACTATGTTACCGGTACGCTCATTTTGCTCGGCGTGCTGCTGGGACGCTTTGTATGCGGCTTTCTGTGCCCGTTTGGCTGGCTGCAGGAGCTGCTTCACAAGATTCCCGGCAAAAAGTTCTCCACGAAAAAGCTCAAGCCGCTCACGTACATCAAGTACGTCGTGCTGCTGTTTGCTGTGGTAGTGCTGCCTGTGCTGGTGGTCAACGATCTGGGGATGGGAGATCCGTTCTTTTGCAAATACATCTGTCCCCAGGGCGTGCTCGAGGGTGCCATTCCGCTGGCCATCGCCAACGCCGGCATTCGATCTGCGCTGGGGCAGCTCTTTACTTGGAAACTTGTCGTTCTCATTGCCGTGGTAGTGCTGAGCGTTTTGTTCTATCGCCCCTTCTGCAAATGGATTTGCCCGCTCGGCGCATTCTATGCGCTCATGAATAAGGTGTCCTTGTTGGGGATTCAGGTCGACGCGTGCAAATGCGTCTCGTGCGGCAAGTGTTCAAGGGTTTGTCAGATGGACGTTGATGTGGTCCGCGCGCCCAATCATGCCGAATGTATCCGGTGCGGAAAGTGCATCGGGGCCTGCCCCGTCGATGCCATCAGCTATCGCTATGGCCTGGATGTGTCGGCGGAAAAGCTTCCCTTGACTGCCGATAAAAAGTAAACAAGCTTCGACAAAACGGAGGAATGACTATGAAGCTTTCTAAGATTGCGGCCCTGTTTATGGTGCCGGTGCTGGCCTTGTGCCTTGTGGCATGTTCGGCGCCCGGCGGCAATGCGAGCGAATCTGCGAGCTCCGATCCTAAGATCGCAGAACTCACTGCGCAGAAGCCGGCCAATGCCGACGAGGCCGCCGAGCTGTATGCGAAGCTCATGCAGAAGGAGAACGAGATTTTTTCGAGTGATAACGCGCTGTGGGAAAAGGTATTCAATGCGGCAAATAAAGACTCGGCAATGATTGAGGACGGCAGCAATTACGGCGATTTTCTGCTCAAGACCATCGACGGCGCCAAGGATGAGTTCACGGCGGATGAGCTTAAGACGCTCAAGACCGGTGCACAGCAGATCAAGGAGATCGAGGACAAGCTCGAGAGCTTGGAGAAGGAGTTCCCCGGCTGTGGAAGCACGCCGAGCGCAGGCGAGAGCGTCGACGCTTCGACCGCTGGCATGACGGCTGGTGCCAATGCTTCGAGCGAGGCGACGAAATTCCCCAGCTTTACGGGCAAAGACCTGGATGGCAACGACGTGAACAGCGACGAGCTGTTCTCTAAGAACAAGGTCACCGTCATGAACTTCTGGTTCACCACTTGCAAGCCGTGCGTGGGCGAGCTGGGCGACCTTGAGAAACTGAATCAGGAGCTTGCCGAGAAGGGCGGCCAGGTCGTGGGCGTCAATTCCTTTACGCTCGATGGCAACAAGGGCGAGATTGCAGATGCCAAGGACGTGCTGAGCAAGAAGGGCGTGACATATAAGAACATCTGGTTCAAGTCGGATAGCGAGGCCGGTAAGTTTACGTCAAATTTGTTCTCGTTCCCGACAACGTATGTCATCGATCAGAATGGCAACATCGTAGGGGATCCAATCGTGGGAGCCATCAGCTCCGCCGAGCAGCGCGCAGCACTCGACAAGCTTATTGACCAGGCGATTGCGAATAGCGAGCAGTAAAAACGTGTAAGGCATAGCGAGGATCGTGCGCCGCTGTGCGAAGTAGTCCGCTGCCTTTCAAGATAATCTCCACCATGCAGAGGTCCCGTTCGGGACCTCTTCTTTTAGGTGCCGTCCCGTTCGTTTTTTGGCGCGGTTCGTTACATTCCTCACTGGTTCCGGCAAAAAATGGGGATAGAGTAGGACAAACGCGTCGAATACGAACGGCGGGGGAGAGCGGGCAAGTGCGCCCGCGTGGGAGAGGTTGCCGTCCATGTTGGAGCTCAAAGGAATTTGCAAAAGGTACGTTACCCAGTCGTTTACGCAGGTGGCGCTCGACAGCGTAAGCCTGGCTTTTCGCGATAACGAGTTCGTGGCCATTCTGGGTCCCTCGGGCTCGGGCAAAACTACGATGCTCAACGTTATCGGTGGGCTCGATCATTTCGATTCCGGCGACCTGCTGATCGACGGTATTTCGACCAAGGACTTTCACGATCGCGATTGGGATGCCTACCGCAACAACCGCATCGGCTTTGTGTTCCAAAGCTATAACCTCATTCCGCATCAGACCATTTTGGAAAACGTGGAGCTGGCGCTCACGCTCACGGGCGTGGGGCATGCTGAGCGCCGCCAGCGTGCGCGCGAGGCGTTGGAGAAAGTCGGCCTGGGCGAGCACGTTAACAAGCGCCCGAGCCAACTTTCGGGCGGGCAGATGCAGCGCGTGGCCATCGCCCGCGCCCTGATTAATGATCCCGAGATTGTGCTGGCAGACGAGCCGACCGGCGCTTTGGATTCAACGACATCCGTACAGGTCATGGACCTGCTCAAGGACGTGGCGCGCGACCGCCTGGTCATCATGGTCACGCACAATCCCGAGCTGGCGTACCAATATGCCACGCGCATCGTCAATCTGGCGGACGGCAAGATCACCGACGATTCCGACCCCTTCGATGTTGCCAAGGCCGCGCGTCGCGAGGCAAAGCCTACGCGCAAAACCTCGATGAGCTTTGTGACGGCGCTGGGGCTTTCTGCCCGAAACCTCATGACCAAAAAAGGCCGTACGGCCATGACGGCCTTTGCGGGGTCGATTGGCATTATCGGTATCGCGGCGATCTTGGCGCTCTCCAATGGCGTGAACAACTACATCAAAAAGGTCGAGGAGGATACGCTCTCGAGTTACCCGCTTACGATCTCCAAGCAGGACTACGACCTGTCGTCCATGATGGGCGGACAGGGGGCTGTGGATGATGAGGCGTCCAACGGCGAGGATTTATCCGACGACGGCACCGACGGCAAGGCTCAGGGAACCGATAAGATTCCCGTGGTTACGGCCGTAAAGGATATGTTTGCGAGCGTTAAGTCCAACGACATGACGAGCTTCAAGGCATGGCTTGATGCCGGTGGCGACGGCATCGATAAAGAAGTTAACGCCATTCAGTACGGCTATGGCGTAACGCCGGTTGTCTATCGCGCGGGCAAGGGAGACGAGAGGCCTGTCCGGCTGGTGCCTAATGCCATGACCGAGGCTATGAGCGGAGGCGCGAGCTCGGCGGCAACGGTGAGCATGGAGTCCATGGGGACCTCGGTCTTCAACGAGATGATTGACGACCAGAGCCTGCTCGACAGCCAGTACGACGTCGTCGCCGGTCATTGGCCTACGTCTGCCAACGAGGCCGTGATGGTGCTTTCGAGCCGTGGCACGGTGGGCGACTATACGCTCTATAGCATCGGCGCGCTGGATATCAATGAGCTCAACGACCTGGTCAACAGTGCCATGACGGCTGACGGCGGGGTCGAGACGCCCGAGACCGCTGCCGACTTTACCTACGAGGATGCGTTGTCTACGACGTTCAAGGTGTTGTCGCCGGCAGATGCGTATCGCAAAAACGAAGAGACCGGCATGTGGACCGATATGTCTGGCGACACCGACTTTATGGCCGCCAAGGTTGCCGACGGTATCGACGTGCACATTGTGGGCGTGGTGCGACCAAACGAGACGGCCAACGCGAGCGCGTTGTCCCCGGGCATTGCCTACACTCATGCGCTGACTCGCCAGCTTATGGAGCGCGCCGCCGATTCGCAGATTGTGCAGGAGCAACTCGCCCACCCCGAGACGGATGTCTTTACGGGCAAGTCTTTCGATGAACTGCAGGGCGAGGCCAAGCAAGGCGTGGATTTGGGCAGCATGTTCAGTGTGGACGAGGCGGCGCTCAAGAGCGCGTTCTCGTTCGATGCGTCTGCGCTCTCGGGTGCAGCCGGCGGTATGGACCTGTCGGGTCTTGACTTGTCCGGGCTGGACATTGACCTTTCGGGTGTTGGCAAGGACATCGACTTCAGCGACATCATGGCCAAAGCACCGGCCCCCGATTTCTCGGGCGTCTTCGATGGGCTGGAGCTTACGCCCGAGCAGATGCGGCAAGTGGGGGTGCTCGCCAACCAGCTGTTCACGGGTTTTATGCAGTCGGAACAGTTTAAGGCGCTGTCACCCGAAGATCTTAAGGACGCGTCAAAGCTCGCTGCCGCATTCTCGGCGTATCTTGAGAATGATGCCGCAGCCCAGCAATGCCTGGCACAGCTCAAGGCACTCGGTGGCGATGCCCTGGCCGAGCGTCTGCAACAGGCGATGACCGACTATGTGCAAAAACAGCTGGCTCCGTATCTGCAGCAGGCTATGGATCAGATGATGAAGTCGATCAGCGACCAGATTGCGGCGACGGTGTCAGCTCAGCTCAAGGCAGGCGCGGCGGGGCTCATGGGACAGATGGCTACGCAGATGTCGTCGAGTTTTGCTAACCTGGCGAGCGCCATGCGTGTGGATGCGAGCGCCTTTGCTCGTGCCATCCATTTCAACATGGACGCCGAGGACCTGAGTTCGCTCATGATGAGCTATGCCAAGGCGTCGAAGCTCACCTATGATAACAATCTGGCCACACTGGGCTATGCGGACGAGGCCGATCCCATCTCGGTTAAGATTTTCCCGCGCGACTTTGAGGCCAAGGAGCGCGTACTCGATCACATCGATGCGTACAACAAGCAGGTCAAAGCCGCTGGCCACGATGATCGGGCAATTTCGTACACAGACTACATGGGCATCATCATGGGTTCGGTGACCGACATCGTGAACACCATCAGCTTGGTGCTCATCGCATTCGTGAGTATCAGTCTGGTGGTGAGCTCCATCATGATCGGCATCATCACCTACATCAGCGTGCTGGAACGCAAAAAGGAGATTGGCATCCTGCGTGCGATCGGCGCGTCGAAGCGTAACGTGGCCAACGTATTCAATGCCGAGACCTTTATCGAGGGCCTCATTGCCGGCGTCTTTGCTGTTGTCGTCGTGGTGGCCGTGAGCTTTCCGGTTAATGCCTGGGCGCTTACTGCCAAACAGGTACCCAATCTGATGAGCCTGCCCGTGCAGGATGCGCTGGTGCTCATTGCAATTTCGGTGCTGTTGACGGTCGTTGCCGGCCTGCTGCCGGCCCGTAGCGCATCCAAAAAGGACCCCGTGGAGGCCCTTCGTTCCGAATAATGTGACAAAGGGACAACCCTTTTGTCACGGCTAAAAGCAAGGAAGTCGCAAGGGTTGGGGCGGGGTTGTCGGCGAGTGCCCTCGGATACAATCGAAGCCGTGCTAGAAAGAGGCTTCGATGATTAGAAAATCGTTCTTTAATCCGTTCTCGTCGCTGCTGCTTGCGCTTGCCGGGCTGGCTTTTTTGGTCGATGTCCTGCCGCAGGTGGAAGGCCAGACGGGCGTGTTCGCGCCAGCTGTGCTCTTTTTGATGTGGCTGGTGGGCGGCCTGGTGCGCCTGTTTTACGAAAATGAGGCCAAGCGCAGCTTTGATCGCCATATGTTTAAAGCGAACCACGCGGCCGTTTGGAAACGCGTCGATGCGTGTTGGATTCAAGTTGATGCCGACCGGCTTGTGCCCGGCGACGTCGTCCGCCTATATGCCGGCATGCTCTGCCCGGTCGACGTGACCCTTGCCAAGGGCGACCAGGTCCTTGTCTCGGAATCGTCGCTTACAGGCGAGAGCGGTCAGACCGCCAAGCGGGAAGGGGAGACCGTTCGCGCGGGAACGACCATTGTCGACGGCAAGGCGTCGGCAACCGTCCTCGCCCGCATTGCCGATGAGCAGCCCGTTTTGCGCCGTCGCGCTCGAATGGGCACACAGCTTGGTGCCGGCGCCAAGAGCATCTGCGCCGCCCTGGTAAGATGCATGCTCATCGTACTGCCGTTTGTCATTATGATTCGAGGCTTTGTGCTGGGCGACTGGGCGCAGACACTGCTGTTTGCCCTGGGCACGGCCGTGGGCCTGGTTCCCGAAATGCTGCCGGTTGTCACGAGCGTTTGCCTTTCGGGCAGTGCCCATCGACTAAAAAACAAGCAGGTCATCGTTAAGAACGTTGACGCCATGGAGTCACTGGGCTCCATGGACGTGGTGTGCGTTGACAAGACAGGCACGCTCACCGAAGATGCCGCGGTGCTCGAGTACTACACCGATATCCTGGGCAACGAAAGCGAGCAGACGCTCAACCTGGCGTATCTGGAGAGCACGAGCCAGGGGGCCGCTGCCAATCAGCTCAATCGGGCCATTGCCGATGCGTGCGCGGCACCCGAGCTGCACCTTGCCGCGAAAGACCTTGGCCACGCCTTTGCACTGCATGCCTCTGACCCCTTCGACCACGTCACCAAGGCTTCGGGTGTCAAGCTCGACGCCACGCCCGGGGCGCTTGGTTGTTTGGGGCTACAGGTTCGCCCCGGCAATCATCTGACCATCGTAAAGGGCGAGGTTGAAAGCGTGTGCACACGCTGCGCCTGGGCAAACTTTAAGGGCGAGCTGGTGCCCATGGATGCCGATGGCCGTCAGAGCGCCTACGAGGTTGCCGAGGACATGCGCGCCGATGGCATCAAAGTGCTCGCCGTCGCCTATAGCACGACGTCGGCGGACTGGGATGACCTGGTGCTGTGCGGCTTTTTGGGCTTTTTCGATCGGCCCAAGGCGAGCGCTCGTGCCGCCGTGCAGGCGCTGTCTAACCTTTCCGTCGAGGTGCGCGTGCTCACGGGTGATTCGGCTTCGGTCGCTCGCTCAACATGCTCGCGCCTGGGCATTCCCGCCGATAGCGTTATCACCGGCAGCATGCTTCAGGCCATGGAGGAATCCGAAGCGCTGATCCGGGTGGGGAAGGCTCGCGTGTTTGCCGAGCTTACGCCCGCACAGAAGGCGCAGATCGTTAGCCTGATTCGCCTCTCCGGCCACATCGTCGGCTATATCGGAGACGGCGTGAACGACGTGCCGGCGCTCACATCGGCAGACGTCGGCATTGTCGTGGACTCGGCTGCGGCCGAATCCAAAAAGGTGGCCGACCTGGTGCTGCTCGAGCGCGACTTGGGTGTTGTCGCCGAGGGCGTCAGCGAGGGCAGGACTTCGTTCGCCAATGCCTCCAAGTACATCCGTATCGCATCGAGCTCCAACTTTGGCAATATCTGTTCGGTTGCCGCCTCGAGCATTTTCCTGCCCTTTGTGCCGGCAACCGCTACCCAGCTGCTCTTGCTCAATCTGTGCTACGACGCCACCTGCCTGTCGCTTTCGTGGGATAACGTTGACGATGCAGAGATTGCCCGCCCCAGGGCCTGGTCGGGTAAGGGGCTCGGCAGCTTTATGCTTCATTTTGGCTTTGCGAGCTCGGCCTTCGACATCATTACGTTTGCCATTCTGTTCTTGGGCGTATGCCCCGCCGTCTGCGGCGCGCCCTTTGCCGCGCTCGACGCGGCGGGTCGAGCGGCCTTTATCGCGACCTTCCAAGCCGGCTGGCTGCTGGAATGCGCATGGACCGAATCGCTCGTGCTCCTGGTGTTGCGAACGCGCAGTGTCCGCGACGGGGATCGTCCTTGCACACCGCTCGTGGTGATGGTTGCCGTCATGCTCGTTGTCACGGCGCTCCTTGCGCTCAGTCCGGTGGCGCAGCTGTTTGGGCTCGCCACGCTGCCTGTATGGTATCTGGGCATCGTTGCGCTGCTGAGCGTGTTGTATCTTGTTGTTGCTTCGACGATCAAGCGGGTCTATCTGGCCCGCTCGAGCAGCTTGTTCTAGGGCGGTTCTATGCGTACCAACAGAACCAACATCGCGATTACGCCGGCCGAGGCCGCCGAGCTCAGCAGCGCGCTGTTCTCGTCTGGCAGCGCTGCCGCCCTGGAGCTCGCGCCCGTGTTTGCCGATATCGCATCGGGCAAGCTGACTGCTATCGAGCTGGCGGTTGCCGGCTCGCAGGCAAGTGCCGCCACTGGACCCATCGTTATCGGCGAGCTTTCGATCGACCTGGCCTCGCGCACCGTCAAGGTGTCGGACGCGCCGGTCTCGCTCACGCCCAAGGAGTTCGACATCCTTGCCTTTTTGGCGAGCAACCGGGGTACGGTCTTTAGCAAAGAGGAAATCTACCGGGCGGTGTGGCAAAACGAGTATCTGCTCGATGACAGCAACATCATGGCCTTCGTCCGCAAAATTCGAAAGAAGATTGAGCCCGAACCAGACAACCCCCACTACCTGCTGACTGTATGGGGCGTGGGCTACAAAATGGCCGAGTAACGCTTCGGGTATTCGCTCCCATCGATCCAAATAGTCACTTTGACAATCCTTGCCAAATCGCAAGAAAGCCGCAAGAAACCAGCCATGTGCTCGGTCTTGCGGCTTTTCTATTCTGTAGACAGTCGCGGACGCGAAAGAGAGGTGAGGACCGTGAGCGGCAGTGACAGTACCAGTAACGCAGGACGAAGTTGCCGGCGCGGGTCCACTTTGATGGGGGCGCGCGGCTGATTCGCCCTGCGTCCGATCGATAGAACGGAGCGAAGCAATTGAAGAAGATGACTATGCGCCATACGCCGTCTGCGGTTCAGGCGCAAAACGAACTGATGAGGCATCGCGCGGAGGGTCGCATCCAGTATGCGGCGACCATTCCGCTGACGGAGGCCCTATCCTGGGTCGGCTCGAATCTCGGCGGCCTTAATCGCGACGAGGTCGCGCACAGCGAAGCCGACAACGGGCGTAACGTGGTCACGCGTGGCAAGAAGAAGTCGATTGCCCGCAAGCTTGCGGACGCGTTCGTCAATCCCTTCACGGCGATTCTGTTTTTCCTGGCCATCATTTCGGCAGCGACCGACATGGTGTTTCCAGCGTTGTCGATGATGGGCAGCACGCCCGAAGACTTTGACCCGTTGACGGTGATCATCATCACCACGATGGTCGTGCTCTCGGGCACGCTGCGCTATATCCAGGAAGCGCGCAGCGGCAACGCGGCCGAAAAGCTGCTCGATATGATTACGACCACCGTGACAGTCACCCGCGAGGATGCCCCTAGGACCGAGATTCCCATCGACGACGTGGTGGTTGGTGACATCGTGCACCTGTCCGCCGGTGACATGATTCCCGCCGATGTGAGAATCATTGAGGCTAAGGACCTCTTTGTGAGCCAGGCAAGCCTGACGGGCGAGAGCGAGCCGGTCGAGAAGGTTCCCGCGACGTGCACCGAGTCCGATTCGGCAACGTCGTTCGAGAACATCGCCCTCATGGGCAGCAGTGTGATCTCGGGCAGCGCGACGGCGCTCGCCTTTAGCGTGGGCGAGCAGACCTTGTTTGGCTCTATGGCATCGAGCCTGTCCGAGGATGCCGTAGAGACGAGCTTTTCCAAAGGCGTCAATAGCGTCTCGTGGGTGCTCATCCGCTTTATGATGGTGATGGTTCCGTTTGTCTTTATGATTAACGGCGTCACCAAGGGCGATTGGCTTAATGCTGGCCTGTTTGCCATCAGCATCGCCGTGGGCCTGACACCCGAGATGCTGCCCATGATCGTTACCACGTGCCTTGCCAAGGGCGCCGTGGCTATGAGCAAAAAGCAGACCATCGTTAAGAACCTCAACTCGATTCAAAACTTTGGCGCGATGGACGTGCTGTGCACGGACAAGACTGGCACGCTGACGCAGGACCAGGTGGTGCTGGAGTATCACTGGAACATCGATGGCCAGGAGGATTCGCGCGTTCTGCGCCATGCCTACCTCAACAGCTATTTCCAGACGGGCTACAAGAATCTGATGGATCTGGCGATCATCAAATGCACCGAGGAAGAGGAGCAAAACGACCCGAGTCTCACCGACCTTTCCGAGGCCTATGTGAAGGTCGACGAGGTGCCGTTTGACTTTACGCGCCGTCGCCTTACCACCGTGGTGCGCGATCGAAGCGGCAAAACCCAGATGGTCACCAAGGGTGCAGTCGAGGAGATGCTGTCGGTGTGCTCGCATGCCGAGATTGACGGCGGCGTTCACGTGCTGGACGACGAGGTGCGCGAGCGCATTTTGGCAACGGTCGCCGACCTTAACGACGACGGCTTCCGCGTGTTGGCAATCGCTCAAAAGTCCAACCCGTCGCCTGTCGGTGCCTTTAGCGCCGATGATGAGCGCGACATGGTGCTGATCGGCTACCTGGCGTTTTTGGATCCGCCCAAAGAGTCCACGGCCGATGCTATCGAGGCGCTGCGCAACCACGGTGTAGCCACCAAGATCTTGACCGGCGACAATGAGAAGGTCACGCGCACCATCTGCAAGCAGGTGGGACTCGAGGTCAACAACATGCTGCTCGGCAGCGATATCGCCGCAATGGACGACGCCGAGCTCGCTCGTCGCGCCGAGGACGTGCAGGTCTTTGCCAAGCTTACGCCCGATCAAAAAGCGCGCGTCGTGTCCGTGCTGCGTGCAAACGGTCATGTGGTGGGCTACATGGGCGACGGCATCAACGACGCCTCGGCCATGAAGTCGTCCGACATCGGCATCTCGGTCGATACTGCGGTCGACGTGGCCAAGGAGTCGGCCGATATCATCTTGCTCGAGAAGGATTTGATGGTGCTCGAGGAGGGCATCATCGAGGGGCGCAAGACCTACGCCAACATGATCAAGTACATCAAGATGACCGCAAGCTCCAACTTCGGCAATATGTTCAGCGTGCTTGCCGCATCCGCCCTGCTGCCGTTTTTGCCGATGATGAGCATCCAGCTGATCCTGCTCAACCTGATCTATGACTGCAGCTGCCTGGCGATTCCCTGGGACAACGTGGACGAGGAGTTCCTGCGCGTGCCGCGTACCTGGGACGCTTCGAGTGTTGGCAGGTTCATGATCTGGATCGGGCCCACCAGCTCCATCTTCGACTTTATGACCTATATCTTTATGTACTTCGTTTTCTGCCCCCTGTTCGTGAGCCATGGCGTGCTGTTCAACGACCTGGCGAGCGTCTACTCGGGCGCCGCGCTGGAGCAGATGCAGCTGGCCTACATCGCGCTGTTCCAGGCTGGATGGTTCGTCGAGTCTATGTGGAGCCAGACGCTGGTCATCCACATGATCCGTACGCCTAAGTTGCCGTTTATCCAGAGCCGTGCCTCGGCTCCGGTGATGCTGCTCACGATGACGGGCATCGCGCTGCTCACGCTGATCCCGTTTAGCCCGCTTGGCCCCACGCTGGGTCTGGGCGCCCTGCCTGTCGAGTACTTCTTGTTCCTGATTCCGTGCATCTTGCTGTACATGGCGCTGGCGACAAGCCTTAAGAAGGCCTACGTCAAGCGCTACGGCGAGCTGCTGTAGTGGGGGATTGATGCAGAAAGGAGCGTTTGCATGAACTGGACGCAGATTTGGATGGACTTGTTTGGCACCACGGAGTGGCTCGGCCTTAACATGGGCTTTTGGGTGGCCAACGGCGTGGTGTTGGTGGTTGTCGTGATTATGAACGTTGTCTTTTGGAGCATGAAACCGCTGCCGAGGGATGAATAACAAGCGAGGGGGCCGCCTGCCGGGCGACCCCCTCGCTGTTTATAAGCACCAGTAAATCGAAGGTGAATGGTTTCCCGAGAAGTGAACGACCTAATTTGGACCCCTGAAGCACCCACGTTTTTCGACGCTAAAACCGCAGGATTTGAGTGATAAAACCGCAGGAATTGGCCTTCCCAAAGTGTCGATGCATCGAGGGTCCGATTTCACCCGTTCACTTCGCGGAAAAGCATTCACCTTCGTTGCGTAAGGCGACGGATGGAAGGGTGATTATCGTCAAGCAGCTACCTCTGCCTTGTGAATCATCTGAAGCACAAGGCATAATGCATGTAACAAGGGGGCGGTTCCTTTGTCACATCCGTTGATATGAGAGAAGAGTAGATGATTCTTTCGCTTGCCCCTATGGAGGGGATTACCGGGCATGTATTCCGTCGCGTGCATGCGGAGTGCTTCGGCGCACTCGATTGCTATTACACGCCGTTTTTGCCGCCGCCGCGGGTGGGCAACCGCTTTGGCGGCAAGGCGTTTAAGGAGATCGATCCTGCCAATAACCAGGGGCTCAACGTGGTGCCTCAGCTGATGTCCAAGAACGCGGACGAGTTTGTGTGGGCGGCACAGGTGCTCGCCGACATGGGCTATTGCGAGGTCAATCTCAACTTGGGTTGCCCTTCGGGAACGGTTGTCGCCAAGGGCAAGGGCTCGGGTTTCTTGCGCAATCTCGACGAGCTCGAGGTGTTCTTGAACGATGTGTGCGAGCGGTCGCCGTTGCCGGTATCGGTAAAGACCAGGCTGGGGCTGGAGGGCGACGACGAATACGAGCGTGTACTCGATTTGTATTGCCGCATGCCGCTGGCAGAGCTGATCGTGCATCCGCGCGTACAGAAGGACCGTTATACGGGCTCGCCGCGCAAGGAGTTTTACGGCAAGACGTTGGAGCGGGCGCCGTTTCCCGTGGCCTATAACGGTGACATTTTTGATCTTGAGGATATGGACGCGCTGGTGGAGGCCTATCCCGGCACGCGCCATGTGATGTTGGGGCGTGGCCTGCTCGCGAACCCCGCGCTGGCTCGCATGGTCAAGGGCGGCCCAGCTGCAACGGCTGCTGAGCTGCAGCGCTTCCACGACACGCTGTTTGCGGCATATGCAGAAGAGATTGGCGGCAATGCGGTCTTCCGCATGAAGGAGTGGTGGTTCTACGCCAAGTGCGCTTTCGCTGATCCCGCTACCGTCCACAAGATCGTACGCAAGACCAAAAAGGTCGACGAATACCGCGCTGCCGTCGAGCGCGTCTTTCGCGAACAGCTGCTTGCACCCACAGCTCGCTTCCACGGCTAACTAGTCATCGGGGGCGTTCTTTAACGACTGGTCATTTAAGGACGTCCCCAATGGCTGTGTTGCACTAGAGCAGGTTCTCCTGCACCCACGCGATGATGTCGTTCGACTCGTAGAGCGGCTTGCCGTCAATGAACAGGCAGGGAACCTGGCGCTTTCCGCCGACGGCGATGAGTGTCTGCTCGGCTTCGGTATCGGTCGAGATATTGCGCTCGGGAATGGTCACGCCGTTATCGGCCAAAAAGCGCTTGACCTTTAAGCAATACGGGCAGCCAGTCATAACGTAGAGCGCGAGCTCATGATCAGTAGCCATGGGTCTCCAATCGGTTGAGGTTTTGATTGAAATACCCAAAGCTGCCGCGGTCTATGCGTGCGCCAACGACGACTCGATCGCCTGGACCAGAAACGCCGTGGCTCCGGTGCCGCAGGCCTTGTCGTAGTAGTCGATAAAGCGCTGGTCGGCAAGATAACCGTGGGCGAGGCCCAGGTACGCTTCGTCTTTGGGCTCGTGTCCCCAATTAAGGCCAATCCATCGACGGTGCATCGCGACAAGCTTGCGAGCCTCGCTTCCATCCGCATCGCCGTCGCCTATGGCAATCGAAAGCTGGCCCAGAATAGCGCGTTCAAGTTCCTTTATGTCGGTCCATGTCTGAGGATCCATGTCCAGTAACGTTTCGTTTGCTGCATCGATAGCCTCATCGCCATAGCGCGCCCGCGCTTCGGCGCCGTAGCGCTCCTCGTTTTCCTGTACGGTGCGCCAGCGCTCCAGTTGCGGCAGGACGGCACCCATGAGCGAGACGGCTTCGTCGAGCGACATGCCGGTGTTTTGCGCCAGCCGCGGGGCGCAATCTTCAATCATCGCCTCCATGGTGGTGTCGTAGGTGTACTTGCCGCGGTCGTAGCACCACTTGCAGTAATGGTCGGTCGTGGCACCCGTGGCATCGGTGCCGCAGTCGTCGGGCGTGAGTATCATGCCGCAGCTCTGACAATAGTGCTCGGGCATTTCGAGCAGATGAGACAGAGGCTCGCCAGTCACGGCGGCGATGAGCTTCATCATGTCGATGCCCGGTGTGACCTCGCCACGCTCCCAACGGCTGACAGCTTGGCGTGTGACGAAGAGCTTGGCGGCGAGCTGCTCCTGGGTAAGGTGCTGGGCGCGACGGACGGCGATGAGCTTTTCTGCAAAGGCCATAGCGGCTCCTTTCTGCTGGTTGATGGCTTAAGCATAAGCGGCCG
Source organism: uncultured Collinsella sp. (assembly GCA_959019945.1). GTDB lineage: Bacteria > Actinomycetota > Coriobacteriia > Coriobacteriales > Coriobacteriaceae > Collinsella. Next base: position 5,740 of record CAUEQD010000011.1, on the reverse strand, counting down.
CAGGTGCCCTTCCAAGCAACCGTTGGTTGCACGACGGGGACCGCGGCGAAGAATTGCGCGCAACGCCCCACACCTCCATGCCGTACAATGACCGGCATGGAACCTATCGCACACATACATACCGACCTGCCGCAGAAGTTCGGCATTCCGCGCAACAGCTTTTTGGCGCCTCATCTGCAGGGACACATCGTCTTTGAGCCGGAATTTGCCTCCAATGCAGCGGTTGAGGGCCTGGACTCCTTCTCTCACCTATGGCTGTTGTGGCGCTTCGAAAACGGAACGCCCGGCGGCACGGCAAACGACATAGCTGCCGATGCCAAGTCGCAGGACAGGTCTGGCGCCAACGTCAAGTGGTCGAAGACCGTGCGCCCGCCGCGTCTGGGCGGAGCCGAGCGCGTGGGTGTCTTTGCCACGCGCAGTCCGTTTCGCCCTAATCCCATCGGGCTCACCTGCGTTAAGCTCGACCGCGTGGAGCTTACCGACGACGGCCCCATCATCCATGTGCTGGGGGCCGATCTGCGCGACGGCACGCCCATCTACGATATCAAGCCCTACATCCCGTTTGCCGACTGCCACCCGGATGCGACCGGCGGCTGGATTGAGGGTGCTCCGTGGCAAGAGCTCGATGTTGAGTTCCCGCAAGTGCTGCAGGATATGGTCCCGCCCGCAAAGCTCCCCGGTTTGGTTGAGGTTCTTCGCCAAGATCCGCGCCGCGCGGGCAGCAAGCACGAGCCAAACCGCGTCTATCATCTGGCCTTCGCCGGGCTCGACATATCTTTTTCGGTCGATAAAACCCAGCTAACCGTAATCGCCGTCAACGACGCGCAAGACTAACCAGCCGTCCGTCCGCACCCGTCAAATTAAGCGCCAAACCCCATGTCAAAATCGCCCGTGCTGGTGGACAATAACGCCTACCAAAACAATCACTTTGCACGGGAGCTCAGCATGAAATACGACTTTAGCTCGCTTATCGACCGCCACGGCATGGACTCCATCGCCGTTGACTCTTGGGGCGAGATCCCCGGTATGGCTCCGAACGCACCAGACGAGGGCTTCGACCGCATTCCCATGTGGGTGGCCGACATGAATTTTGCTACGGTGCCCACGGTTCAGGAGTACATCATCAAGCGCGCTCAGCACCCCATGTTTGGCTACTTCAATCCGCGTCCCGAGTACTTCGACCACATCATCGAATGGCAGAGCCGTCGCAACGGCGTTGAGGGCTTGGCGCCGGAGCATATCGGCTACGAAAACGGCGTGCTGGGCGGTGTCGTGTCGACGCTGCGCGCGTATGTCCAGCCAGGCGATGCGGTGCTGGTCCACAGCCCTACCTACATCGGCTTTACCAAGTCCATCGAGGCCGCGGGCTATCGCATTGTCCACAGCCCGCTTAAGCTCGACGACCAGGGCGTGTGGCGTATGGACTTTGAGGACATGGAGCACAAGCTCGCCCAAAACCACATCCATGCCGCGGTGTTCTGCTCGCCGCACAATCCCTGCGGCCGCGTATGGGAGCGCGACGAGATCGAGCGCGCCATGGACATCTATCGCCAGCACGATTGCGTGGTGATCTCGGACGAGATTTGGTCCGATATCATCCTGCCGGGGCACAAGCATATCCCGACGCAGTCGGTGAGCGAGGATGCCCGCATGCGTACGGTTGCCCTCTATGCGCCCAGCAAGACGTTCAACCTGGCGGGCCTGGTCGGCAGCTACCACATTGTCTACAACGAGACGCTGCGTGACCGCATGTGCGCCGTGTCCGACAAGACTCACTACAACGAGATGAATGTCCTCTCCATGCATGCGCTTATTGGTGCCTATCAGCCGCAGGGCTACGAGTGGGTGGACGAGCTCAACCAGGTGCTTGCCGGCAACATCGAGTACTTCTGCAATTACGTGGACGAGCATTTTGAGGGCGTGTCCTATTCGCGTCCGCAGGGCACGTACATGGTGTTTCTGGACTGCACCGAGTGGTGCCGCGAGCATGGCCGCGATATTCAGTGGTTGCTCGACGAGGGGGCGCGCGTGGGCGTGGGGTATCAGGACGGCCGCCCGTTCCACGGGCCCTGCCACATTCGCGTGAATCTGGCGCTGCCGCTTTCGCGCGTGAGGGAAGCGTGCGACCGCCTGGACCGCTACGTTTTTAATGCACGGTAAGTGCGCGCTGCATGCGGGGCCTTCTGCCAAGTCGGCTAGAAGGCCCCGCAGGGTAAAGCGTCTGTAACCATTGGGCGCTCGAGTGGTTTCATTTGCTATTATTTTTAACCATTTCAGTCTGTAAGCAGGATCGTCTGGAGCTCGATGAGAAGACCTCGCCGCTCGGTTGCCATATCGTTGTTTGTTGCGCTTGTAGTGGCGAGTGCTTTTGTCGTAGCGATAGCTGGCTGTTCTGGGTCGAATGACGAGGCCTCGGCGTCTGCATCAAAAGGCCTGGATGCCTCTCAGGTCAAAGACGACGACCTTAAGACGCTCGACGTCGGCAGCGACCTCTACCCACCGTTTGTGTATACCGACGAGTATGGCGATATCGTTGGCCTGGATGTCGAGATATTGACCGAGGCTTTGGCCCGCATTGGTTACAAGCCAAAATACCAGCTGATCGACTGGGAAAAGAAGAAAGAGCTGCTGGCAAGCGGCGAGCTCGATTGCGTCATGGGCAGCTTTAGCATGACGGGTCGCGAAAGCGAATATCGTTGGGCCGGCCCGTACCTTGCGAGCCGCCAGGTGGTCGCGGTCAATCCCGAAAGCGACATCTACACGCTCGCCGATCTTGAGGGCAGGGTCGTGGGGGTGCAGTCCACCACCAAGCCCGAGGGCATTTTGCTCAATCATACAAATGAAAAGGTTCCGCAAATCAAGGAGCTCTACAGCTTCTCGGACCGCTCATACCTGAACCCGGCGCTCGTCGAGGGCCTGGTCGACGCTATCGCCGCACATGAGTCCTCGCTGCTCACCTATGAAAAAGACTATGGCGTGACGTATCGCATTCTGAACGAGCCGCTGCTGGAGGTTGGTTTGGGCACCGCTTTCGATCTCAACGACACGCGCGGTATCGACGTTAAACTCACCCATGCCTACCAAGAAATGCTTGCCGATGGCACCATGGAGCGCCTGGTGTCAAAGTACTTTGATGACCCTGCACCATTTTTGAATATGGAGGGCCTGTCGTGATCGATGCGCCCGACCACGCCGTAGAGGAGCGCGGCAATCATTCGACTCGGGTATGGCTCCTTGCCGCCTTGGTGGGTATAGCGCTCTCGGTTGTCGCCGGCATGATGAGCTACGGCTACACCACGGCCCAGGCCGAGCAGCGCTTTGCCGATGTTGTCGATTACGTGGCGACCCAGAGCCTTTCCTACGATGCGTTTAACAGCGCCTATGCGACCAAAAACCTGATTCGTGTGATGGAGATTGCCGGAGAGGTAGCGCGCGATATAAAGCGCGACGGCTCGGTGGATAACGCCGCGCTGGAGCAATATGCTGACCAGTTCAACGTGAGCGCACTGATCGTGACGGACGCATCGGGCAATTTGGTGTCCGAGTCCTCGACGGATGACGTGGGCTACGAGTCGCTTGCTACGTATCTCAAAGAGACGCCCGTGCTGGAGGTGGCAACCCATCCGCTTAAGTCCTATACCGCCCGCATTACGCTTGCGGATGATTCGGTCGCAGACATTGGCTGCGTAACCCGGCAGGATGGCGAGGGCATCGTTATCGCGGTAAGGCATCAGAGCGCGAAGGCAGTTGCAAGCAATACACTCAAACTGCAGAGCCTGCTTGATGGCTATGAAACCATCGATAGCGGCAATATCGTGATCGAAAACGATGGCAAGGTCGTTGCGACCAATGCCGTCGAACCCACCGTATTGGGCGTGTTCGACCTGCCCGCGACGGACGCCATCATTGTCGACGAAATTAAGGATCGATGCCTGCCCGGCAAAGTCCGACTGGTCAACGTCAACGGCGAGTGGTATTTGGGCACATACGGCAAAGCGCAAAAATTCTACGTGTACACCTATGCCTCGGCGCAGCGCTACTTTGAGGTCGTCGCGGCTGTCGCTGCCGGCGTGCTGGTGCTCTACAGCGGTGTTGTAGCCACTGTTGTGATGGTGCGTCGCCGCGCTGATCGTCGACGTTTGACGGACTTGCTGCAGCAGGAGCGCGACTATGGCGACAAGCTGGCAAAGGCGGCGCGTGAGGCCTCGTCTGCCAACTCGGCAAAGACGGAGTTTCTGCGTCGCATGAGCCACGATCTGCGTACGCCCATCAACGGCATTCGCGGTATGGTTGAGGTCGGCGATGCCAATGCGGACGATCTGCAAAAGCAGGCCGAGTGCCGCTCAAAGATCTGGACGGCATCGGGACTGCTGCTCGACCTTGCGAATGAGGCGCTCGATATGAGTCGCCTGGAGAGCGGCCAGGTCGATCTGGAGCTTGTTCCCACAAATTTGGTGACCCTCAACCACGAGGTGCGCGATATTCTGGAGCGTCAGGCAGATGAGCGTTTGGTAACCATCATCTGCGACCAGCAGGCCCTGGACCATCCCTATGCCCGAGTAAGTGTGACGCATCTTAAGCGTTTGCTGGTCAATATCGCCGGCAATGCCGTTAAGTACAACCGCCAGGGCGGCTATGTTCGCCTGGTGTGCCGCGAGGTGGAGCCGGTGGACGGCGTCCCCGTCTATGAATACACGATCGACGACAACGGTATTGGCATGAGCGAGGAGTTCCAACAGCACCTCTACGAGCCGTTTTGCCGCGAGGAGCAACAGGTGGAAGGCGCTTCATCGGGAACTGGCCTGGGCGCGCCTATCGCAAAACAGTTGGTCGAGCTTATGGGCGGATCCATGAGCTTTACGAGCACCTTGGGGCAGGGGACGACGTTTACCATCCGCCTGCCGTTTGAGAAGTGCAAGCGCTCCGAGATTCCTCAGGCAGTGCGCGTGAATGCGGGTGACGGCGATGCGCTCCAGGGCTTGCGCGTGTTGCTCGTAGAGGATAACGACCTGAATGCCGAGATTGCACAGTTTACGCTCGCCCGCGCCGGCGCCGTCGTGACGCATGCTAAGGATGGCGAGTCTGCCGTCGAGATGTTTGCCGCGAGCGCGCCGCACGAGTACGACGTGGTGTTGATGGACATCATGATGCCCGGTATCGATGGCCTTGAGGCCACGCGTCGGATTCGAGCGCTCAATCGCGAGGATGCCGCGATCACGCCGATTATCGCTGTAAGCGCCAACGCCTTTGCCGACGACCGCAGGCTTTCGCGTGAGGCGGGCATGAACGCGCACCTGAGCAAGCCTGTGAGCTCGCAGGAGCTCGTCGAGGCGCTTGCGCACATCGCCACCGACGCTTTATAAGCATATGGCCCGGTTCCAAGGTGGGTTGGAACCGGGCCATATTGCTATTTGTGACGTCTGCTCTTGAGGCTTACTTTTCCTGAATCTGCTTACCGCAGAGATGCTCAATCGAAATCTCGTAAAGCTGGACGCCCTCAATGTCCTTGGCGATTTCCTCTTCGACTTCCTCGGCAGAAGGGTAGTACTTAAGCGCGAGCTGGCGGACTTTGTCCTCGATAAACGCGGGGGTGTCATTTGCCAGGCGACAACGGCCAAAGACCACGGTACTCATAACGTAGGGAGCCCAGTCGCCGTCCCGGTACCACTCGTTGCCGTAAACGGTAAGGCTCTGTTAGACAATGATTGACATCTTGCCCAATCATCTTTTTGTAATTGCA
>CAUEQD010000010.1 GCA_959019945.1 uncultured Collinsella sp. | reverse complement strand
ATATGTTGTAAAACACCCCCGAGCATATGTTCGAAAACACAATATGTTGTGTTTACAGCAAAGGCGGGATGCCACCTGTGGCACCCCGCCTTTCAACCTCAACCTTCAAGTTGACCTTGAGGCGATTTTTGCGTCCTTTTACATGGCGTTCACATCGCCCCCAAACTCCCCCACCCAAGGCACGTGCGGCCCACCACCGCGACGACAAGTGGCGAAAAATGGGACGGGCCCCAGATTGCCCATGCGCGCGCAAAAGCACGCCGCAGCAATCTGGGGCCCGTCCCCAAATACCTATAAATATGCAGGCCAGCGATGTGTTAACGATGCGCCAGCGGATGCGCCGCCAGATAGACCTCGGTCAGTTGCGTGCGGTCGACATGCGTGTAGACCTGCGTGGTCGAAATATCGGCATGGCCCAAAATCTCCTGCAGCACACGCAGGTCAGCACCGCCCGCGAGCATGTGGGTGGCAAAGGAGTGGCGCAAGGTATGGGGATGGAGCCCCACCAGCCCCACCTGACGCCCATACCGCTCGCATATCGCATGCACGGCCTGGCGCGACAGGCGACGTCCGTTCTTATTTAAAAAGACCGCCGAGGTCTCGGTTCCGCGGGCATGGGCCGCCAAGCGAGAACGTCCCTCAGTTACATAGAGCATCAGAGCTCGCGCCGCGCTTCCCACCAGCGGGGACAGGCGTTCCTTTGAGCCCTTACCGCGAACGAGTACAAAGCCATCGTCAATATGGATATCGCCCACATCGAGCCCCACCAACTCGCTCACACGCAAACCGCATCCGTAGAGCACTTCCAAGATGGCATGGTCGCGCAAGCCCATCTCGCCCTCGGGGAAGTCTTGATCGAGCAGAGCCGAGACATCCTCCACCGATAGATACTCCGGCAAACGCTCAGCCTTTTTAGGCAGGCGCAACGCCGCCGTTGGATTTTGGGCTACAGCCCCATCGCGGACCAAAAAGGCATGCAGGCCCTTCACGGCTGCAAGCGCACGCTCCACCGAGGCATCGGAATAGCCCCCATCGCGACGGTCGGCGACAAAGCCCTCCACGACCTGACGAGTCACCTCTTCAAAAGACACAATACCCGCCCGCTCCAGATAGGCGCAGTACGTCGTCAGGTCACGACGATAGGCCGCAATCGTGTTGCGCGCCAAACCCCGCTCGACCGCGAGGTAATCGAGATACTCCCCCGCCGCCACGGCGAGCGACGAGGGAGTAGCTTCGGTATGTTCCTTATTCGCCGGCACCCTTAGTCCGTAGCGAGGTTCATGGGCGTCACCTGCAGACGGTCGACACCCTCGTGCTGGCCGATCGAAGCGCGTACGAACTCGCGGAACAGCGGCTGCGGGTTGGTCGGGCGGCTCTTGAACTCGGGATGAGCCTGGGTTGCCACATACCACGGATGCACGTCGCGCGGCAGCTCGACCATCTCGACCAGGCGCTCGTCAGGCGACAGACCCGAGATAACCAAACCGGCGTCCTCGAGCTGGTCGCGGAAGGCGTTGTTGAACTCAAAGCGGTGACGGTGACGCTCGTAGACGAGTTCCTCGCCATATGCCTCGCGAGCAAGGGTATCGGCGGCGAGCTTGCACGGATAGGCGCCCAGGCGCATGGTGCCGCCCTTCTCGGTCACGTCCTCCTGCGAGCTCATCAGATCGATGACACTATACGGGCCATCCGGATCGAACTCAGAGGAGCTGGCGCCGGCAAGGCCGACGACATTGCGCGCAAATTCGCACACGGCCACCTGCATACCCAGGCAAATGCCCAGATACGGAATCTTGTGCTCACGGGCAAACTCGGCCGCGAGGATCTTGCCCTCCAGGGCGCGCTTGCCAAAGCCGCCGGGGACCAGGATGCCCGAGGCGTCGCCCAGAACCTCGGAGACATTCTGCTCGTCGAGGCTCTCGCCGTCGACCAGCTGGACGTCCACATGGCGATCGTAGAAGACGCCCGCATGGTGCAGGGCCTCGATAACCGACAGGTACGCATCGGGCAGCTGCGTGTACTTGCCCACGACGGCGATCTTCACCTTGTCGGCGTGATGGTTGGCGTGATTCTGTTTGCGCAGGAACTCGTTCCACTCGCTCATGTCGCGCTCACGCGGGTCCAGACCCAGGCGCTCGCAAATGCGCAGGTCAAAGTCCTGCTCGGCAAGCAGCTGCGGAACATCGTAAATGCTCGCGCAGTCCTCGTTGGTAAAGACGCAATCGGTGTCGACGTCGCAGAAGCTTGCGATCTTTCCGCGGATAGCGTCATCGATATGGTGGTCGGAGCGCAGCACGATAATATCGGGCTGGATGCCAAAGCTGCGGAGCTCCTTGACGGAATGCTGTGTGGGCTTGGTCTTGACCTCGTGGGCGGCGGCGATATAGGGAACGAGCGACACGTGGATGTAGCAGACGTTCTCGGGGCCGGCCTCCTTGCGGTACTGACGGATGGCCTCGACAAACGGCTGGGACTCGATGTCGCCAATCGTGCCGCCCAGCTCGGTGATGACTACATCGGAGCCGGTCTGCTCCTCGATGCGGCGGAACTTGTCCTTAATGGCATTGGTGACGTGGGGAATCACCTGCACGGTACCGCCCAAAAAGTCGCCGCGACGCTCGCGGGCGATTAGGCTTTTGTAGATGGCACCGGTCGTAAAGTTGGAATCGCGGGTCAGGTTCTCATCAATAAAGCGCTCGTAATGACCCAGGTCCAGGTCGGACTCGTAACCATCCTCGGTAACGAAGACCTCACCATGCTGGAACGGGCTCATGGTACCGGGGTCGACGTTCAGATACGGGTCGGCCTTCTGCATCGTTACTTTGTAGCCACGCGACTTGAGCAGACGGCCCAGCGAGGCCGCGGTGATACCCTTGCCCAGGGACGAAACCACGCCACCGGTTACGAACACATGCTTGGTCATATTGAGTTACCTGCGCTTCCCGTAGAAGTTGTTTATCCACATCTTACGGGTCTTCATTGTAATACTCGCGCCGCGGACCGTTCGCAATTTTTCTCGCGTGCGATTGCATTTCTCAATCTTGAAACAAAACGCCGCCCGGTTTCCCAGGCGGCGTCGCTATGGCAAGGGTTACATGCTGCTATCGATCAGCAACCTCGTCCTCAAGCATTTCTTGAACGAGCATGCCGGTACGGACGCCCTCAAGATACCACTCGCCACGTTCGGTGAGGCAAATGCCATTTGCAAGCTGACCGCCGTCGTCGCTATAACGCGAGACGACATCAATCATGCCTTCGGAATCCAAGCGATCGATTGCGGCGCGGGCACGATACGGCGAAACCCCCACGCGCTCGGCAAGCGTTTTGCGCGAGAAACCATACGGCCCGCCATTGTCTTCGGTTTGCTGGTCGATTTCCATCAACACCAGCACCTCAACACGCTTCATATCGTTGACACTCGCACGACCCTTGCCCGCCATAGCAGCCTCCTCAAACCGAGCACGAGCATCTAACGCGCCGTGCGCGACCGACACACCTCACGATGGCAGGTAATATCCATCATGCGGCATCCCGCTAAGGATGAAACAGTTACGGTTATTGTATACCGCTCAAATTGTTTCTAGGCAGGTAAACGGCTATTTTTCGCCGAAATAGGCGCTTTATTGATCAAAAAGCCGTACCGGGCGCCAACCCGATACGGCCAAAATGCAATGCAATTACCGCGGTGCTTCAAACTTAGCGGTGGAAGAAACCGCGGCGCTCAAACTTGGGCTCGCAGCACACGTTGATACCCAGTTTGCGCAGTACCGTCTCGTCCGTCGGCGAGATAATCACGCTAAAGAAGGCATCGCAACCGCGCAGCTGCTCCAGGCCCGAAAGGACGCGAGCGGCCGTCTCACTCGTGGCCGAGGTGATCGACAGCGCCATAAGCGTCTCGTCGGTGTGGAGGCGAGGGTTTTTGCTGCCCAGGAAATGCGTCTTGAGCTTGCTGATGGGCTCGATCGCCTCATCGCTAATGACCTCGAGCTCAAGGTCGACGCCCGAGACATGCTTGAGGGCGTTCATAATGAGCGAACTTGCGGCGCCCAGGCGCGTGGAGGTCTTACCGGTCACCACGGAGCCATCGGGCATGACCATGGCACCCACGGGACCACCCGTCAGCTGCTCCCTGGTGAGGGCCGCCGAGCGCGCCGGTGAGTAGTTCTTATCGATGCCGGCTTTCTTCATAATAATCTTGAGACGGTCGACTTGCTCATCGCCCACGCCGGTACGGCGCACATTTTCGACCGCGGTAAAGTAGCGGCGGACGATCTCCATCTTGGAAGCGTCGCGGCAGGCATCGTCATCGGTGATGGCAAAGCCGACCATATTGACGCCCATGTCCGTAGGACTCTGATAGGGGCTCTTGCCCAGGATCTTTTCCATCAGAGCACGGACCACCGGGAAGGCCTCGACGTCGCGGTTGTAGTTGACCGTGGTCTTGTTGTAGGCCTCAAGGTGGAACGAATCGATGATATTGGCGTCGTCGAGGTCAGCCGTGGCGGCCTCGTAGGCAATATTGACCGGATGCGTCAGAGGAAGATTCCAGACCGGGAAGGTCTCGAACTTGGCATAGCCGGCGGCGGTACCGTGCTTATGCTCGTGATACAGCTGCGAGAGGCAAGTGGCGAGCTTGCCCGAGCCGGGGCCGGGTGCCGTCACGACAACGAGCGGACGCGTGGTCTCGACAAACTCGTTCTTGCCGTAGCCATCGTCGGACACGATCAGATCGACATCGTGCGGGTAGCCCTCGATGGGATAGTGCAGCTTGGCGGGAATGCCGAGCGCGTTCAGGCGGTTGCGGAACACATCGGCAGCAGGCTGGCCGGCGTACTGGGTGATGACCACAGCCGCGACGGCAAAGCCGTTGCCGCGGAACAAGTCAACCAGGCGCAGCACATCCTCGTCATAGGTAATGCCAAGGTCACCGCGAGCCTTGTTTTTCTCGATGTGGTTCGCGTTGATCGCGATGATAACCTCGACATCGTCGGCGATGCTCTTGAGCATGCGGAACTTGCTGTCCGGTTCAAAACCCGGCAGCACGCGGCTCGCATGATAGTCATCGAACAGCTTGCCGCCAAACTCCAAATAGAGCTTGCCGCCAAACTGTGAGATGCGCTCCTTAATGTGAGCGGCCTGCAGCTCGATATACTTCGCGTTGTCGAAACCCTGGCGCATGTATGGCTCCCGTCCCGTTTCCAATTAATGTTCTAGGCGATTATAACGGAGCAGACCCTCCCCAACGCCCAAGCAATCAACTGGCACCAACCAAACACGCCATCGATAAGTTGCGGTGAAATAGTTCCCGTTTAACCCCTCAAGACGGCCAAACAGGAACTATTCCACCGCAACTTCCCCTTTTTGGTTCAAACAAACCTGGCCTTTGTATCAATAATGGAAACGTCGCAGGTTGAGCATAAGCCAGCGAAAGCCCGCCAGAGTAGGCAAAGCGCCCTCTGCACCAACAATGGAAAGCGCCGCAGGCAGAGGACGGACAGCGAGCGCCGTCCAGGACGTACAAGTTGGCATGAAAAAGGCGAGGCATAGACCTTTTGGTCATGCCTTGCCTTTTGAATGACAAATTGTCGTCCTGGGCGGCGCGCAGCGTCGACTGGTTGCGCGGTTCGTAGAACCGCGCAACATAAGTGCGCCCCCTCCCGCGCACGGAACGGGAGGGGGCTAAAGGTAGGAGTCTACCGGTGGGTTGACCCCACCGGACAGACGATGACCAGGTGATCCTCTACAGGATCGTCAAGGTTTCCGTGGGGTACCCGTTGGGTACTTAGAGCAGCACGCAGGCGACGGTCAGGATGACGGCGCAGACGACGGAGAGCGCGACGATGAGCTTAAGGGCAAACTTGAGCCAGGTCGTCCACTCGATCTTGGCCAGGGCGAGACCGCCCATGATGGCGCCGGAGGTCGGGGTGAACAGGTTCACGACACCGATGGCGGCGGAGAAGATCATGACCATGACCTCGGGCGAGAAGCCGAGCTTAACAGCCAGCGGTCCCATGATGGGCATGGAGACGGTGGCCATACCGGAGGTCGAGGGGATCAGGAAGGACAGGCCGAAGTAGACCAGGAAGCTCATGGGAGCGAAGATTACGCCGGACAGGCCAGCCAGGGCATTGGCGGCAGCGTCGAGGACGAAGACGTCGAGGCCGGTGTTAGCCATGAGGACGGAGATGCCACGGGCGAGGGCGATGACGAGAACAACGGACATCATGTCGGCAGCGCCGGTGATGAAGGTGTTAACGATCTGCTTCTCGGACAGGCCACCGATGATACCGATCAGGACGGCCATGAGGAAGAACCAGGTGGAAGCCTCGTCGAAGTACCACTGGCCAATGGGCAGGCCGGTGATCAGGGCAGACCAGCCCTGGACGACGGCGTTACCGTCGGCGTCGTAGACAGCGCCAGCGTCGAAGAAGTTGGCGACGCCCTCGTTGAGGTCGGCCAGCGGAATGAAGCCGACGATCATGACGACGAAGGTGAAGGCGAAGGCGATCAGAACACCCTTCTGACGACCGGTGAGCTTGACCTCCTTGTGGACCTCGGAAGCAGCCTTGCCGTGAGCCTCTTCGGCGTCCTTGAGCTCCTGCATCGACAGGATGGTGGAACCCTTGTCAGCCTTGACCTTCTTGGCATAGTTCATCACGAAGACGATGGACATAGCGGTAGTGACAATCCACAGGACGGCACCGAGGCCGATGATGATGGACTGGTTGACCTCAATGCCAACGCCGGTCAGAGCGTCGACGGCAGCGCCGACGGCGAACGGGTTAACCGTGGAGCCCAGGCAGCCGCAGCCAGCGCCGAGCAGGACGGTAGCGGCGCCGACCATGGGGTCGAAGCCAGCGGCCATCATGGTAGCGGCGAGCAGGGCGTAGAAGGGAACGGTCTCCTCGCACATACCATAGGTGGTACCACCGAGGGAGAAGATGAGCATAAGGACAGGAACGAGCATGATCTCGTTGCCCTTAAGCTTCTGCACCAGAACGGCGATGCCGTTGTCCAGAGCGCCGGTCTCGGTCATCATACCGAGGAAGCCGCCCAGGATCATAACGAAGAGGCAGACGGGCAGAGCGTCAGCGAAGCCCAGGATCGGGGCGGTGCAGAAATCGCTCAGGCGGGCTGCAGTAACCGCGCCGCCGGACGTGCCGGAGACGATAACGGTAATCACTGCAACAATTGCCAGCAGAGCTAGAAGAATGGTGAACGATGAAGGCATACCGCGCTTTTTCTTAGCGGTCTCAGTCATGGTTCTCATCCCCCCTTCATAAATCATTTAACTTTCTCGCGCTAAGCGGATCTTCCGTGCCGTGCCCACCGCCCGACGCGAGATATTTACCAGACAAAGCCGCTCGGGGTGTGCAGCAAGACACCCCGAGCGAGATGCTAGATGCTCTTACTTGAGCGTGGCGTACATGACAGCCTTGATGGTGTGCATGCGGTTCTCGGCCTCGTCGAAGACCTTGGAAGCGGGGCTCTCGAAGACCTCGTCGGTGACCTCCTGCTCGGTGATGCCGAACTGCTCGCACTTCTCGGCGCCAATCGTGGTGTTGGTGTCGTGGAAGCTGGGCAGGCAGTGCAGGAAGATGGCACCCGGGTTGGCCATAGCCATGACCTCGGAGGTAACACGATACGGGGTAAGCTGAGCGATGCGCTCGGCCCAGACCTCGTCGGGCTCGCCCATGGAGACCCACACGTCGGTGTAGATAACGTCGGCACCGGTGACGCCGTCCTTGACGTCGGTGGTCAGCTTGATGGTGCAGCCGTTGGCCTCGGCGATGGGCTTGCAGGCCTCGATGACGTCGTCAGCGGGCATGCACTCCTCGGGGCCGCAGGCCACAAAGTTCATACCGAGCTTGGAGCAGACGACCATGAGGGAGCGAGCAACGTTGTTCTTGCAGTCGCCCATGAAGACGAGAGTCTTGCCCTTGATGTCGTAGTTGAAGTTCTCCTGGACGGTCAGGATGTCGGCGAGCATCTGGGTGGGATGCCACTCGGTGGTCAGGCCGTTCCAGACAGGCACGCCGGACTTAGCAGCGAGCTCCTCGACGTCGTCCTGGGCAAAGCCACGGAACTCGATGCCGTCATACATGCGGCCGAGAACGCGGGCGGTGTCCTCGATGGACTCCTTCTTGCCCATCTGCGACGAACCGGGATCGAGGTAGGTGACGCCCATGCCCAGATCCATGCCGCCGACCTCGAAGGCGCAGCGGGTACGAGTGGAGGTCTTCTGGAAGAGCAGAACGATGTTCTTGCCCTCGAGATAGCGGTGCGGAACGCCAGCGCGCTTCATATCCTTGAAGTTCTTGGATAGCTTGAGCAGGTACTCGATCTCCTCGGTGGTGAGGTCGAGAAGCTTGAGGAAGCTACGGCCGGAGAGGTTAACACCCATGGTTCGATTCCTTTCGAAGAAATGAATTACGTAAGTATTAGTGTTGCCCGTTTAACGGGCGAAGCCGGTGCGGTTGTAGGGGGACCGCACCGGAAACGGAAAGACTTAGAGGTCCTCGCGCCAGAAGGGCATGCTCATGCAGCGCGGGCCGCCGCGGCCGCGGGAGAGCTCGGCGGAGGGCACGACGAGAAGGTCCAGGCCCTCCTTGTACAGCACGTCGTTGGTGACGGTGTTGCGGGCGTAGACGCAGATCTTGCCGGGCTCGACGCACAGGGTGTTGGAGCCGTCGTTCCACTGCTCGCGGGAGGCCGCGATCGGGTCGCCGCCGCCGCAGGGGATCAGCTTGACCTGGTCGACGCCGGTGGCGTCCTCCAGGACGTGCTCGAGGGTGTCCTCGATCAGGCGGATGTTCACGTCGCCCGGGTTCTTGCCGGCGGTCAGCTCGTAGACGCGCAGGGTGCCCATGATGGCGGGGTGGATCGTGAACTTATCGACGTCGATCTGGGTGAAGACCGTGTCGAGGTGCATGAAGGCGCGCGAGACCGGGATGTCGAAGGCCAGGATGCGCTCGACCTTGGAGTCGGAGTTCCAGAAGATGTTCTGGGCCATGACGTCGATCGCGGCGGCCTGGGTGCGCTGGGAGATGCCGACGGCGAGGGTCTTCTCGTTGATGTTCAGCACGTCGCCGCCCTCGGTGTGGAACTGGCAGTCGCGGCGGAAGTACAGCGAGACGTCCTTGTAGTCGGGGTGGTACTTGAAGACGTACTTGCCGTACAGGGTCTCGCGGTTGCGGGTGACCGAGTACATGCGGTTGAGGTTGACGCCCTCGCCGACGACCGCGAACGGGTCGCGGGTGAAGTAGAGGTTGGGCATCGGGTCGATGATCAGGTCGGACTCGGACTCGGAGTTGACCAGGGAGTCGAGGGTCGTGGACGCCGTAAGGGGCATGTCGATCTCGGCCTTGGTCATGCCGGCCATGGTCTTCTTGACGAACTCGAGGTTGTCCTCGATGGAGTCCAGCTTCTCGCGGACGATCTGCGGCATGTGCTGGCCGCGGATGCCTGCCTCGGCGATGTACTGGTCGGTGAACTCGGCGCGGGCGCCGGGGACCTGGTCGAACACCTCGGCGACGAGGTTCTCGAGATAGAGGACCTCCACGCCCTGGTCCCTCAGGATCTGGGCGAAGGTGTCGTGCTCCTGCTGCGCGACCTCCAGGAACGGGACGTCGTCGAACAGGAGTCGCTCGAGCTCGTCGGGCGGCAGGTTGAGGAGCTCGTCGCCGGGACGGTGCAGGCAGACCTTCCTGAGCTTGCCGATCTCGGAAGGCACGTGCAGACCTTTCGTCATGGCCTCCTACCTTTCTTTCGGGCCCCTGTCAGGGCCGATTCGTTAGCGCCCCTCCGTGTGAGGCGTTATTGCTGACGACATATTTATATCCAAAATCAGTTCATACTTCCACCTCGCCCCCGAACGGTTTTATATGAGGGGTGAACGGCATACACATATACTTCACGCATGGCACACTTTGATTTAATAAAGTGTATTTACGTGCTTAAACGCGTTTTCAATCCAAAAATCAATTGGAACTAAACTTTGTTAAACCACCCTCATATTGCATATTTCCAATAAAGCTATGAATAGAATTAGCGGTTCGTACTGCGTCTCAACCATTTTCATTTTTATTCAGAAAAAAGTTTGTCCTATTCATTTCTGGTAAACAAATTACCGTTTACCAGACGCTTGATACCGTTCACCGGAAGCTCAGTATAAGGCCCAGCGGATACCGACTCGCTTTACGGCCCCATTTGTAACAACTTGACTTCTCGGTATAGAAAAACGGACCCGCTTCCCCTAGGGAAACGGGTCCGTTTTCGATTATCTTCGGCCAATTTTGATAAGGCCCTCGAAGATCATCGGAATCCTAGCGATCAAACTCCGCCAGTGCCTCGCCCAAAAGCCTCAGGCCCTCGCGCAGAACGTCCTCGCTCGCGCAGTAGCCCAGGCGTGCGCCGCAGGGAAGCTCAAAACGGCTACCGGGGACCAGCAGCACTCCCCTCTCGGACAGCAGGCGCCTGCAGAACTCCTCGTCATCCTCGGGAATATCCAGCTGGATAAACGAGGTGGACACGCCCTGCGGGGCCGTCCAGGAAACGCGATGCTGCGTATCGATCCAAGCCTGCGCGATATCGCGGTTGCCAAACACGATCTTGCGATTGCGCTCGAGAATCTTATCCTTGTGTTCAAGCACATAGGTCGCCAGGGCATCGTTGAACACGCCGCCGCAGATCATGGTGTAATCGCGATAGGTACGGATGCGGTTGGACACCTCTTCGTCGCCCACGACCCAGCCCACGCGGGCCGCAGGCGTCGAATAGGTCTTCGACAACGAGTTGGTGACAATGGCCCTCTCGTACACGTCGACCATCGACATAAAGGACTCAGTGTTCTCGAGCGGCAGATACACCTCGTCACACAGCACGTAGGCGCCCACCGAACGGGCGATCTCGGCAATCTGGCCGAGCATATCGGCATCAAGCACCGCACCGATGGGGTTCGATGCGTTGTTGATGCAGATGAGCTTGGTGTTGGGGCGCACCAAGCGCTTGAGTTCCCCGATATCGGGCTTCCAGCCGAGTTCCTCGCGTAGCTTCCAATAATCGACCTCGGCGCCCAGCGTGCGCGGAATCTCGTAGAGTGGCGCGTAGGTGGGCCACTCGGCGATAACGTGGTCGCCGGGCTCGACCACAGCCATGATGGCGTTGAGGTTAGCGCCCGTGCAGCCATTGGTCTGCAGAATGTGATCGGGATTGACCTCGCGACGATACAGCTTGGCAACCTCGGCCTTAAACTCCGGCGAGCCCTCGATCCAGCCGTAGTTCATCTTCTCGCGGTCCAGGCGCTCGTAGAACGTGGCGCCGTCCTGCTCATCGAGCGCGCGCAGCTCGCCCATGGTGAGCGACGAGATCGTCGACTGGGCGATGTCCCACGTGGCGCTCTTCTCCCAAACGTTGAGCCATTCCTCAACGCCAATCGTCTTGATGTCCATGGCCAAGCTCCTTACAAAAGCAGTCATCCAATCGTGTTGACGTTCCTCATACAAGATTGGGGCGGTGCGAAAACCCGCACCGCCCCAATGGGAGACATCTAATGGCAGCTAGATGTATGTATCAAGACCTGTACGGGTCCTTGAAGACCCTAGAGGTCCTCGCGCCAGAAGGGCATGCTCATGCAGCGCGGGCCGCCGCGGCCGCGGGAGAGCTCGGCGGAGGGCACGACGAGAAGGTCCAGGCCCTCCTTGTACAGCACGTCGTTGGTGACGGTGTTGCGGGCGTAGACGCAGATCTTGCCGGGCTCGACGCACAGGGTGTTGGAGCCGTCGTTCCACTGCTCGCGGGAGGCCGCGATCGGGTCGCCGCCGCCGCAGGGGATCAGCTTGACCTGGTCGACGCCGGTGGCGTCCTCCAGGACGTGCTCGAGGGTGTCCTCGATCAGGCGGATGTTCACGTCGCCCGGGTTCTTGCCGGCGGTCAGCTCGTAGACGCGCAGGGTGCCCATGATGGCGGGGTGGATCGTGAACTTATCGACGTCGATCTGGGTGAAGACCGTGTCGAGGTGCATGAAGGCGCGCGAGACCGGGATGTCGAAGGCCAGGATGCGCTCGACCTTGGAGTCGGAGTTCCAGAAGATGTTCTGGGCCATGACGTCGATCGCGGCGGCCTGGGTGCGCTGGGAGATGCCGACGGCGAGGGTCTTCTCGTTGATGTTCAGCACGTCGCCGCCCTCGGTGTGGAACTGGCAGTCGCGGCGGAAGTACAGCGAGACGTCCTTGTAGTCGGGGTGGTACTTGAAGACGTACTTGCCGTACAGGGTCTCGCGGTTGCGGGTGACCGAGTACATGCGGTTGAGGTTGACGCCCTCGCCGACGACCGCGAACGGGTCGCGGGTGAAGTAGAGGTTGGGCATCGGGTCGATGATCAGGTCGGACTCGGACTCGGAGTTGACCAGGGAGTCGAGGGTCGTGGACGCCGTAAGGGGCATGTCGATCTCGGCCTTGGTCATGCCGGCCATGGTCTTCTTGACGAACTCGAGGTTGTCCTCGATGGAGTCCAGCTTCTCGCGGACGATCTGCGGCATGTGCTGGCCGCGGATGCCTGCCTCGGCGATGTACTGGTCGGTGAACTCGGCGCGGGCGCCGGGGACCTGGTCGAACACCTCGGCGACGAGGTTCTCGAGATAGAGGACCTCCACGCCCTGGTCCCTCAGGATCTGGGCGAAGGTGTCGTGCTCCTGCTGCGCGACCTCCAGGAACGGGACGTCGTCGAACAGGAGTCGCTCGAGCTCGTCGGGCGGCAGGTTGAGGAGCTCGTCGCCGGGACGGTGCAGGCAGACCTTCCTGAGCTTGCCGATCTCGGAAGGCACGTGCAGACCTTTCGTCATGGCCTCCTACCTTTCTTTCGGGCCTTACTGGCCGAATGTATCAGCGCCCCTCCGTATGGGACGCTGCTTGCTGACAGCTCTAGTTATATCCAAAAACCACCTGCAATTCCACCTCGCCCCCGAACGGTCAGCAAAGTGCGATGAACGGTATATCGCATATGATTCCCCCATGATGCACTTCGGTTCTCTAAAGCAGGTTTTCAAAGGTAAATGTTCTTTTTTCTAAGGAATTAAGCTAGATTGCACAAATATTTTCATGTTTAGGAATTGCATAGCTAAAACGGTTTTCTGCATATATATGTCGTTTGTCCATGATTCAATTTGGATTCGATTATATTCAGCTCGCAATCATTCTTATTCATACATCCTCACCAGTTGAGTATGGATATAGATTGTTTCCAAACGAGTTGGACAGTTAGTTGCATGCCTTGGCAGCGTAAGAAGTAGGTAAAGATACCGTTCACGCGATACGTCCGTGCCAGCGGTCGACTAAATTGAGACAATAGTGAAAAGTGTTAGGCTACCGTCCTCTGTGGGGACTGAACGGACAGATGCATATGCCGAGCAAAATCGAAAAGAAGCAAGCCGCCGCAAAGCTGCGCAAACCGCCGCGCGACTTCTCGTACACGCAAAACCGAGAGCTTAGCTGGCTGCGCTTTGACAACCGCGTGCTTGACGAAGCCTTCGATGAGACCGTTCCGCTGTTCGAGCGTCTAAAGTTCGTGTCGATTTTCGAGTCCAACCTCGACGAGTTTCTCATGGTGCGCGTGGGCGGCCTGTCCGATCTGGCAGAGCTCAAAAAACAACCTGTCGACAACAAGAGCAATATGACCGCCTCCGAACAGGTCGATGCTGTCATGGCCGAAATGCCCGGGCTCCTTACCCGTTGGGAGTCCATCTTTAAGAGCATCGAGGGCAAGCTCGACACCTTGGGCGTTCACCGCGCCCGCATCGATTCGCTTACGCCCGAGGAGCGCACCTTTGTAACCCGCTACTTCCAGGCCTACGTGTCGCCGGTCATCTCGCCGCTGGTCATCGATCCGCGCCACCCCTTCCCCAACCTGCGCAACGGCGCGCTCTATCTGGCCTGTGGTCTGGACGGCGCCACCGACGAGGAGAGCCTACTGGGCCTTATCGAGATCCCCGCCTCGATGAACCGCGTGGTCGAGATCCCCTCGCCCACCGGCACCTACTCCTACATCTTGCTCGAGGACGTCATCCTCGCCTGCCTGGACAGCTGCTTTGGCTCCTATAAGCCGCTGGATCGTGCGCTGATCCGCGTCACCCGCAACGCCGACATCGATCCGGACGGCGAGGGCATCGAAGAGGAAGAGGACTACCGCCAGCACATGAAGCGCATTCTCAAGAAGCGCCTGCGCCTGCAGCCGGTAGTGCTCGCGGTCTCGGGGTCGCTCGAGAAGGCGACGCTCAAGACTATCCGCAAGGCGCTCGAGCTTTCGCGCCGCTCTGTCTTTACCTGCGATATCCCGCTCAACCTGGGCTACGTCTTTGGCATTGAGGGCAAGATTCCCGAGCACCTGCGCAACGAGCTCCTCTTTACGCCGTTTAAGCCACAGCCCAACCCCACCATCGACATGACCCGCTCCATCCGCGAGCAGGTGCTGCAGCACGACAAGCTGCTCTTTTATCCCTACGAGGCCATGAATCCGTTCCTGGATCTGGTACACGAGGCAGCCTACGATCCCGAGTGCATCTCGTTGCGCATCACGCTCTACCGCGTGGCCAAGCAGAGCCGCCTATGCGAGTCGCTGATCGATGCCGCCGAGAACGGCAAAGAGGTCACGGTGCTCATGGAGCTCCGCGCCCGCTTTGACGAGCAGAACAACATCGAGTGGGCCGAGCGTCTGGAAGAGGCAGGCTGCACCGTCATCTACGGCTCCGAAGGCTTTAAGTGCCACTCCAAGATCTGCCAGCTCACCTATCGCGAGGGCATGGCGCTCACCCGCCTCACGCTTTTGGGCACCGGCAACTTTAACGAGAAGACGGCCAAACTCTACAGCGACTTTATGCTCATGACAGCCCATCCCGGCATCGGTGAAGACGCCAACCTGTTCTTCCGCAATCTGTCGCTGGGCAACCTGCGCGGCGACTACCGCTTCCTGGGTGTGGCGCCCGTCGGACTGAAACCGCTCATCATGCGCGGGCTTGACCGCGAGATCCAGCGCGCCCTTGCCGGCGAGCCCGCCCGCGTGTTCTTTAAGCTCAACTCACTGACCGACCGCGAGGTTATCGACAAGATCGCCGAGGCATCGTGTGCCGGCGTGCGCGTAGACATGATCATCCGCGGCATCTCGTGCCTCAAGCCCGGTGTTCCGGGCAAGACCGAGAACGTGCATGTCCGCTCCATCGTCGGACGCTTTTTGGAGCACGCGCGCGTCTATGCTTTCGGCGTGGACTCGGACATGATTTACCTGAGCTCAGCCGATATGATGACGCGCAACACCGAGCACCGCGTGGAGATCGCCTTCCCCGTGCTCGACCCCACCTGCCGCGCCCTAGTGCACGAGTACATGGGCATGCAGCTGCGGGACAACGTGAAGGCCCGCAGCCTCACGAGCGACGGCACCTGGGTCCCCGTGGAGCGTGCAGAGGGTGAAAAACCCTTCAACTCGCAGGAAGCTCTGCTGGAGCGTGCCTATCGCAACGCCGAGGCCGCCGCGCAACAGCGCGCACAGGAGAAGGAACGCGTAGCCGAGGAGGCTATTCAGGCCGAGGTTGAACATGGGGCAGCTGCCAAACCGAAAGCGGTTGCCGCTCCCCCGGTGAATGAGCCCGAGGCTGCCGCAGAGCCCGCCGTGGAGAAAGCGCCCGCGCCCGCTACCGCGACTCCGGGGCCCGCCGCCGAGGCAAAGCCCGCCCCTGCTCCTGAGCCGCAGCCGGCCGCACCCGAGGTTCAGAAGGTCCAGGCGACCGTCATTGAGCCCGAGCCTGCACCTGTACCTCGGCCCGAGCCTCAGGTCACCAAGCCCGCACCCGAGACGAGTGCCCGTCGCGATAAGCCCGCTGGCAAGACCAAGGCCATCGAGCGCCATCGCCCCGGCCGCGTGCGCATGGGTCTGGGCCTGATCGGCCTGGGTCTTAAGACGCTCATTACCGGCAAGACGAAATAGTCGTTTGTAGAAGCAGTTTGTAGAAGCGCCCCGCATTTGAGGAAAGCCTCGGATGCGGGGCGCTTTTCCCTGCTACCATGGTGCGAACAACAACGCGAATGACAGGCAGGAATATGAAGCTCACTATAGAATCGATGACCTACGGCGCCGACGGGCTGGCGCACGCCGACAACGGCAAGGCCGTCTTTGTGCAGGGTGCCGTGGCAGGCGACATCGTCGAGGCCGAGGTCGTACAGGACGGCAAGTCGTTCATGCGCGCCCGCACCACCGAGATTCTGGAGCCAAGCCCCGATCGCATTCAGCCTCCCTGCCCCTTCGTGGGCATCTGCGGCGGCTGCTCGTGGGGCAATCTCTCACGCACGGCACAGCTCGCCGCCAAGGAGCAAAACCTGCGCTCCACGCTCGAGCGCATCGGCAAGTTCGCTCCTGAGCAGGTCGATGAGTTGGTACAGCCCATCTGCCACACCAAGGACGACTGGGGCTACCGCAATAAAATCGAGCTCGAACCGACCGTCGTCAACGGTCGCGTGCGCCTTGGCATGCACGGTGTCGATCCTCGCAAGATCGTGACCGTCGATTCGTGCCCGTTGTTCGACAAACGCTTCCCCAAGGCACTCAAATCGGTCGTCGGCGCACTTAACTATCTAAGCGGCAGCCATGACTTGGGGCTCGAACGCGTGGGCATTCGCGCATCGCGCCGCACCAAGGCACTCGAGGTCGCACTCTGGACGCCGACAGGCTCTTTTCCGCGCTCGCAGGTCTCCCGTGTGCTGGCGGACGCCGCTCATCCCACGAGCATCGTGCGCGTGATGAGCAAGGGCGAAAAGAAGGCCCGCCGTGTCTCTAAGGTGGAGATGCTCGCCGGTGAGGGCTCGTGGACCGAGAACATCGCTGACGGCCAGATGCGCCTGTCCGCCCCATCGTTTTTCCAAGTCAACACCAAGGGCGCCGAGATTTTGATCGAGCTCGTTATGGAGGCGCTCGATCCGCAGGAAGACGAGCTTGCCGTGGACCTGTACTGCGGTGCCGGCACCTTTACCCTGCCGCTCGCCCGCCGCTGCGACTTTGTCGCTGCCGTCGAGGCCTACGGCCCCGCCGTGCGCGATCTACGCCGTAACCTGGAAATCAACAAGCTTGATAACGTCGACGTCATTGGCGGAGACGCGGTGCGCGAGTTCCCCGACCAGGACGCCGATGTCCTAGTAGTCGACCCGCCGCGTGCAGGCCTAGCGCCTGAGGCCATCGACCTCATCGCCAGCACAAGCGCTCGCGATGTCGCCTATGTGAGCTGCGACCCGGCCACCCTGGCGCGCGATCTCAAACGCTTTGTCGAAGAAGGCACCTTCTCCCCCGTAAAGATCACGCCAGTCGATCTGTTCCCACAAACCTTCCACTGCGAGACGGTTGCCCACCTTAGGCGCAACTAGCTGATGATTTTTCTGGGACGGGGATTAAATGATCAATTTGTACCGAATGATTATTTAATCCCCGTCCCTTTTAAACATTGGGAAATCGAGCGTGGCAAGCGGGGGTCTTCGGGGTATAAGACGGCTAATTGTATGCCGCCCTATGAAAGGAACCCTTATGCCCAGCGTTGCCGTTCTTGCCGCCGATGGCTTTGAAACGATTGAATGCCTGACCATGGTCGATGTCATGCGTCGCGGCGGCGTGCGCGCCACGCTCGTCTCGATTATGCCCACGCGCGAGGTCGTAAGCTCGCTGCAGATCCCCGTGACCTGCGATGCGCTCTTTGATGAGATCAACTTTGACGAGTACGACTGCGTCGTGCTGCCCGGCGGCCTGCCCGGTGCCACCAACCTGCGCGCCGATCAGCGCGTCTGCGACGTGGTCTGCGAGTTCGCCGCGACCAAGCACGTCGCCGCCATCTGCGCCGCCCCGTTTATCCTGGGCGAGCTCGACCTGCTCGAGGGGCGCCACGCCACGTGCTTCCCTGGCTTTGAGAAAAGCTTCCCCGAGGGCGCCTATACCGGCGAGAAGGTTACGCAAGACGGCAACATCATCACCGCCAGCGGCATGGCCCAGTCGCTCCCCTTTGCGCTTGAGCTGCTGCGCACGATCGCCGGCGACAAGGCTGTCGAGAAGGTCGCCGAGGGCATCCAACTATGATTTTGGCTTCGCAATCACCGCGCCGCATAGAGCTGATGCGCGAGGCAGGCTACAACATTCGCGTGATTCCCGCGGATATCGACGAAACGCCCTTTGATGGCGAGGCCCCGCTCACGCTTGTCGAGCGCTTGGCACGCGCCAAGGCGGCTGCCGTTGCTGCCGAGTATGCCGAGCCCAATGAGCTGACGGTCGCGGCCGACACCATCGTCACCTTCGACGGCAAGATTTTGGGCAAGCCGGCAACCGAGGGCGAGGCGCGCACCATGCTCCGTGAGCTTTCGGGCCGCACGCACCAGGTCGCAACCGGCGTCTGCATCGTTAAGGCAGGCGATACGGCCGCCCCGCATGCCGCCGAGAGCCTGTCGTTTGTCGATATGACCGACGTGACATTCTACGAGCTCACCGACGAGCAGATCGAGCACTACGTTGCCTCGGGTGAGCCCATGGATAAGGCAGGCGCCTACGGCATCCAGGGCACAGGCGGCCGCATGCTCGTGCACGATATTTCGGGCGACTTCTATAACGTGGTGGGCCTACCCATCGCCCGCGTCGCGCGCGCGATTCAAAAACTCTCGTAATTGCATCTGGCGCTGGGTATCCCCCAGCGCCTACAATTTTGGCGTACCGTACGGATCCCGACCGGGCACAAGGCGCGGCGGAAAACCGATAGGAGTTAAACATGGATACACTGCTCGAGGCCATTGACGTCTGCGATGTCGATGGCTTTTGCTATGGCAACTATACGGACGAGGAGGCCGGCACCGGTTGCACCGTAATCGTGGCACCCGAGGGCGCCACCGGCGGCGTTGACGTTCGCGGCGGTGCTCCCGCTTCGCGCGAGACCGACCTGCTGCGACCCGAGAACACCGTCGACAAGGTCCACGCCGTCTGCCTTTCGGGCGGATCGGCCTTTGGCCTCGAGGCTGCAAGCGGCGTCGCTCGCGAGCTTGAGAGCCGCGGCATCGGCCTTCCCGTCGGCCCCACGCAGGTGCCTATCGTGTGCTCGAGCTGTATCTTCGACCTCGCCTTTGGTAACCCCACCGTTCGCCCCGACATTGAGGCCGGCATCGCCGCCGTGCGCGAAGCACTCGACAACACCCCCACCAAGCTCGAACAGGGCAACGTAGGCGCCGGCACGGGCGCTACCGTGGGTAAGCTCATGGGCCCCGCTACCTGCATGAAGGCCGGCCTTGGCGCTGCCGCCGTGGCGCTCGGCCCCATCAAGGTGGGCGCCGTGGTCTCGGTCAACGCCTGCGGCAACGTTGTCGACCCCTTCACCGGCGAGTGGGTCGCCGGTATGCGCGCCGCAGCCGATAGCGACCAAATCGTCGACATGGAACTCGCAGCCTTTGCCGCCGCCGGATCCATGCAGATGCCGCTCGACCGCACCAACACCACCATCAGCTGCATCGTCACCAACGTGGAACTCACTAAGGCACAAGCCACCAAGGTCTCCCAGATGGCCGCAGACGCCTACGCACACGCCATCCGTCCCACGCACACCACCAACGACGGCGACACCATCTACACCCTCGCCAGCGGCAAACTGGGCGCCCAGGCAAGCGCCGCCGTTCCCCTAGACCTGCTGGGCATGCTCGCCGTAAGGGCCCTGGAAACCGCCATCGTAAACGGAGCCAAAACCGCAAAAACCTCCCACGGCATCCCCGGCGCCGCGAAGTAGCCTAACCTGACGGTTGCCCGGTGGGGCTTGGTTATGTTTGCTGCTCTACAGTCCTGGCTCGCACGAAGAGCACATTAAGTGCTCTTCGGCTCGTGCGGAACTCGCGACAAACATAACCAAGCCCCACCGGGCAACCTACCAACCAGATTCTTTTCAGCCCAGGCCCCTGTGTACCGCGCGTCGAAGATCTTCAAATTCAAATAACCTGACAATCGATTCTTATAGCAGAGGCCCCTTGGCCTTTAGTTTGATACAAGTTCCGCACGAGCCGGAAAGCACTAAATGTGCTTTCCGTGCGAGCAGGACTGTTCGCAGTAGCAAACTAAAGGCCAAGGGACCCAGTCAACCT
Organism: uncultured Collinsella sp.; assembly: GCA_959019945.1. Lineage (GTDB taxonomy): Bacteria > Actinomycetota > Coriobacteriia > Coriobacteriales > Coriobacteriaceae > Collinsella. The sequence continues at coordinate 66,551 of CAUEQD010000010.1, read as the reverse complement.
ATCAGCAGCGATTACTCAGCAGCTAGTTGAATTTGAAGATCTTTGAGGCAAGACGGTATAGGCCGAGTGTGGTTTTGTCTCCGGCCCGTCCGCGCAGATTGGTGAAGAACCCGACCACGCCGTAGCGGGCACGACGATACATGCGCTCGTCGTAGGCCTTCAAATCATTCCACAGCGTCTTTAGGCGCTCGTCGGCGCAATCTTCCTCGGAAAGCTTGGTGAGCACCGAGCAGATCGCCATCATCATGGTGAAGTAGCCCATCATGTACGAACGTAGGCGTGACGACTCGACATCGCTGTACAGGTGGTACGACTCCATCATGATACGCGTAACACGGAACTGCTGGTCCAGACGCTTGACCATCGTGGCCTCGTTGACACTCTGGCCCTCGCGACCGATAAAGTAGCGGTAGAGGTCGATGTCGGCGTAGTACATGGTCTTGCAACGCGGCAGCGGCACGTAGGCGTAGATGTTGTCCACATAGAACGTGTGCGGCGGCATGGGAAGGTTGGACTCGCGCAGCACATCCGTGCGATAGCACAGGCTGTGCATGAGTAGGTTCTGGTCCAGGCGGAAATGACCGATCTGATCCCAAGAAAAGATCTTTTTGCGCGGCAGGGCAAATTTGTAGCCAATAGCGGTATGCGTGCCCTCGTAAACCTTCTCGTACACGTAGTTCGAGATAAACAGGTCAACGCGCTGGTCGCGCTCTTCAAAGCCACGCAGAATCGACAGCATGGTCGAAAGGGCAGCACCGTCAAGCCAGTCGTCCGAATCAACAACCTTGTAGTAGGTGCCCTGCGCCTCGCGCAGACCCGAAAGGACGGCAATACCGTGACCGCCGTTCTCCTGGTGCACCGCGCGGATGATTCCAGGGTAACGGGCCTCCCACTCGTCGGCCTTGGCGGCCGTCTCGTCCTTGGAGCCGTCGTCCACCACGATAATCTCGATATCGGTGGCGTAATTGCTCCCCTCCAAGATAGAGGTGATGCAATGGTCCATGTCCTTGGCGGCGTTATACGAGGGAATACCGAATGTTATGACTTTATGCATGGCAGGCGATAATCTCATCCGAAAGATCGAGGGCGGAATTGGTCACAGCGTCCATATCGTAGTAACGATACTCGGCCAGACGACCCACCGGGTGGAAGTTCGTCAGGTTCTGGACGCGCTCAAGATAGCGCTCATAGAGCTCACGGTTCTCGGGCTCAAGAATGGCGTAGTACGGCGTCTCACCCGAGCCGGGCGTATAGGCCTTGGAGTATTCCTTCATGATGGTGGTCTTGCCGGGCAGGACCTGGCCAGTCATATTCTTGAACTCGGTGATGCGCGTGTAATCCTCGCTCGTGGTGTAGTTGACGGTGCCCACGGGCTGGAACTGATCCATATCGAGCGTCTCGAACTTCATGTCGAGCGTACGGTACGGCAGGGCGCCCAGGTCGAGATTGAACAGCTCGTCGAGCGGACCGGTGTAGACGATCTCGCCGCCATAGACCTTACCGTCGATCTTGACGGTGGTCTCGTCGATCTCGAAGAGGTCGCGGGCGTCCACGTCGCAGAACACATCAATCAGATCGTGGTCGAGCATATGCTCAAACAGCGCGGTATAGCCGTCCTGCGGCATGCCCTGGAAGGGAGCCTGCGGGAAGTAGCGGTCATCATCGCCCACAAAGACGGGAACACGGCCGGTGATCGAGGGATCAATCTGGTCGGGCGTCTGGCCCCACTGCTTCATGGTGTAATGCAAAAAGACGTTCTCGTAGACGTAATCAGCGACCTCGGCCAAGTCGGGGTCGTTCTTCTTACGCAGCTCCATAATGGGCACCTTGACATCCTTGCCAAAGGTCTCCACGAGCTTCTGATACAGCTCCTCGCCGCGCTCGTCACCAAAGGCGAGCTTGAGACTCGCGTGGTTGAAGGGCACGGGCATAAGGGTGCCGTTGATGTTGGCGAGCACCTTGTGCTGATAATCCGTCCACTTGGTAAAGCGCGACAGGAAATTGTGCACGCGCTCGTTAAAGGTGTGATAGATATGCGGACCGTACTCGTGGATCAGGATTCCGGCCTCGTCAGTGCAGTCATAGGCATTGCCCGCAATGTGGCTACGGCGCTCCAAAACGGCAACACGATAGCCGATGGTCTCGGCGAGACGGCGGGCACAAACGGCACCGGCATATCCGGCACCGACGACAATCATGTCATATGCGCCGGCGTTAAAGCCTTCAGGCAGGCCTGAGGTAATCTGCATCGATACTCCTTGTCAAAAGCCACGGGCTCGTTAGCTGGGCTTTTCTCGAACATTCTTCGAGACATATTTATCAGAGCGATTATAGCGCTAATGCGTCCTATAATGAGCTTGCCACACAAGGAAAGCTCAAGCACCGCGGCGTACATTATTGAAAGGTAAACCCGCTAGCAGCGGGTTTATTCGTGTGCAGTCAGGCGCCTGGAGCTTAGCGAAACGCTTGTAAGGAGTAACATGAGCGATTTCCTTAACCGTATGAAGTCTGCCGCCAAGGCCGACCTTAAGACGATCGTCCTGCCCGAGGGCGAGGATCCGCGCACCATCGTCGCAGCTACCAAGATCATCGAGGAGGGCCTGGCAAAGATCGTCATCCTGGGCAACCCCGACGAGATCAACGTTCCCGGCGCTACCGTCATCGACCCGCGCAATGCCGAGAAGCACGAGGAGTACGCGCAGAAGTTTGCCGAGCTCCGCGCCAAGAAGGGCGTCACCATCGAGCAGGCTCGCGCCCAGGTGATGGATGCTACCTACTTTGGCACCATGATGGTCAAGATGGGCGACGCCGACGGCCTGGTCTCCGGCGCCTGCCACTCCACCGCCGACACGCTGCGCCCCGCACTGCAGATCCTCAAGACCGCCCCGGGCACCAAGCTGGTGTCGGCCTTCTTCGTGATGTGCACCGACACTCCGCAGTTCGGCACCGACGGCACGCTGATCTTCGCCGACTGCGGCCTCAACATCAACCCGTCCTCCGACGAGCTCTCCGAGATCGCCATCGCCTCCGCTCATTCCTGGTCCACCTTCATGGGCAACGTTGAGCCGCACGTGGCCATGCTCTCCTACTCCACCATGGGCTCCGCCGGCGGCGAGGTCGCCAAGAAGGTCCAGGAGGCCGTGAAGTTCTGCAAGGAGAAGGCTCCCGAGCTCGCCATCGACGGCGACCTGCAGCTCGATGCCGCTATCGTCCCCACCGTCGCCCAGCTCAAGGCTCCCGGCTCCTCTGTCGCCGGTAAGGCCAACGTGCTCGTGTTCCCCGACCTCGAGGCAGGCAACATCGGCTACAAGCTGGTCCAGCGCTTCGCTGGCGCTAACGCCTACGGCCCCATCCTGCAGGGCATCGCCAAGCCGGTCAACGACCTGTCGCGCGGCTGCTCTGCCGACGACATCGTGGGTGTCGTGGCCATCACCGCCGTCCAGGCTCAGATGGCTGAGTAGCGTACGCACTCGCCCGAAGGCCGTACGGGCTAACCCCTGAAAACGTCCTCGACCAATGAAACGCCCCCGTTCTGCTCCTTCGGAGCTACGAACGGGGGCGTTTCTGGTCTGCGGATTGTTTTCAGGGGTTAGCCCGTACGGCCTTCTACCGCTACGTAGCAATTAGGGCATCTGGAGTGGACGGCGGCTTGGCTACGAGCTGAGGCTGAAGATCTGGATGGCCGGGTGCCGTTGCTGGGAGTGCAGGCGTTACTGGCGATGGTCACTTTGGGACTGGTATTTCCGCCTGCTAGCAAAAAGGCCTCCGGAGCTGTTGCTTTGGAGGCCTTTCGTTTACTTGCAAATGCGCGCGTTAGTTGTTCTTGGTCAGACGCTCGACGTCGTGGGCGATCATGTATTCCTCGTCGGTGGGGATGACCATGACCGTGACGGAGGAACCGGCGGCACTGATGACCTGCGGGCCATTGCCCACGGCCTCGCGGTTCTTGTTGTTGTCGATGCGCACGCCCAGCCACTCAAAGCAGTCGCAGAAGGCCTTGCGAATCGACCAGTCGTTCTCGCCAATGCCGGCGGTAAAGGTGATGGTGTCCACGCCCGCCATGGAAGCGATCATGGAGCCGGCCTGCTGCATGGCCTTGTAGGCGAACATATCGAAGGCGAGCAGGCAGCGCTCGTCGCCCTCGGAGGCGCGCGTGCGGATGTCGCGGGCGTCGTTGGAGATACCCGAGATAGCAAGCAGACCAGACTGCTTGTTCATCATGTCGTCGACTTCCTGGTAGCTGTAGCCGCCCTCACGCTGCAGGTAGCACACGGTGGCCGGGTCGATGGAGCCGCAGCGGGTTCCCATCATCAGGCCGTCAAGCGGCGTGAGCCCCATCGTGGTGTCGCGGCACACGCCGTCCTCGATAGCGGCGAGCGAGGCGCCGTTGCCCAGGTGGCACGACAGCAGACGGTGGCAGCGCGTGCCCAGGATCTCCTTGGCCATCATCCACTCGTAACGGTGACTCGTGCCGTGGGCGCCGTACTTGCGCACGTGGTACTTGTCGCAGACGTCCTTGGGCAGGGCGTAGGTGTAGGCGACCTCGGGCATCGTCATATGGAACGACGTATCGAAGACGGCCACGTTGGGCAGCTCCGGATATTTCTCGCGGCAATACTCAATTGCTGCGGCCTCACCGTAGTTGTGCAGCGGGGCAAGTGGCGCCACCTCAAGGATCTTGGCCATGACCTCATCGTCGACGACCGCGGAATCATCGAAGTACCAGCCGCCCTGAACGATACGGTGGCCAATGCCATCGATCGTAACGTCGGTCTTCTCGAGCTCCTCGAGCACGCGCGCGATAGCCGAGCGATGGTCGGGGAAAGGAATCTCCTCGGTCTGCTTGGCACCACCGTTCTCGGAGTGGCCAAAGATGCCCATCTCCGAGCCGATGCGCTCGCAGTTACCCTTAGCGAAGACCTCGCGGGTATCGGTGTCCAAAAGCTGATATTTAAGGCTCGAGCTGCCGGCGTTGACAACAAGTACGTTCATGAGACTCCTTCGTGATTACAGTACGGTCGGCAAACCTATAAGGCGGCCGTATCCTTAATAAGAAGTTATCAGAGTTCAATAATTATCTATTAAACTCTTCGCTCAAAGCGCATAAAAGGGGGCTGAACGGCACAAGGCCATCCAGTCCCCTCCCCTTGCATCAATTACTTGCCGTTGACGATGCGCTCGACGTCGGAAGCGATCATGAACTCCTCGTCCGTGGGGATGACGAAGATCTTGACCTTGGAATCCTTGGCGGACAGGCACCAGGCGCCGTCGCCACGCAGGGCGTTGCGGGCATGGTCCATCTTGACGCTCATAAAGGCCAGACGGTCGGCCACACCGGCGCGGACAGCCGGAGCGTGCTCGCCGATGCCAGCGGTAAAGACAAGCGTGTCCATGCCGCACATGGAGGTTGCCATCTCGGCGGCCTTGGCGGCAATCTTGTAGACGAACATATCGAAGGCGAGCTGAGCCTCAGGGTCACCGGCAGCGGCGAGCTCCTCAACGTTGCGGCAGTCGTTGGTCTTGCCGCCGGTCACAGCCAAAAGGCCGGACTTCTTGTTCATCATCTCGTCGACCTCGTCGAAGGTGTAGCCGCCCTCGCGCTGCAGGTAGCACACGGTAGCCGGGTCGATGGAACCGCAGCGGGTGCCCATCATGACGCCGTCGAGCGGGGTAAGGCCCATGGTGGTGTCCATGCACTTGCCGTCCTCGATGGCGCACAGGGAAGCGCCGGAGCCAATGTGGCACACGACAACCTTGCGGGCCTCGCCGTTGGTCATCTCGGCAACCTTCTTGGAGATGTAGCGATAGCTGGTGCCGTGAGCGCCGTACTTACGGATGTGCAGCTTGTCGCAAACGTCCTTGGGCAGAGCGTAGGTCTTGGCGACCTCGGGCATGTTGAAATGGAAAGCGGTGTCGTAGACCGTGACGTTGGGCAGGTCGGGATACTGCTCCAGGCAGAACTCGATAACGTTGGCCTCGGGGTTGTTGTGCAGCGGAGCGAGCGGGGCAACCTCGCGAATCTTGGCGAGAACGTCCTCGTCGACGAGGGAGGAATCGCCAAAGTACCAACCGCCCTGAACGATGCGGTGACCGATGCCCTCGATCTTGACGCCGTTAGCCTCGAGGTCCTTCAGGACGACCTCGATGGCGACCTTGTGGTCGGGGAACTCGATGTTCTCGGTCACCTTCTTGGAGCCGTTGGCAGCGTGGGTGAAGGTACCGCCGGTAAAGCAGACGCGCTCACAGGAGCCCTTTGCGGACACCTTGTGGGATTTGGTATCGATGACCTGATACTTAAGGGTCGAAGATCCTGCGTTGACGACCAGAACGTTCATGTGTCTCCCTACTAACAGGCGGTGTGGCGCCGCCAGGTTACATACGCTTCAATAATAAACCCAAACGCCCTCGAGCTCGGGTTTATTGCGTTGATATATAAGTTATCGATGCATGCATGCTCATGGTCTTCGACTTGTAAGGCGAAATAGCGCGGGGACATACGCCAGAGAAGAAATCCCAAGCGCAACAAGCAGCACAACCCGAATACCCACAACGCTACTCAACACAGCATTGAGCAGATAGAAAAGAACGGCGCCCACCGCCACCATCTGGCTTTGAACCGAAATCAACGAACAGAGCATCGATGAGTCGGCAGCATTTTGAAAAACTGAGTATTTGATCGGAGCAAATAACGAGTAGGCAACCGTCTGCAGCACATAGAAAACGGGCAACAGGTCAACCGGAATAAAAGGGGTTAAAAACAAAGCAGCTAGAATGAGACGGATGATGCCGCAAATACGCGCAAAAAGCCTCTTGTCGACATGAGCAATTACGCTGGGCACGATAAACCCTATGGAGGCGGAGACAAGGAGCTGGACCGCAATGGTCATGCCCGAAGCGACGGCACCCATTCCACGGGCTGCGAGCAGCAGTGAGAAAAAATCTTCCAGAGCGACAAAAGCAAATGCCTGAGAACAGTCCATGACGAACGCCGAGCGAAGCGTGCCATTGCCCGCAATGGCAGTCCAAATCATCCTCGGGCTAATTTGGCTCATAGAAGCCGCAGCGCTACCTTTCCCTTTCGTTTCGGGAATGCAGGCAACGACAAGTAACGTCAATACCATCGTAAAGATATCGGCCGAAAGACCGATGAAATATGCACCTTCTGACGAGATGAAGCCGCCCACACACGCGGAAAGAGCATAAGATGCGTAAAAGACGAATCGCTCAACCACATTAAGCCTAACGAGCTGATCTTGGGAGACGGAATCGATATAGATTGCCTCAATAGAACCGCTCACGCATGCGACGGCAAAACCCTTGAGGGCAAACGCACCTATCAAAAGCAGAGGAGATCGTATGAGGAGCAGGGCAGCGTAGTATCCGAGCATTCCCGCGATACCCACCAGGCCACTTATCTTTCGCCCAAATCTATCGGCGATATAGCCGGTAGGAATCTCGAGAGCAAATTTGCTTACCTGGTACGCAATCATCATGCCAGAAATCGCGACCATCGAGAATCCGACGAACTCAAGGTAAACCGTCAGAAAATACAAGATGGTGCTGAAGTTCGATAGGAAAACAAACGCCATATACAGCCAAACCGTACGGTTTTTCATACTCCTCCTCCAAAGGCCGATAATCCAAGCCGAGGTCTCAAAAAGCATGAAGGCAAAACCGTCAGCCATACGTTACAAATCGTCAATATTCATTTGACGGCACGAAGCCAAGCAACCTCAAGAAGCGAGATGGCGCAACAGGTGAAGAAATACCGTCTGATGCCGATCCGTCCAGGCGTTTTGCCGGTAGCAAAAATAGATAGGCAAGGTTACGTCGCGCGAGCCCTCAATGGAGCATTCGCTCACGTTGGATCCATCTGATGCAAGAGAGGAGCCAGAAAAGCTCAATATCAATCCCCCGCCTTGAAGAAACTCAATCTGTCTCTCGCTTCCATATTCGACATCACGAAAGCGGAAATTAACGAGTTGGGCCTCAGGGCACTGGTTGATTGCATTGAGACAGGGCGACAAGTTGATGGGGACAGCAAGCCTACCGCTCAATAGTTCACGAATGGTTATGGTGCCCCTGACACGATGGCCAACCGGACACGAAAGAACCTTGAGCTCCTTTTCACCCAGGTATTTCGAACAAAGGGCGCTGCCCCGTGGCTTCTCGAATGAAATAGCCGCATCCGATATCCCGAGCAAAAGAGACTCAAAACACGTAGCCGTTGGCTGATGCCACACGTCGAGGTGAATCTGGGGGTGCGAACTCTCAAACGAGTCGTACCAGTTTTCGTCAAAAAGACGCCCCCGCCCATGAAGGCAGGGGGCGTAAAGACGAAAATGACCGTCAGGCGAAACACCCTGCCCCATCGACCGAGCGTAATTTTTGAGATCATCGACTTGCGCGAGGATTACGCGCGCGTCCCGCAAACTCTCGCCCTGCAGGAGACAAAACGGCCTCGCCCGTCGACCGGTCGAGCAAAACGACCTGATACTCAGATTCCAGCTTCTTGATCGCCGACGAAACAGCCTGCGGACTCACATGAACGGCGCGAGCCGCCTTGCGCACGCCGCCATAATTCGCTACCGCTTGAAGATATTCGAGTTGAGACAACTGCACAGGTTTCTCCAAAGGCAATCAAGACGACGGGCCATACGATCTCAGATAAGGTTCTCGCCCAAGTTCTTGCCGCTGAGGACGTGCATGTGGAAGTGCATGACGGTCTGGCCGGCGTTAACGCCCTTGTTGGAGATGACGCGGAAACCGTCCTCCAGGCCCTTGGCCTTAGCAACCTCCTGGATGGCATGGGCCATGGCGCCCATGGTCTCGGCAGGCACGTTATCAGCGATGTCGCTGTAGTGCTTCTTGGGGATCACGAGCGTATGAACCGGTGCCTGGGGATTGAGGTCATCGAACGCGATGACCTGGTCGTCCTCGTAGACAACAGTCGAGGGGATCTCGTGGTTGGCGATTTTACAGAAGATGCAATCACACATGGCTGGTTCCTTTCTAACGACAACGCAACAGAAGGTGGCGTTGTTCAGTGAAACACCAAGACAGTTTAGCCCACTTCAAAGATCCGAATTGAGCGAAATCCATTCCTCGGCAATCGCAATGGCCAGAGGGCTTTATCCATCCATATGCTCGCGCCTATTTAAAGTGTTTGACCTCGGGAACGATCAACACCGGAAGGACGGATAGACCGTAAAGCAGAGTAATAAGCATCATTTGTTTGTCGTAATCTGAACCGGAAATAGCCGCAATCCCAATAGGAAGCATATAAGAGCCCAAAAGGCTAACTTCGGCCATAATGCCGCCAGCGCTGCCAGCATAACGAGTGCCGATTTCAACAAATGAAACTGGCAGAGCTTGAACAACTGGACCCATCATGCTCGTAACGATGCCGCACACTGCAAGCAATACCCCCATGGACTTCAAGCCCGAGGCAAACCACGCAACTGCAATTGAAATAGAGCCAAGAAGCCCGACAATCACAAGATACGGTCGCGCAAGGCGGCATTTACCGTAAAGCATCGGAGCAATCAAGCAGCCGATAATCCCAGCAGCGGTTGTCAGCGCCGCCATTTCGCCGGCCGTCGAAGCATCGGTGCCTCGCACAAGCTCAAGAGCCTGAGGTAGCACACCGGAAAAGGCGGTCGTGGCGGCAAGTGAGAAAGCGGCGCAAATCGCGCAAAGCCAAACGTTACGCGAACGAAAAGCAGTCAGAAGGGCTTGGTCGTGCTCAACGCCATCAGGAATAAGTGAGTCATGCTGTGCGTTCTTACCAAATAAACCCCAGAAGATAGTCAGAACGACCAACAACGCTTCTGCAACTGTATAGCCCATTAGCACGGAAGACATAAACGCCGATGACGCTTGCGCCGCCGCAATGCCAAAGCAAGTCGCCGCATAGTAAATGCCCATCGCAACATCCGTCTTATCTGCAAACCAAAGTCCAAGCGTCTTTGCATTATCGGCAGTCAATGCCGCCATCCCCACGCCGATGCAAAACATCGAGACAAGTTGAGCAGGATAGTTCGATAGGGTGAAAATTCTGATAGCGCCGCCGACTAAAGAAACACAGAACCCGCCAAGTATCACTACTTTGGGCCCAAGCCTATCTCCAAGTGATCCGAACGGGAGACTAAAGAAAACCGCCGCAAGCATTGGCGCCAGAAAGAGAGATGAGAATCCGACAGGGTCGATATTCATCTGAGGCATGATGACCGTAGCATAGGCAGCGACCTGATACTGCATGAAGTTGCCCAAAAAACAGAGACCACACGTCAACAGCAATATTAACCAGCGGTAACCACTCGAAGCCCGCCTTTGCTCAACTTTGTGCGCAACTTCGCACGCTTCACCATCCATTGCACCAACCTCACATTAAAAATGGTCGCGACCCCCATTTCAACTGGAGGTCGCGACCAGGCAAAACACCGATTAATTATAATTCAGAAGTCTCAGGCATCTCGGCTTTTGCCGCCGCACCAGTCTCGGGCAACATCGCAATAGGCAAAACGCTCGCAAGGAAAAGAATCGATTCGATCGTAAAGTTCAACGTCCAATTGTCACCAGAAATAGACGAAACAATAACGGGAACAAAATAGGAGCAGAGAAGGCCGACAGTACCGATTATTCCACCAGCGCTACCGGCATATTTCGCGCCAATCTCAGGAAGATCAGGAGTCATTGCCTGAATAATGGGGCCAGAAAGAGCGGTCATAAAACCATTGAGGACGAGAGCAACCCACATGACAGTGCCAAGCGGCAAAAACCAGTTTGCAACCATTACAACGGCGGCAATCACCGTGGTTACAATGAGAAACGGTTTATTCTTACCGAGCTTGAGGACGGCAGCCGGTCCCGCAAAACAAGCAAAGAAGCTACCAACTGTAATAATTGCTGCCATAGATCCAGCGGTGGCAGTATCAACGCCGCGAACGAGCTCAAGCGCAGACGGCAGAATTGCGCAATATGCCGTGGTTGAAGCGAGGGTAAGACCATAAGCCAAGGCAATGCACCAAACGCCGCGCGACTTAGCGGCAATCTTAATGTACTTCATAACCGGCTCGGGCTCGGGCATGGGCTCGCCCTCCGGGACGTTCCTCATAAAGAAGATCCACAGCGCAGCAGTTACAGCTTCGGCAATAGCAGCGACCAGATAAGACACGTCAAGCGTAGGAAAATAAGTGCTGAATGCCTGGGCTATCACGATGGACACACATGAAGCAGCATAGAAAACTCCCACGGCAAGGGAGGTCTGCTGTTTAAACCAGGAACCCAGCACCTTTGCCAGATTGGCATTGAGCGCCGCAATGCCAAAGCCGATCATAAACATCGAAACGATCTGCACGGTAAAGTCATTAATCATGAAATAACGCAGAAAGCCGCCTACAGCAGAAAGCACCATGCCAATTGACACGACAAGCTTAACGCCGTAGCGATCAGCAAGAGATCCTGCAGGAATCGACAAAAACACAGCGGTGAGCATCGGCATCAACATGAGATTGGTAAGCCCACCGGCATCGATGCCGAGAGTCGTCATCACGACGACACCCCATGCTGAAACCTGATATTGCATGAAGTTTGCCATGAAGCAAATGAGGCAAACTACGAATAAGATCATCCACCGATAACCCGATAGCTTTTCTTCTTGAGCCATTTCTTTCTCCTTACGCAGGGATAGTTCAAGCTGAATTCAATGGGGCTAATTAGCCCACTCCATTGCGGCTTCTTTCACTAATCGTTGAGTAGCACCTCGTACATAGGACGGAACACCGAATCTTCTTTGGCATGCAGCGAATGCACCGGCTTCCACTCGTTTTCGTCAATTACCATATGAATGTGGTTCTCAGCGGTATAGGGGTCCCATGGTGCCTTGCCCTCAACAAACGGTTTGCCCGTCTTCGCAAAGCTGAACCACGCATCGTTCATTTCATCCGCGAGATGCGCTGGAGGATTGTCACCCGTAAACATCAGACCACTCGCGGTATCAAGATTCTTGAAAACGAACGGCACCTCGATTGCGTGGCAAGAACCCATTCCCTCGACACGAGATTTATAACGGAACAAATAGTTGTACACGGGCTTAAACGCCGACTGCTCTTCAGCCATAAGGTCGGTGCCGACAAAGAAACCGGTTGAGTTCATAAAATTGGTGTAATTCTCGGCAAAATCGCGCTCAGGCCATGCCTTTCGATATGCTTGCTCCCAGTAATCGATATCAATCTGATCATCAAAATGAATCGGGAATTGGCCGTGCCAGAATCCGGGAAGGTCATCGAAATAGAAATGGAAATAAGTAAACTCGTCCTCGGTACATCCAATCATGATATCGATATCCTTGGCTGCGCCCTCCGCCCAGGCCTTCATCGGCTTCTTGGGAAGAAAAGACCCGTCGCAAACCGGCGAGAAAATTAGCGACACTTCGTAGGTATGACGATCGCACCACACCTGCATGCCCTCAATGAGCTCGTCTGCCGACTTCGCTAAGAGCTCTTGGGCGGTTTTGCATCCCATGATTTCGGCGAACTCCCGAGCAAAGTACTCGCCGCGCTCGCGGGTCTTATAAAGCTGGATAGGGCCGGACTCCAAAATCGCACGTTGGAAATACTTATTTGCCTCTGGCAATATGGAAAGAAGAGCCTGGCTGGAAGAGCCTGCCGACTCACCGAAAAGCGTGACACAATTGGGGTCACCGCCGAAGGCCGAAATATTCTCATGCACCCACTCGAGCGCACGGATTTGATCAAGAATGGCAAGATAGCCGGCGTCTTTGTAGTCCTCTCCGCCCGGCAGGCAATCGAGCAGCAGCGACCCAAACAAGTTCAGACGGTAGTTAATCGAAACAATAACGACATCCTTCGCTGCCGCAAAATTGGAGCCGTTATATAGCGGGTCGGCAGATCCACCTGAGAAGTAGGCACCACCATGGATATATACCATGACAGGAAGGTTCTTGCGTGCGTGTCCCCTGACCCACACGTTAAGGCTCAGGCAATCCTCCCCTTGCTCATGAAGCGAAGCGAGTTCAACTTCATCGATAAATTGCCTGGCAGAATGCCCGAATTCCACGCATTCAATTTCCTCATCGGAATCATCAAGGCGCTCAGGGGCACGCCAACGAAGATCACCTACCGGCTGCTTTGCATAGGGAATGCCCAAAAAAGCTTCAACCCCGTTTTCGAGCGTCTTGCCCGAAACTATACCCGTCCTAGTCTTGACCTTCATTGCTTGTCCTTCCTCACAATTAAGATGCTAGATCGATATGATTTAAGCTAGCTGGCTTGAAACCATCTTAGAATTTGGAGAAAGTCAAAGGTCAACGACGTGTTTCGATGGAATACCAGCTGGATACCAAGCGCTTAAGACCGTTCACCTCGTCAAAACGACCGCTTGCCCGACAATGACGGAGTAACAAACATTAGAATAGCTCCAAGGTTTTGAGTGGCCCTAGGGCAGTCGGAAGGTGTGACATGGAACGCGAGTTTTCCCTTAATATCAAGCAGACGGCCGGCCTCTACGGCGTAAGCGCAGACACTCTTCGCTATTACGAGGCAATTGGTTTAGTTGCCCCAAAGCGCGGGGCGAATGCCTACCGTGAATACAGGAAGGACGATTTCGGCAGACTCAACATCATCATGTCAATGCTCAATATGAACTACACGCTTAGCGAAATCAGATCTTTCCTAGATAGCCATTCACTCGAAACGAGCTTTGAACTGTTCAGCAACGAACTTGATAGCATCGACGCAGCCATAGCAAAACTATCGCAACGGCGCCGAAAGATCGAGCATTGCATGCAGAACATATCCATGTCGTTAAGAGCACGCGAGGAAAAACAGTCGAGGGTGGTTCATAAGGGACCCCGAGGATATGTCATCGTAAGCGAGGATGAGCTAAGCGGCGACATAATTCCCTACGCCACCATTAAGCGCATGAAAGAACTCGGGATGGAAATCGATTCGATACACACGGTTCCATGCTTCATCCTTGACCCATCGCGCAGAAGCGCCGACGGTTGCCTGGTAGCAGAGAAGACGCTGCTTTCACTCGGATCAATCGACGATAAAGGGTGCGAGATTTTCCCAGAAGGCGACTATCTTTGCAGGACAACCACCGGACCTGCAGAAATAACGCCGACAATATGGAGGGAAATGAATGAATTCATGGACCAGAATCATCTCATTGCCGCAGGGCCTCTTCTAGAATTCTGGTATGTAAGCGAATACATATCTGACAATCAAGATGAATATTTACACACGCTAGAAATAATGGTTGAACCCGGTGAAATCGACCAGCGATAGCGCCTCAACTCACCTAACACGCCAAAAGGCAAGCAACATTCACCTCCAATGGCCAAGCCACCAGGGTAGTTCATTTTGGGACGGGGCTTTTTTGACTACTTTTCGCCAGAGCCTGACGCTCGGCGAGGCGGCCGACAAGAGGTAGTCAAAAAAGCCCCGTCCCAAAAAGACTACCCCAAAGTGGGTTGCGGGATGGCTAGAACGAGAGGTTGTCGTCGGTGTTGGCGGCTTCGCCGTCGGCGAGCACGTCGTTGCCGTCGACGTCCTTAAGGAGCACCGAGACCTTCTGCTCGGCATCAGTCAGGCGGGTACGCAGGCTCTTAAGAAGCTCGACGCCGCGGGTGTAGCTCTCGAGCGATTCCTCGAGCTCCATGTCGCCCGACTCCAGGCTGCGGATAATGAGCTCCAGCTCCTGCGAGGCCTGCTTGTACGTAAGCTGCTCGACCGGGGTCTTCTCTGCCATATCTGTTTCCTTTCCTAAAGGTCTATCACAATGAAACGCGGTCTACTCAACCGTATCGACGGTTGCTGCCACGTTACCATCCGCCATACGCACGCGGATGGCGTCACCGGGCTTAAAAGTCTTAGCGCTCGTAGCCACGCCGCCATCGCTGTATGCGATGGAGTAGCCGCGGGCAAGCACTTTGAGCGGTGACAGGGCATCGAGCGAGGCCGCTGCGCGACCCAAGTCGGACGCGGGTTTGCTCAACATCGTGCGTCCCTGTTGCTCCAGACGGGAACTCGCGAGCGTGAGCGCATGGCGCTTGCCATCGAGCCCCGAGGTGCTTGCGACCAAGCGCTCGGGCAGGCGCTCATAGTTCGAACGGAACACCCCGACCGAGCGCGCAATGGCGCCCGACAGGCGGTCAGCGGTCAGGGCAAGCTCCGACTCACGACGCTCGACCATAAACGTTGGATCGTTCAGGCACGGGCGGCACGCGGCCGCATCGAGCGCATCGCCCAAGCGCGCCGTATAGGTATCCCAGGCACGCCGACCACGCTGATCGAGCATCTCCAGATCGACCTGATCCGACCCGATCATCGAAGCCATCGCAGCACCTAGGCGCTGACGGCGCGTCTCGAGCACATCCGCCAGCTCTGTCATAGCCGGTGCCACGGATTCTGCCGCCGCCGTGGGCGTGGAAGCGCGACGGTCGCTCACCATGTCGCAGATCGAGGTATCGGGCTCATGGCCAATGCCCGTCACCACAGGCACGGGGCAAGCCGCTACCGCACGGGCAAGGTCCTCGTCGTTGAAGGTCATGAGGTCCTCGAAGGAACCGCCGCCGCGCACGAGCAAAATGCAATCGAGCGCGGGCGTGATGGCAGCGGCGCGGCGCAGACCCTCAATAAGCTCCGCCGGCGCGCCCTCGCCTTGGACCTTGGCACCCACGCAAACGAGCTCGACAAGTGGGTTGCGACGGCGCAGCGTACGCTTGACGTCGTCGATCACGGCGCCCGAAAGCGAGGTGACGACCGCCACGCGTGAGCAAAACACCGGAATGCGACGTTTGCGCGCCTCGTCCATCAGGCCCTCGCGACGCAGCTTTTCGGCCAGTTGTGCCACCTGCTGACGCAGCAGGCCCTCCCCCGCCAGCGAGAACGAACGGGCGACAAAGCTCATACGGCCCGTGGGCTTATAGAGATTGAAGCTGCCCTTAAAGCTCACCTGCATACCGTCGCGCAAGTCGAAGGTGCGCTTAAGATAGGCACCCTTCCAGATGATGCAATCGACGGCAGCCGAGTCGTCCTTGATCTGGAAGTAGCAGTGGCCGCTTCGGGCATTGGGGCCACGAAAGCCCGTGACCTCGCCCAGGACGCTCAGCTGCGGAATGGCATCGAGCGCGCCAGCGGCGATCTCCACCGCCTGGCTCACGCTGAGCTCCTTGCGCTCCTGCTCGTCCGAGCCGTCAAACTCGGCGGAAACGCTGTTGCCGGTTAGATTCCAGCCTGCCACGCAGCCTCCTTTCGTCATCGTGCACACGGGCTCCAGCCCTGTGCAAATTCAAGTCCCACACATAGTACAGCGCCGCGGGGACACAAATCCCCGCGGCGCCTGTCAGTCTAAGCTCTTATCGGTTGGAGTTTCTGTTGTAACGAGCCATAAGGTAGAGCAGCTGAATAATCGAGGTGAGCGCCGCCGCCACGTAGGTGAGCGCAGCTGCCGTCAGTACCTTCTTGGCACCGTTGACCTGCTTGGAGCTCATACCCGACTGCTCGATATACGCCACGGCGCGGCGGCTGGCATCGATCTCGACCGGCAGCGTAACCAGCTGGAACAGCACGCTAAACGAAAAGAAGATCAGCGCGAGGGTCGTGAGTCCCGCGATGTTCATGAACAGGCCCATAAGCAGCACGATCGTCCAGGTGTTCTGGGTAAAGTTGACAACCGGCACGAGGGCGCTGCGCACCTTCATCATGGCATAGCCGCTTTGGCGCTGGGCGGCATGGCCCGCCTCGTGGCAGGCGACGGCAACGCTTGCCACCGAGCCGCCCGAGCGGTTGGCGTCCGACAGATACAGGTTGTTGTCCTGCGGGTTGTAATGGTCGGTGAGCTCGCCGGCAACGCCCTTGATACCCACGGCGTTGCAACCGTTGGCGTCGAGCATGCGGCGAGCAACCGCAGCGCCCGTGTCGCCGTCCGAGCGTACCTTGGACCACGTCTTGTACGTCGAGTTGATATAGCTCTGCGCGGCAAGACCAAGCACCGTACAGACAAGAACAACCAGCAGGTACAGCGGGTCGATGCCAAAGCCGTATCCATAGTAATAAGGCATGCGAATTCCTCCGAATCGAGTTACACGTTGGAGGCATTTTACCCACTCAAACGGCTAGGCTTCCTTACAGCAATTCGATTTTTCCGTCCTTCACCGTCAGCCCCATATTGCCGGAGAGCAGATCGTCCAGGCGCGAACCCACAAGCTCAAAGCGCCAGCCTTCGCGCAGGGGGCTCTGCTCGGGATGCTCAATGTAGTCAGCCAGATCATCGCGCGAGGCGATGACTGAGGTTGCCACGCCCGAGCGCTCGGCAACCAGGCGAATGAGCGCATACATCAGGTCCGTCACGCTCTCCAGCTCCGGCGAGATCTGACGGTGTCCGCGCACCATGAGCGGCAGGCGATCGTGCGGGCAGCTCGCACCGCGCTTAATGGCCATGAGCGCGCCGTCCACGTCGCGCTCCCCCAGCTGGTCGGTACCGCGAATGCTGCGGAACTCCTCAACACGAACGGGATTACGTTTAACCAGGGCCAGCAGCGTATCGTCGGACATGACCCACTTGCGCGGGATGTTGCGGCGCTCGGCGCGGTCCTCGCGCCAAGCGGCAAGCTCGCGCGCAATGCCCAGCTGATGGCGGCTGCAGGAGTTGATGCGCTTGACCTTGCGGAATGCCTCGTGACGATCGGCGCGATAGTGCGACTCGTCGGCCAGCGAACGCAACTCGTCGAGCACCCAGTCCACCCGGCCCAGCTCGCGCAGGCGACTCATCATCTCGGTATAGGCAACGATCAGGTACTTGACGTCATCGATCGCGTACTCGATCTGCTTATCGGTCAGCGGGCGGCGCGACCAATCGGTCAGCGACTCGGTCTTGGGCAATGAGACGCCGCAAAACGTCTGCACGAGCGCGCCGTAGGAAATCTGCTGGCGCTCGCCCAAAAAGGCGGCGGCGACCTGCGTATCGAAAATCGGTCGCGGCAGTACGCCCACGGTATGGAGCATGACCTCCATATCCTGCGAGCAGGCGTGGAAGACCTTAGTCACGCTCTCGTCGGCCATAAGCTCGGCCAGCGGCGATAGGTCGTCGATTACCAGAGGGTCGACCGCGACGCTCTCGGCAGGGGTGGCAATTTGAACCAAGCACAGGCGCGGATGGAACGTGCGCTCGCGCAAAAACTCGGTATCGACGGCAATCGCGTCAAACTCACGGGCGCGCTGACAAAAGTCGAGTAGAGCCTGATGTGTGGAAATGTACATATCAACCCATCGAATAAGGTTAGGCCCGAAAAACACGGGTAGGATATCGGCATTGCCTTACAACTATACTCGGTTAGTCACAGAACGGGAACGTAAGTATGCGCTGCCTTATCATCCACAACCCGGCATCGGGCCCCAGCTCAGATGAAATCTACGCATTTACGCACGCCCTCGCGCAGGGCGGCGACGAGGTCGTGATGCGCTTTATCGGCGATGGCATGGAGCCCGAGGACGCCGTGGCAGACGTGCGCGAATTCGATCGCGTGGTGGTCTCGGGCGGCGACGGCACCGTCTCCAACGTGCTCGACCAGATGCGCGGATGCGGTGTCCCCACGCTCGTCTTCCCCTCCGGTACGGCCTGCCTGTTCTTCAACAACATCGGCAATGCCCCCGAGGCGGCGGCGCTCGCCAAGGCATGCCGCGCCGGCCGCACGGTCAAAGTGGACATGGGCGAGCTCTTTTGGCTCGACGAGAACGGCAACGAGAAGCGCCATGGCTTTATCATCATCGCTGGCTCAGGCTTCGACGCCGAGATCATGATGAAGGCCGCTCCCACCAAAAACGACATCGGCGAGATCGCCTACTTCCTCTCTGCGCTCGCCACGCCCAACCCCACGGTGGCGCACTTTACGATTGAGCACGACGGCATTGTCGAGGAGCTCGACGGCATCTGCTGCATGGCCGGCAATACCTCGGTCATCCAAAACGACATCAACCTGTTCCCCGACTGCCGCATGAACGATGGCATGGTCGACATTGCGGTCATCGAACCCGTAAAAACTGTGCAGCTTCTACCGACTGTGATCACCGCCGCACTCGACCCCGCCGGCAAGGTACTCGGGCGCCCGCAGTTCAAGATCATCCAGACCAAGGAAGCCAAGATCACCTGCACCCCGTCGCTGGGCATGCAGTTCGATGGCGAGATCATCTCCAGCAACTCGGGCGTCTTTGGTGCCCGCGCACTTCCGCAATGCCTCGACCTCATCGTCGATGAATTCTCACCGCTTGGTAAATAGGAGGACCCCATGAACGACAATCCCCTGATCGGCTTTATTGTCATCGTCTTGGCCATGCTCGTCGGTTACGCCATCAACGTGATTCACCGCCGAAAGAAGTAATTCCACATTGGTCTGATATTCATCAAATTATCGTCTCTCCCGTTGTTTATGCAAATCCTAAACAGCGGGAGAGTTTTCTTTTTGACCGCCGTCTAATGCTTTATTCAGCTACAGTAAATGCAGGGTGCCTTTATTTAACTAAAGCCATATAATGAGTATTATTATCCGTTCATCGTATATTTCTTCACGCTCATCGAGTAAAAGCTGTTGTCGAATGAATACTCTTTACACTTCCTTTAGGCTAATAGATGTATTTATTAGCTGAAATCCTGCACGGTTCCGCGGGGTTTCAACGGTTGGGAGGGATTATGAGGTTTACTCATCCTGTCAACACGCTCAAAAAGCTCGGCTGCGGCCTTGCGTTTGGAGCAGCGGCCATCATGGCCATGCCGACTTCGGCACTCGCCTGCACCCAGATCTACATGGGCAGCAAGCTCACGGCAGACGGCAACACGTACTACGGCCGTTCCGAGGACTTCGGTCCGCGCTATGTCAAGCACTTTGGCATTGAGCCCGCACACAAGGACGGCAACGAGTACACCTCGGTCGAGTCCGGTTTTGAGTACAAGTCCAAGGGCGCAACCTACCGCTACACCTTCGTTCGCGACAACCCCTCACAGTGGGAAGATCGCTACGACGCATATTCCGAGGCAGGCATCAACGAGAAGGGCGTCTCCTGCTCTGCCACGTTGAGCACCTCCTATAACGAGAAGGCCGAAGAGGCCGACCCCATCACCGAGGAGACTGGCATTGGCGAGTACAGCTATGCCAGCGTCATCCTGGGCGAGAGTGCCACGGCCCGCGAGGGCGTCGAGCTCATCGGCAGCCTGATTGACGAGCAGGGCGTCTGCTCCAACGACCAGATCATCATCGCCGACAGCACCGAGACCTGGCTGTTCGCCGCGCTTTCCGGCCATCAGTGGATTGCCATGAAGCTCGCCGATGATATCGCCTCGCTCAACCCCAACATCGGCAACCTCACCTATAACGTCGACCTCGATGACACCGAGAACTGTCTCCATTCCGAGGGCATTGAGTCCATGCCTAAGGAGAAGGGCTTTGCCGAGTACACCGACGGCAAGTTCGACGTCGCCAAGACCTACGGCGAGGAGATCAGCGAGGCCGGTATGCACCAGTGGTCGCGCTATATCCAGGGTCGCGATTACTTCATGGCTCCGCTTGCTGAGGGCACCGACTACGAGATCGTCAAGGACGAGCGCGAAGACGCTCGCGCGACGACCGGCGCCCTGGTCCACGAGATGCAGCCGCTGTTCTTCCAGCCCGGCAAGTCCGACTGGAACACCTTTGAGATGATTCGTTCCTTCGCCGCTCGCGGCGAGAATGTCGCCGGCCTCAACGCCAACACCGACGGCGCCTATGCCATCGGCTCCAACCGCAACACCGAGATCCACACCTTCCAGATCCGTCACGGCATGGATCCCGAGATCGCGACCATTCAGTGGGAGATGCTCTCCAACGCCGAGTTCTCCGTCGCCATCCCTCTCTACTCCGCACTGCTCACCAAGGTCAGCCCCTACTTCAGCGATCAGGATGTCTCCTTCGATCACTGCGAAGAGGAAGACGTCGTGAACAACGAGGAGCCCAAGAACTCCATCAACTACGTCCTCATGGACATCAACACGCTCGCCTATGAGAACCGCGACCACTGCGCCACCGGCGTCCGCGCCTATCTCGACGCCCTGCAGAAGGAACTCATCGAGCAGAACCTGACCGTCGACGAGGCCATGCAGGCCGAAGAAGGCACCGAAGCCCGCACCGCCCTAGCCAACAAGGCCGGCAAGGCTGCAACCAAGAACACCTATGTTAAGTGCAAGGCCATGCTCGAGGAGATGCGTGACTACCTCCAGGAGGGCGACTTCTCCGAGGAGTTCGTCCCGAGTGACTACGATGCCGACAACGACCGCCTGGTCGAGTCCATCACCTACGCCGACGAGGCCCTTTCCGATGAGGACGTGGCCGAGCCCGAGGCCGAAGAGGAAGAGGTCACCGAGGAGAAGTCCGAGGGCAACAACATGGCCGCCATGGCCGTTGGCGCCGTCGTCGTCATCGGTGTCTGCGCCTACGTGGTCTATCGTCGCAAGAAGGCCTAAGGCCCTCATGTCCTAGCCGAGCGGGCAAGGCAGCAATGGCAGCCTCGCCCGCTTAACCCGCCTTTTGACCGACGGGAAACCCGCCTGAAATCTTTTCAAAAAAGATTTCCCCGCACATACTTCGCTGTGCTATAGTGCAGCGCAACAGCAACTAGGTGCGACCGCGCCACGGCATCACGAAAGGAGCCACCAACATGAAGAACACGATGAACTCTCTCAACAACTGGTGGTGGC
Source organism: uncultured Collinsella sp. (assembly GCA_959019945.1). GTDB lineage: Bacteria > Actinomycetota > Coriobacteriia > Coriobacteriales > Coriobacteriaceae > Collinsella. The sequence continues at coordinate 44,801 of CAUEQD010000010.1, read as the reverse complement.
GTGATGCGAATACGATCGGTCGACAGTGAGTCCCTCACGCCTGTTTTTGCGCTCTAGGTGATTGGAAGGCCTCCGGTTTCGACCGGGGGCCTTTTTCTATCTCGAGCCCGATCGCATTCGCATCACGCGCCTCCGCTTTTCCCCTGCGCTTCCCTTCAGAAAGGATTTTCACCATGTCTCAGAACACCACCGCCACCCAGCCCCGCACCGTCCAGACCGCCGACCGCGGCAAACTCGACGTCCGCGCTCTCGTCCTGCTCGCCATCCTGCTCGCCGCCGGCTTCATCCTCAACTTCACCGTCGGCAAGGCCATCTCAGGCATCTCGGGCGGCATGATCAGCCCCGAGTTCATCATCTCGGCCTTCTGCCTCACCATCCTGGTCGTTCGCCCCAACATCGGCCAGGCGCTCGTCATTGGCCTCATCTCGGCTGCCGTGATCCAGATCACCACCACTTCGCCGTTCGTCGATTTTGCCGCCGAGGGCATCGCCGCCATGCTCATGGCCGGCATCGTCAACGCCGCCGGCAAGGACGGTCAGGTCAAGCCCGCAATCGCCATTGTCGCAACCTTCCTGACCACCTTTGTCTCCGGCGTCATCTTCATGGTCATCAAGATGGCCATGCTCGGCGTGGTCGGCGAGCTCGCCGCCGCCATGTTGCCCGTCGTCGCCATGACCGCCGTCTTTAACGCCATTCTGGTCGGCGCCCTCTATCTGCCCATCCAGAAGGCCCTTAGGCTCAACTAACCCGCTCGGCTTTACGAGCCACCCCATCTTGGCGTTCATTCGACGCTCGCGTACCCAAGTACGCTTCGCTCCTCTTTCGCGCCAACCTGGGGCCCCTCGTAAAGCCGTCTCCGTGCTTCACCACCAAAGGCCATCCCAAACAACGAGCTTTTTTGGGACGGTCTTAAACAACTGGTCATTTAAGACTGTCCCCAATGACTATGAAAGGTATCCATGGAAACGATCATCAACGTCGACGATGTCTCGTTCTCCTATGGCACGCAGACCGAGCAGGCGCTCAGCCACATCTCGCTCAGCGTGAACAAGGGAGATTTCATCGGCATCATCGGGCCCTCGGGCGCCGGCAAGTCCACGCTTGCCGCCTGCCTGTCGGGTGCCGTGCCCCACCACTACACCGGCACGTTCTTTGGGTCCGTCATGGTTGACGGCCACGACACCTGCGAGGTCTCGCTGACCGACGTGTCGCAAATCGTCGGCAGTGTGCTGCAGGATATCGACACGCAGATGGTCGCCTCGGTCGTCGAGGACGAGATGCTCTTTGGCCTCGAGAACTTTGGCGTTCCCCACGACCAGATCGAGCGGCGCGTGAGCGAAACGCTCGAGACCGTCGGCATCAGCGACCTGCGCGACCGCGAGATCGCCACCCTCTCGGGCGGACAGAAGCAAAAGGTAGCCATCGCCGCCATCCTCGCCATGCGTCCGCGCGTCTTGGTTCTCGACGAGCCCACCGCGGCACTCGACCCCGCTAGCTCCACGTTGGTCTTCGAGACGCTGCGTGAGGCAAACCGCGCACTTGGAATCACCATCGTCGTCGTTGAGCAAAAGGTCGCCCTGCTCTCGGAGTACTGCAACCGCGTGCTCGTGCTCAACCATGGCGAAATTGCGCTGCAGGGCGAGCCACACGAGGTCTTCGCGCATACCGACGAGCTCCGTGCCATCGGCGTCGACTGCCCTCGCGTCACGCGTATCTTCAATAGCCTCCAAACCGATGGCCTGGTAAGCGGTACCCCCTGCTTGGATGTCGATGAGGCTGAGCGCCTGATTTCGGGCATCGTCGACCCCGCACACGCGGCCATCGAAGCCCAGGCACCCGCCGGTTCCCCGCATGCACCGTCGTTGCGTCCTCATGCCAAGGACGCCGAACCCGTACTCACCTTCGACCATGTTGAGTTTGCCTACCCCAATGGCGGCGCCGCCGTACACGACCTTAGCCTGACGCTCTATCCTGGCGAGCTCGTGGGCATCGTCGGCCAAAACGGCGCCGGCAAGACCACGCTCACCAAACTGCTCACGGGCCTGCTTAAGCCCGCCTCGGGCAGCGTGCGCGTCACGGGACTGGATACCGCAGCCGTTCCCACGAGCCGCATCGCTCGCGAGGTCGCGACCCTCTTCCAAAACCCTGACCGTCAGATCTGCAAGGACACCGTGCTCGACGAGGTCGCCTTTGGCTTGGAGCTTGGCGGCATGGACCGTGCCGAGGCTCTGCGTCGTGCCCAACTCGTCATCGACCGCTTTGGCCTGCCTGCCGATGAGGCACCGTTCTCGCTTTCGCGTGGCCAGCGACAAATGGTGGCGCTTGCCTCCGTCGTAGTGGTTGAGCCCAAGATCGTCGTACTCGACGAGCCCACGAGCGGCCTTGATTACCGCGAATGCATGACCGTCATGGAAACGGTGCGCACCATGGCCGAGCGTGGCTGCGCCGTTATCATGGTCTGCCACGATATGGAGGTCGTCTCGGATTTTGCCGAGCGCATTGTGGTAATGGCCGACGGTCGCATCCTCGACCGCGGCCGCACGCACGAGCTATTCTCGAACATCGATCTCATGCGGCGTGCCTACGTGGAGCCTCCCCAGGTTATTGAACTCTCGCGCCGTCTGGCATCTTCCGTCTCGCCCGCTTTTGCGCAGGTGAGCGAGGTCACCGATGTCGTTCGAATTACCAAGGAGATGGTCCACCGTGGTTAACGTCATCGACTACATGCCGGGCGATACGCTACTGCATCGCCTGAACCCCGTCGTCAAACTGGGCCTCGCCGCCGCCATCATCGTCGGCATCTTCTTGTCCGACACCTACGTGGCGCTGCTGGGCTTTTTGGCACTCACCCTTGCGCTGGGTGCCTATGCCGGCGTCGTCGACCGTCTGTTCTCGCTGCTCAAGTTGCTGATCCCGCTCGCGCTTATCATGCTGGTGCTCCAGCTGGCCTTTATGCGCGATGGCAACGTGGTGTGGGGCTTTATCACCGACACGGGCCTCATCACAGGATCGAAGGCCTGTCTGCGCCTACTGGGTGTGGCGTTACCACTCATCCTCATGCTCATGGTGACCAAGCTCAACGACCTTGCCAACGCCTGCGTCGAGGTGCTGCACGTACCGTATCGCTATGCCTTCACCTTTACCACGGCGCTGCGCTTTGTGCCGGTGTTTGGTCAGGAGATGAACGCCATCATGGAGGCGCAGACCGCACGCGGCGTCGAGTACGACACCAAGAACCCCATCAAGAAGCTTAAGCTCATGCTGCCACTGTGTGTGCCACTGCTCATCTCGAGCGTGGGCAAGACCGATGCCACAGCCTTGGCGGCAGAACAGCGCGGCTTCTATCTGCGTACGCGCGCCAGCTCGTACAAGCGCTACCCCATCAAGGGCCTGGACATCGCCGTACTCATCGTCAGCATCGCCCTCATCGCCATCGGCTTCCTGTTCTAGTTCACCACCGACAGCAACCGCCCAACGCAAAAGGCCTCGGCTCGCACCAAACGAGCCGAGGCCTTTACTGTTTCACCAGATAAAACCTACCAAAATTAACCTGTCCCTTTTTGACAGGTCGGAAGCTAGAGGCGGTAGGGAGCGCCGCTGCGGATGATGGATTCGCGCACCAGGACATCCATGGCGTCGAGGGTGATCTCGGGCATCTCTCGGTACTTTTGCAGCACCGAGAGCTCGGTGCAGGCCAGAATGACGCGGTCGCAGCCGCTACGGGCAAACTCCCACATCACACGGTCGAACTTATCCATATCGGGCTCACGCCCGGCCTTCACATCATCGTAGATAAGCGACATCACATCGTTCTGACGTTTCTCGCTGGGATAGACAACCTCAACACCCGCAGCCTTACATTCGCGGCCGTAGACGCCCGCGCCCACGGTGCCATCGGTTCCCATAATGCCAATCTTGTGCACCGGCTCGGCCGGCATACTCAGGTTGGGATCGAACTCGCACTCCCCCATCACCGCACCGGCCAGAGCATAGCGCACCGACTCACGCGGCATGTGGATAATCGGCACCTTCGTAAACGACTGGATCTGGTCGTAGAAGTAGTGCGACGTGTTGCAGGGAATGGCAATGTGCGCACAGCCCAGCGACTCGAGTGCCTGGGCGCACTCTTTCATGGTCGCCAGCAGCTTGGCATGCTCGCCGGTCTTAATGGCCAACGTGCGGTCGGGCATGGTCGACTTGGAGAGCACCACCATGTCGATATGTTCCTGATCGCAGGCAGCAGCCGTATGACGCACCACCTGGTCGTAGTAATACGACGTGGCCTCGGCGCCCATGCCGCCGATAACTCCCAGCTTTTCCATCGCCGCCTCCTTGGTAACGCTTGCGCAATTGCGCGTATCATACCCGCGCCCGCCCGATGCAAACCGGACGGGCGCCGCACTCATCTACTTGTAATACGTCTTGAACAGCTTAAAGTGGCGCAGCTTGGTGTGCCACATGCGCAGCCAGCGGTTAAAGACAAAGTCGCCCTTCATAAACGAAGGGTCGGCGCCCTTACCTTCCTTGTCCAGGCGATGCACCTTAGCGCGCAGCTCGGGATCCTTGACGTACTTGTCGACGACGCCCATGGGGACGACCATCCACAGGGCCTCGTCCTGCGCCGTCACAAACTCCGGCTCAAACGGGCGGTTGAACACATACTCGTCCACCACATACTTGGCAACGTTAAAGCCACTGTTAGTGACGTAGTAGTTGCTGCGGCCCTGGCGCGTGTTGAAATCGAAGAACTTAAACGAGCCGTCGCGCTCGTCGTACTTAACGTCAAAGTTGGAATAGCCCACAAAGTGAAGGTCCTCGAGCAACTTGCGCACGCCGCCCATGAGTTCGTCGTTAGGCTCGGTAATGATACAGGCATGGTTGCCGACACCGTGGGGCTGATGCTCCTCGAGCAGCACATGGCCCAGGCACATCATGCGGACCTTACCGTTGCGGTCGGAATAGCTGGTGAGCACGCGCATGTACTCGTCGTTGCCGGGCACGCGATCCTGCAAGATCAGATCGTCGGTGTAGCCGCTGGCATACGAATCGCGAATGACCTGTTCCAGCTCGGCGCGGTCGGCAATCTCATAGGCCTTCTTCTGGCCCTCGAACTCATGCTGCCACCACATGATGCCGTCAGAAGGCTTCAGAATCATCGGGTAAGGAAAATCGATCTGGTCGAGCACTTCGGCAGGCGCCTCACCCTGAGCATTGAGCATCGCCTTGGTAAAGGTAAACGTGTGTGGATAGGGCACGCCATGCTTCTCGCACAGCTCGTAGAAGATCTCCTTCTTCTGGCACTGCTCGAGCATGCTGTAGGGCGCGTAGGGAGCGACGATGTTATCCGCCAGCTCATGAGCATCCTTGGCTTGAGCCACGAGAGCGACATAGTTGTCGCCGCAGCCCACAAGGACAATAGTCTTGTCGGCATGCGCTTGGGCAATGCCGTTGACGGTTTTGAGCATCACGGGCATGGTGTCGATATCCACGTTGGGCGTGTAGTCGATAATCTGGCTGCGGTACGCGGGACCCGTCTGATACTTGCCAAAGACCAGACTCTTGACCTGGTACTCCTCGTAGAAGGCGCGCGCCACCGAATAGGCGTTGATGTCGCCACCAAGCAGCACGGGAATGAACTCGCGCTCTGTAAATTGCAATGCCATGGAAACTTCCTATCATGAACTGCCCACACAACGGGCGGTCTTTGCGCAACTGATTTATTTTAGCGTGCCAAGCCGCCGGCGCCCAAAGCTCCACCGTATCTATGGCAATCGACGTAATCGTCCAGCACGAAGGCCAGCACGAAGACGGCGCTCACCGTTGTATGACAACGGGCAATGAACCTACCATTGTTGTAGGATTCAGTGTATTGACATCCTCGAGCGAAAGGCGCGCACGTGCCCCAAGACCATCCGACCGATAATCCCATCCTCAATGCCGCGAGGCGCGAGCTGGCGAAACGTGCGAAAGCGACCGCTCCCCTGTGCACGGCAAACGACGCCTACAACGGACCCGCCCACATCGTCTCGATCAACACGTCGGTACACAAGGGCACTCGCAAGTCGCCCGTCGCCGATGGACGCGACACCGTTATAGAGCAATTTGGCCTCGCCACCGATGCGCACGCCGGACATTGGCACCGTCAGGTTTCCTTTTTAGCCGCGGAGTCCATCCAGACGGCGCAGGCACGCGGGCTCGACGTACACGAGGGTGACTTTGGGGAGAACTTCACAACCCGGGGCATCAACCTGCTCTCGCTCCCTTTGGGCACACAGCTCAAGCTTGGAAGCGACGTGCTCGTCGAAATCAGCCAAATCGGCAAGGTCTGCCACACCCGTTGTGCCATCTACTATCTCGCCGGCGACTGCATCTTTCCCCACGAGGGCGTTTTCGGCGTGGTACTAAAGGGCGGAGAGGTCAACGCCGGTGACGAAATCCAGGTAGTCAAGCTCGGCGACGGCACCTGTTCGTTCACCCCCGCCGAGGCCCTCGAAGAGATTGAGCAGGCTCGCCAGAAGGGCACGCTGTAGTTATAAAACCCCACGTTGAGATGGCTTTTACAGCCCAAAACTCCTCTCAAACAGAGCTCTGTAACGTTAAAGTTGAACTCTATGGTTTCTCAACAATTCATCATAACTGCAGGTCAAAGCCAAAGCCTCAAGTTCAACTTGACCCTTTGGAACCTTTAAGGTTCAAGTTGAGGTCGAAAGCAGTAGTAGAATACCGTTCGAACCATAACCTACGATTGATTGTAGAGGGACTGGATGCAGCATTCGAATCATCGCACCGCAGCGTTCATTGCGTCGAAGCCGGCTCGTATCATCACGAGCGCCGTGCTCGCCGTTGCGCTGACGGCCACGCCGATGCTCTCCCCCGTTGCGGCGTATGCCGCCTCGCAGGCAACGCAGGACCAGCTTTCCGCAGCCCAGCAGAAGATCGAAGCCGCCACGAGCGCCTACAACGACGCCCGCACCAAACTCGATGACCTGCAAAAGCAGATTGACTCCAATGAGGCAAGCATCGAGGAAATCGAGGCCAAGCTTCCCGAGCAGCAGGCCAAGGCAAGCTCCGCCATGCGCGATCTGTACAAGTATCAGAAGGGCACCAATCCCATCGTGAGCTTCCTGGTCAACGCACAGAGCCTGGGTGAGTTCATCACGACCTGCAAATACACCAACCAGATCACGAGCTCGAGCGTCGACGAGATCGAACAGCTCAATATCATGCAAACCGAACTCGAGCAGAACAAGGCCGAGCTCCAGCAGGCCAAGTCTCAGCTTGAGGCAGAGCAGAAAAACGCCGAGGATGCGCTGGCACAGGCCCAGCAGCTCCGCAGCGAGGCACAGGCAAAAGCCGAGCAGGAAAATGCCGCCGAGCTTGCCAAGCTTGAGGCCGATAAGGCCGCTGCCGCCGAGAAGCTCTCGGGCGAGGGCGTAAGCGGCAGCAATTCCAGCAGCCAGGCCACCAACACCAACACCACCATCGACACCACGGTGAACAACGCCAATACCGGTAGCTCCGATTACGATTCGTTCATTAATGAGTGGACGAGCCGCATCGACAATTATCTCGCCGGCTCCCCCATGGCAGGCCAGGGCTATAACTTTGCCGTCGCCGCTTGGAATACCGGTGTCGACCCCCGTTGGTCCCCCGCCATCGCTTGCATCGAGAGCACCAAGGGTGCTTATTGCGCCAATTCTTACAACGCCTGGGGCTGGAGTGCCCGTGGCGGCGGTTGGCGCAGCTTTGGCAGCTGGAGCGAGGGCATCTCCGCTCACGTTGCCTATCTGGGCGCCAACTACGGCTCCACCCTTACCCCGGCAGCAGCCAAAAAGTACTGCCCGCCCACGTGGCAGGACTGGTACAACAAAGTCGCCGCTCAGATGAACCGCATCTAAGTGCAACTGCAAAGGGCCCCAATGGGGCCCTTTTCTTTTAGGTAGCGGAGGTATCGACGACGCCGGTCGCATTGGCAACCGCGACTATGACGATCATGCATAGGAGCAGCACACCCAATGCCTTGAGCCAGAGTTTCGCGAGTTTCTTGCCGCGATAGCTGTCGAGCAGCGCGAATCGCCGACGAAGACGACGCTTGTCGAACAGCGCAAAATGCATAAGCACCATAAGGCCATCGACAAAGAAAAAATACTCGATTATGAGAAGCCACGTCGGGTAGCTTTGGTTTGCTCCCGTGGGGTGAAAGACGGCAAAGTGACTTCCGGCAAAGAACACAAGCAGCGAGAAGAAGACGAGCGTATTCCAAATGCGCCCCAGAGACTCCGGAACGCGAGAGAGCAGACCGCATGCAGTGGAGGCGGCAGGCCTAGGAAGCCCTGTGGGGTTCTGGAGTCCTTGGGGCGTCAACACCGTCTCCGAGGCCGGAGTACGGACAAGCACAGGCGCAGGAGGCCGCACGGGGCGACTTAGATCGTATGCCGCGCGCGTCGCCCGTCCCAACGCTTCCGCGCTCGCAAAACGCTTGGCCGGGTCGAGCGCCATCGACATGCAGACGGCATCGGCAAGTGGAGTGGGAATGCCGCATGCCTCACATTGCTCGCGCATGTCGAGCCCTGGTTTAGGGTCGACTCCCGTCAAGCAAAAGAACAACAGGGCCCCAAGTGCGTAGACATCGCTGCGCACACTCGTCTGCCCAAACCCATACTGCTCGGGCGGCGCATAGGGTCGCGTGCCAAACTTGACGGTGTCAGCATCGGCGCCATCGCGCCATACGCGCGCGATCCCCAGGTCGATAATCACCAGCGATGAAAATGCCAGGCCGTCATCAGGCGTATAGTTGGCACCTGTCACGATGATATTCGACGGCTTGAGGTCGCGATGGATCACCGGCGCCGACGTCTCCCCCACCATTGCAAAACCGGCATGGAGCTCGCCCACGGCATCGCATAGGGCAGGATACAATTCACGCGCATAATCGGGGGTGGCTCCCAGACGGTCCACCAGCGCCCCGAGTGTCTCCCCTTCGATGTATTCCATAACCACGTTGAGCTCGTCGCCCACACGACGACAATCGACGATTCTGGGCAGGTGCTCAAAACGCCTGCCTGCCCGCTGAGCGGCAAACAGACGCTCGTATGCCCCGCCGATTTGAGCCGAGGCATCGATGCGTTTACGAACAAAGGGACCGAGCGAACCACCGCCGGTTCCTTCAAAGTACACGAGCTCGGTTGTTTCGACGGACGAGCGCTTAAGTACACGCTCCACGCGATAGCTGTCGTCGCGATCGAGCGACGCCAGGTGCTCGGCAAGCGCTGCGGTCAGCTCGTCATCGGAATATGTTGGGCTCTGAGTATCCATAGCCTCCATCATAGCGCAGGGCGCAGACACCCCATGGCATCTGCGCCCCGTTCGCTTGCATCGTTGTTCGGCAGCTCCGCCGGCTCAGATATCAGCCGCTAACTCACCGTCTCCTCGCCAAAGCGATACAGCTCCTCGTTGACCTTTTGGAGGCTGCACCCGCGATCGATGCAAAAAATGATAATCGCATCGCGGCGGTCCTTGCAGTTAAGGACGCTTACCCCGGCAGCCGTCAGCGCACGGTTGGTTTCTTTGAGCGCCAGCGCCATCGCAAAGGCAATCTGCAGCACCTTATTGCGGCTCGGATGCCGCGCACCGGTAAAGATCTGATAGCCAAAGGTCTCATTGAGATCGGCCATACGAACCACGCGCGAACGCTCCAAGCCCTTTTCCTGCAGCAGTTGCTTAAGGTAGTCCGAAAGCGACGGGGCGGCAAAGTCGTGCTCCCTGATATAGCCGTCGATACTCGGCGCATCGAGTAACTCATTGAGCAGTTCCTCCGTCAACTTTTTATCGGGCATACGGCCTCACCTCCCCCAGCATATGCAACACGCTAGAAACCGCTCACGTCCGAACGCTCCCAGCTAGCGACCTGATCGGGCGATGCGGTTCCCGTCGCCTCAAACTTCCACGTACCGCCAGCCTTCAGATGATTGGTGTTCGCAAAAGCAGTTCCAACTTGGTTGCCATCGGCATCATACAGGACATATTCAATCTGAATGTAGCTCTTTTCCTTGTCCGTGTTATTGGTCAGCGTGCCCGTGATCTTATAGGCAAACTGGTTGGATGTGTCCTCGACCTCATCGGCAATGCTATACGGTTCCTGCGGTTCTTTTCGCTCCTCAGTCTGCTGGGTCGCCTCAGCGGCTTTTGACGTATCGCCCGCAGACGAATCGGAAGAGTTGCCACCCATAGAGCCCACAGCGCCGATGATAACCAGCACCACGATGACGCCCAGAACGATTTTGCCAATCGGTCTCTTTCCCTCTTTTGCCATTATTCATCCTTCCTACGATCCGGCTACCGTGCCGGCACACAGCACATCGTAGAAAGGATTGAACTTGAATTCATTAGCTGAGAGCTAAGGTTGCGGCAAACGACCAATGCAGTTATCCAAACACCGAGCAAACGCACTTTGCGCGACCGTCTGCTGGCAGTGCATCAACCGACCGCGACGGATTCCCCGGTAAAAGCACTGATCATCAACAGGACAAAGAACGCCAGGTAGCTGACACTCATCGGGTACACCATGATCAGGAAGACGACCCAGCCGACATTGGTTTTACCGTCGGCATGGCGTTGCTCGCGATTGCGGCAGAGCCAAATCGTCACGCCAATGGCCACAATCAGCAACACGAGTGCCGCTGCTGCCAACCCGGCAAGCGTAAACATTACGCCAATGCTCACAGCGATGACCGAAAGCAACAGCAAACCGCACCCGCATCCACCCGGACTATATACGGAAGACTGTCGGCGTCGCCTCATCGCCACCCCCCATCATCTTTGAGCACTACAGTGCGATGGCCTGCTGAACAGGAACGATCTTATCGAGTTCCGGTTCGATCCGCCTTTTCTCGGCCTCAAGGTCAAACGCCACCTGAGCGCGCAGCCAATAACCATCCGTCAGGCCAAAATAACGGCAAAGACGGAGGTCGGTGTCGGCCGTCACGCGACGTTTTCCCAAGACAATCTGCCCGATACGCTGAGCCGGAATCCCGGTCTCTTTCGCAAGGCGATATTGAGAAATGCCCATGGGAACAAGAAACTCCTCTTTGAGAAGCTCACCAGGAGTCACCGGCGACAACAAATCGGCCGAAGTCTCATCACTTGTGATAATCGACGATTTCGACATTCCAAGCCATCTCCTGTCTCCACTCAAAACAGACCCGATAGCGCTCGTTAACACGGATGCTATATTGACCGGCACGATCGCCCTTCAAAGCTTCCAGGCGGTTGCCCGGTGGAACGCGAAGATCATCAAGCGAAGCACAAACCTGCAGTTGGCGAATCTTCCTCAACGCAACACGCTCAAAGGGCACGAACCTCCTGACCCGCACACCCATGGCAAAGCGTTCGGTATCCTCATCTTTATACGATGCAATCATAGTATCGCCTTACGTTAGTAACGTCAAACGTTTCTACAGACTTATATCTCTATTATATCGTACGTTTGTTCGTATTTTCTAGAACAAATAGTCCTTCACGTCTTAGTCAAGCAAAAGCAATCGTTTGTAGACATCGAGGCCCTTAAGTAGGATCTCCTCGTCAAAGAGCATGGTATCAGTATGCAGGGCGCTTGTGGCATAGGCGGAACAGCCGTCCGAATCGCTCGGGTTTTCTTGACCCTCCGGCACGCCCGTGCCCAGCAAGAAGAACACACCCGGTAGATGGCGCTGGTAGAAGGCGAAGTCCTCGGCAATCAACAGCGGCTCGTCCACAAGCTGCAGCTCGGGCAAGGCCGGAGCAATGTGGGCGAACAGCTCGGGGTCGTTATCGACCGGCGGATAACCCTCGGCAAAGTCGAGATCGTACGTGCAGCCCGTTGCGGTGCATGCCTCGTCAAGCACACGGCGCACGCCCTCGCGCGCGCGGTCGAACATATCGTCCGTAAACACGCGCAGGCTACCGGCGACATGGGCCTCCCCCGCCACCGCGTTGCAGACGGTGCCTGCCTGCAGCAGACCAAACTTGCCGATGCAGGGCTCGTCGGCACCCAGCTCGTCCATCAGCTCGCGCTCGGCAACCAAGAACTTGGCCGCCGCCAGTGCGGCATCGTGCGATTCCTCGACCGGAACGCCATAGGTCTTGGCGATATGGATACTCGCGCCATGGATATGAATGTGCGTCTCGCTCGAGCGCGCCAGCAGCGGACCGGAACAGCTCGCCAACGTGCCGGCGGGCAGATCGGGCCACACATGGAAGCCGAAGATGCGATCGGCCCCGTAACGCTCAAACACGCCGCTCTCGCATACCGTCTTAGCGCCACCGGTCGTCTCCTCGGCCGGCTGGAACACAAAGAGCACGTTACGCTTGATGGCGCCCGGCTGCTCACGAATCGTACGGTCGACAAAAGTCGCCGCCGCGAGCGCCATGGCCATGTGGCCGTCGTGACCGCACGCATGCATCTTACCGGGATGCGTCGAGGCAAAGGCCGCGCCCGTTGCCTCCGCGATGGGCAGGGCGTCCATGTCGGCGCGAATCGCCGTGGCATGCGCGGCGCCCGTGCCGGCATCGAAGAAAGCGCAGACGCAGCTGGGGCACGGATGGGTTACTTCACAGGTAAGCGAGGCGAGCACGCCCTCGATATAGGCTATGGTTTGAGGAAGATCGAAATCGAGCTCCGGAATGCGGTGCAAGTCGCGCCGATAGCGACGAAGTTCTTGGAGCTCGGTCATAAAGGATCCTTTCATGGGGGGCATATCCATTCACACAATATTGTGACGCAGGATTGTGGCACCCTTGTTTCTAGCATATCCCTGCATTTTTTAAACGTTATATACGAATACTCTTGTTTGGTAAAGTGCAACGTGGTAGGGTCTTTACCACTTGATAGAGGCGCGGGCACGATGAGCCGCGGGCGAGTCGGCAGACTTTGACCCTGCGGGGAGGCGAAACCCGCCGAACTGGGCATTTCGGGCACGAACAGCCTGGTGGGCCTGCGGGAAACACCCGCAGGACTGTCTGCAGCAATGCGGGAGCGCTATCCGGACATTGGGTCCACGTTATGCGGATTCGATGCGCAGATGGCGCCGTCTGGATAGCGAGGTTTTCGGGACATGGCATTGACCCCCAACGAGGCATATGCGGCCAAGCAACCGTTTGTGGACAAGGAGACGCTCGAGCATATCGTCGAGCAGTTCCCCACGCCATTTCATCTATACGACGAGGCGGGTATCCGCCGCAACATGCAAGAGGTGCGCGACGCCTTCGCATGGAACCCGGGCTTTAAGGAATACTTTGCCGTCAAGGCCAATCCCAACCCGGCGCTCATCTCCATTCTCAACGAATACGGCTGCGGCTGCGATTGTTCGAGCTATACCGAGCTCATGATTGCCCGCTCGCTGGGCATCACGGGACACGACATCATGTTCTCGTCCAACGACACGCCGGCGGCGGACTTTGCCCTTGCAGATAAACTGGGCGCCATCGTCAACTTTGACGACATCAGCCATATCGAGTTCTTTGAGCGCGTTGCGGGGCCCATCCCCAAGACGGTTAGCTGCCGCTTTAATCCGGGCGGCCTGTTCCAGCTCTCCAATGGCATCATGGACAACCCGGGCGACTCCAAGTACGGCATGACCACCGAGCAGCTCTTCGAGGCCTTCCGCACGCTCAAGGCCAAGGGTGCCGAGGACTTTGGTATCCACGCATTCCTTGCCAGCAACACCGTCACCAACGACTACTACCCCAAGCTTGCGCGCATCCTCTTTGAGCTTGCCGTGCGCCTGGAGCGCGAGACCGGCGCACACGTCGCCTTCATCAATCTGTCCGGCGGCGTCGGCATCCCCTATCTGCCCGAGCAGCAGGCCAACGACATTCACGCCATCGGCGAGGGGGTGCACGCGGCATACGACGAGATCCTGGTTCCTGCCGGCATGGGCGATGTGGCCATCTGCACCGAGATGGGCCGCTTTATGATGGGCCCCTACGGCTGCCTGGTCACCAAGGCCATCCACGAGAAGCAGATCTACAAGGACTATATCGGTGTCGACGCAAGCGCCGTCGATCTGATCCGCCCTGCCATGTATGGCGCTTACCACCACATCACGGTGATGGGTCAGCCGGACGGTCCTGATAAAACCGCAGCCCCCGTCACGAACACGTACGACATCACGGGCAATCTGTGCGAGAACAACGACAAGTTCGCCATCGATCGTGAGCTGCCGCATATCGACATGGGCGACCTGCTTGTGATCCACGATACCGGCGCGCATGGCTACTCCATGGGCTACAACTACAACGGACGCCTGCGCTCCGCAGAGGTCCTGCTGCGCCCCGACGGCGCGGCCGACCTCATCCGCCGCGCCGAGCGCCCGGGCGATTACTTTGCCACGCTCGACGTGCTGCCGTGCGGCCGAGAGCTGCTGGCCAAGTCGCGCGCCGAAAGTGCCCGCCGTCGCGCCGAAGACGAGCGCCTGGCAGTCGCAGCTCAATGGAACAAACGCATCCAGATCGCGGAGGCGAAGGAGAAGAACATGGACATCCGCAATCTCGAGGGCTCAATCGTCGCCCTGGTTACGCCGTTTAAAAAGGACGGCAGTGTCGACTTTGACGCGCTCGAGCGCCTTATCGATTTCCACTTGCAAAATGGCACCGACGCCATTCTCACCCTGGGCACCACCGGCGAGAGCGCCACGATGACCGATGACGAGGACAACTCCGTCGTCGCCGCCGTGGTCAAGCATGTTGCAGGACGCGTCCCCGTTATTGCCGGCTCGGGCTCTAACTCCACGCAGACCATGCTCACCAAGTCGCTCACTTACCAGGGCCTGGGCGCCGATGGTCTGCTGCTCATTACCCCCTACTACAACAAGTCTAACGAAGAGGGCATCTACCAGCACTTTAAGACCGTGGCCGACGCCGTGGACATCCCCTGCATCCTGTACAACATCCCCGGCCGCTGCGGCTGCGGCATCAGCGTGCACAACGTGGAGCGCCTGGCCGCGCACCCAAACATCATGGGTATTAAAGAAGCCTCGGGCAACGTCGCCTACGCGGCCAAGATCGCCCACCTGCTGTCCGATAACTTCCGCATGTACTCGGGCGAGGACGCCCTCACCGTACCGCTCATGAGCCTGGGCGCCTCGGGCACCATCAGCGTGTGGGCCGATGTTCAGCCGCAGCTCGTGCACGACATGTGCCGCGCCTATCTGGACGGCGACGTAGTGCGCGCCCGCGATATCCAGATCGCCGGCCAGCCGCTCATCAATGCCCTCTTTAGCGAGGTCAACCCCATCCCCGTTAAGGAAGCGCTCGCTCAGATGGGTATGATCGAGGCAAACTACCGTATGCCACTGTGCCCCATGGCCGACGATACGCGAGCCGCACTTACCGATGCTCTGAAGGGAGCTGGTCTGCTTGATTAAGACCGTTATTATGGGAACGGGCCGCATGGGCTCGCTCATCCGCTCTACCGCCGAAGGCATTGTCGACGCCGCCGG
Organism: uncultured Collinsella sp.; assembly: GCA_959019945.1. Classification (GTDB taxonomy): domain Bacteria; phylum Actinomycetota; class Coriobacteriia; order Coriobacteriales; family Coriobacteriaceae; genus Collinsella. The sequence goes on along the minus strand of CAUEQD010000010.1, from coordinate 29,325 downwards.
ACAACCTGTTTTCGGCATCGTCGCCCAGATCGGTTTTGACCTGTCCGAGCTCGCGAGCGCCCCGGCAGCCGACGTCATCATCGACTTCTCGAACGTCGTGACCTTCGATGCCGTCGTCGCCTATGTCGAGCGTACAGGCGCGGCGTTGGTCTCGGGCACTACAGGCTACACCCCCGAGCAGATGGATCGCCTGCGCGAGCTGGGTCAGAACGCACGCGTCATGCACTCTGGCAATTACTCCATCGGTATCGCAGCCCTGCGTCATCTGGTAGCACAGGCCACACGCGAGCTGCCCGGCTTTGACTGCGAAATCGTCGAGACGCACCATAACCAAAAGGTCGACGCCCCCAGCGGCACTGCCAAGTTACTGCTCGATGCCGTCGTCGAAACCGAGCCCGAGGCAGGCTACCACCCCGTCTACGGACGCGAGGGCATGTGCGGCGCGCGCGACCCCAAGGAAATCGGTATGCACTCGCTGCGCGGCGGCACCGTCGCCGGCGTGCACGAGGTGAGCTTCTTTGGCCAGGACGAGGAGGTCACGCTCACGCATCGCGCCACGAGCCGTCAGATCTTCGTCAACGGCGCCCTGGCAGCCGCGCAGAAGCTCGTCACCCGCGAGCACGGCTTCTATACGTTCGACCAGGTCATGTTCGCCTAACTAGCTATCAACCGTACCTACTCAAAGGAGAGACAGCAAATGAGCAATGCAGCCGAGATGGATGCACAGGAGATTATCAACTACATCGCTACCGCACCCAAAAAGACGCCCGTCAAGCTGTACGTGCGCGAGAAGCCCGGCATGAAGGTCCAGTGGGGCAATGCACACGTCTACGGCGGTCGTCGTGGCAAGACCGTCTTTGGTGACTGGGATGAGCTCAAGGCAATCCTCGACGCCAACGCCGACTCCATCGACTACTACGACGTAGAGAACGACTGCCGCAACTCCGCCGTGCCCATGCTCGACCTTAAGGGCATCAACGCCCGCATCGAGCCGGGCGCGATCATCCGCGACCGCGTCGAGATTGGCGACCGTGCCGTCATCATGATGGGCGCCATCATCAACATCGGCTCCGTTATCGGCGAGGGTTCCATGATCGATATGGGCGCCGTGCTGGGCGGCCGCGCCACCGTGGGCAAGAACTGCCATATCGGCGCCGGCACCGTGCTGGCAGGCGTTGTGGAGCCCGCCAGCGCCACGCCCGTCATCATCGAGGACGATGTCATGATCGGCGCCAACGCCGTGGTTCTGGAGGGCGTGCACGTAGGCAAGGGCGCTGTCGTTGCCGCCGGCGCCGTGTGCGTCGAGGACGTCCCCGCCGGCGCCGTCGTGGCCGGCGTTCCCGCCCGCGTCATCAAGATGCGCGACGAGAAGACCGACAGCAAGACCGGTCTGGAAGAGGGCTTACGTCGACTTTAACAGTTACGGCGTTTTACCAAACGCCGTAACGACTCGACGCTGCAAACGCCCCAGAGCGGCAATCTGACGTTCAATCGTCGGGCATGACCAAAAGGTCAATGCCCTCCTCTTTCACGTCACCTTGCTCGCTCTGGGGCGTTTTCGCTGACTTATGCTCAACCAGTAGCGTAATTAAGCCCCAAGTAAAAAGGTCGAAGCCCTCATCCAAGGCTTCGGCCTTTGCTTTCCCGCTGTAGGCGTAACGCAACTTATCGATTCTCGATGCTGCCGATGTTTTTGAGCTCGATGGAGATGAGGCCGTTGGGCTCGTTGACAAACTCGATGTACTCGGAGTTCGAGCCCATCTCGGCCGGAAAGCTGATCTCGATGCCCGTATCGGTACGAATCTTGTGGTTGCGCACGGCCGCACGCTCGACCTGCTTGCGCTCCACGGGCACACGCTCGGGCACCTTCTCTTCGGTCAGCGCCGCGCGCACGCTCTCTTTGATGACCGGCTCGTCCTCAAAGACCTCATCGACGATATCCCAAGGCGGCAGCTCCTCGTCATCCTCGACCTTCTCGGCCACAGCGGCCTTAACCTTGGCGAGCGCCACGGCCGTGTTGGCGCCGTGCTCCTCGGCGACTTCCTCGACCACACGCGTCACGGTGTCGATGACTTCCTTTCCCGATACGCCCGTATCGCACTGTAGCAGACCGTCGGGAATGAGCATACGGTCCTCGCCGGCAATCTTACGCTTCTTGTCCACGTAGCCGATCTCCATGGTGCTCGCGCGCACGATGGCATAGCTCGGCACCTTTTGCGAAGGGTTCGGCAGAATGGCATAGTGGCGCGCGATGTCGTTGCGCACCTCGCCTTCCTCGCGGCCCACCTCGTGCATAAAGGCCTGCTTGGAGCCCAGCAGCATCACGGCAAACCAGCGGGCATCCTCATCGTCGTCAAAGTCGGCCACGAGCACGTCGGTGGACTCGGCTTTCTCGGCTTTGGTGAGCTCGGAGGAGATAAACTCCGCAATCTGCTGCGACAGGTCCACGAACTCGCGCTCGCCAAAGAAATAACCCTTGAGCTCGCCGCCAAACGCAGAGTTCTCGGCAAACGTGGCGCGCTTATTGTCGGCCGAGGTTCGTGCGCGGCGCAGATGCGTGGTCACAAAGTTGCGCACGGTACGGCTCTCGATATCGAGCTCGCGCTGGCTCATGACGTTGACGGCAGAGTCAAAGTCCAGGATATGCAGAATCGCGTGATTGATTTTCATATACGGCATTCCGTTCTAGATCGATTTAAGCACGAACCAGTATAGCGGTCGAGCCTGCCCCAAGCGCATCGAAGATTGGTGCATCGGGGACAGGTTGCTTTGCACCAATAGCTAGCGTAGGAGTTCGGACTGCCAAGCCTCGAGTTGTTCTGCCAAGCTCTTGCCGGCAGCTGGCATGTCGACCTGGGGACGTTTGGGCAGAAGCGCACACTTAAGAATCGCAACGATAGTCTGCGAGACAAAGCGTCGCGTGTCCTTGTCAAAGCCTTGCGCAGTCTGGAGCATCATGGGCAGGCTCTCGCGCAGATTCCCAGCGATATCCGCAAACCGCTCAGCACCCGTAGCCTCAAACACGGAGAACAACGCATCTACAAAACGCTCGCGCTCGCTAGGTGACACTGCAAGCAGCATCTCGCGGATGGAGCCATCAACGTATCGAGCACCGGCGGACAGGCGCTCACAGTACACGAAGTCGCGACCATCAACCACCCAGCTAAAGGGATTGTGCTGCAGCAGGCTGAACTCGGTGCTCTCAACGATGGCATAGTCCTCCTGTGTCTCGAACATCATGCCGAAGATCGACGACCGAGGTAGCGTCTTGTCGATTCGACCGGAAAGATCGGCAAAGGCGTTGCCGTTCAGAAACTCCTCGACGAAGCCCGGACCATCATGGGAATACACCCGTTCGATTCGATCACGGGCGACATCGGAGCACATCGCCGCACCGTACACCGCAAGGTTTCCACCCTTGGAATGACCTCCGCACAAAAGCGCCCCGTCAATCGCATCCGCTGCCTCGTCCACATAGCGCGCCGCAGATTCCTGGGAGGGCACGGGACACCGGAACGCCATGTTGAAGTCCTCTTTCCAGCCCACAATCGTGCTGTCGGTCCCCCGGAAGGAAAGATAGCTAAACCCCGCCGGAAACCGGAACGCCATGGCTGCAAACTGCTCTGTCGCCACCACATCGCTCACGGCACGATAGCCGCAAACGTGCACGCCACGGTAGCGAGGGCTTGCTGCCACGGCCTCCAACAAGGCCCTGCTCCCCTCTGGGTCCCACAAGTCGCCAATCATGTCCCGGTAGCACTCGGCACGCAGCAGCTCGCGTACGTCTAGGCCCTGCCAGTTCGTCAGCTCCGCCATATCACCCGGCAAACGCAAATAGGACAACCACGCAAAGACCAGGCTATCCACCGCGCAGAACGGCCGTTCCTCAAGCGGATCAAACGCCGTCTGGGCATAGGTCAAAAAATTAGGCGAATCCGACATGGCCCTCCCATCAACTATGGTGCATCGAGGACAGGTAATTTTGCACCAAAAAGGCGCCCGGGCCGTGTGGGCTCGGACGCCTTCATTGTAGCTTTTCGCTCTCGCGAGCTTGATTTAGCAGGAGAAGTCGACGCTGTCGATGATGTCCTTGAGGGCCTTGGCGGAGGCAGTGAGCTCATGCTGCTCGTCATCGTTCAGCGGCACGGGGACGCGGCAGACAACGCCGTCGCGGCCAACGACGGTCGGCATGGAGATGGCAAGATCGGACAGGCCGTACTCGCCCACCATGAGCGAGGAAACGGGCAGAACGGTCTGCTCGTCACGCATGACGGCAGTGCAGATGCGCTTGACGGCCATGGCGACGCCGTAGTAGGTGGCGTGCTTCTTCTCGATGATGGTGTAGGCGGAGTTCTTGACGTCCTCGGCGATGCGCTTCTCGGCAGCCTCATGCTCCAGATGACCGTGAAGCTCGCAGAAGGTGTTCAGCGGAACGCCGGCAACCTGAGCGCTGGACCAAGCGACAAACTCGGAGTCGCCGTGCTCACCCATGACATAGGCCTGGACATCGCGCGGGTCGACCTCGACGTGGGCACCAAGCATCTGCTGCAGACGGCCGGTGTCGAGCACGGTACCGGAACCGATGACGTGGCCCTCGGGCAGGCCGGACATCTTGATGGCGGCGTAGGTCAGAACATCGACCGGGTTGGAGACGATGAGCAGAATGCCGTCGAAGCCGGACTTCTTAATCTCGGGGATAATGGACTTAAAGATGCTGACGTTCTTGTTGACCAGGTCCAGGCGAGTCTCACCGGGCTTCTGGGCAGCGCCAGCGGTGACGACGATCATGGCGGCGTCGGCGACATCGGAATAATCGCCGGCGTAGATCTTCATCGGCTCGGCAAACGTCATACCGTGCGCGATATCCAGAGCCTCACCCTCGGCGCGGTTCTTGTCCACGTCGATGAGGACCATTTCGGAGAACAGACCGCTCTGCATCAGCGCGAACGCCGAAGACGAACCGACGAAACCGCAGCCGACAATAGCGACCTTCTTCTCGTTAACCATTAGAAACTCCCATCTCTCTCCACAAGCAAGCCGCCCGGGAACGACCCGAGCGGCTTGCCGTAATCCCAATACATCCAATCGGGACTTTGATTATGCTCCTATTCGCAGCCAAAAATCGACCGTTTACCGAAATTGTTTGCAGAAATCGTAAAATAACTGCACGAAATCGGTTTCGAGCTATTGACGAGCCGAAATACCTTTCTAATACAGGCCCGCCTCGCGAATGGCCTCGACAGCCAAAGCAATCTGGTCGGGCGGCAAGACCAGCGCCATGCGCACGTGCCCCTCGCCCGAAGGACCAAAGCTCGCGCCCGGCGTCACCACAACGCCGGCCTTCTCCATGAGCTCCTCGCAAAACGCCATGGAATCGGTGCGACCACCGGGAAGCTTGGCCCACACAAACATAGAGCCATGCGCGTTGGGACGCTCCCAGCCCAGGCCCTCAAGACCGTCGCACAGGGCATCGCGGCGCTCCTGGTACTTCAGACGCTGCGCCTCGACCTCATCGCGCGGACCGTTCAGGCAGGCGATAGCAGCCTTCTGGATCGGGAAGAACATGCCAAAGTCGATCTGGCCGCGCAGCTTGGCAAAGGCAGAGACCACGTCCTCGCGGCCGACCAAAAAGCCGATACGCGCACCGGTGACGTTAAACGACTTGGAAAGCGAGAAGAACTCCACGCCCACCTCAAGCGCACCGGGATACTGCAAGAAGCTGCCGCCCGGCTCGCCGTCGAACACGATGTCGGAGTACGCGTTGTCATGGACGATGAGCAGGTCGTGCTCGCGGGCGAAAGCGATGATCTCCTCGTAGACCTCGGGCGTGCCCACCGAGCCGACCGGGTTTGCGGGCAGCGACACGATCATATACTTGGCACGATCGGCCACCTCGGGATCGATACCCGCCACATAGGGCAGGTAATTATGCTCGGCGACCAACGGATAGTACTCGAGCTTGGCATCGGCGATCTTGGCGCCCGCCTCAAAGACCGGGTAGCACGGATCGGGAACCAAAATGGTGTCACCCGGATCGAGCAGGGCCAGGCCCAAATGGCCCACGCCCTCCTGCGTGCCGTTGCACGACTGCACCATAGACGGCGTAATGCCGGAGACACCAAAGCGACGCTCATAGTAATCGCACACGGCTTGTTTGAGTTCGGGCAGGTCGCGCAGGGCATACTTCCACATCTCGGGATCTTGGGCTGCATGCGTGAGCGCCTCGACCACATGGTCGTACGGCTTAAAGTCGGGCGTGCCCACGCTCATGTTGTAAATGGTCTTGCCCTGAGCCTTCAGCGCGAGAAGTTTGTTGTTGAGCGAGGCGAAGACCTCCGCGCCAAAGCGGTCGAGACGCTGCGATGCCTGCATGGTGCCACCTTTCGATATGAAAAACGCGGCGCTCCGACAAGAGCGCCGCGCGATACGGGCCATCAGATTGCAAAAGTGTAACGCTTGCACCCGCTGTTTTGGTTCAATTTGGCAACCTTAGTCAATTGCATTGAGCGCGTCGATCTGGGCGAGCCACAGGCGCGAGCTGGCGTCACTCGGCATGCGCCAATCGCCGCGCGGGCTGAGCGTGACCGAGCCCACCTTGGGGCCATCGGGCAGGCAGCTGCGCTTAAACTGCTGGGCAAAGAAGCGACGGTAGAACGTGCGTAGCCACGTGTGAATGGTCTTGACGTCGTAGACGCCCTCGAAGCTCTTGAGCGCCATGCGGTAGATCTTGCCCGGCTCAAAGCCAAAACGCAACATGTAGTAGAGGAAGTAATCGTGCAGCTCGTACGGGCCCACCAAATCCTCGGTCTTCTGCGCAATCTCGCCGTCGCCCGTGGGCGGCAGAAGCTCGGGGGACACCGGCGTATCGAGGATATCGAGCAAGACCTCGGCAATACGCCCGCCAAAGACATCAGCCGCATAGCGCACCAGATGGCGCACAAGCGTCTTGGGCACGCTCGCGTTGACGGCATACATGCTCATGTGGTCGCCGTTATAGGTAGCCCAGCCGAGCGCCAGCTCCGACAGGTCGCCCGTGCCGATGACAAAACCGCCAGCCTGGTTGGCCAGATCCATCAGAATCTGCGTGCGCTCGCGGGCCTGACTGTTCTCGTAAGTCACGTCCTGCACGGCCGGATCGTGCTCGATGTCCTTAAAATGCTGCTCCACGGCTGCATGGATCGAGACTTCGCGGAAGCTCACGCCTAGGTCGCGAGCGAGCGACTCGGCATTCGACTTAGTGCGATGCGTCGTGCCAAAACCTGGCATGGAGACCGCCGTGATACCCGTGCGCGGCAGCCCCAGCGCATCGAAGGCACGCACGGTCACAAGCAGTGCCAGCGTGGAGTCCAGGCCGCCTGAAAGACCGATGACAGCCGCCTTGGTACCCGTATGGGCAAGACGGGTCTTGAGGCCCGCGGTCTGCAGGTCGAGGATGGTCTCGCAGCGCTCAGCCAGGTCACCATGGTCGGCAGGCACGAAGGGTGCGCGGGGGAAGACACGGTCGATGTCGAGCGCATCGCGCAGGACAGGTTCGTCTGCCAGCACGTCCTCAAACGAAAATTCAACAATCGTGGCCTCCGGCGCATCGTCCGCGCGCGTCCACGTCGTCGAGCGACGGCGCTCGGCAACCAGGCGGTCAAGATCAACGTCGGCAACGGCCATATCGCAGGTAAGCAGTTTAGTCGCGGCGAGCTTGGAGCCGTTTTCGTAGACGAGGTTCTCCCCCGCAAAGACCATGTCGGTCGTGGACTCGCCCTCACTCGCGTCCGCGTAGGCATAAGCGCAGTACAGGCGCGCGCTTTGGTTAGAGATAAGGCTGCGGCGGTAATCTGCCTTACCGATGATTTCGTCAGAGGCCGACGGGTTGAGAATCACCGTCGCACCGGCAAGCGCCATCTCGGTCGAAGGGGGCGCCGGCACCCACAGGTCCTCACAGACCTCAACGCCCAGCACCAGGTCCTCGGCGCCCTCATCACAGCAACGGTAGACAAGCCCCGAACCCAGCGGAACCGGACCCTGACCGGCAAATTCAACCCACACGGGATCCGCGGGCGCCGGAGCGAACCAACGGCGCTCATAGAACTCGCCATAGTTGGGCAAATACTTCTTGGCCGTGAGGCCCAAAAGCTCGCCCGCGCAGCACACGGCGGCGCAGTTGTAGATATTCTCGGCAACCGCAACGGGAAGACCAATGGTAAAGACAATCGGCAGCTCACGAGTCTCGTCGAGGATATGCACCAGAGCAGCCTCGCAGGCATGCAGCAGTGTGCGGTTATGGAACAGATCGGCCGCGGTATAGCCGGTCAGATTAAGCTCGGGCAACACCAACGCACGAACGCCACGCTCGGCAGCATCGCGAACAGCCGCCAGCGCAACCTCGGCATTGCCCTCGACATCGGCAACGCGAATCTGCGGCGACGCCGCCGCCACACGCAAAAAGCCATCAGACTGAGAAAGGTGAAGATTCATAAGAATGCTCCCGTGCGTAGACGCCATTCACAACAATTAGCAAGCTCTATTGTAGTTCAACCGCCGGGTGCAACCGCATCCCACCAACTTGGTGAGCTATTGATGAGTTGATGGTATCTGTTAAATGTCACGTACGATTCACATCTGGTGGGTACCCTGATGGCTACACGAAACGAAGCAGATTTACACCGGGAGGACCCCGTATGACAACCAAGTACACTGACGCGCCGCGCACGCGCGTTATGACGCCGGCATCGCTCAACAACGGCGTGCACGAGAACCACTCCATCGGCCAGACCATGGCCATCGCGCCTAAAAAAGGTCTGTTCGATGATATTTCCATTCCCCAGATCATCGCCGGCGCCGCAGCTGCGGCCACAAGCGTGGCGCTTGCTTCAAAGATCGGCATTGCCGGCTCGGTGATTGGTGCCGCCGTGAGCTCGGTCATCACCGTTGTGTCCTCGCAGGTCTACCGCCACTTTATCTCTGCCAGCGCCGAAGCCCTCAAAGGTACACACACCGCCGACGACTACCCTGCCGGCGCCTATGAACCCGTTGAGCTTGATGCCGAGGAGCACCTGGGCGGCGCCGCGACTACGCAGGAGATGCGCCAGATTGCGGGGCGCGCGACCACGGCGCGCGTCGCTCCCGACAGCCTGCGCGCCAAGGCGGCGGCAGAGCGCAGCCAGACGCAAAAGAAGGTCATCGTCTTCTCGATCGCCATCGCCATCGTCGCGGTCATCGCCTGCGCCGGCGCCATCCTTATAACCACCGCCGGTGAGGGTCTGGGCGAGCGCCCCGAGCCAATCCTTTCGTCGCGCACGACCGAGAGCGATGCAAATGGCAACACCCAGTCGCAGGATCAGCAGGCACAGGCGGACAGCACGCAAGACAGTTCTACCTCTGCCGATTCGTCCTCGAACACCCAAAACCAATCGCAGGGCACCGATTCCTCTACGGCCAACAGTGGCACGCCGTCCGACACGACCAACTCAAGCCAAACAACTGACGGTTCACAGCCGAACACGGGAGGCCAGACGGGCGACACCACGTCGGGAACGGGTGCAGCAGACAGTAGCAACACCAACAGCTCGAGCGGAACCGCGTCCGGCACGGCATCTGACAGTTCGAGCCAAGACACGGCATCGGGCAACTAAGCACATTTGCCTCTCATAGATAACCAACCTGTACAACGGGCGCGAATCGAAAGCGGTTCGCGCCCGTTTGCCTTGGGTGCCGCCATGGCGAACGCCATGCGATGGTAAGATGCTTTACATGTGTAAAGAGGAGATTTGCCATGAGCAAGACAATAGTTAGGCCCACGCTTTCGCTGGGCAACCACATCTATCTGTATCGCCTGCTGCGCGATGCGATTGGATGCGGCAAGCAAACGTTTATGACGCAGGTCGAGGAGGCGCTCGCTGCTGGCGACATGACCGCTTATGACCTGGGCTTCGAGTCCACGCGCGAGCTGCTCGAGGAGCTCAACGACTGCATTAAGCTGACCGTCTTTAAGGGCGGCCGCCTGTATGCCACCGTCATCGCCAACGAGGCCTGGGATACCGCCCTTGCCAAGGGCGAAGACAAGTCCAAGGCTGCCAAGGCTGCCAAGGGCGCCAAGCAGTCCTACAAAAAGAAGAAACGCGGTGAGAAGGACCTCAAGGCCGTGCGCCCCAAGCACGTTAAGCGTTCCGAGCCAGAAACCATGGTTGAAGCCGCGCCGGAACCCGAGCCCGAGACAGAGATCGAAGTCGCTATTGAGGTAACGGCAGAAGCCGAAACCGAAATCGCCACCACGACCGATCCCGAAGTCATATCTGAGCAGGAAGCCACTGCGGAGCTCGACGAGGCTCCCAAGTCGACAACCGAAGAAGTCGCTAACCAACGCGAGACGCCTGCGTTCCGAAGCAGCGATGTCTTTGGCGACGAGGCCGAGGACGATCAGTCCGACGAGCCCGCTGATCAAGACGCTACCGAGTCGACGCCGGAGCCCGAGACGCTGCAGCCTGCCATCTCGCTCACGATCGTCTATGACCCCGAGAACGCAAACGCCGGCATCACCACCATGGCCTCCACACCGGTCGAGGCAAAGCCGTCTGTCGAGGCGGAGGACGCCCCGCAAGCCGATGCCAAAACCGAGACTGAAGACACATCCGTCTCCGTGGAACCGACAGATTCCGCAGTTAAGCCAGAACCGGCGCCCGAGTCTGCACCCGTCATCGAGTCCGCATCCGCACCTGTCTATGACCAAATTCCCGCACCGGTACCGGCTTCGGTACCCGCAGCAGCACCGGCCCCCGCATCCACAGCACCGACCATCCCCGAGGACTTCCCCGTCGATTTCGCAACCGAGGTCTTCTGCCCCGGCCCGTTGCTACACCAGCTGTCGACCTATCTCCCCTACGGCGCCGACACGCTCGGCATCGTCGGCGAGTACTACTGGATCGCCCGCGAACGCGGCACCATCGAGGCCGCGCGAAACCGCGCAATCTTCCCCCTGCGCTACACGCAGGCCGGCGAGCGCCACGAAGTCACCGTGCGCATCCGCCGCAACACCACCGGAGGCCTCGGAGCCACCTGGGCCATCGATAAAGTCGAAGAACCCGAGCAGTAACGACAAACGGCTCAAATCCAAATCAGGATTTGAGCCGTTTTTATTTGTTGATGTTGCGTAACCAACAGCGAGCGGGCCGCAAGTGCCCCAGGTTGCCGTGAAAGAGGAGCGACGCGTACTTCGGTACGCGAGCGACGGCTTGAACGGCAAGATGGGGTGCTTGCGACCCGCGCAGCGTCGAGCAGTTACGCGGTTTGGAAAACCGCGTAACGATCTAGTCGCGCGTCAGCTTACGGTGAATACGATGCGGCTGGGCTGCGTCCTCGCCTAGGCGCTCGATGCGGTTGGCCTGATAGGCCTCGAAGTTGCCTTCGAACCAATACCAGTTGCCCGGATTCTCGTCGGTGCCCTCCCACGCCAGAATGTGCGTGGCGACGCGGTCCAGGAACATACGATCGTGGCTAATGACCACCGAGCAGCCCGGGAACTCGAGCAGCGCCGCTTCGAGCGAGGACAGCGTCTCGACGTCGAGGTCGTTCGTGGGCTCGTCGAGAAGCAGCAGGTTGCCGCCCTGCTTGAGCGTGAGCGCCAGGTTCAGACGGTTGCGCTCGCCGCCAGAGAGAACGCCGGCGCGCTTCTGCTGGTCCTGGCCCTTAAAGCCAAAGCTTGCCACATAGGCGCGGCTCGGGACCTCGGTCTCGCCGACCATCATGTGGTCCAGGCCGTCCGAGACGACCTCCCACAGGTTCTTATCGGGGTCGATGCCGGAACGATTCTGGTCGACGTAGGAGATCTTGACGGTCTCGCCCACCTCGAGTTCGCCCGAGGTCAGAGGCTCCAAGCCCACGATCGTCTTGAACAGCGTGGTCTTACCGACGCCGTTGGGTCCGATCACGCCAACGATGCCGTTGCGCGGCAGGGTGAACGAAAGGTCGTCGATGAGCACGCGGCCGTCGAACTCCTTGTGCAGGTGATGGGCCTCCAAGACCTTGCTGCCCAGACGCGGACCGACGGGAATGCGGATGTCAGTCCAGTCGAGCTTCTGGCTTGCGCGGGCCTCAGCCTCCATCTCCTCATAACGGGCCAGACGGGCCTTGTTCTTGGCCTGACGGGCCTTCGGCGAGCTGCGCACCCACTCGAGCTCGGCCTCCATGCGCTTGGCGAGCTTGGCATCGCGGTTGCCCTGGGCCTCGATACGGGCGGCCTTGGTCTCCAGATACGTGGAGTAGTTGCCCTTGTAGGGATAGAGGTGACCGCGGTCGACCTCGCAGATCCACTCGGCGACGTTGTCCAGGAAGTAACGGTCGTGTGTGACGGCCAGGACGGCGCCCTGGTAGTTGTGCAGGAAGTGCTCGAGCCACAAGATCGACTCGGCGTCCAGGTGGTTCGTGGGCTCGTCGAGCAGCAGCAGGTCGGGAGCCTCGAGCAGTAGCTTGCACAGGGCCACGCGACGGCGCTCGCCACCGGAGAGCACATTGACCGGCATATCGGAATCGGGCAGTTGAAGGGCGTCCATGGCCTGGCCGAGCTTGGAATCGATATCCCAGCCGTCGGCGGCGTCAATCTCGTCTTGGAGTTTGCCCATCTCGGCCATAAGGGCGTCCATGTCGCAGTCCGGGTCGCACATCTCCTCGCCGATCTTATTAAAGCGATCGACCTTGGCAATCATGTCACCAAATGCCATACGCACGTTCTCGATGACGGTCTTGTCGTCGTCAAGCGGCGGCTCCTGCTGCAGGATGCCCACGGTATAGCCGGGGGTAAGCCTGGCATCGCCGTTGGAAACCTCTTCGATGCCGGCCATAATTTTGAGCAGGGTCGACTTGCCCATGCCGTTGGGGCCCACGACGCCGATCTTGGCACCGGGATAGAAGCTCAGGGTCACATCGTCAAGGATCACCTTGTCGCCATGGGCCTTGCGAGCCTGATACATGCTGTAAATAAACTCAGCCACTGCCAATTACTCCTTATCAACCTGCGGAAAGCCTCTTGTCTCTCCGTTTTGGATAAAGCAAAAGGGGGACAATCCGCGCGTTCTAATAAAAAGGGGCATGGTTGCCCACACCCCCTAATACTACCTGGGAAAAGTCCCCCGAAGCATAATATGAACTGCGTACGCTAGTTTTCCGCAACCTTAGCGAACAGCCTGCCGCGATTTGCGCCACAGTAGGTACGAGTAAACATACACGGCCCCGACCGACCCAAATGCCAACACCGCGATAACTGCGGCAACGGTCTCGCTCGAAAGCGCGCTGCCCGCAACGCCCATCACGATGAGGCCAACACCCAGCACCATAAAGCAGGCACCGCCAAAGCGCTGCGTACGGCGCCAGTTCTCGGGATCGGCAAGCGCCCAAGGCGTCTTGATACCGAGCGTATAGTTCTGCTTCACACGCGGCAAGTAGTTGCCTACGCCGATGAGCAGCAAACCGACAACACCGGAAATCAGCACGTTGGCTGAACCGACCGCCGGCACCACACCCCAGACCGTAAGCTCTCCCAGCCAGCTTATAGCGCACATGAACAAGGTGAAGGCGATTACGAAGCCCTGGTAGAACTTGCCCGAGGTTCGATATGCCTCACCTTTGGGGTCGATGCGCGGCACCACGCAGAACATTGCGAGAAGCGCCAGAGGCAGCACGCCGAGCGCGGAGGCCATCCAGCTAGGACCCCAACCGTCGACGGCGCCGTTCGCGCCCCAGTGCGTGGGAATCTGCGCAGGCAAGCTCGGCATCACCATGAGGTGCGCTACGACATTGGCGACGCACAGAGCGACCAGCGCAATCCACACGCGCGACGATACCCCCGTGGGGTGAATGCCCTTGTTTTCGTTATTCATCCTTATCACCTTCCGTGTTTGTAAAACCCATAAACCAGCCAATCAAATCCTGCATGACGGTGGTGTTTAAGCTGTATACGATGTTTTGGCCATGGCGCTCGTCGGTCACCAACCCGGCGTTTTTGAGCGTCGCCAAGTGATGGCTCAGCGACGGCTTACTGATATCGAAATGCTCGGCAAGCTCCCCCGCCGTGCAATTGCCCTCGCGCAGCAACTCCAAAATGCGCCGCCGCGTCGGATCGGCCAGTGCCTTAAAACCCTCTCCCGGCATAGAACCTCCTCTCACAGTTCGTTCGACGCGCACACTATACTCGATATTTAGATGTTTGTCTAATTATCTAATTCAGCAATAGCCATAGAACACTCGTTCGCTTTTAGTTACAATACCGTTAGAAGCAGATGGGCCAGCTCCCCTCTACCAGAGAAGGAGATGGACTATGAGTATTGACGATGTCCTGACGTTGTTATTGCTTGTAATCGCGGCTGTGGAGCTCGGCATCCACATTGGAGGTCGAATGAAATAGCCGCCCCCGCGTAATGCGAAGACGGCCACTTCTCACGCCATAAACGTGTTTCGGAGTTGGCCAACCCGCGGCCACGGGTGCCATCTGCTTCAATCTTATGCGAATCCCCGCTTCATTTCAACATGCCCCAAGGCCTCAAATGGAGGCAGAATAATACCTATAATGGCGATAGCCAATTACGTTAATTACTTCCCCATCGGAGGATATCTATGACCGAAACCGCAGCCGCCGCTCCCGTCGAGACGCGCGACACCAAGCTCGAGATCATCATGGGGCGCGAGGCGCTCGACAAGCTCGCCGACGCCACGGTGTTGGTGCTCGGCTGCGGCGGCGTGGGCTCTAACTGCTGCGAAGCGCTCGCCCGCGGCGGCATCGGCCATTTCGTAATTCTGGATAAAGACATCATTGCGCCCAGCAATATCAATCGCCAGGCTATCGCCTTTCACAGCACCATCGGCAAGCGCAAGGTCGATGTTATGGAAGCCATGATCCACGACATCAATCCCACCGCCACCGTTATCAAACGCACCGAATACCTGCTGAGCGACAACATCGACGAGTTCTTCGCGAGCGTTTTGGAGCAGACGGACGGCAAGCTCGACTACGTCGTCGACGCCATCGACACCATCTCGGCCAAGCTCACCATTGCCAAATATGCTCAGGACCACGACATTCGTTTGGTTAGCTCCATGGGCGGGGCCAACAAGCTCCATCCCGAGTGCCTCCGCTTTGCCGACATTTTCGATACGGTACGTGACCCCATGAGCCGCATCATGCGCAAAGAATGTAAGAAGCGCGGAATCAAGAGTCTGCACGTGCTGTTTAGCTGCGAGGAATCGGTTAAGACCCAACCCCGCGACCCGTCCAACATCCACGAGCGTACCGAGTTGGGTACCGCCAGCTTTATGCCGCCCATCATGGGTCAGATGATTGCCGGCGAGGTTATCCGCCAGATCAGCGGGCGCGGCACCGAGCGCGTACGCGCCGACGGCCAACGCCTGGACTAGCAGGATGTCCTGCGATGGAACCGCAATTCTTTGACACGCATTGTCATCTTGATTTGATGCTCGGCCCCGATGCTGCAGCCAGTGAGTCGGCGGCGTCGGGTCTGGGGCTCTTTGACTGCGGGGTCGACCCACGCGACTTTTCGGCCGCAAACGAGCGCGTCCGTCGCCTACCAGGCATCATCGCTGGCGTTGGGCTCCACCCCTGGTGGCTCGCCGACGGCCGCTGCGGTCCTGCCGAAGTCGATCTGCTTTGCGAAGTTGCTGCCCAAGAGCGCTACATCGGCGAGGTGGGACTCGACTTTTCCGCACGCTCTGCCGGAAGTGAGCCGCTACAAATACAGGCATTTGACCGGCTCTGCGATACACTCGTGCAGCATCCTCTTACCGGGCGCGTGATATCAATTCACGCCGTTCGTTCGGCAGGAGCCGTACTGGACGTCCTCGAATCGCATGGACTACTCATCCCAAACCCCGACTCCCCCGTTATCATCTTCCACTGGTTTAGCGGCACTTCGGACGAACTCGTCCGCGCGCGTGATGCGGACTGTTATTTTTCCGTCAACGAACGCATGCTCGCCACCAAGCGCGGTCGCGAATATGCCCGACAGATTCCACTCGACCGTCTACTGCTCGAGACCGATGCGCCAGCCGAACCAAACACAGAAACAAGCGCGCAGTCGCTCATCAGATCACTCACAAGGGCCTCGATGCGCATTGCCTCACTCAAAAACTGTGACGCAAAGCGCATCGAGTCGGCAGTTTTAGCAAATGCGCACTCTGTTTTTGACCTTCGCTAACCCCTGTGGGCAAAAATGCCAAGGGACATGCGAATCGCACAACGCAGTCCCTATTTTGGAAGGCAGTACAATTCGGCAGCATTACACCAATTCGTGCATGAGATCACGGTTGCGTGCATACAATTCGTCAAAGATATGACGGCGCGACGCATATAACTCGTGGGCAGCCATATCAGGCACGATTGTTTGCGCAACGCCAAGGACTTGGGCGAGCTCATCCCACGATGCATAGGCGCCACCTGCGAGAGCTGCCATGATGGCATCACCGAAGCATGCGCCCACCGTAACCTTGGCAACCGAGACCTCGCGCCCACATACGTCGGCGATAGTCTGCATCCAAACTGGATTCTTGGTTCCACCTCCGACAAGCATAATGCGCCCAATTGGCAGTCCATGCTCTCGCTCGATAATGTCGACATGGGATGCAACGGTATACGCGACGCCTTCCAAGGCGGCGCGAACCATATGGGCTCGCGTATGCCTTCCGGTCAGGCCAAAGAAGACGCCACGCGCCTCGGGATCGTTGAGCGGAGTACGCTCCCCCGCAAAGTACGGCAGACACAGGAGCCCATCGGCACCCGGCGCCACATCGGCGGCATCATGCGCCATAACCGAATAGGCATCGGGACCACCGTGACCCTCGGCCTCTACGGCGTCGCGATACAGCTCTTGGCGTAGCCACGATGTGAGTGCGCCCGCCGTATTGGTCCCCGCGCAGATCCCGTAAGTTCCGGGAATGATAAACGTCCCTGGCCACAGGCGGGCATCATCGACCATATGATCAGCTAGGTAGATGAAATACGCCGTGCTCCCCAACTGAACCATCATATCGCCGGGACGGAATACACCCGTCGAAATGGCCTCGGCACCAGAGTCGCCCGTTCCCACTAAGACAGGTGTCCCCGCCGCGAGCCCCGTCGCCTCAGCCGCACGCTGCGTAATCACCCCGGCAATATCGGTAGCCGACATTACCTCCGCCATCTGGTCAGGCCGGCAGAAACGAGCACATTCCCGAGCATCAACCTTCCAAGTGTAGCGGTCGTATAGGGGAAGAAAATCCTCCGCCAAATAACGGTCCACCGTAAAACGCCCCGTCAACTTCGCGCACAGAAACGATGACGCCGTCAGGAACTTCGCGGCACGTTCGTGCACCTCGAGCATATTCTCCTTAAACCACAAGATCTTGGGAGCAATATCTGACGAACAGGGATCATGCCCGAAAAGCTCGCGTGCGCGATCTGACCCATATTCGGAAAGAAGCTCGTCGATCTGCGGCTTCGAACGTGCATCGACTCCATACAAAATCGCGGGCGCCAGCGCGTTGCACTCGGTGTCGACCGGTACGCAGTCGCAACCCAATGCGGAAAGGCCCACGCATCCGATCTGTGCCGCGTTAACCCCCGATCGCACCACCAGCTCGCGCGACAAGCGGCAAAAATCGCCCCACCAAACTGCCTCCGCATCATGCTGGTACCATCCATCACGCGGGTTCTCCGTCTCGTGTCCACAAGAGGCCTGGCAAACGATGTTGCATCGATCATCGATTAAAACGCCTTTAGAGGCGCTTGTCCCAATATCAATACCCAGATAGAGCGCCATAGGTGCCTACTCCCCTCGCGCCGTACGAGCGGCAGCCATAAAACGAGCTACCCGCTCAACATCAACCGGGGCATCCAGCTTTCCGTCGCGCTTTAAGCAGGTGCCGACAAACGCGCCATCGTAGTGAGCAAATACGTCAGCCACGGTATTTTCGCGACAACCGGTGCCACATACCACGGGTACTTCGCCAACACGCTCGCGGACTTCATCGGCAAGCTCGCCCGAAGCGCCACGACCGGCAGCCGAACCGCCGATGACCATCGCATCCGGAAGGCAATTAAAGAGAAGTGAATCGGCAATGTCCGCAGTCGTGCGGTCGTTGAGATAAACCTCCCCCTCGCTCGTGATGAAGTGAAAAAGCTTGAGGTCGTCCAAGCGCAGCGCCGCCTTGCGACGCATGGTGTGAGCGAAATCTCGGTTAATCAGCCCGAGATCACCGGCCCAGGCACCGCAAAAATTGCAGCGCGTGAACTGCGCGTCGACGGCAGCGCACAGCTCGATTGTGGCATCACCATCGTAAATAGCCTCAGCTCCCCAAGGAGTCGACAGATCATGGGACAGAGCCCCGATTACATAGCCCATCGATGCAAGGGTTGGGGGAGAAACGTGCTGCTCATAGGGCATCGAGAGCTCATTGGTAATCAAAATGCCATCGACACCGCCCTGCTGCAACGCCTCGAGATCGCGCTTGGCGGCTTCCACGACCTGCGACACGCTTCCGCCCGGGTAATACAGCGGATCGCCCGGCAGAGGACGCAGGTGCAGCATTCCGATAACCGGCTTTTCGGTCTTGAACATCGAAGCTAGAAACGACATAACGTGCTCCTTCATAGGGTTATTGCAGGGACGTTACTCCCCCAGCACCTCGACGTACACTTTTCGCTTCTGCGGACCGTCAAACTCCGCAAGATAGATGTTCTGGGCACCTCCGCACACGATGTGGCCATCTTGGACGGGAAAGAAGCAACTGTTTCCACAAATCATGCTCTTGATATGCCCACAGGAGTTGTTGCCGGTGGCTCCATAGCTCGGCAGGAAGTGTGCATGCGCATAGGGGGCATCGAGTGGGGCGATGCGATCAAGCGTCTCCATAAGATCCGTCTCCACGCAGGGCAGCCCCTCGTTTACCACGATTCCACAGGTCGTATGCGACAAAATAATCGCTGCCAAGCCATTGGTCACCGAGCTGCGTTCGATGGCAGCGTGCACGTCTTCGGTAATATCGATGAACTGGTCCGGAGCAGTCGATAGATAGCTCAATGTCTCGAGCGTCACCATGTTCACTCATCCCCTTCAAGAAAACGCAGGGCATTACCCCAGTAGAGCCTTTCTCGCGCATCATCGCGCATGGACACGGTATCGAGCGCCCGCTTGAGTTTGAACGCACGGAAGCGCGGCGTATTGCTGGCGAACATCACTTGATGCGATAGCGCACGCTCATACCACAGCGGCCCCATATCGACCGTGAAAAGACGCTGCATCATCTCCTCGGGCGAATCGATGTAAGTGATAGAGGTGTCCGTGTAGCAGTTGGGATACTTGAGCAGCATCGCCACGGTCTCGCGCACCCAGGGCCAGCCAAAGTGTGTCAAACTAAAACGCACATTTGGATGCGTTGCGATTGTGTGCTCAAATGCAAGCGGGTTACTGCGCGAGAGCTCTGCACCCGGTTCCCAAGACATACCGGCATGGAAAACCACCGGTTTGTTATAGCGCTCGCACAGCTCGTAAAGCGGCTCGGCCACAGCATCATCGGGGGCAAAACCCTGCTTTGCCGGATGCAGGCAAAGCCCCTTTGCCCCCAACTCGGTAAAGGCGCGCTCCAATTCGTCTGCGGCACCGCTCACCCGCGGATCTACGCTCGCAAATCCCCACAGACGATCGGGATGCGCGGCAACCAGCATGGCAATCTGGTCATTGGTGCCAAAGTGCCCTCCGCATGCCGTGGTTACATCGAGCGGCATGAGCACGCTCTTCTGCACATCGCAGACGTCCATCTCGACTTGAAGCTCATCCCAATCCATGGGGCCCATATGCCCCATACCATATTCTCGTGACCAAAAACCGAATCCATCGGGCTCATCACCCGGCGTACAGATCTCGCCGTAGAGCATGGGCTGAACCAACATGTCGATAACCATTTCGTACTCCTTTCCAGGCATTTGGCCCTAGTACGGCTCAAAAGAGCCGATGACGCGGGAGGACAGCTCAGCGCCCGCCTTCATACACGCCGGAATATCAAGGCCATCGATCACGCCCTTGGTAAACCCGGCAATATACGAGTCGCCGGCACCCACGGTATTAACGACCTTCTCCGCCGGTACGATCCCGCACTCATAGAAGCGCTCACCGTCATAGGCAATGCTTCCCTTCTCGCCAAGCGTGGCAACCGCAACGCGCGGTCCCAATCCCTGCACGTGACGTACCCAGTCTCGTAGCTCCGGAGTGTCCTCTTCAAACGACATGAACGCATAGTCAACGTAGGGAAAATGATTCTCGCAGGCATATTCGGGATCCTGGCTGAACACCGAGAAGTCCATAACCACCGTCTTGCCCGCATCATGCCATTCGGGCAGGAGGTCCAAACAATTGCCAAACAGGTCGGTATGAATGATGTCATGCTCTAGGATAAACGCCCGGTCGTCTTCATTCGGTCGATATGTCTCCATAACACCATCGATTGCCTCGAGATGCACGCGATCGACGCCGTCTTTCAATGCCATGAGCATCACCGAAGTGTCGCCATCCTCCACCCGCAGATGTGAGATATCGAACCCCTCGGCGGCCAGCGCCTCTCTCATCTTGTCTCCGTACTCGTCCTTGCCGACAACCGACACGGCGGATACCGAAACGCCCATTCGTGCAAGATGGATACCCCAGTCAATGCCATTACCGGTCGGATAGAACACGCCGATGTTTTGATAGACGTCCGCGCAGCAAAAACCAGCCGCGCACGCTTTAATACCCATGGTCTTCTCCAATGTTCAAAAGGGGACCCACCACATGGCGAGCCCCCTTTTCGCATTTCGCTTATTGTTTTGCATCGGCTGTCCAAGGCCTCATAGCCAGACCGCCGTACGCTTTCTTAAGCTATTCGACGATTGGTGCTCCGTGGCCCCAAGAACCTTCCATGCCGCACACGGTCGAAGCAAACCCGGCAGCAAAGTCAAGCGCGCGCTCGATGGCCTCGGCGCCATCCTCACCACGCTTGGCGGAATCGAGATAGCACATCAAAAACGAGGTGAGGAACGAGTCGCCCGCCCCCATGGTGTCCTTCATGTCCGTTACCGGTTTAGCCAGCTGGCGGTAATAACGCTCGCCGTCGTAAGCAATGCAGCCCTCGGCGCCCGCCGTAGCCGACACAAAACGCGGACCCAGGCCCTTCACCCATGCCAGACGCTCGCGGATCTCGTCCTCACTCGCGGCATCCGCCGCACTAAAGAAAGCGAAATCGACGTAGGGCGCAATCTGCTCGTAATACTCGTCGGTGGAGTCGTCCGAAAAGTCAAAAGAAACCGTGACGCCCGCAGCCTTCAACTTGGGCAGCTCGCGCTCGGTAAAGCAATAGTTGCCCGAATGAACCACATCGAACTGCTTCATGTACGCAAGGTCAAAGCGATCGAGGACATAGCGCGCATCGCCACGGATACCGCCCTCGTTGGAGCCAAGGAAGACACGGTCACCGTCGACGACGGTCACGCGAGCCGCTCCGTTCTCGCCAATCATCTGCTCGCACTTGTCAAGCTCGATACCCTCGTCCTCGAGGCTTGCAATGACATGCTCGGCAGCGGCGTCATTGCCAAAAATGCCCATGTATGCAGAGCGTGCGGCACCGCATTTCTTGGCATAAACGGCGAAGTTCACCGCGTTGCCGCCAGGATACATGGTGTGGATATGCTCGTAGCGATCGACGACGTTGTCGCCAAATCCGAGCGCGTTAACGTTAAATGCCATGGCCTTTGTCCCTTCCAGTACTCGACAACACCCATATAGCGGCGGAAATCGGGATCGTGATCAAACACCTTGCCGCGTGCGGCACGCAGCTCGCAGTTCATGGCGTAGAACAGCACCGGGTCCAGATAGGCACGGACGCTCGCCGGCACGGCTTCCATACCGTACTCCTTGGCATCGAGCACCATCAGCGTATCGGTATGCGTCTTAAGGAACGCCAGGGCGCGCTCGTCCATAGCACGGCACTCGCTGGAGCCCATCTGCAGGAAGTAAAAAACGCCATCCTGAGTAGTCTCGAAGGGGCCATGGAAGTACTCGGCAGAGTGGATGTAGCTGCAGTGCTGCCACTGCATCTCCATAAGAGAGCAGATAGCGAAACCATAGGTCTGGCTAAAGTTGGGACCGCTGCCCAGAATATAGAAGAACTCGTGCTCCTGGCAAAGCTTGGCAAAGCGATCGCCCAGCTCGGCATTTACCTTCTCGCGTGCCGGGGGAAGAATCTTATCCATCTCGGCGATACCGGCATACATGTCGGCAAGATCGGCGTAGCCCTCCTGCTGATCGAGCAGCTCTGCCGCAAGCGACAGCGAAATGCCAGCGGGGACCTCGGCCTGCGGCACACCCTCGCCCCATGGGTAGACCCACGTGGTCCACTTGCCGGAGTCGATCTTGGATCCAGCGTTGTCGGTCTGGGCGATCACCGTAGCGCCGGCGGCAAGGGCAATCTCGCAGCCCTCGACGACCTCCGGGGTATTGCCACTGTGGCTGCAAGCAATGACCAGGGACTTCTCGCCCAGACGACGCGGACGCATAATGTCGAATTCACGCGCGGTATAGATATACGAAGTGAAGGTGGTTGCCTCGCGCTGCAGAAGCTCGTGAGCCGGGATCAAATCGATCATGGAGCCACCGCAAGCAATCCAGTAGACGCTGTCGAACTTGCCCTTCTCGGCAATTGCCTCTTTGATCAGATCGTGTGCGTTCATATCCAGTTCCTTTCTTGTTTGGGCCGCAATCAATGAGATTGGCTGCGTGGCCGATAGTTGTTTTAGTCAATCAGATATTTCTCGAATGCGGCCATGTTCTTGGCATCAGCCGCCGCCGGGTCATCGTAGTAACGGCCGTCCGTAATTTCCTGGCCCAGCATGCCGTCGAAACCATGGGCGTTGAGTGTGGCAACGAAGGCGTCCATATCGTGCTTGCCATCGCCCCACACCAGATGGCCATACGGGTCACCGTCGATAAAGTGCATCTCGTGAATTGCCCCATCACCAAAGGTGGCAAACCAGTCCTCGAGCGTCTCGCCAGCAACGCCCATCGCGGTTGTATCAACCATGGGCTGTAAGTACGGGCTCGCGACCTCGTCAATCATGCGCTTCGCATCGGAAACCGTCGTCACAAGGTTGCTCTCCTCGGGACGCAGGCTTTCCATCGTAAGCACCAGACCGTGCTCGCCGGCATACTCCGCCAGAATGGACAAGTGCTCGCGGCTGCGCTTCCAGGCTTCCTCGCGGTCCTCGTCCCAGTCGCCCCAGCCCGAGTTGATGGACATACGGTCGCACCCAAGTACCTCGGCAAGTTCAATGCCGTGTTTAAAGTACGCCAGGCTGCGCTGTTCATGCAGCGGCTTGCGTGCGCAGTACTGCCAAGGATAGACAACATTCTCGGGGCACAGAGTACGATACCTAAGCCCACGGCCTGCAGCCTTTTTCGCCAGGACCTCAGCCTCAAAGTAGCCCGTATGGTCGAGCGTCACATGCGGCTCTGCACACCACAGCTCAATGGACTCAAAGCCCAAGCGCTGCTGTACATCAAGGAAGTAATCGAGCGACCACATGATGTAGTGGATATTCATGCCCGCAATCTGCTCGCGACGCAGCGTCGGTTTGGATTCAGACATCTTATGCCTCCTTATTTCGATCGAACACGATTTGTCCGTCCGACATCGTCATATCAACCGCAAGATCGCGTGCGTCGCGATAATCGAGGTCGAACACATCCCGATCGAGCACGCAGATATCGGCAAGCTTGCCAACCTCAAGCGTACCCAGCTCGTCTTCGCGAATCAGATCGTACGCGCCCCCGGCAGTCCAAGCGCGCAAGAGCTCGACAAGCGTCAGCGTGTTGACCTCATTCACGGGCAGTCCGTCGGCGAAGAATCCGCCGCACGCGCTGTAGATTGACTCGCCCAGGCTCGGAATCAGCAGTGGCAAATCCGTTCCACAGCACACTGTGCATCCGGAATCTTCCATGCCGCGGCGATTCCAGCTGTGCAAAAGTCGCGTCTCGCCAATTTGTCGACGCATCATCGACAGGCAATCCTCACGCCGGTCCAGCGTCAGAATCTGCGGATAGACCTCGCAAATTCCACCTAACTTGCCAAACTCGACAAGATCGGTCGGGTCAGAGTTCTCGAGATCGGTAATCGCATGGCGGCGAAGCATCCGTCCATGCTCGTCTCGAGGCAGCGAGGCATAGAGCGCCACGGTGCGGCGAACGGCGCCATCGCCCTGGCAATGCAAGGAGTATCGGAAGCCCTCAGCATCAATTGCACGCAGCTCGTTCTCAATCAGATCCCACTCTGGCTCCTCGACGACCGTCTTGCCGGCAGCGCCCGCATCGGCCGTGTCCTCATAGGGGTCAATCATCTCGGCAAGCCCCGCCCATACACCGCGATCGGTCATACGGTTGAAGCCAGAAAAACGAACGAACGGTCCCCGGAAGCGCTCTCGCGCCTCGCGGGCATATGCCAGATTTGCACCGGCGCCCACCGGCTGCGACATCATAGAGACGCGAACCGTCAGCTCACCAGATTCCTCACGGCGAGCCATTTCGTCGGCAAAGCCGTAGTAGTCATCAAACGCCATTTCCTTGATGGCGGTAACGCCGCGCTCGTTAAGCATGCTCATGTAGTCCGAATACCCGGCACGCACCTCGGGCAGCGCAAGGAAATCGCTCATCATGCGCCAGATCTTCTCGGCATAGCACGCTTGGGGTGTAAAGCCATATCGCGCACTGGCGGCAGCATTGAGAACGCAGGTCTCCGCGCCCGGCGTAAAGCAGACGACAGGGATATCGCCAAAACACTCGTCAAACACAGCTGCCGTATTTGCGTTCTCGGCATCCGATGCCAACGTTTCGGGTAGGTTGTGGCCAAAAGCCGCCGCGCAATCCGGATGACCTTCTTTCCATGCACGCAAGAGCGACACGGCCTCTTTGGCATCAGCGATGCCGGACAGATCAGACCCCAACGTCCGCAGCGCCCAACCTGTATAGAAGGTATGCACATCGATCAGGCCAGGCATGACAGTGCGGTCGCCCAGGTCAACTACCTCGTCCGCCTGGGTCAAATACGAAGCTACCTCACACTTGGTGCCAACAGCCTCAATTCGATTGCCACGGACCGCTACGAAACCTTCAAACGGCAGGTCCCCCGTACCGGTAAAGACGCTCTTAGACGTCAGGACCGTCAAACGATCGGACATCACAACCACCTACGCCGGAAGCATGCCGGAAATGGCAGTAATGACCAAGCCAAACACGACCATGAAGATGAAGAACTTCCAAATGGTCTTCCACCATTGGCCAAACGAAATCTTAGCCACGGCAAGGCCGGCGACCGTCATGCCCGCCACGGGGCTGATGGTGTTGATGGTCTGGTTGGCAAACTGGAGCGCAGTGACGGCCGCCTCGGGATTGAGGCCCATGAGCTCGGTCAGGGGGCCCATAACGGGCATGGTGAGCGCCGCCAGGCCAGAACTCGAGGGAACCAGCAAAGAGAGCAGACCAAGGACGACATACATAAACGTGGTGTAGACGGCGGCGGGTGCACCGGCGAGCGCGGTAGCGAGCGCCTGGAGGATGGTGTCGATGATCATGCCGCCCTCGGCGATGACCAGAATACCGCGAGCGATACCGATAACGACGGCAGCGTACGCAAAGTCGGCGAGACCCTTAACGAACTCCTCTGCGATCGTCTGCTGGTCAAGGCCGCCCAGGATACCGGCAAGCAAGCCCATGCCAAGGAACACGGCGGAAATCTGATTCATGTACCAGCCCTGGGTAACAAGACCCCAGACGATAATGCCCATACCGCAAGCAAAATCGATAAGCACGAGCTTCTGACGGATAGTGAACTCTTCCTCGATGGAGGCATCGGTCACGGAAAATTCAATACGCTTGAGCTTATCGTCCTCGTACACAATGGACGACTCGGGGTTTTTCTTGACGCGCATGGCGTAGCGCATGGCCCATGCGATACCGACGGCAGTGAAGATGACCCAAGAAACGGCACGCAGCCACAGTTGCGGATTACCCTCGATGCCAATGATGCCTTGGGCGATCAAAACATTAAACGGGTCGATGGTCGAAGCACAATATCCCAGGTTAGGACCAAGGAAGCAGATGATGAATGCCGTCATCGAGTCATAACCGATACCCATCATGATGGGAATGAAGATGGCATAGAACGGCAGGGCTTCCTCAGACATATCAAACGTAGTGCCACAAATGGACAGCAACGTCATCGTGATGGGAATGATGAGGATGTCCTTGTTCTTGAGCTTTTTAATCACACGGCTCATGCCGGCATTCAAAGCGTTGGTCTTGGTGATGATCGCGAACGATCCGCCAATCAATAAGACGAACGCAACGACGTCGGCAGCCTCTTGGATACCCTTGGTGGGCGCTTGCAGAACCGCGAAGATATCCTGACCCAGATTGATGGTCTCGCCGGTCTCGGAATCGGTGTAGTTCTTATCGACCTGTTCATAGGTTCCAGCAACGGCGACTTCACGCTCGCCCGCCGCTGTCGAAATCGTCTTGCGCTGATACTGACCAGAGGGAACGATCCAAGTCAGGACCGCAAAGACAACGATCAGCAAGAACATGATCGTATAGACATGCGGTAATTTGAACTAAAAACGTCTGTTTGTCTTCTTCGCCTTCGTATCTGACATAGATACCTCCAAAGAACTCGAGACTGCATCGCATCTCGCTTCAACGTTTGCACAATGCAAACGTTCTATGACGTCCCATAGATTACCAGCAGCTTTTCTCGTCATCAAGATAATTTCAAACTGATTGCCGCAACGCGGTTGAACGGTTGCGTTTGCGCCGTGAACGGTATGGAAACGCCCGGTGAGATGATCCACCGGGCGCTTCCATTCGCAATGTCCTAGATATCAAAAACGTAGCGAGACCCAACGATCCGCTGACGACCGATGATAAACGGCCGCCGCTGTTCATCGAAAAAGAAGGCTTCCATATAAAACAAGGGTTCGCCAACGGGAACTGCCAACAGTCGAGCGACCTCGGGCGACGCGCACGCGATCTCGAGCGTGCACGGGTCGGTAAACGCGGGCGTGCGGCCCGTCCGGTTGCACACGAACTCAAAAATGGATTGGTTAGATAGAGGTGCCGTTGATAGATAGGCGTTGTCCTCGTAAACATAAATGTTGTTCTCGAGCATGACGGGGACGCCATCGGCAGTACGCACACGCTCGACGCAAATCAAGTCAGTTCCAACGGGAGCACCAAAGAACTGTGCTTCGGTGGAATCCGCCGGCAGTATCTTTCTCGAAATGACACGCGCCCCCGGTTCCATTCCGTTAACGCGGCATGCGTCCGAAAAACTCTGGACGTCATCCTTCTGGCGAATCTTGCGCTTGAGCTTGGGGGCATTGACAAACGTGCCTTTCCCCTGTCGCTTCGTTAGATAGCCCTGTTGGACGAGCTCCTCAATAGCGCGTCGCACGGTAACGCGGCCAACTTTATAGCTCTCAGCCAATTCGAATTCGTTGGGTATCCGCGCACCTGCCTTGTAGGCGCCGGAGTTGATTTCGTTTTTAATGATATCGATAACCTGTTGGTACAGCGGTATCGCTGCTTTACCGTCAGTTAGCCCTTCAGTCGGTGGCATATACCCTCTCCCAGCACAATTAAGTCAAAAGCGGGCTCAAGGGCATTCAACAAGCCCTTGAGCCCACATTAGCATAAAGTATGCTTGCTGCCGCACCAAAATGTTGGCTATTTACTCATCTGACCCGAAAAACGCGCAACTACCGCGCTCCTAAGAAAGCGTGAGCAGCTCCGGCAGCTGGTCGATAATCTTGTCCGCGGCATCTTGGCTAAATCCAAAGCGCTCCTCGCGCTTGGCAATGACTGTCAGGCCGGCTCGCTTGCCGGCAGTGATGCCAGGCACCGAATCCTCAACGCAGCAGCAGCGATTCGCGGGCAGCCCCAGGAGATCCAGCGCATGCAGGTAGATGTCGGGCTCGGGCTTGCTCTCCTTAAACTGCTCGCCGCTCACCACATACTCAAAGGCATCCGACAGCCCGCACGCATTGAGCACTTCCTCGATGCTAACCATGGGAGACGAGCTGGCAAGCGCCACGCGAACGCCACGGCGCGGCAGCTCTCGAATCGTATCCACGGCGCCTGGGTTAATCAAAGCCTGATAGTCGCGCGGACGCTTATGCGCCCACTCGTCCCAACGGGCCAACGCTTCCTCGCCAGTGAAATGCCCCTTACCGGCGCGCTCAAACCAATCGACCAGCATATGCAGGAAGAACTGATGCGAAGTACCGACCTGCCCGTTCAATTCCTCTTGAGTCAGGTTCAACCCAAGCTCCTTGGCAAAAGCTGCGGTCTCGCCCAGGTAGTAATACTCGGTATCGACAATCACGCCGTCCATGTCAAAGATAACGGCGTCGAACGGAAATGCGGACACGGCACCCTCCCTAACAAAAGGGCGCCTGTAAGCAGGCGCCCGAACCATGCATTATCGGCGATTCTAACCCAGCAGCTTATCCAGCGCCACCGCAATACCGTCTTCGTTGTTATTGGCGGTCACCATCTGGGCCACAGCTTTGACCTCGTCGACGGCGTTACCCATGGCAACACCGGTACCCGCCCACTCAATCATGGACTTGTCGTTCTGGCCGTCGCCAAACGATACGACCTCGCTGGCATCGATGCCGAGCTTGGGCAGGGCACCCTCGAGCGCACGGGCCTTGTCGATACCGGGCGCCGTAAACTCAAAGTACCAGTCGGCCGTAAACATACCAGAAAGCGTCTGAGTAAAGGGCGCGTACATCTCCTCGTGATGCGCTTGCAAATAGGCCGGGTCGCCCGCAGTGAGCAGCTTGTCCACGGGATAAGCATCAGCGACCTCATGCAGGCTCTCCACCTCGCGAATCTTAAGATCGCACGCGTCGCGCTCATACTTGACGATATTCTTCTGCGAGCCGTCAGGCAGCGTGATCATGCAATGATACGAGTCCTCGACATGCAGATCGCGACCGAGCGAAATCATAGGGATCACGTCAAAATTACGCAGGTGATCAATCAGGCGATGCAATTCGTCGGCAGACATAGCCTGATCGAACAGCACCTCGTCGGTCTGGGCATCGACGACGTGAGCGCCGTTAAAGGCCACCAGCAGACCGTCATGGTTTTGAAGGTCGAGCTCCTGCGCCAAGGCGTGCAGCCCCCATGCGGGACGGCCCGAAGCCAAAATGAGCTTAATGCCCGACTCCTGCGCCGCGAGCAGCTTCTCGCGCGTACGCGGGCTAATCACTTTCTG
>CAUEQD010000009.1 GCA_959019945.1 uncultured Collinsella sp. | reverse complement strand
GTTTCTGATGCGGCGCGCTGCGCGCCCCGCACAGGCTAAAGCCTCTAAATGAAAAAACCCGCCGCATAAGCGACGGGTTTTACAACCTGGCTCCCCGGGTAGGACTCGAACCTACAACAGCGCGGTTAACAGCCGCGTGCTCTACCATTGAGCTACCGAGGAATTTAAAGCCCAACGGAAAGGGCTGGAAAATTCTGGCTCCCCGGGTAGGACTCGAACCTACAACAGCGCGGTTAACAGCCGCGTGCTCTACCATTGAGCTACCGAGGAATAGGTGCGTGCTCTCAAGCAACGAAGTTTATTATACGGACGAATCAGCTCAGGGCAAGAACTTTTTTAAGAATTTTTCCGACCTAGTCATTGGGGACGTCCCCAATGACCACATGAAAGCGCCCCCAAGCGGATGTGCTTGAGGGCGCTTCTTGCTTGCGAGGTTATGACTCGATGTAGTCCTTCAGCTTGCTACTGCGGCTGGGGTGACGGAGCTTGGCCAAGGTCTTGGACTCGATCTGGCGGATACGCTCGCGCGTAACACCAAACTCGCGGCCGACTTCCTCGAGCGTACGGGGATGTCCGTCGACAAGGCCAAAGCGCAGCTCGATAACCTTGCGCTCACGATCGGCAAGCGAGTCGAGCACCTGGGTGAGCTGCTCCTGCAGCATGGAGAAGCTGGCGGCATCGGGCGGAACGATGGCCTGGGAGTCCTCGATGAAGTCGCCCAGTTGGGAATCCTCTTCCTCGCCGATGGGGGTCTCGAGCGACACGGGCTCCTGCGAGATCTTCTGGATCTCGCGAACGCGGTCGGCGCTCATGTCCATCTCGGCGCCGATCTCCTCGGGGGTCGGGTCGCGACCCAGGTCCTGAAGGAGCTGGCGCTGCACGCGGACGAGCTTGTTGATGGTCTCGACCATATGCACGGGAATACGGATGGTACGGGCCTGGTCGGCGATAGCGCGCGTAATGGCCTGACGGATCCACCACGTGGCGTACGTGGAGAACTTGAAGCCCTTCTGGTAGTCGAACTTCTCGACGGCGCGAATCAAACCGAGGTTGCCCTCCTGAATCAGGTCAAGGAACAGCATGCCGCGGCCGACATAGCGCTTGGCGATGGAGACAACCAGACGCAGGTTTGCGCTGATGAGTGCCTGCTTGGCTTCGAGGCCGACGTTCTCAATGCGCGTAAGACGACGCATCTCGGCACGCGTGAGCTCGAGCTCACCGGCATCGGCAGCCTCGAGCTTCTCGGTGGCCTCGAGACCGGCCTCGATCTTCATGGCCAAATCGACCTCTTCGGAAGCGGTCAGCAGGTCGACCTTGCCGATCTCCTTGAGGTACATACGAACCGGATCGCCGGTCAGCATCACCGTGGAGGCATCGATGCCGCGCACGCGCGAGCGTGAACGGGACGTGCGCACGGTGCGCTTCTTCTTGCTCTTGGAAGAACCCATCTCGGCGTCGGCCTGACGGGCCATCTTGAGCTCGTGATCGTCGAGCGAGCCGGAATCGTGCTCGTCGTCGTCATCGAAATCGTCAGTATCGTTATCGGTATCGTCATCGTCGACGTCCATGGGGGCGTCGTCGTTTCCGCTCGCGGAGATAATCTGGATGCCACTATTGCGCAGCGCGGAATACACCGCGGTGAGCTGCTCGTCAGAAACATCGATATCCTTCAGGGCGACCTGAATCTCGTCCTCGGTTACCGAAGTCCTGTTTGAGCCGTTGCCCATGAGCTTTGCAACGTAGGATTCCAGCCCAGTACCCGTGCTCTCAGTCTTTTTTGGCACAGATTCTCCCTTCATAGTCCACAGGACTCAATACTTTAGCACACACATAGGCGTCTATACCCAAAAAGAGGACTGGATATAGGCGAGAATACGCTGGTTGACCACAACATCTAGGCCTGTTCGGTGCCTGCGGCCTCCAGACCGATCAAACGGAACGGGTCCGCCACACCGCCGATAGACTTTTGCAGCTCGCGTTGACGCTGCGAATCCTGCGCGGCCTGCACGGTCAGCGCGCGGCGGGCCTCATCATCGAGCGAACGGTCCTGGCGCAGCTTGGCCTGTGCGGCACGCATGCGGCGTTTGATGGTGTAGAGCTCGAGCGTATCGAGCATAAACACGATGTTCGTCTCGGTAGGGTGTTTGCTCGTCGCAGAGATGCGCCCGGCGCTCACAAGCGTTGCCGCCTCGGGACACACCGAGCGCGCCGCATCCATGCAGGCTACAGGATCGGTTCCCGGCGGCGTTGCCAGAACGGCCCATGCGATGGACTCGTGACGTGGGTCAACCCACTCGATGGAGCAGATGCGGTCGGCATACGCGCGGAACAGGTCGGGGTAGCTCGTAAGCATCGTCAACAGCTCGCGCTCCCCCGCCAAGGATTTGCGCTCAAGATCGGTCAGAACCATCGGCGCCGCCGCAGCCGGAGTGCCCGAACCATCAGTCACAGGTACCGCACCCATACCATCAGGCACATCGATCGGCGGCAGGTCGTCGACGACCTCCACGGGCGCGGCACCGTAGGCATCGAGCGGGACGTAGTCATACGGCTCTTCTTCGACCGGCGCGGACACCGGCGGCGTCGCGCCCGATGCCCAAGCGCCACGACCGGCATCGCGAGAACTCGACGCCCGACTGCCCGTCCCGCCGGACCGCTCAGCCTGTGCCCGCTGGCGCTCATAGTTCTGCTCACGACGTCGTTCCGCATCCTCGCGCTTGGCGACATCGCGAAACACACGGCCCGAGCTCGCGCGCACGGTCTCCAGATCCAAACCCAGCAGGTCGGCAATCTGGATAAAGTACGTGTCGATCATATAGCTATCGCGCAGCGGATAGATGAGCGTTAGCGCATCCTCGAGCGCCTTGGCGCGACCGCCCGGCGTGGTGATGTCGCTCGACTCCTGCAGCGAACGGTAGACAAAGTCCATGAGCGGCTCGGCCGCGTCGATGCGCGCCTGCAGCTCCTGGCCGCCGTGCGCCGTAATAAACTCCATAGGGTCGTTGCCGTCGGGCAGTACCACGCAGCGCAGGTCCATCGAATCCTGCTCGATAAACTGAATCGCGCGGCGGGCGGCCTTCTGGCCCGCGGCATCGCCATCGAACATATACACGATGCGCTTGGCAAAGCGGGTGAGCGTCTTTACATGATGCTCCGTGAGCGCGGTGCCCAGCGTGGCGACAACGTTTTTAATCCCCGCCTCCCAGCAGGCGATGCAATCGGTATAGCCCTCCACCACGATGGCGGTATCCTGCGCGACGATAAACTCCTTGGCCCAATTAAAACCGTAGAGGTTTCGCTTTTTATGAAACACGCTCGTCTCGGCGGTGTTGAGGTACTTAGGCTGGCCGTCGCCCATAATGCGACCGCCAAAGGCAATGTTGTGACCCTGCTCGTCAAAGATGGGGAACATCACACGGTCGTAGAAGCGGTCGGCAAGCTGCCCGCGCCCGCGGCTCACGGCAACATTGGCGTCGATCATCTCCTGCGGGGTAAAACCCGCCTGGGACAGGTGCGACACCAGCGCGTTACGGCCTGGTGCAAAGCCCAGGCAGTAGCGGCGGCAGACGTCGCCACCCATGCCGCGGCTGGCAAAGTACTCGCGCGGACGACCGTCCTTACCGCGCATAAGCATGGTGTGGTAGAACTGGGCGGTCTCGGCGCACAGATCGTAGATGCGGGCACGCTTGGTACCGCGCTCGCGGCGATCTCCGGTGTCGTGCAGCTCAATACCTGCGCGATCGGCCAAATAACGGATTGACTCGGGAAAGCTCAGGTTCTCGCGCTTCATGATATAGGTGAAGACGTCGCCACCCTCGCCGCAGCCAAAGCAATGCCACACCTGCGTGGCGGGAATAATGTGGAAGGACGGCGTCTTTTCGCCATGGAAGGGGCAGCAGCCCCAAAACTCATGGCCGCGGGGCTTGAGCTCAACCGTTTCCTGCACGATGGCAACCAAGTCAGACGCAGCGCGTACCTGGTCTTTTTCCTCATCGCTAATCACGGATGCTCACCCCCTGATCGCCCAAGTTGTGACGAATATCTTCGATATTACCCTCGACGGTCGCGATCAACTCATCCAGCGAATCGAACACACGCGAGGGACGCAGCCAGCGCGTAAACGCCAGCGAAACGAAAGCGCCGTACAGGTCGCCCGTATAACCAATTAAGTTGGCCTCGAGATGCGCCGAAGCGGCATCGTCGGCATACGTCGGCGGCAGTCCGACGTTAACGGCAGCGGGCCACACGATGTCATTGACCAGCACCAGACCCTCATACACGCCATCGGCTGGCACCTGAATGCCGTCGGGAACCTGCAAGTTTGCCGTGGGAAAGCCCATGCCAGAACCCTCGTGACGGCCGCGAATAACACCGCCGCGCACCATATACGGACGGCCGAGTAACTCAGCAGCAAGCTCCACATGGCCCTGTCCCAGCTCATGACGAATGCGGGTGGCGCAAATGGCCTCACCGCCCTCGCAAAGCAGGTCGTGACCATACACGTCAACGCCGTGCTCGGAACCCCAGGAGCGCATCTCGGCAACACCAGAAGCACCGCCACGACCCAGCCTAAAGTCACTGCCAACGCGAATCGAGCGAATGTCGACTACGCGTGACAGCAGTGCGAGAAAACCGACATGGTCGAGTGCCGCAACCTCAGGCGTAAAGGGAACGGCCACCACTGTATCGACCCCAGTCTGAGCCAAGGCATGCAGACGGTCGGCCGTCGTCATCAATTTTTGAGCGGGCGAAGGGCTCACCACAACGTCCGGGTCGGGATCGAAGGTAACCACGACCGCCTTACAGCCATGGGCACGGGCATCACGGACAAGCGCTTCGATGAGTTCCTGGTGTCCACGGTGAACGCCGTCGAACACGCCAATGGCAATCGATGCGGCACCCAAGTGCTCACACTCATCAAACGTATCGGCAGCAACGATGCGAGCCTCGTCCGACTCGCCCGCGAAAAAGACACGCGCGAGCTCGCGAGCGGACAACATCATCGAACACCGCCGACTGCCTGCGGAAACACGTGCTCCATGACAAAGCGGCCGCCCTCAATGCGGGCGAGCGCCTTGAGTCCCCCATCGAGCACCAACGCAAACGGCGCCTTCGAGGAATCGAAATCGGCAAGCGCACGCTCAACGGGAATGCGTCGGCCGCAGAGCAGGTCGTCGGCAAGATTGCCCGGCAAGTCAACACGTGTGGCGCCCAGGGCCGCAATGGGATCCAGGGCAAAGCCAGCCGCGGACTCGGGAGAAAGCTCCTCGACCGCATGACAAGCGCCAATGGAAACAACACCGGAAGCCGTGCGGCGCAGCGCGGAAATATGCGCGGCGCTATCGCAAGCGCGGCCCAGGTCGCGAGCGAGCGCACGGATATAGGTGCCCTTGCTCACCGAGAACGCCACGGTCCACACACACGTATCACCTTCGCCGCCCACGGCGATCAGGTCGGCGGCATAGACCTCGACGGGGCGCGGAGGTAGGTCCACCGCATTGCCCTCGCGAGCAGACTTGTAGGCGCGAACGCCATTGACCGAGATAGCCGAAAACGCCGGCGGCACCTGCATCTGCGGACCCAGCATGGCGGCCAAGTGCTCACGGGCAAAGGCAGGATCGCGCAGCTCGTTGCCAACAGCCACCGTGCGGACCGCCTCGCCCTCCGCATCATCGGTATTGGTCTCGGCGCCAAACGAAATGTCGGCGACATAGCTTTTGGTATCGAGGGTAAGCATGCCCAGCAGACGGGTGGCCTGGCCCACGCCCACCACCATGACACCGGATGCCATGGGGTCGAGCGTGCCGGCATGGCCGACGCGCCGCTCATGGAGGGCGCGTCGGCATTGCGAAACCACGTCATGGGACGTGCAGCCCACCGGCTTATCGACGGCGAGTAGCATATTCAATTGAGAAGGCGTTCGACGAGCCATGTACCATCCAATTAGTTAGAGCTCGACGGTCACCGAAGCGGGATCCTCCCCCACCAGCTCGGCCAGCATGGGAAGTGCCACGGCGAGCGTCTCGCGAATCGTTCCGTTGTTGGAGAAACCGGCGGCAGCATGATGCCCGCCACCGCCAAAGTTGGCAGCAATCTCGGACACATCGAGGTCGCCCTTGGAGCGCAGGTTGCCACGCACCTTGGTATCGCCCTCAATGCCCTTTAAGAACATGCAGACCTCGACGCCCATCACCGAACGCACCACATCGACCAGGCCGTCGCACTCGTCCGAGGTGACACCGCAGGCCTCAAGGTCGCTCTGGTAGGCATAGCTATACGCCACGCGCCCATGCGCGACCGTCTTAATGCGACCCATGACAATGGACTTGAGGTGCAAAAACTCAACGCGCATGCTCTGATAGACCTCGAGCGCAACGCGCGCCGGATCGGCACCGTGCGCCACCAGGCGCGAGGCCGCATGGAACGCGGCGGCATCGGCGTTTTGGTACTGAAAACGGCCGGTATCGGTCACCAAGCCGCACAGCAAGCAGGTCGCGACGCCATCACGTGCGACAATGCCGCAATTGTCCAAGAAACGGTCGATGATCATGGCGCAGGCCGCGGCATCGACGCGCCTCAGACTGAGCTCGGCAAACTCCTCGCGCGCCGGATGATGATCGAAGCACACCACATGCTTGGAGCGACGAAGCACCTCGGCAGAATTATTGAGGCGCTCGACGACCGGTACGTCCACCGAGATGAACAGGTCAGGATTGCCGGCGTACGCAGATGCCGGCACCAGGCGATCGGAGCCTTCCATAAAGCGGTAGATACGCGGAACCGGGTCATCGTCTGCCAGCAGCAGCGCAATGTCCTTGTTGGGGAAAAACTTCATGAGCGAAAGGCCCAGACCCAATACGGAGCCCAAGGCGTCGCCATCGGGAGAAGTATGTCCCGAAATCGCAATGGAGGACGCACCCTCGATGAGCTCGAGGATGCGTCGCTGAATATCTGCAGACTCGCACGAGGCGAGGTCGGCGGAATTAGTCATCTAAAGCTGCCTCCTGGGCGGCATCCGCTATCGGATAGCCGTCCTCGTCCTTTTCGATCGCAAGCGTGGCGGGAACGTTTTCCAGCGCACGCGTGATGCGCTCGGCCTCATCGGTCGAGCGATCGATGCGAAAATCGAGCTCGGGCGTAACACGCCAATCGAGCGAGCGAGCCAACAGGCTGCGAATACGGCCCTTAGCGCTAGCGAGCGCCTCCATGACCTCGTCGTAGCGGCTCGCATCGCACGACACGTACACGCGCGCGAACGAACGGTCCACCGCGACTTCGACCGCGGTCAAAGTAACCAGGTCGAGACGCGGATCGGAAACCTCAAAGAGCAGGATATAACCGAGCTTCTCGCGAAGCTGCTCGCCTAAACGGCGGGTTGCCTGCGTTTGCTTCATACCGCTACCCCCTACTCGGTACGGGCAACCTGGTCGATGCGGTAGCCCTCAATGGTGTCGCCAGGCTTGATGTCCTGGAAGTTCTCCAGGCCAATACCGCCCTCGGAGCCGCTCTTGAGGCTCTTGGCCTCGTCCTTGTAGTGGCGCATCGAGGCGATTTTACCGTTGAAGACCACGATGCCGTCGCGCACCAGGCGCACGGAATCGGTCGCGGCGATCTCGCCCTCTTCGACGCGGACACCGGCGGCGATACCAACCTTGGGCACCTTGAAGGTGTCCAGAACGGTCGCAGTACCCGTGGAGACCTCGACCTCGGTGGGCTTGAGCATACCGATGCGGGCAGCGTCGAGGTCCTCGAGGCACTTGTAGATGACGTCGTAGCAACGAATCTCGACGCCCTCGCGCTCGGCGGCGGAGCGGGCCTTGCCGTCGGGACGGACGCCAAAGCCGATGATGATGGCGTTGGAAGCGTCGGCCAGGACGACGTCGGTCTCGTTGATGGCGCCGACCGCGGAATGGATCGTGTTGATGCGCACCTCGGACTGGTCCATCTTGTCGAGGGAGTCCTGAAGGGCCTCGATGGAACCCTGGACGTCGGCCTTGATGATCAGGTTGAGCTCCTTGACCTCGGCGTCGGCGATGGTCTCGAAGAGGTTCTCGAGCGTCACGTGCTTCACGCGGCTCTGCTCCTCGATACGGGCCTTGAGCGAACGCTCGTCGGCCAGCGCACGCGCCTCGCGCTCGTCCTCGAACACGCGGAACTCATCGCCGGCGTTGGGGACGGACTGCAGGCCCAGGATCTCGACGGCGTCGGAGGGACCGGCCTCGGTGACGGCGTTGCCCTTGGGGTCGAGCATGGCACGGACGCGGCCATAGGTGAGGCCGGCGACCAGCGTGTCGCCCACGCGCAGGGTACCGCGGGTCACGAGCACGGTGGCAACCGAGCCGCGGCCCTTGTCGAGCTTAGCCTCGAGGACGTTGCCCGATGCGAACGTATCGGGGTTGGCCTTGAGCTCGAGCACGTCGGCCTGGAGCAGCACGGTCTCGAGCAGGTCGTCGATACCGATCTTCTGCTTGGCCGAGATGTTGACGAACATGTTCTGTCCGCCCCACTCCTCGGGGATGATGCCGTACTCGGTGAGCTCCTGACGCACGCGGTCGGGGTTGGCACCCGGCTTATCGATCTTGTTGACGGCGACGACGATGGGAACGCCGGCGGCCTTGGCGTGGTTGATCGACTCGATGGTCTGGGGCATGACGCCGTCGTCGGCAGCTACGATCAGGATGACGATATCGGTCACCTTGGCGCCGCGGGCACGCATGGCCGTAAAGGTGGCGTGGCCCGGGGTATCGATGAAGGTGATCTTGCGGTCGTTGATCATGACCTGCGAAGCGCCGATGGCCTGCGTAATGCCGCCCGCCTCGCCGGCAGCGACGCCGGTGTGACGGATGGCGTCGAGCAGCGAAGTCTTGCCGTGGTCGACGTGGCCCATGACGGTGACGACCGGGGCGCGCGGCTTAAGGTCGGCGGGATCGTCGTAGAACGAGAAGGTGTTCTCCTCCTCGGGGGTGATGATCTTGATCTGGCGGCCCAGGTCGTCGGCAACGAGCTCGACGAGGTCATCGGACATGGACTGCGTCATGGTAAGCGGCGTGCCCAGCAGGAACAGGCGCTTGATGATGTCGTTAGCCGGAACGTCGAGCGCCTCGGCGAGCTCCTGGACGGTAACGCCCTGGGAGACCTTGATGGCGTCGAGGTCCTCGGGGTTCACACCCTGGGCCAGCGCCTCCTCAATCTTGCGCTCTTCCTGAGCCTTTGCGGCCTCGCGCTCGCGCTTCTCCTTGCGCTTTTTGCGGCGACCAGTGGACTCGCGAGAGGCCTCCTCGACGGCGGCACGAGCCTCCTCGAGCACCTTCTCGCGGCTGTACTCCTCGGCCTCGCGAGCCATGCGGCTGTAGTGGTCCTCTTCGTTGTTGTGACCGCCCTTGCGCTTCTTGCCCTTGCCCTGCTTATCGGGGTTGGGGAAGTCCATACCGGCAGCGACGTTGTTGCTGGCATTAGTGCGATGGCTGTGGGGACGGCTCTCGGAGGCGTTGCGCTCGGAGTTGTTGTCGGAAGCGTTGCGATCGTTACGACGGCCACCGCGACGGTCGTTGTTGCCGCCACGACGGTTGCCGCGCTCGGCAGCGCGCTCGGCCTTGGCCTTCTCCTCGGCGTCCTTCTTCTCCTTGAGGACGGTCTCCTGTGCGGCGATCTGGTCGAGCAGCGAACGGAAACGCGAACCGGAATCGGAAGCGGGAACGGCGCGGCGCTGGGCCTCGCGGGCAGCCTCCTCCTTCTCGCGGGCAAGGCGCTCCTGCTCGGCCTTCTTCTTAGCCTCGGCCTCGGCGCGGGCGGCCTCCTCGGCAGCCTGGGCAGCGGCGAACTGGCGGCGCTCCTCCTCGCGTGCCTTCTCGGCGGCGATGCGCTCGCGCTCTGCCTCGGCAGCGCGTGCTGCCTCCTCGGCGGCAGCGGCCTGCTCCTCGGCCAGCTTGGCGGCCTCGACTTCCTGGGCGCGGGCCTCGATCACCGAGGCGAGCTGCTTGCGGACCATGGCGACGTATGCGTCCTCCAGAGCGGAGGAAGCGGACTTAGCGGGAATCTTCATTTCGGCGAGATGACCCATCAGTTCCTTGGAGGTCATGCCGAACTCTTTGGCCAGGGCGGACACACGGACTTTTGCCATATGACTTCACCTACCCTTTCTGGCACCTTGGGTGCCTAGAGACTGAACGAGCGTGGGAGATGCGCCGGGACCCGCCCGGCGCGACCGCGCGCTAGATCAGGTCCTCCGCATCATCGAAGGCGTCGGTGTCGTGGACACCGCAGAAACGGGAGCCGGGACGGGCCTGGTTGCGGCACTGGATGCCGTCCTCGGACACGAACTCGCAGCGACGGACGTCCTCGTCCTCCTCGTCACCGATCAGATCGGCGGCGGGCTCCTCGTGAACGGGAACATTCTTGAGGATGTCGGCGGCAAGGGTCTCGGACTTGATGTCGATGTGCCAGCCGGTCAGGCGCGCGGCGAGGCGGGCGTTCTGGCCCTCCTTGCCGATGGCGAGGGACAGCTGGTCGTCGGGCACGATGACGCCGGCGTAGGCCTTCTCCTCGTCGATGAGGACGCGGGTGACCTTAGCGGGCGACAGGGCGTTGGCGACGTAGACGGCAGGATCGGCATCCCACAGGATGACGTCGACGCGCTCGCCACGGAGCTCGCCCACGACAGCGCGAACACGGCTGCCCTTGGGGCCGACGCAGGCGCCCACGGGATCAAGACGGTCGTCGAGCGAGTGGACGGCGACCTTGGAGCGCTGGCCGGGCTCGCGCGCGATCGACTTGATCTGGACGGTGCCTTCATAGATCTCGGGCACCTCCTGCTCAAACAGACGACGCATGAGCTCGGGGTGGGTACGGGAGATGACAATCGGCGGACGGCTGTGCTCGCCACGAACCGGCTGCAGGTTGGAGTTGGGGTCGCGAACGTCGATGATCACGGCCTTGATGTGCTGGTTGTGCAGGTAGCGCTCGCCCATCGGACGCTCGTTGCGCTCGTTCTCGTAACGGCGCTGGTCGAAGTGCGGAAGCTCGGCCTCGACGCCCTCGCGAATCTTGACGATCGTGAAGTCGGGTGTGGACTGCAGCACGGTACCGCTGATGAGGTCACCGATGCGGCCAGAGAACTCCTCGTAGATCTGCTCGCGGGCGGAGTTGCGCACGATGGCGTTGATCTCGGCCTTGGCGTGCTGGGCAGCGATGCGGCTCGTGTTCTTGGGGGTGACGTCGATCTCCTCGAACTCGGTGAAGTTGCCCTCCTCGTCCATGGAATCGTCGATCGGCTCCAGGCGGTAGACGTAGATCTTGCCGGTGGTGCGGTCGATGGTCACCTTGGCGCCCCACTCAAGATGCAGGATCTCGGCATAGCTCTTGGCGAGCGACTGCTCCAGGCGGTCGATCAGGTAGAGCTGGTCGATGTGCTTCTCCTGGCAAAGCTCCATCAGGGCGGACATCATGTCGGATGCTGCCATCTTACTTTCCTTCCTTCGCGGGCTTGAAGTCGTAGGTGGGCTTCAACTTGCACTTTTTAACATCAGAGAAATCGAGGGTGACGCACTCGCCGCCCTCGAGCTCGAGGGTCACGTTCGCCTCGGTGGCGGCGGCAATCTTGCCGGCGTACTTGCGACGGCCCTCGGTAGCGGTGGAGGTGAGCTCACAGTTCTCGCCCACAAAGCGGGCAAAGTCGCACGGGCGGCGCAGCGGGCGCGCCATGCCCGGGCTCGACACCTCGAGCGTATAGCTCGAAGAGATGGGGTCGAGCTCCTCAATCACATCGCCGACCCACTTGGTGTTGGCCGTGACATCGTTGAGCGACAGGCTCTGACCCTCGGCACCCTCGATACGCACGCGCACGCAGGGGGCCTTGGTGGCACCCACGAGCTCGACGTCGACGATGTCGACATCGTGCTGGGGAGCGACGGCCTCGAGCGCGTCGATGATCGCCTGCTCGGTCTTGGTCTTGACCATTGCGGCACCTCCATCCATACAAAAAAGAAGCGGGGCCGAAACCCCACTTCTTTCAATTACAACTTCATTTGCAAGCAAACTATACCAATAGCTGCGGAAACGTGCAAGCACAGTACGAATCTGTAGGACAGCGTGCGCACAGCTTCTCCACAAGAATAGGACAATTGGTCGAGGAACCCCATGCGGCGCACCCTCAACAGCCCCAAAACGGGCCATGCGTCCCAATCCACAGGTCTGTTCGGACCCCAAGGGCATTCCTCCCCGAGCCCTTATCGATCAGACTTACGCTAAGGGACATTCCGCAACAAGCCGGCCAGTAAGTCGCGCAACGACGAACCTTTCCAAATCCTCTACGGCAAGGAGGCACCCATGAAACGCCTAGGCACCCTCTGCATGACTGCGCTCGCCATCGCAACGTGCTCGTTGGCCCTCGTGGGCTGCGGCAAGACGAACAGCAAAACCGGAACATGCGAACCGAATCCTGGTAGCACCAAAGCCATCGAAAAAACCGAACCCCCGGTGAGCTTCGACAAAATAGACGAGGACATCATCGATCCCCAGGGTTTGGACCCCGACCCCCAAGAACAGTTCCCCATCGACCTTGAAGCAGACGAGAACGTCCATGTTACCTGCGTGGGCAAGGACACCGACGGCTACGGGGACGCCGCGCTCGTCTTTACGGTAACCAACAATACCGGTGTCAACATGATGTTTGGCGATGTGGACTCCTATGCCTACGTCAACGGCGTGGTCCGCGATGTGCGCATGCGCCAGCAGGTCGCAGCGGGCGAGGAAACGCGCGCCATGCTCACCTTTGTAGGCACCTTCGACGACCCGGACTTTGATGTGAACAACGACCTCAACGACATCTACCTCAACATCTGGATGTTCGAAGAGGCAACGGGCAACGTTTACTTTAGGGACCTGGTACACATCCCGTAGAAGACGGTGCGACGCACTGACTAAGCAGGGCACACAACACAAAACGAGGGACGACCCAACCGGACCGTCCCTCGTTTATTGCATGTCAGCTTTACGCGCAGCGCTTACTTGACCACAAGGTTGACCAGCTTGCCGGGCACGCAGATGGCCTTGACGACCGTCTTGCCCTCAGTCCACTTGGCGACAGCAGCCTCGGCGGCAGCCTGCATCTCCTCGTTGGAGGCATCGCGGGCGACGTCGATGCGGCCACGGACCTTGCCGAGCACCTGCACGACGATCTGCACCGTGTCCTCGATGGACTCGGCCAGATCGAACTCGGGCCAGGCTGCGGTGTAGGCATTGCCCTCGCAGCCGAGTGCCTCATGCCACAGCTCGTCGGCCCAGAACGGGCAGATGGGGGCAAGAACGCTCACGATATCCTTAGCCACGCCGTAGCACAGGGCTTTGTCGCGGTCAGCGCCCTCGGTGGCGTTGAGGTAGGCGCTCGCCGCGTTGACGAGCTCCATGACGGCCGAGATCGCGGTGTTGAACTGGCCGCGGTCGAAGTCCTCGGTGCACTTGGCAATGGTGCGATGGCGCTCGCGGTAGAGCTTCATCGCGGTCTCGTCGAGCGCGGACTTGTCAAAGGCCACGTTGGCGTCGCCGGACTGGACGAGCTGCCACACGATACGCCAGGCGCGCTTAATGAAGCGGTTGGCGCCCTCGACGGCCTTGGGATCCCAGTCGAAGTCCTTCTCGGGCGGGGCGATAAACAGGATCGCCAGACGCATGGTGTCGGCGCCGTAGGGCTCGATGACCGAGCTCGGGGGCACGACGTTGCCCTTGGACTTGGACATGGTGTCGCCGTTCTCGTCCTTGACCATGCCCTGGCACAGCAGGTTGGTGAAGGGCTCATCAACACTCAGCAGACCCAGGTCGCGTAGTGCCTTGGTAAAGAAGCGGCTGTAGAGCAGGTGCAAAATGGCGTGCTCGATGCCGCCGATGTAGTTATCGACGGGCATCCAACGGTCGGCCGCCTCGCGGGAGAAGGGCAGCTTGGTGTTGTGCGGGTCGGTATAGCGCAGGTAATACCAGCTGGAGCAGGTGAAGGTGTCCATGGTATCGGTCTCGCGCTTGGCCGGGCGACCGCAAACCGGGCAGGTGGTCTCGTAGAACTCCTTGCACTCGGCGAGGGTCTCGCCGGCACCCAGGTCCAGGTTCTCGGGCAGCGTCACCGGCAGCTGGTCCTCGGGCACGGGCACGATGCCGCAGTGCTCGCAGTGGATGGCCGGGATGGGGTTGCCCCAGTAGCGCTGGCGGCTGATGAGCCAGTCGCGCAGACGGAACTCGACCTTACGACGACCGCAACCCATGGCCTCGAGGTCGGCCACGATGGCAGCCTCGCCCTCGGAGTGCTTGCCGCCGCGCATGCCGGTGTACTTGCCGGACTGGACGAGCGTGCCCTCGGCAGCGTGGGCGCAATCCCAGTCGACGGTCTCGGCATGGAAGGTATCAATGGTCTCGCCGCTGGCCTCGACGGCAGCGCGGTCCTCATCGTCCAGGATAATCGGCACAATAGGCAGGTCGTACTTGCGGGCAAACTCAAAGTCGCGCTGGTCGCCGCAGGGGACGGCCATGACGGCGCCGGTGCCGTAGTCGGCAACGACATAGTCGGCAACCCACACGGGGACCTTCTCGCCGTTGACGGGATTCACCACGTAGCGGCCGGTAAAGGCACCATGCTTCTCGAGGGTGCCCTGGGCACGCTCGACGGCAGAGATGTGCTTGGAGTCCTCGACGATCTTGGTCACGGCCTCCTCGTACTCCGTGCCCTCGACGAGCTCGTGCAGACGGGCGTACTCGGGAGCCAGGACAAAGAAGGAA
The DNA here is from genome assembly GCA_959019945.1 of uncultured Collinsella sp. Lineage (GTDB taxonomy): Bacteria > Actinomycetota > Coriobacteriia > Coriobacteriales > Coriobacteriaceae > Collinsella. The sequence goes on along the minus strand of CAUEQD010000009.1, from coordinate 81,274 downwards.
ACGCCAAAGAGCGTATCGGCACGCGTGGTGAAGACGGTGATCTTGCCCTCGTCGCCCTCGATGGGCTCGCCATCCTGGTCGCACAGGGTAAAGTCGACCTCGGCGCCCTCGGATCGGCCGATCCAGTTGGCCTGCATCTGCTTAACGCGCTCGGGCCAGCCGGGGAGCTTCTTCAGATCGTCGAGCAGCTCCTGGGAGTACTCGGTAATCTTGAAGTACCACTGCTCCAGGTCGCGCTTCTCGGGCTCAGTGCCACAGCGCCAGCACTTACCCTCGGTGACCTGCTCGTTGGCCAGAACGGTCTTGCAGTTAGGGCACCAGTTGACCGGGTTCTTCTTGCGGTAGACCAGGCCCTTTTCCCACAGCTTCTCAAAGATCCACTGACCCCAGCGATAGTAGTCGGGGCTGCAGGTCTTGACCATGCGATCCAGATCGTAGGAGAAGCCCATGCGCTTCATCGTGGAAAGCGCCTGGTCCATGTTCTTATACGTCCAGGCGGCAGCCTGCGTGTTGTGCTTGATAGCGGCGTTCTCGGCGGGCAGGCCAAAGGCATCGAAGCCGATGGGGTGCAGCACGTCGTAGCCGCGCATGCGGGCCTGACGGGCCATGGCATCGCCGATGGTATAGTTGCGCGCGTGGCCCATGTGCAGGTCGCCCGACGGATACGGGAACATCTCAAGCACGTACTTCTTGGGCTTGCTGTCGTCGGTGTCGACGGCAAAGAGGTTGGAGTCCTCCCAGGCCTTCATCCACCTAGACTCAATGGCCTGCGCGTCGTATGCAGGGATCTCGTCCTTATGATCTGTGCAATCGCACATATCAGCTCCTTTAATCTTAGCTGGGGCCGGTCGGCTTGGCTTTGTTCGCTACTGCGAACAGTCCTGCGCAAGACGAAGAGCACATTAAGTGCTCTTCTTTGCGTGCGGAACTTGTAGCGAACAAAGCCAAGCCGACCGACCCTAAGGTTAACTTGACTGATGATAGCAAATACAACAAGCGAGATGCCTGCAACTTACAGGCATCTCGCTTTATCTAAATAACGTGGTTGTGAATCAACCTTTGTCTGAAACTCGTTCTAGCACGAACGGGTTTTCCAGGTGCCGCAGATTGCCGTGAAAGAGGAGCGACGCGTACTTTGGTACGCGAGCGACGGTTTGAACGGCAAGGTGCGGTGCTTGGGAAAGCCGCTTATCGATAGGAAACGCTCTGCTGGGAATCCTTGACGACTACGTCGTGGGCGCCACCTTCGACGATCGAGGTCGAGCTGACCAGCGTTAGGCGTGCCTTTTCCTGGAGCTCGGGGATCGAGAGGGCGCCGCAGTTGCACATCGTTGACTTGACCTTGTAGAGCGTGCCGCCCACGCCGTCCTTGAGGGAACCGGCGTAGGGAACGTAGGAGTCGACGCCCTCGACGAAGCTGAGCTTCGCGGCGCCGCCCAGGTCGTAGCGCTGCCAGTTGCGGGCACGCGCGGAACCCTCGCCCCAGTACTCCTTCATGTACTGGCCGTTGACGTTGACGCGCTCGGTCGGGCTCTCGTCAAAGCGAGCGAAGTAGCGGCCCAGCATCATAAAGTCGGCACCCATGGCCAGGGCGAGCGTCATGTGGTAGTCGTAGACGATACCGCCGTCGGAGCACACGGGCACGTAGACACCGGTCTCCTCGTAGTACTCGTCGCGAGCGCGGCAGACGTCGATCAGCGCGGTAGCCTGGCCACGGCCGATGCCCTTGGTCTCACGGGTGATGCAGATGGAGCCGCCGCCGATACCGACCTTGATGAAGTCGGCACCGCAGTCGGCCAGGAAGCGGAAGCCCTCGGCGTCGACGACGTTACCGGCACCGACCTTGACGTCCTCGCCGTAGTTGGCGCGAATCCACTCGATGGTGCGCTTCTGCCACTCGCTGAAGCCCTCGGAGGAGTCGATGCACAGGACGTCAGCACCGGCCTCGATAAGCAGCGGCACGCGCTCGGCATAGTCGCGGGTGTTGATACCGGCGCCGACCATGTAGCGCTTGTCACCATCGAGCAGCTCGTTGGGGTTGGTCTTGTGGCTGTCGTAGTCCTTACGGAAGACGATGCCCATGAGGTGATCGTTGTCGTCGACGATGGGCAGGGCGTTGAGCTTGTTATCCCAGATAACGTCGTTGGCAACCTTGAGGCTGATGTTCTTGTCGCCCACGATGAGCTGCTCACGCGGGGTCATGAACTCGGAGACCTTCTTCTGGTGGTCATCGCGGCTGGGGCGGTAGTCACGGCTGGTGACGATGCCCAGGAGCTTGCCCTTGGGGGTGCCGTCGTCGGTGACCGGCATGGTGGAGTGACCGGTCTTCTCCTTGAGCTCGATGACCTGCTCCATGGTCATGTCGGGGGTCAGCGTGGAATCGGACTGAACGAAGCCAGCCTTGTGATCCTTCACGGCCTTGACCATGGCGGCCTCGGACTCGGGGGTCTGGGAACCGTAGATGAAGGACAGGCCACCCTCGGTAGCGAGCGCGACACCCATGTCGACGCCCGAGACGGACTGCATGATGGCGGAAACCATGGGGATGTTCAGGGTGATTGCCGGCTTCTCACCGCGCTTGAAGCGGGTTAGCGGCGTCTTAAGAGAGACGTTGTTGGGGATGCACTGCGAGGACGAGTAGCCAGGGACCAGCAGATACTCCGAAAACGTGTGGGACTCACCGGGAAAGAACGTAGCCATGTTTCTCCTTTTTCCATGCGACCGGTCGGCTGCAGGCCTCGTAGGACCCAGCCCAACCTTGGGCGCCCAATACTGGGGAAGTATCTTAACGCACTTTGACTGCTACAATGCATGATTTAAGAAGAGCACACGAGGGTTTGACGCAGGCTTTGCGTTTGCCCAGCAAACACTTTAGCAGGGAGACGTGGAGCACATGGAGTACAAGACAACGGCAAAGTTGGTCATTCAAGCGTGCGACAAGGATCTGCCGGGCGTGTTCGGCCACGGCTGCGTCTTGCTGCTGCAGGGTATTGCCCGCGAGCACTCGCTCAACCGCGCCGCCAAGAGCATGGGCATGGCCTATTCCAAAGCGTGGCGTATTGTAAACGAAGCGGAAGGCCAGCTAGGCTGTAAGCTCATCGAGCGCGACGGCGCCCGCGGATCCACGCTCACCCCCGCCGGCGAGCGAGCCATAGTGGTCTACGAGGAGCTGCAGGCCGACATCAACAACGTCATCGCCACCAAAGCCGACGCCCTCATAGCCAGCATCAACGCAAAGTAGTCTATTTGGTCTGATTATTGATCCGCCGCACGAACTAATTAAGACGCGCGCCATAAAATGGGCCTATCTACTACGTTTAGTTGAACACCCTCGACCACCCCAGATTTCTTGAAAACAAAACCGCTGGTAGACAGCTTGCCAGTTTTCAAAAAAGGCAGGTAAGGTCGCCCCCTAAGGGTTAAACGTAGTAGATAGGCCGCTTTCGTGGCACAGTCCCCCACGGCCCAGTCCCAAAGTAGCTAAAAAGCCCGTCCCAAAAAGACTACCCCGAGACAAGCCCCAAAATAGCTAGTTGCGGAGGGCGTTGTCTAGGGCGCCGGCTACGGTTAGGGGGTCGTCGGTGCCGGCGAAGAGGCGGATGGCGCTCCCCCGCTTACCGCGCGGGGCCGAAAGGCGCGTTGTTGAGCCGCCGGCGGGCGACGTGCTGAACTCCCCCGGCAATGTGTCGAACAGCTCACCCGCACTTCGCTCGATAAGGTCAAACTCAACCGCCGGGCCAAAGCCGTGCTCGAGGATTCCCGTTGCAACCGCATGATCGGGATGCGAACCCAGCCCAGGATAGCGAACGTTACACACCATCTCGTTAGCAGCCAGATACTCGGCCAGCGCACGGGCGCGATCGAAGTGCGCCTGCATGCGAGCATCGAGCGAGGACAGCCCGCGTTCTAGCACGTCGGTCTCCTCGGCAGACAGGCCAAGCACAGACGCACCGCAGTCCGCAAGCAACGCGTGTGCGCACTCTGCGGCGGCATCCACGCGATGGCGCTTGAGCTGCGAGCGCGCCACCGAGACGGCGACGAGCTTGCGCGGAGCTTCGCCGGCACACACACGGTCGAGTGCCTCGAGCGACAGCGCGGCACCCAAGCGCAACGGATCGCATCCAAAAACACCTGCCACGGTGTTATCCACCACAAGCAGCGCATGCGCCTCGCGAGCCGCGCGGCCCAGGGCACGAAGATCGGGCACACGCAGGCCAAACCCGCCGATGGAATTGACGAACCACCACAGATGCGGCCCGCCATCATCAAACGAAGCATCAAAGCCCTCGGACGCGGCAGCAAACGTCGCAGCCGCAGGCTCCCCCACCAGCGCAACATCGCAGCCATCAAAGCCGCGAGCAAACGCATCGGCAAAGTCGTCCGCAAAGGCCACCAGGCGATCACTAGGCCGCACAATCCCCAGCAGCGACAGCGCCGCCGGCACGTGCGAGGCCGCAACAAGACGCGCCTCACGCGCGCCGGCCCTTGCAGCCCAGGACTCTTCTAGCTGTTGCACGTCCACGCGGCACCATCCCTTACATAAAACCAAACCAAGACCAGCCCACCCAGGTCGAGAAAACGTCAGCGCAAGCAGCGTCGAGCGGTCCGGCGTTCGTTAGAACGCCGGAACAAAATTAGCCGTGATATTCGCCGTTGTATTGGATCAACGTTAGATCTTCCACGCCATCGAGCGCGCGGATGGCGTCGGCATAGGGCATGTCAACGCCATCCGAGAACACCTCGACGGTCATCTCCACCTTGTCGCCGCGCATGGTCTTGGACTTGACGGTGAACTTGGTGCGCCCAAACGCGCGCACGATGTCGTCGCCGGTGGTCTGGCCCGTGTAGTGGATGACCATCATGTACACGCGCAACTTGTCCTGGTGGCTCGCAAAGCCGGCGATCATCACCACGATCACCACCGCCGTGAGCGCCACGAGCGCATACATGCCGGCTCCCGCCGTAATGCCCGTGGTAATGGACCAAAACAGATACAGCAGGTCGAGCGGGTCCTTGACCGCCGTACGGTAACGGACGATAGACAGAGCACCGACCATACCAAGCGAGATGACAACGTTCGTCGAGATCGCGAGCGTGACCATGCAGGTGAGCACGCACATGCCCACGAGCGTCACGGCAAAACTGCGCGAATAGACCACGCCGGTAAAAAAAGCGCTTGTACACGTAATAGATCAGGATGCCCATGGCAAGCGCCACGAGCAGCGACAGGCCGATCTTGGCAGGGTCGACCTGACCGAACGCCTCCAGAACGGAGTTCTTAAAAAAGTCCCTGGTGCTCATGGTTTAAATATCCCCTCGGTTCCCAAAATCCGATTCCCAGTAGTTAAAACCGCGCAGGTAGGCGGTCTTTTCGTAACACAGGCAGTACTTGGAGACCGCCGTAAGCTCGGCCGCGTCAGGCGGCACCATATCGCGCACCAGCTGCGGGCAAAACTCCGTAAACTTGACCTCCATCACCAGCTTGCCGGGCTCCAGGACCGGCAGCGCGGGCAACGTCGCGTCAAAGATATCGAAGCTTCCCACCGCGGCACGAACGTTCATGTCAAACGTGATGCGCACGGTGCCCTCATCCATCACCCACGGCTCGCGCTCGTAATCCACGATGGTCCGCGGGCGCATCATGTTGCAGATGCACTCGATGTAGAACTCGCGGCAGAGTTGGTGCGGGCTCCTCAGCAAAAAGTCGTAGTCGCCGGCCAGGATCTGCTCAAACTCGCCACGCGTAAGTGGCGCGTCCTCCTTGTAGATCCAGCTACCGTACTTCTTTTTTCGCTCGAGCTTAATCACCTTGTCGCTGCCGTTATAGATGCGCACGCGATACTTTTTGCGCATGAGAATACCGGCGTCTTTTTCCTCGTAGGCCGAGTTGCAGTAGTCATCAAAATACAGGCTGCGAATAGTGTAACCGCCCGCTCGCGCATGCTTGTCCAGCTTGAACACCGGCGCCATGCGACAGGCAAGCGCGGCGTGCTCGCCCTCGTTAATGAGATATTTGAGCTCATGGCGGTAACGCTCCTGCGTGGCACGCACAGGCGGAGCCGCCAAGCGCTCAAGCAGCGCGCTAGCCCTCCTCATACGTGTCCTCCACGACCTTACCGCCGTCTTGCACGTAAAAACACTTCATGCCGTAGTGCTTGCCGTCGTCGGTCACATAGTAGTCAAACCCATCTTGCGTATAACCGTCGGAGTTGGTGGCACGCACGCGCACAAAATACTGGCCGGCATCGGGCGCATCGCAGGTCACCTCGGGAAGCAGCACGTCCTCGGCCTTAAAAACCACGTCGCTTATGGCATAGTCGCGCGCAAGCTCTACGGTGTAGCGAATGTCGCGCGCCTCAAAGTCGTAGGACGCATCCCAGTTAATGCGCAGCTTACCGTTATCGATCTGCGGCACGCCGATGTAGAACGGCATGGGCTTTTTAAAACTATCGCGAAAGCTCTTGTAGTTCTCCTCGATCACGGAGGGAATCGCCGCGGCGATCTGCTCGTATTGGTCCTTGGTGACAGGCAGATTGTCGATATCGGGCGAAGCAAAGACCAGAGATTCAGTCACCTCGCGGTAGTGCTTGATCATCTTGGCCAGGCGAGTCTCGGTCAAATACGAGCGCAAGTCCTTGACGGCACGGTCGAGTTCGCTGCGGAACGACTTGCTGCGCAACGCGCGGTTAAACAGCACGTTGCCCCAGTAGTTGCTTGCACCGCGCTCCCAGTTCGCGTAGTCCGAAAACCCGGTAAGAGAAAGCTCCAGCTTACGCAGCATGCCGTCGTTATCCCAATCCAGGATATACCAGACCTTGGAGTTAAGCGGGCTGTACAGATAGCAGTTACGGTTCTGCGTATCGCAGTTGCCCGTCAGGATCTGAAACGCCAACCAATAGACCAGGTTCTCGGTATCAAAGTAGGTGTCGAGCACGTCATCGATCTTTTGCGATTCGTCGTTGAGCGCATCGAGCATCTCGATGAGCTTGGTGTGGTCCGTATCGCCCTTAATCTCGAGCATGCCTTCAAAGCTTGCCTGGTTGTAGTCGGGATCATCGGCAAGCTTAATGGTGTCCTCGTAGCGATGGAAATCAAAGCTGTTCACCTTGTACAGGTGCCCGCTCTTATCCAGGCCATGTGCCTTAAGCGCCGTCTTGTTGAGCTGCTCCACCTGCGTAAACAGGCCGTAGTCCTCAAAGGTATCGTTGGACTTTTCGGTCTGGTCGCACACCCACAGATGCACAAACTGCGTGCGCAGGCCCATCATCTGGGGAATCCCGCGAATAAGGTCATAGGCCATCTTGTTGCGAAAACGCATACCCTCGCCCATGTGCTTGTTGAGCGCAATCGCACGCTGCTGGCGCCAGGTACCTTTTCCTTTTTTGAGCTCCACCTTGTAGTTCTTTTGCGTATAGGTACTCGACGTCTGACCGCGCACCTGCACCGTGGCGTTGGGCGCCTCCTCGCCATAGCCCACCTCGCCAGCGACGGGGCCCTTATCATCGCCTGGCTGCAGCAGGCCCATAACCTGATAGCGCGTCACGCCCATGTCGGCATAGTCGTAGACCGAGTACGTATTGATCTCGGCCCAGCTGTGGTCGGTGTTCTCGGAGCTGTTACCGCGCGAGACCGTCAGGTACATGGTCACAATGCCCGAGTCGTCGTAGACCTCGTACAGCTCGTCCTTATCGCGAAGGTGCTTGGTCTCGCCCGAGGCCTCAGCCTTTTTAATCTTGTCCTGCTTTTTGACCTTTTTGGTCGAGGATTCGTCCTGAGACGAGCAGCCCGAAAGCAACAGCGCACCGGCAGCCGCCTCGATCAGGCAGCGGCGAGACATCAACTTATCGATCATCAGAACCTCCCCAATGTTTTTGGTACAGGCGAACCACCATACGTTCAAACGCACTGCGCGGCTCACCGCCCACGCGCTTGTCCTCGTAGCGTTGCTCAACACGGTCGAGCACCCGGCCAAGTTCGGTAAACCAGCCCGTCTTGTCAGTAGCCACAATGGGCTGCTGGCTCAGGATACGATACGGCAAGTTGGCGGTATAGGTATCGAGCCGCAGCAGCGCCACGATAAAAAACACCGCCGCACCCAACAAAAAGCCAAAGCCGTAAAACTGCTGCGGCAAAAGCAACGACACGGCAGTCGCCAGCCCGGCCACACCGGCAAACAGTCCCGAGGCCAGCACGGCCCCCTTGTAGTCGGTAAAGTACAGCAAGATGAGCAATAACGTATTGCCCACGGCATACAGGCCATAGCCCACGCACAGCGTGCGGAAATACCCGTGCATCAGGTTGTTAAAGCCCAACGGTAGGGCCGACAGCACCGTGGTCTCGAGCGAGATGACCGCCGCCGTCACAAACAGTTGCTTGAGCGCACAAAAGCGCAGTTCGCTGTTGAGGGTGGAGAGCATCCCCTCCTCTGCCACCACAATGTCGCCCACCACGCCACCGTCGTTGAATAGGCTGTAGTAGTCGCGGTAGCGCGGATAAAAGTTGACCTCGACCGAGACCACAAAGTTGACGGACGTGACCAGGATCGTCAAAAACGCGATGAGCGCCGGAACATCGTGGTAGGGCGCACCATAAAACAAGCCCTTGACCTGCACGCCAATGGGACCGGCCCAAATTATCACCAAGTGCGCAAAGAGACCCAGGTTGGTAAACAAGCCCGTGAGCGCCAGCGGAATAAACTGATCGAGCCACTGCAAAAAGAGCCAGGGGCTGCGTTCGCTCTGCGGAAAATATCGGTACAGCAGCACCACGTCCCAGGCGAGTATGACGCCGTAGCCCAGAGCAATTGACGCCAAAAGGCCCTCGACCGGCGGCAGCCCCAGCGCCAGCGCGGCCAGGGCGCACAGGCACGCCACGCCAATGGCAACCGCAAAGCTGCATAGGATACCGCGGTAATCCTTGATGGCCGTGAGGTAACTCATGCCGTTCCAGTTGACAATCATAATGTTAAACAGCCACAGGCACAGCAGTCCCTGCAGCAGCGTGGCGCCCGAGAACAGCAAAAAGACGCCGTAGAGCACGGTGCCCGCAACGAGCATGATGGCATTAGACCCCCAAAACGAAGGCAGGATCTCATCCTCGCGCTCGGCAAAGAGCATGTCGGCCAAAAAGCGCGTGACCGGCATAGAGAAAAAACTCGTGAGCGTGAGCGACGCCAGCAGCGTATAGGTCACCATGCACACCAGCAGATCTTGGTTGGCACGGCCCACACCCCACAGACCGCACAGCACCAAGATACCCACCTGGAGCAGCACGCCCAGCAGCATGGGGCCCGTGCACACAATGCCAGCGTAGCCATAGGCGCGCATCGTGGCAAACAGACCCTTGCGCCTAAACAGGCGCTTGAGCTCAAAACCGATTCCGGCCACCGGCTACTCCCCCTCTCTGGGCAGGTCAAACGCTTGCGCCGTCTCGTCGTACAGCGCGCGATAGTTGGCGAGCATCTGCTCGTGCAAAAAGTACGTGGCAACGCGACGCTGGCCTCGTTCCCCCATCTCAATGCGACGGGCGCGGCTTGTGCACATGCGTTCCATGGCATCGGCCAAGCCCTTGCGATACATAGGCGGCGTCACAAAACCTGCCACGCCAAAGTCATCGCCCGGAGCGCCTTCGAGCAACTCACGGCAGCAGCCCACCTCAGTCGTCACGCAGGGACGGCGCGCTGCAAGCGACTCCAGCACGCTGAGCGGCTGGCCCTCGGAGATGCTCGTCAAAATGGTAAAGTCGAGCTTTTCCATGTACTCGACCACGTTGACGCGGCCGGTAAAGATCAGGTCGCGCACGCCTAGGGTTTCGACCAGCGCGTGGCACTCGGCGCCGTACTCCTCGTCGTCCACGCCGCCCATGATGTGCAGGCGCACCTTGGGCAGGCGCTCGTGCAACTCAAAGAAGGCATAGATCATGGTCTTGACGTCCTTGATGGGCGCCAGACGCACTACCGCGCCAATGTCCACCCAGCCGTCATCGGGCTTTAAGGGGATGTCCTTAAAGCGGTCGAACTGGATGCCGTTGGGGATGACCAGGCATTTGTCCGCATCGCAGCCCATATCGATCTGCGTCTTGCGGGCGTTATGGAACAAACTCGTCACACGGAAGGCGCGGCGATAGATCTCCTCCGAAAGCAGGTAGAAAAAGCGAATCCAGCGGTCCTTAAATGACGGCACCACCCAATCGGCGCGAATGATCTCTTCCTCGCGCTCGCGGGTATAGATGCCATGCTCGGTCAGCAGCACCGGCGCATGGTGAACGCTTGAGCCCAGGCAGGCGAGCAGGCCACCGTAGCCGGTCGAGATGGCATGGTACACATCGGCCACCGGCACCTCGCTGCCCAACAGGTAGAGCACGGGCAGCAACATGGAGCGCATGGTATGAAATGCATCGGCAAAGGGCGTGTAGGGATACTCGGCCAGGCACACGTCGCGAAAGATATCCATAAACGTGCGGCTCTGCAAAAACGAGAGCGGATGCACGCGACGGCGGTGGAAGATATCGAATAACACGTCCCAGTCCGGATTGGAGAGCGACACCAGACGGCGTAGCGCCTCGCGCTCACGGTCGTTAAAACTGGCTTCATGTTGCTCGCCCGAAAGCCGCAGGGCATCGTCCAGGAACACCTCGTGCACCTCGACCACGTTGCCGGGCAGCTCGTAGACAAACTTGCCACGGTCGGCAGCATGCGCGCCGATCACCCACAGCACAAACTCGTGCTCGGGCATGGCCGTAATGTAGCCATGCATCCAGGTAGATACGCCGCCGTGCACATAGGGGTAGCAACCCTCGAGTACCAAGCAGATTCTCATTTATCGCCACCCTCCTTGCGCTCGATCGTCACGGTCTTATCATTTGCCTTGAGCAGATACAGATTGCCCGTAAGGTGCGTCAGTTCGCCACCCGTCACCGCACCCGGCTCGCCATTATTAACGCGGAACATGAGCCACGCCTCGTCGTGGAAATTGCCCAGGCTGAGCGTCCAGGCATCCGCACTGGTATCCACGTTCACCGTAACCGACGAAAAGCGCTGGATGGCACCGGAGCACTCCGACGCCGTCTGGTGCCGCAGGTCGGGCGCGGATTTGGTAAGCCACTCCAGGAAGTCGACCAGGCCGCCCTTGTAGACCTCCCAGCCCTCCTTGGCTCCGCGATCGGGGTCCAAAAGGTCGTCCGGGTGCATAAAGTGCGTGCTCACGTAGTGCATGTTGAGCTCGGACACGGCGGCCAGGCGCATATAGGAATCGTAGACCATGCCGCCCGAGACAATGCGCGGCTGCTCCACAATGCCGTCGCTCGCCACGCCAAACTCCTGCACGTACGGCAGGTCGGTGCCATCCTCAAAGTACGTACTGGCAATGGTCTTAATGCGCGGCACGTCCTCGCCAATAATCTTGCGGGCGCGGGCCGAAAGGATATTCGACGGCGGCACGTAGACCGAGCCGTGCGCATTGGGCAGCACCTCGTCCTGGAAGGCGATAAGCTCGTTGAGCGATGCGACGAGCGTCTCTTTGTTCTTCCACGTCTTGTAGTCGTACAACGTGCCATAGTCGGTATCCCAGAGCGCCAGCGGCTGATGGTTGTAGCCATGAAAGCCCAGCTCTCCGCCCATCTGCAACAGCATACCGCCAAAGTAGCGGAACTGCGTGGTATCGGGCTGACGCGAGGGCTCGGTCTGGTTGACCGCGTCCTCGTAGTTTTCGATCATCACGCCGGTATAGCGAATGCCGTATTGCTGCGCGAGTTTTTGCAGGTCGGGCCACCAGACCTTGGTGTAAAAATCCGCAATGGAAAGGCCGTAGTCACGCTTGATATAAGTACCATCGCCCGAGGGCACGGGGCTAGGAAAGTCGTCCAAATAGAACACGGCGCTGTTGATGACCGGATAGGCCGTGGCATCACCCAGCAAGCTTATGGCCGAAGCATAGAACCCACGCATGACCTTGTCGTAGATGCCAATGTTGCACACCACGGTGTGACCACTGCCGCAATCGTTAGACCAAATGAGCGGCGTGCCCGCGTCACCGGTCTTTGCCCATACGTGCGCCGTTTCGCGCAATGAAACCGAAAGCGAAGAATCGAAGGGATCCGAGAACTCGTAGCGCTCTCCTCCGCCCAACATAAAGTCATCGCTCGGCACAATGCTTTCGGCTTTTACATAGTCATATCCGGCCGATTCAATGCCAAGCTTGGAGGCAATCACTTGCAGATAGCTCGAGTTATCCGGCGGCATGGCGAGCATAAGCGAACCGCCGGCACTCACCCAACTCATAATGTCGGTAAGGTGCGTACCGAGCCTATCGAGCGACGGCATGAGCAAAATAACGCGATCGTAGGAGGCCAACGAGGGAATGGCATCCGCGCCATCCAGGGCAAGGTCCACGTCGCGGTGCGCGATCTTCATGTCGAGCAGGATCTGGTCAAACTGCTCCTTTACGTCCTCGACGCCGGCTTGATCGGAATCGGTAATGACCAGGCATCTGGGCTTTTGGCCAAATATCGCCGAGGAGGCCGGCACCGCATCGTTGGCGGCAAGCATCCCCAGCTTATGTTGGCCCGCACTGTACTGCACGCCGGCGCGCTCCACCAGCAGCACGGCGGCCATGGCAATAAAGACCGCCCACACCACGAGCAGTCCCATCCAGCGAAAATGGCCCGCACGGTCGCGGATATGCTGCACCACGCTCATCGGGCCTCCTCTCCGTTGCGCCAAAAAGCCAGCTCCTCGCGGTTGGCGGCGCTCAAGTACACATGCTGTTTATCAATCGCATCGATCACACGCTGAACCTCGTCACCATCGCGGCGCATCACCGCCAGGCGCAGGCAAAGCATCCAAACCTCCTGCTCCTCGGGCGCGTCGAGCACCAGCTGGTCGGTCACGGCCTGCGCCTCATCGATCTGGTCGACATCAGCTAGCGCCGCGGCATAACGAATACGCAGCTCAACGGAGTTCTCGCGCTCGCAGCGGCGCGCAAGCAGGCGCGCGTACTGTTGGCGCTGAATCTGAGCCACGCGTCCCTCGGCCAAGCCCGAGTCCAAGTATTCACCAAGAAAACCGCAGTATTCATTGAGATTATGCGCGCTCGGGTCGGTCTTAAAGGCGTGCTCCAGCTGCTGTAGTTTAAGGTCGGACTCCTTGGAGATCTGCGCCACCGCCGTCGCGGCATAGTGCGCCACCTCAACGTCGTCGTTCAGCTTAGCCGCCTGCAGCTGCGCCAGATACGCATCGGGCTCCTCGGTGAGCATGGAGAGCATTAAGCGGCGCCGGTCTGCCGGGTCGTTAACGATGAGCGCCTCCTCGAGCGGGATCACGCCTGCATCGGCTTCACGGTCGTGCACCAAGATGCTGCGATGCAGGTCGCCGTTGAAGCGCAGCGACTCCAGCGCAGACTCTTTCAGCCCCTCGCCAAACACCGCGCTGCGGACCGATAGCAGAACCACCAGCAACGGGCCCCACAGCGGCACCAGCACTATCACAGCCAGCATGTGTCCGCGCACCGGCAGCAGGCCCAGCTTCATGAGCGTCCACAGCATCAGGCAAACCAGCGCATGAATCAGCAGCAAGACGGCAGCAACGACAAGCGAGATCAAGCGGCACCCCCCTCACCGTCACCGGTGTAAGAGATGTGCTGCAGCAGCTCCACGATGTCCTCGCCGTCGACGGGTTCCACCGCAATCTGTTTTGCGCTCAGGCGCTCGCGGATAATGGGCAGATCGCACGCCTTTGCCTGGCGCATAAGCAGGTAGAGCACGTCGCCGTCGACCAAGCCCGCCGCGTCGCTCTCGCGGATTGCCGACCCAATTGCGCCCACCAGCTCGCCGACAGGCTCCATGCCCGGCACCACGCGCAGGAGCAAAAATCCCCATCTTGCTATCTGCCAGCGCCTGCGCCGCCGCGAGCTCTTGGCCAAAGGCAGCCTGCTTGAGCACGCAAGTGCCGTCAACGCAGCGTTTATCCTGCGCCACCGCCTCATAGTCAAAGGCACGGCCCAGCGCGCTTTCGACCAGGCCGCACAAGATGCGGAACAGGTTTTGATAATAGAGGGTCATTTGGTTTTCGGCTGCACTACGCACAAAGATCAACACGGCGGGTGCCCCGTCGCGCTCGATCGTGTATCCAAACATGGGAAGCCCCGGCGTCAGCTCGCGGTTCACCCACAGGTTCGAACGACCCCCGTCGCCCAAAAGAGATGCAAGCTGCTCAAGCGTGAGCGAACGTGCGGCATCTTCGGCAATCGCGGGACTTGCTGCCACCAGGCGTGCAAATGCCCCGCCCGAAACATGGTAGATCGCAACCGAATCGTTCTCGAGGATCTCGCCCAGAAGCTCACAGCACTTGCGATAGATGTCGCGTGGGTTGAATACGTCGAGCTCCTGCGTCACGGCAAAGATCTTGCCAAAGCTGTCGTGGCGACCCACGATCTGGCGCCTGTACGCGCGCTTGTCCTCGATCGCGTCGTGGTAGAGCTGCGTAAGGAACGTATTGCGGTTGCGCACGAGCTCGTTTTGATCGCGCTCCGCCCTAATGGCTTCACTGCTGCGCAGCTGCACATAGCCGCACACGGCACCCACCACAAAGTACGCAATAAACGGCAGCCAGTTGGACGGCTCGTAGAACAGGCCCTGAAAGGTATAGCCGTACTGAGTAAAGTAACTCGCGGCCAAACCCACCGACGCCAGCAGCGCCGCAACCAGGCCAAAGTCCAAGCCATACAGCGTGCCGATCAACACCACGAAGAGCAGGCGATAATCGAGCACGTTGAGCTGGGCCGATTGGGAGAACAGGTGCTCCAGCACCTCGAACAGGGCCCAGGCAACGCCCGTCTCCAGGCATTTAATAGGCAGCGTGCGCATTTGGATGCGGTCGATGGCGGCGCGCAAGGGGTTGACCTTCTTTGCGCGGCCAGCATCCCAACGCGCTTGAATGGTCGAAAGATCGCGCAGCAAGTCGTAACGCTGAAACCAGCCATAACGTACGCGAACGACGTCACTGACGGGCAGGGCGAAGCCGGCAGAATCGCCATAGGCAACTGAAAGCCCTGGGAACAGCGCCTTGAGGGCGTCGCCCACCTCACCTGACGCGTGATGGAAGGTATCGGCAACGTCGAGCGTCTCAAAGTTACCATCCCAGCTATCGAAGATACGGCGTACCAGCACCGCGAGCTCCTCGGTGCACAGCAAGGGAAACGCCGCATTCTCCGCGCCCTGCAGAGCAACCGAGCCGGTTGAGCACGCGTCGAACAGCGGCACCAAAAACGGATTTTCCAGCGCGGCAGACGCGGTGTACAGGAACGGCACGCGAAGGATCTTGGTCTGAACGCCCTCGCGAGCAGCGTAGTAGCGGCACAGGTCATTGGCCGCGCGGGCGATAATGCCCTTGCCCGTTCGCCCCGCAGCATCGGCGGCACCCTCGGCACCCGCGGGCCCCGCTACATACAGTAGTTGGACCCGGCGACCCGCGCACACACGAAAGACCGAGCGCAGCGTCTCGATATCGCCCACGGTATCGGTATGCGGGGTAAGGTAATTAGAAAGGTAGACCACGCGGTCGAACTCATAGGCCTGATCCAGGTGTTGCAGAAGCTCTTTCCACGAGGCATGGGGCGACGACTCATCGCGGCGCGCTTCCGCGGCAGCGACGACCTGGACATGGTCCCCGGGGAACGCCTTGGCACAAAAGTCATCGTCAACATATGCGGTGTTGCCAACAACCAGCACCTCCATGGCGCACCCCTCCCCTAAAATCCACTTTAGTCATAGTCAAACATGCGTATTTTACGCTGTCAACGCGAGCTGGAGCGCCTTTAAGGCTGTTTTAAGAACTTTTTTAAAGGATGTGGGGACATCGAGAGCTAGATAGTGAATCCAATCTGTGGCAGATAAAGTGGCCCCCACACTCCACCAGCTGCGACATTTTCAATAAAGCCTCTTGCATAGGAATACAGGTCCTGCATACCGGTGCTAAGTGCTTCTCTGTCAAAAGCATCGTCATCTAAATTCGCAGGAGCGCGATATATGCCAGAAACGGATATTTCGGAACGGTAATAATGGCCCTCATCGCCAGGTAAAAGCTCAATAACTAAGTTGAGCTGACGAAACCTGACTCCGTTTTCGTCCGAGAATGCACTGGTAATAGCATTTCGGACGTTGCATTCAACGTCAGACTTATTGATGCCCTTTTTCGGAGTCACTCCGCCATCAAATGAAAAACTGTCCACTTTTCTGGTCACGCACGTAATCAGCGGAGATTCAATGCGTTGCTTCTGTAACGATTCCATCTACATCTCCAATCGAAAGGCATTCTCATCTGCCAAAGGAGTCGAGTCCCTATAAGCTGGAGCCTCTCCTCCTGGTATCACCGAAAACCGCGATGTGTTAAGTCCTGAGGTCGTCTCACCAGAAGAGAGACCCAGATATTTACGCGCCTCCGGGACATCTCGAATGAGCCTCATAAGATTATTTGCGGTAATAGATTGTTGCGATGCCCCGTTCTCCCAACGAGACGCCGTGGGTTTTGAAACCCCTAATAGCGACTCAAACTCATGCTGAGTCAAACCAAGATCAGAGCGCAAATCCTTTATATCCGAGGGAGATAAAAGTTCATGAGCCTTAGCATATTGGGAAGCCAGTGCATGGGCAAGCTTAGTCGCCTCTGTAGCAGTCATTTCATCGTTACCGCACTCGCAAACATAATGCTCAATTCCTTTTACGGTAATTTTCTCGCCACGGTAAATTTCAGTCATTGGCGCCGTGGTAAATTGCATTTCTTTGCCGCATTCCATGCAACGCATGACTCCTCCTTTAATGAATGTATCCATCGATGTTCGCAGACAAAACGTTTAAATGCGCATTGCCTTCGGAATCAATTGAAAACTTAACGTACCAATCCTCGCATTCAAAACCTCGGCACACGTAGACATCTGCGTAAACATCATGCAGAGGCCCATCCATATCGAGCGCGATGGATTTTCTAAAATCGTCAGGCTTCAGATAATCAAATAGGTCAGCAAGGAAATGATCGATGTCCAAATAACCAAACTGATTCATCAGGTGTCTGCGCACCCTACCATTTACAATCATCTTTCCCGAGCGAGCCAAAGACTTCGCTTCGTCAAGTGAATATGTCGGTCGGAGCTTGGTTCGATTCATAACCACCCCTTAGTTAGCATAATGCTAACTATATTCGTCTTGTTGCCAATTGGCAACTCTATATAACGGTCCACGCCAGGCGCATTAACGCCCCTATTTTGCGTCTATCCGGAAGTGCGGGGCAAGACGGAGATCTGGGGACCAGACCTCGGTCTTGCCCTTCCACGACCTGCGGTTTTGTCGTCACAATACGAGTTGTGCTCGGAGGTTTTCGATTTTTCCCAGCACATCCGAAATGCGAGGCCCTGCAAAGCATGTTCTAGCAACATTAGCGGCATCCGCGACAACATCCAGTTGTCGCGGAAACGTCAAAGGGCCGTTGTCGGAAACCGAACAACGGCCCTTCTTTGTCTCCGCCTCACGCAAAGTGCACGACGACTGTATCACTGAGGACATCCTCTTCAACCAGATCAAAAAACGCAATTCGTGCTTTGAGCTAACTGATAGGAACTTCAATTCTAGATCGTGCTATACAAACGCCGCTCCTAACCGCATAGCACTCAACATAATGTGGGCCAACAAAATCAGTCTTCTCATCATGAAAGCCATCTTTATTGCCACGTTGAATTTCGCCTCGGATGCAGTTTCTCTGAAATGCAGCTTCACCGCAGTTGCGAACTTTCCAGTAAAAAACGCAATCTCTAAAAGAAGCAGCATTGACAACAAAGAAATGAAGCGAGCGCTTTCGTAGTAAAGGACAATGTCTAGACAACATATCCCTAAGTAATGAGGGCCTAAAACCATGCTGTATAACTTGGCAATCGATTTCCATCGAACGACGAATATCAACCTTAAATTGATCCTCGACAAATCGCTCATCAATGGCCACGCCATACTTGGAAGCAAATTGGGCTTCTTCACTATCGGAAGAACCATCGACAACAGCTTCGGAAAACGACTTTCCAAATAAATCAATGAGAACTTGCTCTTTTTCATCAGAACTAGTGGCATCGATTAGTTTTCCATGAGCTTTCTTGGCTTTTGGTACAAACGCCCCATTGTCATCATTCGTAACCCGTTGGTTGCTGCCCAGAGCATGCCAAAAAGATTGTTCGCGATCTTGCTCGGACAAAAATTTAAAGAGGTCGGACAAGAGATCATACGGGTCGCTGGAACGGTCTTTCTGGTTATAAAAACTATTAACAAGAGTATCGATGAGCAGGCCCTTAAAATGAAATCCAAGAGTATTTTTCCATACCCTTAGAGCATTGCAGAGCCTTTTGCCATCTCCATCGGTCTTTTCAAATAGAGTAGAACAGGCATCTTGCTCAGGAATAGGATCCGTCTTTTTCCAAAACCCACCATCATTTGAATCGGGATATTTGAACGATCCGTCGTCCTGCTCAAAAGCAGGAACCAAATCAATCGAATAAAACCTATCTGTGAAGTTAATCACTACAGCTTGTCCGTCACCTTTTATGTCAGTCTTGGGGTAACGGCTTTTAATTGTTTTTTGACTTCTTGGAGAAGCGCCGACTGCCCATTAGAGTCATAGGCATTGAATCTCGTATAGACTTCCTGTGGCAGTACAAACAAAAGGTCGAGATCGCTAGTTTCCGAAACAGCGGTTTGCCGACCAACTGATCCAACCACAAGACAATGGTCATCGACAGAATCCGAATCGTAGTATTTTTTGTTCAATAATTTCGTCAATGACTCAATCGACGATTGATACTCACTCAATGAATCCAACGAAATTGAATCGAAGAAGTTCTCAAAAGAACGTTTTTCGTCCATGTTTGCTCCCTTCAGTTATCTAACCAAATCCCTCAATCCGACTGGGAGTATTTGTTCTATCTCCATCGGAGAAAACCCACAGTCGCCCGCCTTAATGCTTTCACGGGCCTTTGAATAAGCTTTGGGATTTGTCATAGGGCTTTTTGTGTAAATTGAAGCAACTTCCTTTTGAAGAGAATCACGACGAGACCTGATTTCCGCCAAATCAAATGAGCGGCTGTCGGCAAGAAGTGATAGATACCCCTGAAGAATCACCCAAATTGCATCTGCGGTAGCGCCATGGCAATTCGCCCTCTCGCTCAAGTTTGCCCCTTTAAGATAAATTGTTATTGCTAGACTGATGACAGATAGGCCGGCGGCAACCAGCGCCGCAATTTTCATTCCAGATAGCCAGATACTTACAAAGCCACAAGCGGAAACCGATGTCAAAACAGTCTGCATTACGGATAAACGGTTGTTGAGTCCGTTGGCGTTGTCCGCCGCAACGAGCTGCGTCTTATACGTATATAAAAGATTTGCATAAGCCTCAGCTACTTGCAGTAAGAGCCTGCGCCTTTCTTCAAACTCTTCAGCGGTTGTTTCCATTGCTATCCTCCAAACAGTCAGTGTTTTCTAAAAGGATAGGACGCCGCGAGGACAAGAAAAATCGCACAATAAGGCAGACATTAACCCCGAGATTCGAGTACCAGAAGTGAGCCATATGCATAGCCCAATTGATAGCGAAAGCTACGTCATGCCCATCCTTGGCAGGACCAAGATTGATATCTGGGAGTGTTATGCGAGACATGTTCTGCAATTTATCGATAGCGACAAATACGGCAATTTGGCTTACAGCGACAAACCGGATCTGATCGATCGGGAACAGTCCCTGGGCATAGAGGCAACAGCTTCCCAATCACAAGACAGCAGAAAGGCAGAATCCCTCTATTCCAAACTCCTATACGAGAATGATTCTTCTCAGGAAAAACGTCGAGTCGAACTTATTGAGCAATGTGGAGCGCATTTCGAAAAAGAAGTCCTGTATGGCCCAAATAGTTCTGATTCGTTCGAGCCGGTTATTGAGGCTCTTCGCAAAAAGCTGGACAGACTCGACTCTGGTGACTACGAAACCGTTAGGAGAAACGAGTTGTTTGTCAGGTCCAATATTCTTGCTGACGCGGAAATGCTTCGCGAAGCGCTCTCCAACATGAAAAAAGAGTCCAGTGATCACTCATGCCACTTCGCATCTGTTATCGTCTCGGTCCCTGGATACAATTACGTTTTCGACCTCGATGCATCGACATGCGTATCTCTTGAATTCGAATATGAAGACCAGCATCGTATTGCTCGTGAAGCAAACAAGGAAGTGAACATCGCACAGTCAAGCTGAGGCGTGCCACTATAACCGATCTACTAGCAGACCATTTCGTAGCGGGTCGGAATATAGCACCCGAAGCTCTTTGCTGCGCAAGCGTTAACGTCCTAATGAGCCAGCACACCCAAGCGGCGCAGGTCCACGTCAATCCGGCACGAAGGTTCTGAGAATATCCCTTATCTTGGCAATGAGAAACCGGGGCGCACAAGGCGGCCCGGGGCACCTCCACCCAAGAAAGGATCCGCTATGCTCAAAGACGGCATCGCATACCTACTCAAGTTCGCACCCAAGGAAGCCTACATAGACAACTTGATTACCGGTCGTCTCTACATGAACGCGGCCGGCTACTACCAAGGCCTGCCTGGCGAGCAGGGCGATCCACTCGAGGCGTCCATGGCTCCCGGGTGTGCCTCTACGGATATACTTGCCTGCCCATCTACTGCATGTACACGGTCCGCGAGAACGATATCGTCGACAACGCCGTGAAAATCCCGATGCGAATGATCCAGGAGTTCGGGTGCGCGGACGGGTGGATCGGCATTGTACAGTACGACAGCTTCGCGTGCCTCGCCGACAGACACACCGCCGACGGAGGGAGCATCTACGCCCACGGCCCCATCTCCTATGGCGTACCCGGACCAAAACTGATCCACGAGATCTTTGAGGGCATCCCGCACAATCTCGTTATTAAAACGCCCAAGTACGCATATCAGAAGGAGTATCGAATCATCGGGTCGCAACCGGTCGAATGCCGTCTTATACCCGACGAGAACCACCCTGGCTGCAAAATTGAAGAATACGACCATGTAGAGCTTGACCTAGGCAGCAGCCTCGCGGACTTTTCCTGGAAGGTCTCGGTGGCGAGTCTCGAAGAAGCGCGAGACGGCCTCATGTTGAAGCTGCCGCATCACGATTAACCCACGAAGCGCGGGCGGGACGCCGCCAATGGCAAACTTCCCAACAGTCAGCTACTCCCCCAACATTCCCCAGAAAGTTCGCTGATGTTGACTGGGGTTCCCGTAAAATAAACCCCAACAAAATATGTGCGGAGTGCTGGCCTGGAGCTGCCTTCGAACCCTATTGGCTGCTCACCGAGAGGCTCCGCTATGAAACGACCCCTTTACTACCTGCTCTGCGCGATCGCGTGCACGTCCATGGTCAGCGCGACGATGCCCATGGCAGCCATTGCAGAAACCACGCAGCCTCGAGCAACAGCCGAGCAGCAGGCGCAAGCCGACGCCACGAGCAGCGGCACAGGCAAGGCCGAAGACGGCACCGATACAAATGCGACAGCAGATACCGCAGAGGACAGCACCGCAACATCCACCGGCACCAGCGCAGTCAACACGGAAAGCGCTGACGCCACCACCGCCGCAACCGACGCGGCCAACCCCACCCCAACCCTCCGAGCCCAAACCACCCCCACACCCGAGGCCATCTCCACCGCGCCACAAACCACCTACGCCCACTCCGCCACCGCAACCCAAAACGGCGTCACCTTCACCGTCTCGTGGGACGACGCCCCCGCGAGCACCGCGACGACCTTCCACGTAACCCAGACCAACGGCTCGTCCCAGGCCAAGGCGCGCATGGACGTGCCCACCTATTGGGACGGCGGCGGCCAGGAGAGCGTCTGCGACCCGTCGCGCCCGGCATGGGCCAGCTACTGCAGCCTGGGCACCACGGGCCACGACTTTACCTTTGACTTCACGGCGTCGGGCACATACCGCATCCACTTCTACTTTATGGACAACGACAGAAACGACCCCCAAAACGACAAGGGGATCTACTACCTGCGCACCACGGCGGAGGTGACCGTAAACGACGCCGCCCGCCCAAGCGTCACGCAGATCGTCAACGACGCCGTGGCCCAGTGCAGGCAAGAGACAAACGGCTCGGAATACGACATGGCGCTTTGGCTCCACGACTGGACGCTCGACCAGCTGGAGTACGACCACAGCCTCAACTGGTGCTCGGCCGAGAGCGGCCTCACGCGCCACCAGGGCACCTGCGAGAGCTACCAGCGCATATACTCCAAGCTCCTTGACGCAGCGGGCATCGCCAACGGCCGCATCACCGGCAACGGCCACACCTGGAACGCCGTGAAGATCGACGGCAAATGGTGCCAGATGGACCTAACCTGGGACGACACCAGCGACAACTGGTACGGAGACCTGGACCAGCGCCATCTGTACTTTGGCCTGACCGACGAGCTCATGGCAATCGCCCACTCCGACCACACGGCAAACTACCAGAAGGACGGCTACGCCTACCGCTCGACCGGGTAGTGTCGCGATAGTTGGTGTAATGGACACTTTGCCCCCTGCATCCAGGATCCGGAATCTATCGATATCCTAGGCCGTCTCCACGCCGTCAGCAAGCTCCAGGCTGGATTCGACCATCTTCCTGTCGGTCTTTCCCAGCTCGGCCCAGTCATGACAGCCCAAGGCGCCCCTCCGGAGCTCCGCGTCGTGCATCTCGGCCATCTTCCTCTCCGAAAAGTAGCGTGAGCCGGCCCATGTCTCGGCCTGGTCGCACATGACGGCTCCCACGAGCCTGAGCAGCGAACTCTCCGACGGGAAAACCTGCACCACGCGCGAGTCGCGTTTGGTTTCCCTTTTGGCGCGCTCCCGCAAGTTGTTGGTGCGCAGGCGCTTCCAGTGCGACGGTGGGAAGTCCAGGTGCGCTAGCGCGTCAGGCTCCGCCTCCTCGAGCGCCCTTGCCGCCCCCAGGCAGCACCCCACCAGCATCTCGCACGCCGCGTGGTACATGGCCACGGCGGTGGCGGCGTACCTGGCGCGGAAGACCGAAGAGAAGATGCTGGCCCACGCGGCGCCTCAGCTGCCAGGAGCCGGCCTCGCGCATGCAGTCGCGCATCGCTGCTAGGCCGCCCCCCTGGAAGACCTCGCCTATGGCCCTGACCAGGCCCCGGGGACATCGGATACGGACGAACTCGTTGCCGGAGGTGCCACGGTCGCGCGGCGCCTGCAGGAAGCCGAGCCACGAGTCATGCGACTCCGTGTCCACCACCGATACGCCGAGCACCTGCCTCCAGCCGGACTCGTCGCAGCCTATCGCCGTGACAGCCGCGGTCGAAGCCGCGCGGCCCCCGCAGCGGCACTTGAAGTAGGTCACGTCGAGCCAGATTAAGGGTATCGAGCGCACCTCGAACGTCCCTCCGCCAGGTCGGCTATCTCGGCGTCGAGGCTAACGGCGATTGTACCCACACGGCCCCTGCCGAGCCTCCCGATGCCCATCTTCTCGGCTACCCTCTGCACCTTCCTAGTGCTGGTGCCGGTAGCGCACATCTCGGCCACCGCCGCGACGAGCGCGCGGTCGACGCGCCGGTGGTGCTCGAGGACGTCCTCGGGGAAGAAGCCGCCCGTCCAGAGTTGAGGGACACCCAGGTTGAGCATACCCACGCATGTCACGAGGCGGCCTCTGTTGCCGTTCCTATTGTTGGCCCCATCGCCGCAGAGCTGGTCAACCTCGGCGTCCATGATGGCGGTAACCACCTGCACGGCAAGCGGCATGAACAGAGATTGGATGTCCACCACCCCGTCCGCCAACTTCAGCATCGCAACGGACGCGGCATCGCGTCTGACAGCATCACCATAGCGGTCACCGCTCTTTCCCAGAATCCGTATTATGGTATTCCGGATTCAAGAAAAGGGGCAGTTTTCCCCTTTTCGACGGCAGGCCGTCGGCGGATTTACATCAACATATCCGGTGCGATCGAAATCATAAGTCACATTAAAGCAGTGATTAACACTTATTTCTTCAATGCGCAGGACCACTGCATGAGACCAGCTCTAATCAACGCAAAATAATGGGAAGAGAATTTACGCGCAAGGTATATAGGCCATTTCCAATTATTATATGCAAGCTGAGCGGCCCCATTACCAACCACAAGCGCCCAGACGCCCATGCCAGTAAAGGAAATTAAGACATACGACAATACAAAACCTGCAATAGCCGAAACTATATAAGCCGGGAGATAGGGGATTTCATTCGTACTGATAATGTAATTACAACACAATGAATGATGGTTCCAAACCGCAAGATAAACAACCAAGGCGAAATAAAGAAGCCCGTCGGGGGAAAAACCTTTCTTAACTAGGAACAAGACTGGGAAGCCGACAAACCAGACACCGATCGTGCATACAACAATTAAAATCCAATATAGAGACAGACTTTTTTCAATAATTTTTCGTGCAGTCTGAACTTCGCCACCAGCATAAGCAGATTGAAACATTGGAATAAAAGATCGAACGTAGGCGCTGGCAAACCCGTAAATTGCACCGCCAACTTGAATAATTAATGAATACTGAGAGTTAACCTCCACACCAAGAAAATAGGAGCAGAGCAGCGAACTCAACTGAGTGGAAGCATAGCAGCAAAGTTGAACAACGCCGTCCCTCCACGCCAAATAAGCCACTGAAATAAACGTTTCTTTTATTTCAGAAATAGAAACACCCGTACAAGCATCGTTTGCTTTTTTTATCGCCTCTGAGTGAACCTCCAGAAAGCGACCGCAAAAAAATCTCAGCACAATGTCATTAAACAGATAACCGATGGCAGCGCCAATGATGCCAAAACCCATAAACAGCAAAAACGCAGAAACCACAAGCTGCCCAATGCGACCATAAGACTTTGCCCTGCTTTCAGCGGAAATATCCCCGAACCCTCTCAGGCAGGTCGTATAATGAAAAAAGAATAGATTAAAAAACACATCAAAACAAAAAATTAACCATGCGGTCCAACAAGAAAAGGGATCAATAGCACTTGAAATTGAAGAAATGTAGGCAGTTCCAACTGTAGCGGTAAGCATCAGGACAACGCAAGAAATTAACGCGTAAACAATCCGGGATGTTTTAATCAATTTGCCAAGCAGCTCATAGTCTACAGAATCACCAACTTGAGATGAATCGTAGCCGCTCTTGCTAATGCTACGCGCACCGCTAAGACAATAGACAATATTTCTCGCAAAAGTTGGTGTAAAGCCAAATTCAAATAACAGCGTTAAATTCCCAATGGCAACAAAAGTGTACCAGAGACCAAGTTCGGCGTTAGATAAGTAAGCAAGCAGAAACGGAAGAAGAAGGAAGCTGCTCCCCATTGAAAGAACAGTGCTTACATAGTTCCATATAATGTCTGACTTGGTAGTATTAATTTTTGCCATTATTTAGCCATCTCCACAACATCCTTTGATGGCACCCTGGATTGACAGGGCCCCTTATCTGAAAAGGCGGGCAGCGCCATAAGCATAAAGAAATTACATGCTGGATATAACATTCCGCATTCAACAAACCCCATTAGGGAATACAAGACCAAGCCCATGAATGTCACGTGGGCCGAAATACGCGCTTTATTTATCGCTACGCAATAGAAAGCAACAAACGCGGTAAATGGGATCAAACCGTATTGAATAAGTAGTCGACAATATGCATTGTCAAGCATGACTCTTGTTTGTATTAAATAACCACCCGTTGCAGACGGCAGCGAAACTATGGCCGTTAAGTCATTACCAAAAACAGTCAGAGGGTAGTTTTCAAAATAATAGGCGGAATAAAAAATCCGGTTGGTCATTAAATTATCAAGCTGAACAAGACATTTATTGGCACCATGGGACCACATAAAGGGCAGGGCTATACTAACAATCGCCAGAAAAAGCGGTAAAAAAGTAAATAGGGACCCATATGGTTTTGAACGGGGGCTTCTGAATGAAATAACCGAATACAAGGCCATTACGAAAATGCCTGCTGCAGAAGTTTTTGAATCAGCTACGAAAAAAGCAATTGCGAAACAGAAGATGCCCGCAAGACCGCTTCTGCCTTTCAGCTCAAAAATAGAAGCAGAATAAGCAATAAACAAAAGCTGTCCAAAATTATTAGGATGGGCAAAACCCATCGAATTTCGTACAAAATTGCTACCGCGCGACATTAATACAGAAGGAATGGCACCGACACTATTGAGACCAACAACCATCAATAGCATAAAGACGGACGATACAAGAATAGACCTTGAGATGTAGTATTCAGGGACGTCTTCAGCGCAAAGGCAAAACAGCGCCAACCAAATAATCTGAGGGGCTTTATTTGATTTCAGCGACCCGACGCAAATTAAAATCAGCAGCAAGCCAACTAGCACTTTCACATGAGAAGTCTTTTGTAGTAAAAGCTTCAGCAGTAGAAACGCTAAGGCAAACAACTCAAGGACCAGCGAAAGCACCGCAAGAGAAATCCCAAACACATTGGTAGCATTTACTGATCCAATATAATAGGAAACTGAAAATAAAGCCAAAGCAAAGCTGAACAGTACAGCCCCGGCATTTGCTCGTATAATCTCAGTCCATGATCTTTCCACATTAGTCAAATTCAATTAACGTACCCCATAAACAAACTTAGTAAAGCCAATTGCAGCCATAACACGCCTCGCAAGAAGAAGACGGATCGTAATGCGATTTTTCACTTCAGAGATAAATCGACGTGAATAGCGGTGAGAAGCAAAGCCTTCCATTAAATAGCTGAAATACGACTGGCAGACCATATTAGAGACAGGCTTAAAAAGCTGATTCGATTCCAAACGTGCACAATTACGAATCAAAGATAAGACTTCCCTGACTGCAGATTGCTTATATAGTTCGCTTAAATCCGGATTCACGTGACATAGCTCATATAGTTTTACCAGTAAATTATTAACACTCTCGATAGCCGAGATATCAGTATTTCTCGTTACTGAATCACTATTGTTGACATAGCAATAGACCGCCGAGTCCACTACTTTTACACTTTCAGCCAGACGATAAGCATCTACCATAAACAACGCGTCTTCACCGAAACGAATGCCATCTTCAAATTTAAGAAAACCATTCCGGAATAATGATTTCTTAAATATCTTTCCGCAAACGCTTCGGAATACAACACCTTTAGTAAAGCTCGAAAACGGAACTTTATTAACATTATCCCAAAATGCAAGGCTAAGAGAGCATGCTGTTTTCCAGTCGATGCTTATAGCCTTGCCCGAATAATCGCCATGCTCATTCAGTAGAGCCCCGATAACCAAGCTACAGCCATCTGAGGATTCAAGCAACAGCCTAACTGCATTTATAGGCAGCATATCGTCAGCATCAACAAATGCCACCCAATCACCGGAGGCCTCATCGATACCCCTATTACGCGCCACGCATACACCACTATTGTTTTGACTAATCAGCTTAATCCGGTTGTCGCCCTCTGCAATAGCCATAACTAGCTCAGCGCCACGATCTGTCGACCCATCATCAACAATAATTATTTCAATGTTGCTCACACTCTGACGCTGAAGACTATTTAATGTCTTTTGAATCGTTTTTTCAGCGTTATACATCGGCACAATCACGCTCACGAGAGGATTGTCGACCAAGGAAGATTGACAGCAATTTACTTGCTTGCTTGTTGACGTCATAAACAGACGCCCCCCCCCGCAAGCTTATTTGGACGACCCATAGAAATAATTGCGTCAATCCATTCGGCAACATTAAAGGAGCACTTTAAAAATTTATCAGAAATATCAGCCGCATCTGGAACGCCAAATGAACAGACACAAGGTAATCCGTTAAGCTGGGCTTCAATTGCGGCAACACCAAGTCCCTCAAACGTAGATGGAAATACAAAACAGTCAAATGAAGACAGAATGTCTTTAATATCTTTTCTTTCGCCTGCAAACAAGACACTAGATGAGATACCCAGCTTAGCCGCAGATTCCTGAAGACTCTTGTGTAGGGGGCCATCGCCAACAATCATTAATTTACAGTTGGATTTAACTGTTAGCAGTTCCTTCATTATCTTTAAAAGAAAAATATGATTCTTTTGACTAGTCAAACGTCCAACAGTACCAATAAGAAAATCTTTTGACGAAAGGCCGAACTCTTCCCTAATTACTACCCTGCTGACAGGATCGTACTCCATGTCATTAAAATTTAAGGCATTTGGAAGCACCTGAAAATTATCGCCCCAGAAGAATGAACCCGCTTCTTTTGAACACGCAAGCCTAACATTAGAATTACGTAACGCCGCACGGCGATTAAAACGGCTTATAACTTGAGTCGGCAAACCGCCCAAAAAACGAGAATTGTGAGAATGAGCAATGCGGACAGAGACATTCGCCCGTTGAGCTGCTCGCAAGACATCCGCATATAAAAGATGATTAAAGTTACACCAAACCGCCTGGTAACGATTTGGTTCATCTTGAAATAGATGGTCTAGATACTCAAAGCGCTTAATAGGCCTATCAATATCCGGGCAAATGTGGATTTCGGAGTTCATCTCATGAACGAATGCAACATCTGATAAATCAGACGTTGCAAGAAATTCAAACGTAGCATATGAGCTAAGGGCCTTTATATACCTACCAACAACGATTTCGGTTCCACCCAGCCCATTTGAAAGGCCAGATACTAAAACCCTAGGCTTATTGTGGTCTAAGGCAGACGAAACCATTAAAAAGCCTTCCTTCCAAATCTAAGTACCGATAGAACAGAGGAGATGAACCAAGACAGCTTGGGTCCAATTACTGGCGCAAGCTTTTTCCGCATTTCAACACGGAACTTCTTAGCGGGTGACAACCAGGTGCCTGAATAATGGTGAATAGAATATGTATCATCAGTAATTTCAAACTTGCCACTATGACTGTCTAGGGGATCAAAATAAGTAGCAGGGTATGCAGTGAAACCATTTAACTGCTGAAATGAACCATCTCTCTTAAGAGCACAACTCACTTCCAGGTAATCAGTTAGTACCCTCGGAGAGGTATCCATAGAGTTGCGGCCTTTTCGCATCTCAAATCTCATAGATTCATATAATTTTGCGACATCGCTCATGACATGGCTTCCGGCCTCAGAACCCATGATGAGGCCGGGATTCAAGAAGAAATTATTCTTCATGAATCCCGCAAAAGCCTCATTATCTAAAAGCTCGTCCAGAGGCTTCAGGACTTCGACATCTGTATCGAGAAGGATTCCACCCTCTGAATACAGTATTCTGTAGCGCGCATAATCGCTGACAAACGCCCATTTTTTTGAGGCATATGCCTCACGACAAAATTCACATTGATTTATATCGAAATTGCTTTCGTCCCATCTACGAATTTCCCAATCAGGCATGATCTTCGACCAAGACTCAATGCATTTTCTTTCAAGTTCAGGAAGCTCACTTCCACCGAACCAGATGTAGTGCAGAACTTTAGGAATCATCAATTCCCTTTCGAACAATAGGCTACTTCTTTATGATTTTTTTAACCAGACGCTTCATCGGGTCATAAATTCCAAGCTTTTCGCATGTATGCCTAGCAAAGCGCTCGGCTTTTACTTTTCCGGAATCGGGGAACCACTTATTCATAAGCTCCTCACCATCCAGATTCGCCACATCAGCCATGAATTCATCGCGACGCGGATTCGGCTTCACGGACTTAGTAAGTTCACGAACACCTTCTACTGCAGCCTCAACATCAATCTCCTTCATACGGGCATAGCTTGAGGCTCGATCAAGCAATTCTTGTCCCTCATCGCTTTGGATGAGAACTCGAGTGACGCCTCGATTGTCGTCGAACTCTTTCGAGAGTCGATAAACATCGAAGAAATCCCAGCAAGTCAAATCAGTAACGCGATAACGCTTTTTAAACGGGCATTCGTAACAAATGGGTCGATCTGAAAGATCAGCAAAAAAGGCCCTTAGGTAAGGATCTGTTTCGACACCTTCACTGTACAGCCGTTCACCATACAGAGTCTCGCCTTCGAGCTCGCACATATTTGAATAGCGATAGCCAAACCGTGATTTATCTCTAAAAAGAACGGTCTCACCTTTTACGCCAACCTTTGCGTCAAGCCATTCGACCTGCCGCGCGAACACAGCGCGAGCGGGGTTCGCGCGGCAGACGAAGTCTGCCACGCGTAAATTTGCCGGCTTGCCGCCCAAAAATCGAAGCAGACCTTCGCATTGACAAGGGGTACCAATAAAGAGAACTTCACGTCCAGTTTTTAGTTGTTGTTTGACCTCGGGATACGCAGGGCCAACAACGCTCTGAACATATTTACTGTTGCGGAAGCGCCAAAGTTCATCAACGCTTTCCACAGAAAAATGTCCGACCTTAAGTCGCCCAGGGGCTCCTTCGGCTCGCACAAGCTGTTCACCGCGCAAATAACCTGCACCAAACACAATACCGCCGTTGGCAATCACGGCCTGAGCAAGGGCAGTGAAGGCTCCACCAGAAGTGCTTTCAGCAAGCACCTTTTGATCATTATGCTGGACTAGAAAGGCTCGTTGGGACTTAGGCTCGTCCTTATCAACATTAAGCACTGGGCAAGCCTTTTCGCATAATCCGCAATCAATACACTGGTCAGCATTGACTACGGGGTACTCGCAGCCCTCGGCGTCATATTCCATTGATATGCACTGCTTGGGACATTTTTGAGCACAGGCAGCGCAACCGCAGCATTTACTTTTGTCCGTGATGGAGATCATACTGTTCCCTACAACTCAAGAGCTGATTTAAGCCAATTGGCCGATTCATTCCTATACACATTAAGTCGTTGACGTACTGACACAAAGTCGATTTCATTTGCCATTGCGGCACGGAAAGCATCCTTCGATTCGCAAATACGATCGGAGTTTCCAAGGACACGCAACAATGTATCAATACGTGAGTTCGTAGACTGAGCACCCATATTCTCGTGGCGACGGAACGAGAAGAAGGGCACCTCAAAAATATTTGAGAAAACGCTTCCGTGGAAAGAGTCAGTACAGACATACGAAGCATGGGCAATCAAGTTGACCCACTCAGCCGGACCGGCTTCCCAAGGATAATAATCCGCGTAATCGTCATCAGCCTTAACATACTCATCGGGATGAGCAATGGCGACGATCTTCAAATTATGCTGCTTGGCAAGCTCTTGGGCACATTCACGATTCCATGCATTCTTACCCATGAAATAGCAGAAAACATAGGGCTCGTCAGGAACGTCAATCGAAGAGGAACAAGCAAGGCTTGCCCACTGATCTCTAGCCAGCAGCATCGTAGGGTCGCATACAACAGAGCATCGGACGCCCGTAGCTTTCTCTACCAAATCCGCTCCCGTATCCTCGCGAACAGAAATGGCCGAAAAATCGGAAAGAAAATCTTTTGTTTTACGAAGATATTTTTCAGAAAGGGAAGATACTCCAAAACTAGTGGAATAAGACACCTTGCGGACAGGAGGCTGCACGAAAGATAGTGTAAAGTACCTACCAGCAATGTTAACAGGCAGCCAAAGCTGATCGCTGCCAACAACAACGCTGTCATAATCAGCCACAAGCGCCCCAAGTTCTTCAAACGAAGCGGCTTGAGGAGTAAAACTAAAATGTGTTGACTCGAAAGATGAAAATGCACTTTTCCTCTTTGCCATTTTCTTTCCAAAGTCAGCATCAAGCTTCTGCTTGATGCGATGCTTTACAAAACCCAGCTTTGCACGATAAAGATCTACATCAAATAGATGCTCAAGATAGTAATCATTGCGTCCTTCAGAAATAGCATGACCCAGGCCACGTTTATCAATAGTATTGACTTCAACTCCCAGCTCCTCAAGGGCACGCTGGGTCGCGTACGCCTGAAGAACGCTGCCAAAGTTGATTTTGTCATGACACGACGCGACTGCGACTCGCTTAGAACATGTAATAGTCAAGCTATCCCCTTAATCAACAGAACCTAAATAGGTCATATAACAATCCAATAACACTCTGGCCGCAGCATTAATTTCAAATACCTGCAAACCGGCATCGTCGCCAGGCGCGAAGACCTCTGTGCTCAACTCAATAAGTCTTTCGGCCCACTTTATACAGGAGCTAGAAAGTGATTCAAATTGCATCATGGATGTAACAGCGGTCTCAGAGGTAACGGTATCAGACGCAAGAATGGGTGTATGCGATGCCTGGCATTCAACTCCGACCATTGGGAGGCCTTCATACAGGCTCGGCAGGCAGAAAACATCAAATGCTCGATATAAAGATGCTGCGTCGCTTCTAGTGCCCAAAAACCGAACAGAATGGCTAATCCCCAGACAATCAGCTTGGTCCTTTATCTGTTCAACCAACGGACCAGAACCAACCAAAACTAAAACTGCATCATTACGAATCTTTAAAACCTGATCGAATATATTAAGCAAATATGAGTGATTCTTCTGCTCTGTAAAACGACCAATGTGCCCAATTAGAAGCTGTCCATCAGCAACACCAAGCGATCGCCGCGTCCTTAGACGATCCTCATCATCTGGCGCGAAAACAGACAAGTCGACAGCATTACGCATGACTACAAATTGAGAACTCGATCCAAATAACCATTCACCAGCGAATTTACTACATGCAAAACGGTGAGTCGGATACCGGTTTGATTGCGTTTTCAGCACGGCCTTCAGGGCATTCTTGGCATACTCACCCCTACCACTCGTAGAGTGGCTATGGGCGATACGCACGGGGACACCCGCCTTCTTCGCAGCACGAAGAGGAAAGACCGAAAGCGCGTTGATGTGACTATGGACAATCTTCCAGCCCTCTTGCTTAAAGAGACGCTGAAGCTCTCGCTGGTATTCAGCTACATGCTGATAGGGCGGTATCTCAAAGACCCTGCCACCGAGCGATTCGATCTCGTCACGGGGAACAAGCGTCGAATCGGAATCAACAAGAAAGTCAAACTGCACTTTACCGCGATCGATGTGACGATAGTAATTCATAACGACAGCTTCGACGCCGCCACCAACCATCTTGCCAACAACCTGAGCCACCCTAACCGGTTCAGTCATTTAGCAAGCACCTCCACCGGTAAAGACCTCAACGACCGTGAGGAGAACAATCTTCAAGTCCGTGATGGGGCCGCGCTTGGCGATGTACTCCAAATCACGGCGGACCATGCCGCCGAAGTCGGTGTCGTTTCGGTCAGTCACCTGCCACCAGCCCGTAATCCCGGGCTTCACGGCCAGGCGCTGCAGGTCGTACTCGGTGTACTGTGCCACCTCATTCGGCAGCGGCGGCCTGGGCCCAACCACGGACATCTGCCCCAGGAACACGTTCAGGAACTGCGGGAACTCGTCGATGGAATGCTTGCGGATGAACCTGCCGATCCTGGTGACGCGGGGATCCTCCTTCATCTTGAACATGGCGCCGGCGATCTCGTTCTGCTCCTTGAGCTCGGCGAGGCGCTCGTCGGCGTCCTTGTACATGCTGCGGAACTTCCACATGCGGAAGGTGGTCAGGCTGCCGTCGGGGCGGGTCTGGCCCACGCGGATCTGGCTGTAGAAGGGGTTGCCCTCGCTCTCGATGCGGATGGCCGCTGCTAAAACCAGGCTGGGGATGGCGATGACGGCCAGCACGGCACCGCTGAAAACGATGTCGAACGTGCGCTTCACGGCCCTATAGGCCAGTCGCGAGCGGTCCCATTCCATGATGGATTGCATGGCCTTGTAGCGGCCGGCGCCTTCGCGCCGGTCCATGGCCTGAGCGATAAGCGCCGCCCCCGCAGGCACACAGCTCTCTGTTACTTCTTTATCAGCCAAAATCCAACGTACGGCCCTGTCCTCCAGGACCCCCCCCAATCGGTAAATTCAAAAATGCGAACGAACAGCCGGTGCAACGTCTCCCTTACGTCTTGATGGGAACGTCGAGCGGAAGCACTTCCCTAAAGCTGGAATCGCCTTCGCCTACGTCCACCAGGCACCAGCGCTTGCGACGGTCGATCTTGTGCACGCGGGCCTCTTGCCCCACAAGTGGGCCCTGTTCTATGTGCAGCACGCCGTCTTCGATGCGCGCAACGCTGTTGCGCACCACGCCGTCTTCGTCCAGCACGCTGCGGTACCAATCCTGCGCATCGTCCGGCATGGGCATGTACGCCCGCTCCCTACTGCCGGCGATGCGACAGCCAAAACTCAACTGGGCCAAAGCCCTGTCGAGCGCGGCGGCATCGTGCGTGGCGACGAAGAAATATTCCTTGTACATGGGTTTGGTTTGGAGCGACCATGCACCGTCCCGCTTAAACCAGAACTCCTTTTGCATCACAAAAGCGTCCTGCATAAGGTTGTGCGGGATAATGCAGCGGACCTTTTCGCAGGTCTCGCGCTCTTTTCCATTGGGGGTGTGGACCAGATACCAGCGGACGCGGCCGTGCTGGCTATTGGTGGTGGCGCCGTTAAATGCGCCCGGCAGCTGCTCTTGGCGCCGTGCCGTCTGTTCCATGTTCTCGCCCCCTCTTTTGGCTTTGCGATGTACGCAAATGCAGGGGCGTTTAGAACAGGCTTCTCGCTCGCAGTTAGGCGCAGTCGCAAAAGTACAGGTTTTTGTATCTTTCGACAGACGACATTATACGAGCAATTAATCAGCGTTTGCCCAGATTACGCAAAATGTACTGCTAGTAGGTACATCTACATACCCCTCTACAAAAACCTGTACCTTTTTGTGCAACAAAAAAAGCCGCTCAACCAGCGGCTTTTCTAATTTCGGCATAAAAAAGGCGACCGCCCTTTGTGGACGGTCGCCTTTGTTAATTGTCGTAAAGTTTGCCTTAGGCGCGGGTCTTGATCTCCTCGAGCACCTTGGCAACAAACTCGTCAACGCTCATCTGAATGGTCTCGTTGGAGCGATCGCGGACGGAAATGTTGCCGGCCTCGACCTCCTTCTCGCCCAGAATGAGCATGTAGGGAACGCGGTCGATGCTGCGGGCCTCGCGAATCTTATAGCCGATCTTCTCGTCGCGGTCGTCGCAGACCACGCGAATGCCGGCTTCCTCCAGCTTGGCGCACACCTCGTGGGCGTAGTCGCGGCTCTTCTCGGACACGGGAAGCGCCTTGACCTGCACGGGAGCCAGCCAGGTGGGGAACTTGCCCGCAAAGTGCTCGATCAGAATACCAATAAAGCGCTCGATGGAGCCAAAGCACACGCGATGCAGCATGATGGGGCGCTTCTTGGTGCCGTCGGCGTCCACGTACTCCAGGTCAAAGTTGAGCGGCATCTGGAAATCGAGCTGGACGGTACCGCACTGCCAGGTACGGCCGAGCGAGTCCTCCAGGTGGAAGTCGATTTTGGGGCCGTAGAAGGCGCCATCGCCCTCGTTGACCTCGTAGTCCATGTGCAGCTGCTCCAGAGCGGTGCGCAGGCCCTCCTCGGCGCGCGCCCAATCCTCGTCCGAACCCATGGAGTCCTCGGGGCGGGTGGAAAGCTCAACGTGGTACTTAAAGCCAAACTTCTGGTACACGGAGTCGATAAGGTTAACCACGCCCACAATCTCGTCGGTCAGCTGGTCGGGACGCACAAACAGGTGGGCGTCGTCCTGGTTAAAGCAGCGCACGCGGAACAGGCCGTGCAGGGCGCCGCGCAGCTCGTGACGGTGCACCAGGCCAATCTCGCCGGCGCGGATGGGCAGCTCGCGGTAAGAGTGCGGCTTGGAGGCATACACCAGCACGCCGCCCGGGCAGTTCATGGGCTTAATGCAGTACTCTTCGTCGTCGATGACGGTGGAGTACATGTTGTCCTTGTAGTGGTCCCAGTGGCCCGAAGTCTTCCACAGCTGCTTGTTCATGATGAGCGGCGTGGAGATCTCCACGTAGCCGGCCTTGTGGTGAATCTCGCGCCAGTAGTCCAGCAGCGTGTTCTTAAGGATCATGCCGTTGGGCAGGAAGAACGGGAAGCCGGGGGCCTCGTCGCGCATCATAAAGAGATCCATCTCGCGGCCGATCTTGCGGTGGTCGCGCTTCTTGGCCTCCTCCAGCATGTGCATGTGCTCGTCGAGCTCTTCCTTGGTGGCAAAGGCGACACCGTTGATGCGGGTGAGCATCTTGTTGTCCTTGTCGCCCTTCCAGTAGGCGCCCGAGACGCCGGTGAGCTTAAAGGCCTTGAGCGCCTTGGTGTAGCAGATGTGGGGGCCGACGCACATGTCGATGTAGTCGCCCTGCTGGTAGAAGGTGATGCGGGCGTCGTCGTCCAGGTCGCCGATGTGCTCGACCTTGTACTTCTCGCCGCGCTCCTCCATAAGGGCGATGGCCTCGGCGCGGGGCTTCTCAAAGACGGTGAACTTGAGGTTCTCCTTGACGATCTTCTTCATCTCGGCCTCGATTGCGGGGAAGTCGTCCTCGCTGATCTTGACGCCCTCGGGCAGGTCGACGTCGTAGTAAAAGCCGTTGTCGGTCGCGGGGCCGTAGGCAAAGTCGGCCTCGGGATAGAGACGCTTGATGGCCTGCGCCATGATGTGCGCGGCAGAGTGGCGGATGACGTGCGTGACCTCGTCCTGCGGGAGCTCGGCCACCGAACCGTCATTGTAGAGTGCCTTCATGGGTATGTTTTCTCCTCTCGGATGCCTGATGCAAGTGCGTGCGATGCGCTCGGCGTTTTTGACTTGCATCATTATAGGCAGGTTGCCTTGGTATACAAGCGCCCGCCGCACCTTAATGGCACGGCGGGCGATTTTCTACGCATGCTTCATCGTGTGGGCGTGGGCGCGTGCGGGTTGCGCGGCGCCCGGGGCTTGCGGCCGGCCCGGCGATGGATGCGTTACTGGATGCGAGTTCGGCAGTAGGGGCAGACCTTCCAGTGCGCATCGAGCGGGCGATGGCAGCTGGGGCAGACGTTGCGAACCTGGGTGTCGCACACCGGGCAGACCACAAAGTCCTTCTCGATGGGCGCGCCGCACTGCGGGCAGGTGCCGTACTGGGCAAGCTGGCGCTCGCGCAGGGCCATGTCCAGCTCCTGCTCCTCGCGGTCGGCCGCGTAGGAGTGCGGGCGCAGGACCAGGTAGGCGATAAGACCCACAAACGGGATGAGGGCGATGAAGCCCCATGCCACGTAGGCGCTGGCGCCGCGGCGGCGAGCGTCGATGAACACATAGACGACCGACAGCACATACAGGGCGATGATAAAGCCAACGAAAGCATAGACGACGCCCATAAGCTGCGGCGACATGAGCTCGGAGATGTACTTGGACATTGGGGTGTACCTTTCGGATTATTTACAGTCCGGTCAAGTTTACCACGGGGTTTGTTTATATGGGACCACGGCTAGGGGCGGGGCCGGCGCGGACACAAACATCTCAATCTGTAACAGTTAGGAGCGGAATTCGGGTCTAGATGTTACAGATCGAGACGAAAGGGAGGCCGCCGAGCAAACGTCTCGATCTATAACGACCGAGACCAAATTTCCCATCTTGCTGTTACAGATTGAGACACAGGGATCCCTCCCCGACTTCAATCTCGATCTGTAACATCATGGGCCCCAAAACCCCTCTTACTGTTACAGATCGAGACATTCAAAACCCGCCGGAAGGTTTGTCTCGATCTGTAACATCTAGAACCCAAATCATCAGCTAGCTGTTACAGATCGAGACAAACGGTTGCCGTAGCTGTCGGCAGACGAGGTCGACATCCGTGCCGGGTCTCCCCTCCTCTGCCGTTGGCGGGTGTTGCGGGGCTGTTCGCCGCATTGCCGCCGCGCTGGGGATGCGCAGACCGTAGGATAGTCCTATTGACATCTTGTCAACTTGTCTTGGAGGCACCATGGCAGAAACGTTTGATATCGCAATTGTGGGCGCGGGCATCACCGGATGCGCCATCGCGCGACAGCTCGCGCGGTATGACTTGTCCATTTGCGTGGTCGAGGCGGCCAACGATATTGCGTTGGGCGCGTCGAAGGCCAACGGCGGCCTGGTGCACGCCGGCTACGATCCGGCGCCGGGCACCGTAAAGGCGCAGGTCAACGCCCGCGGCTGCGAACTGTATGGCACCTGGGCCCAAGAGCTGGGTTTCTTGTTTTGCCGAACCGGCTCGATGGTGCTGGGATTTAGCGATGAGGACCATGCGCACCTGGAGAAACTACGTAGCAACGGCCTGGTCAACGGCGTGCCCGAGCTGTCTATTATCGGCCCCGAGCGCATCCACGAGCTGGAGCCGCGCGCGAGTGCCAAGGCGACGTGCGCGCTGTGGTGCCCCTCGACCGGTTTTGTCGATCCGTTTGAAGTCGCCATCGCCGCGCTGGAGAACGCCGTGGCCAACGGCGTAACATATATGCGCTCCGCGCCGGTGAAAGCGATTGAGGTTGCTGGCGGCGAGGCAACCGACGGAACCGCACGCTTTACGCTGGTGACGCCCGCCGGCGATGTGCGCTGCCGCTATCTGATCAACGCCGCGGGCAACGGTGCCGCAGAAATCTCGCATATGGCCGGCGCCGAGGAGTTCCAGATGGTCTGGCGCCAGGGAAACATTGTGGTACTGGACAAGGAGCCGCGCACGCTCATGCCGCTCTACCCCGTGCCCACGCCGGTGTCCAAGGGCGTTATCGTCACGGGCACCGTACACGGCAACACCGTGATCACCGCGACCGCTGCCGTGCGCGAGCCGGGCGACACACAGACTTATGCGAGCGATGTGAACGCGCTGCTGACGGGAGCGCGCAAGCTGGTTCCCGATCTGGACACACGCCGCGTGGTGCGCGCGTTTGCCGGCGGGCGTCCGGTCATTAAGGGGACCAACGATTTCTTTATTGGGCAGTCGGCCGTGGTGCCGGGCCTGTTCCAGGCGGCGGGCATTCAGTCGCCAGGCGTGGCGAGCGCGCCGGCTATTGCCGAGCGCATGGAGCACGTGATGCGCGAGGCGGGCGTTGCTTTGCGCGAACGGGCCGATTGGGATCCGATTCGCCGCGCGCCGGACGACTTTGACCGCGCGCCGCTTGCGCGCAAGGAAGAACTCATTGAGTTCGACCCCGCGTGGGGGCAGATAGTCTGCCGCTGCGAGACGGTGCCCGAGGCCGAGATTGTGGCCGCGATTCGGCGCCGTCCGGGCGCGGTTTCGGTCGAGGGCGTCAAGCGACGCTGCCGTGCCGGCATGGGTCGGTGCCAGAGCGGTTTTTGCCAGAGCCGTGTGGTGGCGATCCTTGCCCGCGAGTTGGGCTGCGACCCCAGCGAGGTGCTGTTAGAGGACACTGGCTCGTGGCTCGTTGAGGGACCTTTGAAGGGGGTGCGCTAGGATGGCGAGCTTTGAAGTGAATGCAGCGAGCGCGACCGACGGCGCCGCGGACGCCGTGCCGACGCAGGCCTTCGACGTGGTCGTCATCGGAGGAGGCCCCGCCGGTATGGCAGCCGCGCTTGCCGCGCATAAGGCCGGTGCGCGCGTGGCTATCGTGGAGCGTGAGCAACATCTGGGCGGCATCCTGCGCCAGTGCATCCACCCCGGCTTTGGCCTGTCGCACTTTAAACAGGAGCTTACCGGTCCCGAGTACGCGCAGCGCTTTATCGACCAGGTGCGCGCGACCGACATCGCGCTGTACCTGGATAGCATGGTGATTGGGATTGATTCAGGCGAGCCTACGGAAGACACCGCGGTCCATACCGTCACGCTCATGAGCCGCGCCGGTATGCTGCAGCTCACCGGTCGTGCGGTCGTCCTTGCTATGGGGTGCCGAGAGCGCACGCGCAGCGAGATCAAGATTCCCGGTAGCCGTCCCGCCGGCGTGTTTACGGCCGGCTTGGCGCAGCGATACATCAATATCGAGAACCTCAAACCCGGCTCGCGCGCCGTCATTTTGGGTTCGGGCGATATCGGGCTCATCATGGCCCGCCGCTGCACGCTCGAGGGGATTTCCGTCGAGGGCGTGAACGAGCTTATGCCATACGCCAACGGCCTGCGCCGCAACGTCAAGAACTGCCTGGACG
The DNA here is from genome assembly GCA_959019945.1 of uncultured Collinsella sp. Taxonomy (GTDB): domain Bacteria; phylum Actinomycetota; class Coriobacteriia; order Coriobacteriales; family Coriobacteriaceae; genus Collinsella. Next base: position 41,340 of record CAUEQD010000009.1, on the reverse strand, counting down.
ACTTTGGCATTCCGCTGCATCTGTCCACCACCGTCACGCGCGTGATTGGGCACGACCGCGTGGAAGCCGTCGAGGTGAGTCAAGTCGACGAGCGCCTGGCGCCCATTCCGGGGACCGAGCGCATTGTTCCGTGTGACACGCTACTGCTTTCGGTGGGATTGATTCCCAAGAACGAGCTTTCGGTTGCCGCAGGCGTTGAGCTTGATCCGCGCACGCGCGGCGCCGTGGTGGACCAGAGCCTGCAGACGGGCGTGCCGGGCATCTTTGCCTGCGGCAACGTGCTGCACGTGCACGACCTGGCCGACAACGTAACGTGTGAGTCCGAGAGGGCTGGCGCAGCTGCGGCGGCGTACGCGCTGGGGACCGGCACGGGCGCCGTTCCGGACTGCGAGCTCACTGTCTCCCCTGCCGGCATCGCGGGATACGCGCTACCGGGACGCATTACGGCCGTGGCACTCACCAAGCTCAACTTCCGCGTGCGCCGACCAGTCGATACCGCCCGCGTACGGATCCTGGCCAACGGCGAAGAGCTGTTCGTCGGCAAGGTCCGAGCGTTTAAGCCGAGCGTTATGGAAAGCTTCCCGCTACCGGCAAAGGTTATTCAGCGCGCACTCGACCTAGGTGCTAGCGAAATTGTCCTGTCCGTCGATCCCGTTGAGGAGGCGTAAAACCATGAGCACGAACGCGATCGAGACGCTCAAGTTCAACTGCACGACCTGCCCATCCGAATGCCTTCTGACCGTAGAGGTAGAGCGTGACGCAGACGGCGCCGTGGCAGAGGTGCGCTCCGTGACCGGCGACAGTTGCCCGCGCGGTGACAAATTCGCACATCAGGAACTCACCTGCCCCATGCGCGTGCTCACCACCACCGTGGCCGTATCCGGCGGCGACGAGGCGCTGCTGCCTGTGCGCACGGCTGAGGCCATCCCGCTGGCACTCCACGCCCAAGCCATGGCCCTCATCCGAGGCCTAGTCGTCAACGCCCCCATCCGCATGGGCGACATCGTGCTGGAAGATCTTCTCGGCACCAACATTGACCTAGTCGCCAGCATGAACATCGATCCAGCCTAAGCAGCTAATTTGGGACGGGCTCTTATAGCTGCTTTTGCAAGGAGTGTCCCAAGGTGCCAGCATAAAAGGAACGTCCCTATGTGCCGGGCTTGGGATACCATGGTGGCAGCCTAGCGAAAGGATGTTTCATGGCACATGTCGATGATCAGCGTGTGGCGCGCGTGCTCGATGCACTCGAGGCTCAGCACCCCGGCGCGCAGCTACTCGTAAACGACCCGTGGTCGATCTACTACCTGACCGGTTTTTATGCCGATATGTTCGAGCGTTTTTGCGGTGTGCTGCTCGCGCGCGGTAGCGAGCCCGTGATCTTGGTCAACGCGCTGCATCAGCTGCCCGAGTACGACAATGCCCGCGTAGCCTATCACACCGATACTGACGTTGTGGCCGACGCCATCGTTCGCGAGATCGATCCGACCAAACCGCTCGGCATCGATACCGTCATGCGCTCCGGCTTTTTGATGCCGCTCATGGAGCGCCACGCCGCAAGCGAGTTTTTCCTGGGCGACTTTGCCGTCACCGCCGCGCGCACCTACAAGGATGCCGCCGAGCAGGAACTCATGCGTGCATCTTCGGCCGCCAACGACGCCGTGATGGCCGACGCGATCAAACTCGTCCACGAGGGCGTAACGGAGCGCGAAATTGCCGACCAGATGCTCGGCCTGTATCGAAAGCACGGCTGCGAGGGCTTTAGCTTTCCGCCGATCGTGAGCTTTGGCGCCAACGCCGGCGACCCGCATCACGAGCCCGACGACACCGTGCTCAAGCGTGGCGACGTGGTGCTGTTCGACATTGGTGGACGTCGCCGCAACTATTGCTCGGACATGACGCGCACGTTCTTTTGGGGCGAGCCGGACGAGGAGACGGCACGCATCTACGACATCGTGCGCCGTGCCAACGAGGCCGCCGAGGCGCTCATCGCACCGGGCGTGCGCATGTGCGACCTGGACCGCGCCGCGCGCGGCGTGATTGAGGATGCGGGCTATGGGCAGTACTTTACACATCGCCTGGGACACTCGATCGGCCTGCAGGACCACGAGCCAGGCGATGTCTCGCTCGTCAACGATCAAGTCGTAGAGCCTGGCATGACGTTCTCCATCGAACCGGGCATCTACCTCCCCGGCCGCACCGGCGTCCGCATCGAGGACCTGGCCCTGGTGACCGAGAACGGCGTCGAGATTCTCAACGCCTACCCCCACGATCCAGTCCGCCTAGACTAACCCATCCCCAAACCCCAAACTAAGTTGAGGTGAGATACGGACTATTTAAGGCTTCTAGCCCAGAAAACAGTCCGTATTTCACCGCAACTGATGAGGGGATGGGTTAGCGCAGCAGGCCGGCTACTTCGCCGGCTAGGGTTATGGTGCCGGCTGCTACGAAGGGCTCGTTGGCTGCATCGAAGGCCGCGAGGGCCTCGGATACGCTGGGATACACACCCGCGAGCTTATCGGCGTCCACCAGGGCGGCGAGTTCCTCTGCCGGCAGGGCGCGGTCGGAATCGGTCTGCGTCACGATCACGCGAGGGAAGGCCGGAACAAGTACGTCGACGATGCCCGCCACGTCCTTGTCGGCCAGCGCGGCGCACAGCAGCGTGGGGCGATTCTCTACGCACGGATCGATCTCGTCCAGTGCGCTCACAAAGTTCTCGCAGCTCTGGGGGTTATGGCAGGCGTCAATCAGCTTGAGCGGATCGGTTCCCAGCACATCAAAGCGACCCGGCGTTGGGCAGCCCATAAGCGAAGCGTCGAGCGCATCGTGGTCGAGCTCGCGGCTCAGATAGCCCTCGCACAGCATAATCGCGCACGCGGCATTCTGCGGCTGATACGCCGGCTTAACCATGCTCGACGTATAGATGGCACGCGGCGTGGTGCAGCTAAACTCCACCGTATCACCCACATGTGCCGGAAGTTTGGTCGTCGTATGGCTCACCACGAGTGGCACAACGCCGCACTCACGGCAACGGGCATCCATCACACGCTGAACGCTCGCCTCATGTGTACCCTCGCCCAGCACAACCAGGCGTCCGGGCTTAATGACCGCAGCCTTCTCCCCTGCAATGGCCTCGAGCGTGTCGCCCAAAATACGTGTGTGATCTAGCCCAATGCCGGTGATGGCAACGGCGACGGGATCGGTCGCACTCGTAGCATCCCAGCGTCCGCCCATGCCAACCTCAAGCACGGCAACATCCACGCGAGCCTCGGCAAACACCACAAGTGCAGCAGCCGTCAGCAGGTCAAACGGCGTGATGGTATAGGCACGCTCCCCCGCCGCCACACGACGGGCATTCACGCGATGTCCCGCCTCAACAGCAACAGAAACACCACGGGCAAAGGCCTCGTCGCTCACAACGCGCCCGTCAACCTCCATGCGCTCGGGATAGCGCACCAGCTGCGGCGACGTATACAGCGCGGTCTTGAGCCCCTCGCCGCGAAGAATGGCAGCCGAAAAACGCGTGGTCGAAGTCTTGCCATTAGTACCGGCAACCTGAATGCAATCGAAATACTCGTCCGGACGCCCAAGCTCATCGAGCATATCGACAACCGTCTCGAGCAGAGGACCAGCATCCCCAGAAATCCGCCCCGTATCAGCAGCAAGTCCCACAGCCTCATCAAACGAAAGCAGCTCAAACGAGAACGGCACAGAATACGACCCAGAACGCTTAGCCATAACCCAAAGTCCCCTCAACATAAAAAGAGGCCCGAATCAACAACGAGCCCCTTCCATTCAAAATATCAGCCAAACACCGCTTTGCAGCGAGAACAAGGCCACAACCAAGTGGCCCTAACCCACCAGTTACAAACAACCACGTAACCGCCATGGGAGCGGTTTGGGACTTTGCTCGATACAAGTTCCGCACGAGCCGAAGGCCACTTAATGTGGCCTTCGTGCGAGCAGGACTGTCCGCAGTAGCGAGCAATGCCCCAAACCGCGTCCCCCAGTAACGCTTACGAGAAGTCAGCAACCTGAGCAGTCAGAGCCGCCAGGATCTCCTTGAGCTCAGCTGCACGGTCCCTCTTCTTCTGGACCACCGCGGGCGCGGCCTTGGCCACAAAGCCCTCGTTGGCCAGCGTCTTCTCGCAGCCGGCGAGCTCCTTCTGAGCCGCGGCGATCTCCTTCTCCAGGCGCGCCTTCTCGGCCGAAAGGTCAACCTTGCCCTCGAGCACCACAAAGACCTCGACGCCGCTGTCGACCACGGCGATGCTCGCGGCCGGCTTCTCGACGTCGGTACCCATGACCAGCGAGGCGGTGTTGGCCAGCGGCTCAATGGTCGAACGCAGGCTCTCGAGCTTCTCGATGTCCTCGGCACCGGCGCGCACGACCACGTCGAGCTCGGCCTTGGGGCTCAAGCGATAACGCGAACGCGTGGCGCGAGCGGCGGAAACGACGGCGCGGCACAGCTCAAACGCGCGCTCGGCGTCCTCGTCAACATACTTGGCGTAGTCGGCGGGCTCGGGCCACTTGGCGATCATGAGCGCCTCAGCGCGGTCCACATTGCCCTCGGCGTCCAGATCGAGCACGCTCGCCGGCATGTTGTCCCAGATCTCCTCGGTCACGAACGGCATGAGCGGGTGCATCAGGCGAATGGAGGTGTCGAGCACAAAGATCAGGTTGCGCTGCGCCTGCAGACGGCCCTCGCCCTTCAGACGGGCCTTGGTGACCTCGACGTACCAGTCGCAGACCTCGTTCCAGAAGAACTGCTGCACGCCGCGGGCCATGTCGCCAAAGGTGTAGTTCTCGATGCCCTCGGTGACCATCTTCACGGCCTTGGCCAGGCGGCTGAACATCCAGGCGTCGGCCGGCGTCTCCACGACGGGCTCACCTGGCGTATAGCCCTCCATGTTCATGAGCAGGAAGCGGCTGGCATTCCAGATCTTGGTCACAAACGACTTGGCCTGGTCGGTACGCGGGCTGTCGATAAGCTTCTTGGTCTTCTTGTCGATGTTCGCATCAAATTTGACGTCCTGGTTGTTGGTGCACAGCGTGAGCAAGTTGTAACGCATGGCGTCGGCACCGTACATGCCAATGAGGTCCATGGGGTCAACGCCGTTGCCCTTGGACTTGGACATGCGGCTGCCGTCCTTGGCAAGGATCGTCGGGTAGATGACGACGTCCTTAAACGGCACCTCGTCCAAGAAGTACAGCGAGCTCATAACCATGCGGGCGACCCACAGCGCAATGATGTCGCGCGCGGTGACGAGCGCCGTCGTGGGATGATGGCCCTCGAGCAGCTCCGGCTTTTGCGGCCAGCCCTGCGTGGCGAAGGTCCACAGCTGCGAGCTGAACCAGGTGTCCAGCACGTTCTCGTCCTGATGCACGTGATGGCCGCCGCACTTGGGGCACACGTCGGTGTCCTCGGTGAGGGCGTCCTCCCAGCCGCAGTCCTCGCAGTAGAACACGGGGATGCGGTGGCCCCACCACAGCTGGCGGCTGATGCACCAGTCCTTAAGGTTCTCCATCCAGGTGGTGTAGGTCTGCGTCCAGCGCGCGGGGTGGAAGGTGACCTTGCCGGAGTTGACGGCGTCGAGCGCCGGCCCCTTGAGTTTGTCGACGGCAACGAACCACTGCTCGGACAGCCATGGCTCAAGCGCGGCGTCGCAACGGTAGCAGTGCATGACGGAGTGATCGAGTTCCTCGACATGATCGAGCAGGTCGTGCTCCTCGAACCACTTGATGACGGCCTCGCGGCACTCGTCGCGATTCATGCCGGTGAACTCGCCGTAGCCCTCGACGACCACCGCGTGCTCGTCGAAGATGTTGATCTGCGGCAGGTCGTGGGCCTGGCCCATGGCGTAGTCGTTGGGGTCGTGGGCCGGGGTGACCTTAACGAAGCCGGAACCAAAGTTGGCATCGACGTGCCAATCCTCAAAGATGGGGATCTCGCGGTCAACGATGGGAAGCTTGACGGTCTTACCCACAAAGGCGGCCTTCTCGGGATCCTTCGGGGAGACGGCGACGCCCGTGTCGCCGAGCATGGTCTCGGGGCGCGTGGTGGCGACGACGATGTAGTCCTGGCCGTTGACCGGCTCGGTCAGCGGGTAGCGCAGGTGCCACAGGTGGCCCTTCTCGTCCTTATATTCGGCCTCGTCGTCCGAGATAGCGGTGGTGCAGTTGGGGCACCAGTTAACGATACGCTTGCCACGGTAGATCAGGCCGTCGTGGTACCAATCGCAGAAGACCTTGCGCACGGCCTGTGCGTAATCCTCGTCCATGGTGAAGCGCTCGTTGTCGAAGTCGACGGAGCAACCCATGCGCTTGATCTGTTCGACGATGATGCCGCCGTACTCGTGGGTCCAGTCCCAGCAGGCGTCGACAAACTTATCGCGACCGATCTCCAGGCGGCTGATGCCCTCGCTCTTGAGCTTCTTGTCGACCTTGGTCTGCGTGGCGATACCGGCGTGATCGGTTCCGAGCACCCAGCGCGTGGACTTGCCGCGCATGCGGGCCATACGAATGATGGCGTCCTGGATGGAGTCGTCGGTGGCGTGACCCATGTGGAGCTTGCCGGTCACGTTGGGAGGCGGAATGGTGACGGTGCAATCGCCCACGCCCTCACGGCGCTTGTAGTAACCGCCGTCGAGCCACTTCTGCAGGATCGCCGGCTCGTTGGTCGACGGATCGTAGTTCTTGGGCATTTCTTCCATATATCTCTCCCTGTCCCATCGGCGTGTCCGCCTGCTTGGTTTTCGCTCGGTCAGGTCCTGGCTCGCACGAAGAGCACATTTAGTGCTCTTCGGCTCGTGCGGAATCTACGAAAACCAAGCAGGCGGACACGCCTTAGGCATCGATTACTTCAGTCTGAAGGTACTAACTTGACAATCTCACAGAATAGCACAGGCATACCTGCCGAAAAGGGACAGGTTTATTTTGGTAGGTTTTATCAGGCAGAATGACGTTCACCCATATAAAACCGACCAAAATAAACCTGTCCCTAAATGGCAGGTCCCGCGGTGGTTGCCGCGGGACCTGAACGGGCTTCTATTTACCCGTAGATGCGTTGGGGCTGCTCTTCGCCCTTTACGGCGGCTTCGGTTACGATGACCTTGGCTACGCCTTCCTCGCTGGGGAGGTCGAACATCGTCTGCTGCAGCACGTCCTCGCAGATGGAGCGCAGGCCGCGGGCGCCGGTCTTGCGGGCGAGCGCCATGCGGGCGATCTCGTGCAGGGCCGCATCCTCAAACTCAAGCTCAACGTCCTCGAGCTGGAACATCTTACGATACTGGCGCACCACGGCGTTCTTGGGCTCGGTCAGAATCGACACCAGGTCATCCTCGTCGAGCGCCTGCGTCTGGGTGACGACGGGCGTACGTCCCACAAACTCGGGGATCATGCCAAAGGCGTTGAGGTCCTGTGGGAGCACCTGGCGCAGCAGGTCGTTCTCGTCGACCGAGGTGGGGCCGGCAATCTCGGAGTTAAAGCCCACGCCCTTGTTGCCCACGCGATCGGCGATGATCTTATCCAGGCCCACAAAGGCACCGCCGCAGATGAACAGGATGTTGGTCGTGTCGATCTGCAGCAGCTCCTGCTGGGGATGCTTACGGCCGCCGGTGGGCGGAACGCTTGCCACCGTGCCCTCAAGGATCTTAAGCAGCGCCTGCTGAACTCCCTCGCCCGAGACATCGCGGGTAATGGAGAGGTTCTCGGCCTTACGGGCGATCTTATCAATCTCGTCCACGTAGATAATGCCCACCTGAGCGCGCTCAATGTCACCATCGGCAGCATTGATGAGCTTGAGCAGGATGTTCTCCACGTCCTCGCCCACATAGCCGGCCTCGGTGAGCGCGGTGGCGTCGGCAATGGCAAACGGCACCTCGAGGATGCGCGCGAGCGTCTGGGCCAACAAGGTCTTGCCGGTACCGGTGGGACCGAGCAGCAGGATGTTGGACTTGGCGAGCTCTACCTCGTCCATATCGTCATCGAACTGCGAGCCCATGCCAGCATCAAAAGCGGACACCGCGGCGCCGCCCTCGATCACGCGGCGATAGTGATTGTACACGGCAACCGACATAGCGCGCTTGGCGTCCTCCTGGCCCATAACATAAGCCGAAAGCTCGTCATAGATCTCGTGCGGCGTCGGCACGTGCGTAATGACCTGGCGAGCGTCGTCCTCCAGCTCAAAACCCTCGGCCTCGGGATCTACAGCAGGCTGGCCGGCAGCCTGGCCGTGGTCGTTGAGGAAGCCCGGCAGCTTGCCGTTGCGGGCAGCGTCCATAAAGTCCGAAGCCAGCGACTCCTCCAAGATCTCGGAACAGGCGGCGACGCACTCGTCACAGATAAAGATGTTGGTCGGGCCCTTTACGAGGCGACGAACCTGGCCCTGCTCTTTTCCGCAGAAGGAGCAGCGGATGGGGTTGCCGTTCTCGTCAAAGTTGTCCTGCATGTTACCTGCCATCCTAGGCGTCCTTCGCGGCGAGGTCGCGCGAGGTGACGATACGATCGATCAGGCCGTAGTCGAGGGCCTCGGCAGCGGTCAGGTAGTTGTCGCGCTCGGTATCGGCCTGGACCTTTTCGATGGGCTGGCCAGAGGCGTCGGACAGGATCTGGTTGAGCTCGCGACGGGTCTTCTTGATCTCCTCGGCCACGATCTCAATCTCGGTCTGCTGGCCCTGCGCACCGCCGCTGGGCTGGTGAATCATGACCTTGGAATGCGGCAGGCAGAAGCGCTTGCCCTTGGCGCCGGCCGAAAGCAGCACGGCGGCCATAGACGCGGCCATGCCGACGCAAATGGTCGAGACCTGCGGCTTGATAAAGTTCATAGTGTCAAGAATTGCCAGGCCGGAGTAGACCTCGCCGCCGGGCGAATTGATGTAGAGCGAGATATCCTTCTCGGCATCCTGGCTCTCAAGATGCAGCAGCTGGGCAACGACCAGGTTGGCGCTGACGGAGTTGATCTCCTCGCCCAAAAAGATGATGCGGTCGTTGAGCAGGCGCGAATAGATATCGTAGCTGCGCTCGCCGCGCGGCGTCTGCTCGATAACGTATGGCACGAGGGCGGAATCGAACTTGGCGATCATACGCATCTCCATTTCTCTCTTGCGGACCAAATTGGTTCTAGATAAACGTACGGTGCCCGCATGCTATGCATTGGCTGGCACCGTACGAAGCAACCGGATAACCGGTGTATAACTTTACCCCATCACGGGCGCACGCATGCGCTCGCGGGCAAGGTGGCGAGAATTACTCGGCGTCCTTGGCGGTCTCGTCGACCTCGGTCACCTTGGCGTTCTCGACCAGGTGGTCGACGGCCTTGGAGCGACGGATGGACTCGCGGACGGCAGGCATGCGGCCATCGGCGATGAACTCGGCCTTGGAAGCCTCGACGTCCTTGACGCCGGCCTTCTCGAACTCGGCGTTGATGTCATCCTCGGTGACCTCGATCTTGAGCTCGCGGGCGAGGGCGTCCAGAGCCAGGGACTCACGGGCAACGTCGTTGGCCTGCTTGTGCAGGTCGCCGATGAACTGCTCCATGGTCAGACCGGAAGCGGGCAGCCAGGTGTCCAGCGTCATGCCACGAGCAGCGAGATTGGACAGGAAGTTCTGGCCGAGCTCCTCAAAGACGGACTGCTCGTAGTCGGCGTCCATCTCATCGAGCTGCAGGCGCTCGGCGAGAGCGGAGACGCAACGGTTCTCCTTCTCGGCCGGGAGGCGGGAAGCCTTGTCCTGCTCGATCTCGATCTTGATGGCGTCGCGCATAGCGTCGATGCTGTCGAAGCCAAAGTCGGACTTGACGAGCTCGTCGGTGAGCTCGGGGGTGTTGCGGACCTTGATGCCCTTGACGGTGACCTCGACGGTGTGGGTCTCGGCCTCCTCGCCCTCCTCGACCTCGTCGGTCCAGGTGACGGTCTTGACGTCGTCAACGTTGGCGCCGATCAGGGCCTCGTTGAACTCCTTGGGGTTGCTGTCGCTACCGGCGATGAGCATGCGGCCCTCGGCGGCAAAGTTGTCGGCGTTCTCGACGGCCTTGAGGTCGACGGTCACATAGTCGTCAGCCTCGACGGCGCGACCCTCGACGTCCTCGAAGGTGGCACGGTAGTTGAGGAGCATCTCAACCTGGTTGTTGATCTCGGACTCGGTGACCTCCGCGGGAGGCATCTCGATCTCGACAGCGTCGAAAGAGGAGAGCTCAGCGGCAGGACGCAGGGAGAACTCGACGGTGTAGGTGTAGTCCTCGTGATCCTTGGCGAGGTCGAGCTCCTTGTAGTCACCGTTCTTGGTGGGGACGATGTCCAGCTCGTTGAGGACGGCGGGCTCGTTGGCGGCGATCAGGTCGTTGGTGGCCTGAGCGAGGGTAGCCTCGGCGCCAAGAGCAGAGTCGATGACCGGACGGGGGGCCTTACCGGCGCGGAAGCCCGGGAAGCGGTACTTCTTGGCGGTCTCCTTGTAGGCCTTCTTGATCGCGGCGTCGACGTCGGCGGCCGGGATGGTGACCGTAGCGGTGAGCTTGGCGTCCTTGACGTCAGAAGCGGTGATGTTCAACACGTTCCTCCTCATACTGCCCAGCTTATCTGAGGTGCTGGTACCTTTATGCAACAAGCGTCGCGAGGGCATAAGCCGACGCGGGTGCGTTGGTGCGGGCGAAAGGACTCGAACCTTCACGGGAATCCCACCAGAACCTAAATCTGGCGCGTCTACCAATTCCGCCACGCCCGCATGAGCGCACAGATTAGGAATGATAGCAGATACGAGCGACAAGCGCACGCACACGTTTTACAGGCTCACGACCTCACCACGAGTGCAAAAGGCGGGGCGAGTTGCCCCGCCCCGCCAATTACGACTTGTTCGCTGACCCGCTACTCCCCCAGCAGGGCCTTCTCGGGCGTGATGGGCAGCGAGCGCACCTGGTGTCCGGTGGCGTGTGCCACGGCCGAGGCCACGGCGGCGAGCGGCGTGTTGATGACGACCTCGCCGATCGACTTGGCGCCAAACGGACCCGTCGGCTCGTAGCTCGGCTCAAAGGCAACGCGAATGCTGCCGATATCAAGGCGCGTGGGCAGCTTGTAGCTCATAAAGTTCCCGGTGCGCAGGCGGCCGCGGTCGTCGTGCTCGACGATCTCGTAGAGCGCATGGCCGATACCTTGAGCAATGCCGCCCTCGGCCTGGACGCGCGCGAGCGCCTCGTTGATCACGGTGCCGCAGTCGACGGCCGCCGCATAGTCCACCACAGTCACCTTGCCGGTGGCCTTGTCGACCTCGACCTCTGCAATGCCGGCCATAAACGGCGGAGGCGAAACGGGCAGGCAGGCGGAGGCATGCGAGGTGAGCGCGTCGCCGCCCGCAATGTTCTTGACGCACAGGTTGGCAAAGTCGCGCAGTGTGAGGTAGCGGTTCTGCTCGCGCGCGGCGCGCTCGTCGGACAGGCGCACGTACTGGCCATCGAAGACCACGTCGGCGTCGTCCACGTCCCACATCTGGGCGGCCTTGGCGCAGATCTTCTCGCGCAGCTCGGTCGCGGCGTTCTTGGCAGCCAGGCCCGTCACGTAGGTACCGGAGCTCGCGTACGAGCCGGCGTCGAACGGCGACACGTCGGTGTCCACGCCGCGCACCACGATCAGCGAGCTTTCAACGCCCAGCTCTTCGGCGGCAATCTGCGCCAGGATCGTGTCAACGCCCATGCCGTTATCGGTGGCTCCGGTGCCGATGGTAATGAAGCCGTCCTCTTCCAGGCGCATGTCGATGCCGGCGATATCCACATTGGAAATGCCAGAGCCCTGCATGGTGAGCGCGCAGCCGAGGGCGCGCACGCGGTCGCCCAAGTCCACAGCCAGCGGCTTGTCGCGCCAACCGATCATGTCCATCGCGCGCAGCAGGCAGCGGTCGAGCGCGCAGGCGTTGAGCTTCTCGTTGTAGTACTGCGGCATGATCTCGCCCTCGCGCACGATGTTCTTAAGGCGCAGGTCGGCGGGGTCCATGTGCAGCATGTCGGCGAGCTCGTTGACGGCGCTCTCCACGGCAAACTGACCCTGGGTGGCACCGTAGCCGCGATACGCGCCGCCGCGGTTGGTATTGGTGTAGACGGCGTCCCAGCTAAAGCGGCTCGCCTTTACGTGGTTGTAGATGGGCAGGCTCTTGTGGCCCGACAGGCCGATCGTCGTGGTGGCGTGCTCGCCGTACGCGCCGGCGTTGGACAGCGTATGCAGGTCGATGGCCGTGATGGTGCCGTCGTTCATGGCGCCCAGCTTAACGGTCATCTGCATCTGGTGACGCGAGTTGCCCGCGGTGATGGTCTCCTCGCGGGTGTAGCAGCAATAGCTCGGACGGCCAGTCTGCTGCGTCACAAACGCCACGAAGATCTCGCAGCAGCCCGTCTGCTTGGAGCCAAAACCGCCGCCGATGCGCGGCTTAATAACCTGCACCTGGGACTGCGGAATGTCGAGCGACTGCGCGATCATGCGACGCACGTGGAAGGGTACCTGCGTGGAGGTGGTCACCGAGACGCGGCCGAACGCGTCGGTCGTCGCGAAGGCGCGGAAGGTCTCCATGGGAGCCGTCTGCGTGGCCTGGCTGGTGTAGGTGCGCTCAAAGACGATGTCGCTCTGGGCGAAGGCCTCGTCCAGGTCGCCAAAATCGCTCGTGCCGCTGCACACCAGGTTGCGCGGGACGTCGCCGCCCTGCGGGAACATAAAGGTCACGTCGCCCTCGGGGTGGACCACGATGTCGTTATCGAGTGCCTGGGTAAAGTCGAGGAGGGGCTCGAGCACCTCGTAGTCGACCTTGATGAGCTTGAGGGCCTTGTCGGCGGCCTCCTCGGTCTCGGCGGCGACGATCGCCACCTCTTCGTTTTGGTAACGGACGAGGTTCTCGAGAATCAGGCGGTCGTAGGGACTCGGCTGCGGATAGCTCTGACCGGCAATGGTAAAGCGGCGCTGGGGCACGTCCTCGTAGGTGTAGACGCCCACCACGCCGGGCACCTTCAGGGCGCGCGACGTATCGATGGAGCGGATCTTGGCGCGCGCATAGGGGCTGCGCTTGAGCTTAACAATGAGCGCGCCGGCGGGCACCATGTCGCCCGTGTAGACGGGACGGCCCTCGAGCAGAGCCTTCGAGTCCTTCTTGGGCTGCTTGTGGGTAATCTGCTTGTAAGTGACGCCGTCGCAGCTGGTGTCGTTGACCGGCAGCTCGGGCATCTCGAAGCCCACCTGCACGCCCGACTCGTTGAGGAAGCGGACGATGGCGCGCAGCTGGCTCTCATAGCCGCTGCAACGGCAGAGGTTGCCGGCGAGCTGGCGCGAGAGCTCCTCGCGCGTGGCGACGAGGCTCGGGTCCTCCTTGGCGGCGCGGGCGAGCGCCAGCACGTTCATGATGAGGCCGGGGGCGCAAAAACCGCACTGCTCGGCACCTTCGGCAGCCATTGCGCGGGCCAGTGCCTCGGACTCGGCCTTGAGGCCCTCGAGCGTGGTGATGGAGCGGCCCTCGACGCGCGCCGCGGGAACCGAGCAGCTCAGCACCGGGTCGCCGTCGAGCCACACCGTGCACAGACCGCAGTTGGTGGTTTCGCAGGCGCAGCGCACCGACGCGCAACCCTGCTCGCGCAGCAGCGCAAAGAGCATGGTATCGGGGGCAATCTGAACCTTGACCTTGCGGCCGTTGAGCGTAAAGGAAAGATCTATGAGTTTGGCAGCCATTAGCGCACCTCGCTAGAATCGACGCCGGGCACGCGGCGGCAGGAATACTCGTCCGTGGCGAACTTAGGGATCTGCACGGTCTCGAGCTCGCGGGCAAGCGCGGCCGAAAGCTCGATGCCAGCGGCGCGGCGCACGGCCTGCGCGGCAAGCGGCGCCGAGATGCGACGGCGGTACTCGGCCGAGCCCCACAAGTTGGTGCCGTAGCTCAGCGCGCGTACGGACGCGGCAAGGGCACGCAGCTCGTCCTCGGAAGGCTGCTCGTTCACCAGGCCGCACGCCTCACCCTGCAGCAGGATCGCGCGCAGCGGACGGGCGCCCACGGTGACATGCCAGCTGTTGTCCCACCAGGCGGCGGTGACGTTTAAGGAGGGGAAGTCGGTCGCGGCCTTGCGCACGGCCTCATAGCTCGCGCGGTAGTCGTGCTTAACGACCACGACGTACTCGATCACGTCGCGCACGTAGCCCATGTCAACGAACTCGGCGAGCGGCACGCGGCCGGCACCCGTCAGCTCAACATACGAATCGAGCGCCAGGAACGCAGAGAGCACGTCCGAGAAACCGAAGCGCCCGTAGATGCTGCCGCCCACCGTAGCGGTGTTGCGCAGCTGCACGCCCACGATGTCGTGGACGGCGAACTCAAAGACATTGTTGACAAGCGCGTTGAGCCCGACATGGCGCTCGAGCTGACGCAGGGTGCACATGGCACCGATGCGAAACTCGGTCTCGGTCTCCTCGATCTGATCGAGCCCGCAAGCCGAAAGGTCAATCGCCGTCGCCACACGACGCGAACCCAGACGCATCCAGATGCCGCCGCTCACAATCTTGTTGTTGCGGTTCTTCTGTAAGAGCTCATAGGCTTCGGCCGCGTTTCCAACACGGACGTAGGTACCGAACTTGAGCACGTTCTCCCCCATCTCTTCACTTGTCCAGTGTTTCTAAGTGTACCAAACGAGGGCGCACAACCCTCACCACCACAGAAAAAGGCTCCCAGCCGGAATAGCTGGGAGCCTCATCACATGCTATGTCGAGCGAAGATTTAGCAGACGCCCTGGGCGAGCATGGCGTCGGCGACCTTCAGGAAGCCGGCGATGTTGGCGCCCATGACAAAGTTGCCCTCCTGGCCATACTCCTTGGCGGTGTCGTCCACGTTGTGGAACATGCCGCGCATGAGCTGCTCGAGCTTGCCGTCGACCTCCTCGAAGGTCCAGGACAGGTGCTCGGCGTTCTGGCTCATCTCCAGGCCGGACACGAGCACGCCGCCGGCGTTGGCAGCCTTACCGGGCATAAAGGCGACGCCGTTCTCCTGGAAGTAGGTCGTGGCCTCGATGGTCGTGGGCATGTTCGCGCCCTCGCCGACCACCTTGCAGCCGTTGGCGACGAGCGCCTGGGCGTCCTCGAGCAGCAGCGTGTTCTCGCGAGCGCAGGGCAGCGCGATGTCGCAGGGCAGCTGCCACACGCCGCGGCCGTCACCCTCGTGCCACGTGGCATTGGGCTTCTCGTCGACGTACATGGCGAGCGTAACGCCCTTGTCGTGGCCGGAGCGCTTCTTGTTGTAGACATGCTCGAGCACGGTGTAGTCGATGCCGTCGGGATCCTCGACCCAGCCATGGGTGTCGGAGCAGGCCAGCACCTTGCCGCCGAGCTGGGAGACCTTCTGGACCGCGTAGATGGCGACGTTACCGGAGCCGTGAACGACGACGTTCTTGCCCTCGAAGGAGTCGCCGCGGCTCTTGAGGTACTCGTCCACAAAGTAGGCCAGGCCGTAGCCGGTGGCCTCGGTACGGGCGAGCGAGCCGCCAAAAGAGAGGCCCTTGCCGGTAAGGACGCCGGTCCACTCATTGGTCAGGCGCTTGTACTGACCGAACAGGTAGGCAACCTCGCGGCCGCCAACGCCCAGGTCGCCGGCGGGAACGTCGGTGTTGGGGCCGATGTGGCGATAGAGCTCGGTCATGAAGGACTGGCAGAAGTGCATGATCTCGTTGTTGGACTTGCCCTTGGGGTCAAAGTCGGAACCGCCCTTGCCGCCGCCCATGGGAAGGGTGGTCAGGCTGTTCTTGAGGATCTGCTCCAGGCCCAGGAACTTGAGCATGCCCAGGGTGACCGTCGGGTTAAAGCGCAGGCCGCCCTTGTAGGGTCCAATGGCAGAGTTGAACTCGACGCGGTAACCGCGGTTGACCTGAACCTTGCCCTGGTCGTCGACCCAGGGAACACGGAACATGACGATGCGCTCGGGCTCGACGAGGCGCTCAAGCAGGGCGGCCTCCTCGTACTCGGGATGGGCGTCGAGCGCCGGCTGGATGGTGCCGAGAATCTCGGTCGCGGCCTGGATGAACTCAGGCTGCTCGGGATAGCGGGCCTTGAGCTCGTCGAGAACTTTCTGCGTGTAGCTCATGCTTCCTCCAATTGATGGAAAAGAAAAGTGTCGTTCGAGGCGCCCCATGCGCCGCGAGCTTTATCGAGTATGGATAATATCGCACTGTTGCAGCAAAGTTTCGCATAAGCCGACGAGCAGATGTTTCGTTTTGATTACGATGCAGGTAGAAGCGTTTTTGAGTGCCTGACGTGCAAAACCCGTGTTTCAAACCTGTTTCGTCCACGTGTTCCAAACCACCACATTGGGGACAGGCACCTTTGTGGTGGTGCCGGTGGCTAGAGGACGAGCTGATGGTAGTCGGCGGGGGTTATGCGGCCTTCGGTGGCAGCACGGAAGGCGGCGAGCGCATCGCCGGAGAACGGCATGGCCCAGCACAGGCCGCAACCTGCGGTAATGGAACCGGGCAGCGGCATGATGCGCCCGGGCACGCCGGCATCCAGGCACAGCTGCTCGCATTCCATCACGTCGAAGGTGCTGTCAAACGACACGATAATCTTGCGCTCGTGGTCGAGGGCATCACCGGACGGGCCTTCGCGGTGTGCCTCGCGATACGCCGCGGCGGCCGCTTCCTCTTCCGCGGTATGTCCACAGCCGCCACAGCCGCAGGTGCAAGGCTCGGACCCATCGCAAGTGCAAGGTTCCCCGGTATCGGGGCAAATATCATGTGACACGGCATCTCCCGTCATTGATGTGTGCAGATCTAGGCGAGCAGCTCGGCTGCCGCAAACTCCTCGGGCGTATTGACATTCTCGAAGCAGAGCGTCGAGCCTGCGACCTTAACGATCTGCGGCTCATCCATATAACCAGCCTGAACGCGATTAATCAGGCAGCGAATGCGCTGACGGTCGCAGGCGAGCAGCTCTTGGGCGACCGGCGCACACGCGTCACGGCGCCAGACGGCGCAAAGCGGCTCAATCCCCCGCTCCTCGCGCGGCACGCACACGTCGAGCGCCTCGACCTCAACACGATCGGCAAGCGCGCCGATGAGTTCCGGCGAGACGAACGGCATATCACAGGCGACGATAGCCGCGAAAGGAAGCCGAGCCGCAGCCAGCGAGCTCGCGATGCCGCGCATGGCGCCCGCCGACCCCTCAAGGTCCGACACTATTCGCGGCACCAGACCGCCAAACGTGCGTTCCTCCAGATAGGCAAGCTCGCTGGAACGCGAAGTCGTCACGACCAACTCGCCGGCAACTGGCGCTAGCCGACCCAGCACGCGCTCGATGAGCGGTTCGCCGCAAAACGTCATACGCGCCTTATCGCGGCCCATGCGTGAGGACAGCCCGCCCGCTTGGACGACGCAAGAAAGATCGGCCCGTCTTACGGTAGTCATACGGCAAAACACCTCCATCGGAACGTTCAAAGCCCAACGCACGGGACCAATTACCGCAGGCGACAAGACGGAGGACACGGCGAGCCCATGCAGAAACAAAACAGCGCTTTTGCGGCACGCAGCAAGACCGCGAGCACAAAAGCGCTGGTAGCGTATGGCGGGAACGTATGTGAATCGAACACATCCAAGACGTTTTGCACGCCTCGCAACGGTTTTGAGGACCGCGGAGCCCACCGGAGCCCATCCGTTCCCAAGTGCGGCGGTATTTTACCAAACCGAGCAGCCAATCTAGCGCAGGGACCTCAGGCCGCCGGCATCCTTGTCGAGCACCGTAAAGCGCACGGCATCCAGGTGCTCCAAGATACTGATGGCACGTTTACGCGACACGCCCAGGGCCTCGCGCAGCACGCTCGTGGTGGCAGCGCCGCCGGCTGCCTCAACGGCGGCGGCGACGAGCTCACGCGCATGGGCCTCGGCGGCAGCGGACAGGGCAACGTCGCGCTCGACCTTAACGATCGCGCGTTTAAGCGAAAGCTCGCGCAGGGCACGCGTCATGGTGTCGCGGCCGAGCTGCAGCTGTTCGCCCACCTCGGGCAACGTCGGTGCATCCAGGCCGGCTTCGTCCAGCAAGGCAACGATACGTTCGCAGGCCTCGCGCACCACACGCGCCGCGGCGGCAGCGGAGTGCGGGTCGAACACCTCGGCGCCCACGGCGGCGCACACGCCACGCGAGCAGCCCTCGGCAATCAGAGCCGCGGCAACGCCTTCATCAGCGGCAGGCCACGCAGCATGGGCAACGGCGCCGGGCGTAAAGCCCGTCTCCTTGGGAGCCGCCGCGTGCATGGCTGACAGGGTCGCCGCCAGTGCATCCATCGCGGCGTCGAGCACCACGGCGTCCGCCAAGAGGCCCGCATCGCCCGCGGCAAGCTTGCGAACGGAGCCCTGCGCCACCAATCCGCGCAGTGCGGCATCGGCCTCGCCAACACGAAGATCCAAAGCCTCGGCAACATCAACCGTCGTAACCGGCAGCGTCTGCAGCGCCAGCCAAGCGCCCACACCGCCCGCGATATCGCCGGCCTCAAGCGCCACATACAGCGCACGCTCTCCTTCGGCAAGCTCGCGCGAACGACGGCAACGCGAAAGCAGCACACGCCCGCCGCCAATGAGCATAACGGGCGAATACGACAGCACCACGGCATGGTCTCCGGCGCGCAGCGGCAGCGGCTCCTCCAAGCGCACCTGTACGGTACGGGTCTCGCCCACCGCCATGGGGGCCTCGCCCTCCATGAACATGATGCGGCCGACAACCTCGGCTGTACCCGCCATCACGTGCACACGCGCACCCGACTCGAGCACACGCGGCTTGGCTCCCTCGCGACCCAAGTAGGTAAACGTCATCATAAAGCGCAACGTCTGGCCAAAGCGGTCCACCACGCCCAGCATCTCGCCACGGTCAAGCGCCGCGACTCCGTCGCCGACCAGGTTGAGCGCCACACGCTGACCGGGCAACGCCTGCGGCGTATCGCCATGCACCTGAATCCCGCGCACGCGACAGACCGTACGCGACGGCAGCGCGACGAGCTCATCCCCCACCGCGACGGGCGCATCGTGCAGCGTTCCCGTCACGACGGTGCCGACGCCCTTGATCGTAAAGCAGCGGTCGATCGGCAGGCGAGGCGCGGCATCGCTCCGCTCGGCACGGTCGCGACAGGAATCCCAGCAAACACCCACCTGCTCGTCGAGCGCAGCCAGCAGGTCATCGATCCCCGCGCCGGTCTTGGACGACACGGGCACGATCGGCGCGCCCGCAAACACGGTACCCGACAAGAAGTCATCGACATCGAGCTCGGCAAGCTCGGTCATCTCGACATCGGCCAAGTCGCACATCGTCAGCGCCACCACCATATGCGTGACGCCCAGCAGCTCCAGCACGTGCACGTGCTCGCGCGTCTGCGGCATTACACCCTCAACGGCAGAGACCACCAGCACGGCAACGTCGATGCCTGTCGCACCCTGCACCATGGCACGCAGGTAGTGCGCATGGCCCGGCACGTCGACCAGGCCGACGATCTTGCCGCTCGGCAGCGCCAGCTCGCCAAAGCCCAGCTCCACGGTCATACCGCGACGGCGCTCAACCTCCAGGCGATCGGGATTCTTGCCGGTCAGCGCCTCGATCAGTGCGGACTTACCGTGGTCGACGTGGCCCGCCGTGCCAACGATAACGGGGCACTCCACCAGCTTCTGAACCTCACTCATCGAGCAATCGCCTTCTTAACGCACGCGACGAGCGTCGATGCCGCCGTCTCGATATCGCGGTCGCCCACAAGCGTACGGACGTCAAACAAAATGCGATCGTGCGAGGTTCGCGTGACGACAGGCGTGTCGAAATCTTGGACGAGCGAGCGCTTGAGTGCGTCAACGGAAAGACGCTCATCGACGAGGCGCACGGCAACGCACGTGGTGGGCAGCTCCACGGTAGGCAGCGAGCCGCCACCAGGGGTCGACGATTCCTCGACGATCTCCACCTGAACGGCACATGGGTAGCCAGCCTTATCGAGCCCGGCGACCATACGATCGCGCAGCTTGCGGGCACGTCGCTCCAAATGGGCCTGCGGCAGCGTAAGCATGCTGAGCACCGGAATATCGCGATGGGCAACATCGGCACCGTCCATGTAGATACGCAGCGTGGCCTCGAGCGCCGTCAGCGCGAGCTTGCCCGGGCGCAGGGCGCGCATAAGCGGATGTGACCCACAGGCCTGGACCAGATTGCGACGGCCCATGATAATGCCCGCTTGTGCGGCACCGAGCAGTTTATCGCCCGAGCACGACACCAGATCGAGCCCCGCCGCAACCGAAGCCGGCGTGGTTTCTTCGCCGCCGCGCACCAAGATGTCGTCGGGCAACAGCGCGCCCGACCCCTGGTCCTCGTAGAACAGCAGGCCATGCTTGTGGGCCAGAGCGGCAAGCTCCCGAGAGCCCACCTCCTCGTGAAAGCCCTCGATGCGATAGTTGGAAGGATGGACCTTGAGGATCATCGCCGTATCGGGCGTGATGGCGCGCTCGTAGTCGTCCAAATGCGTGCGGTTGGTGGCGCCGACCTCGACGAGTTTGGCGCCCGAAGCCGCCATGACATCGGGGATGCGGAAGCTGCCGCCGATCTCGACAAGCTCGCCGCGGCTGACGATAACCTCCTTGCCTGCGGCATGGGTCGCCAGCACCAGCAGTACCGCGGCGGCGTTGTTGTTGACCACGAGCGCGTCCTCGGCACCGGTGAGCGAGCGGATCAGCTGCGCGGCGTGCTCCTTGCGCGACCCGCGCGAACAAGTGTCCACACTGTACTCGAGCGTGCTGTACCCGCGCGCAACCTCGGCCACGGCCTTGGCGACCGACTCCGCGAGCGGGGCGCGGCCCAAGTTGGTATGGATGACCACACCCGTGGCATTAACTGCTGGGCGCAGGCTCGGCAGCGCGGAGCGATGCGCACGCCACTCGATGGCCGAGGCCAGCTCGCGCTTGGAACGCGGGGCGGCGCCGGCACGAATGGCGGCGCGCTCCTCGTCGAGCTCGGCCGTGACGGCGGCATGCACCACCGCGTCGCAGGTCTCCCCCGCCGCCTTCACAACTGGCCACTCTGCGAGCAGCTCGTTGACGGAGGGAATGGCGCGCAGGCGGGCGCGCACCTCATCGGACATGTTCTGGCTATCGCTCATGTGCGGCCTTTCAAAACCAAGGGCAGATCAGTCGGCCGTTCGTCAAAACCAGCCGAATCAATCTGTTGAATCAATCAGTCGTTATTATCCTCGTGCTCTGCGATCTTTTCCACGCGAACGGCGTTTTCCTGAGTAAGCGCGGCACCCGTCAACGGGTCCCAACGCAACGGCGTGTGGTCGAGCGGGCCCACGCCCAAGGCTTGAGCGCCACCGGCATCGGCGCCAAACGAACGTCCGCCGGGGGCGGCCGATGTAAAGATGCACGCCGGATGCAGATACGGCGTCGTCTCCACGCGCACGCGGTCGCGGCCCATATCGCTCACGAGTTCCACGACCTCGCCATTGGCGATACCCATGCGAGCGGCGACATCGGCGTTCATCTGCACGGCATCCAGGTCCGATCCAGCCTCGGCGGCACCTTGGGCCGCGAGTCTGCGCGAGGTATGCGACTCAAAGGGGCGGTTGCCGCTAATGAGGCGAAACATCCCCGGGCCGGGCTCAACCATGGGAGCGATCCAGTTGGGTACACGACCCAGGCCGGCTCGTCCCCATACGTCGCTTGCCAGCGCAATTTTACCGCCATACAGGGGAATCGCCGGCTCGCCCGTACGCGACGGCAACGCGACGCCCGTGTCGGCCCAGCCGCGTTCCTTGAGTTCGTCCAGATCGATCCCAAAAGGCGCCACCTGGGCAGCCGCCAGATTGTCAGACGTAAACTGGAAGTACTCGCCCACGCCACACGCCTGCGCCAGACCGGCAAAAATCTCCCGACCGGGACGTGTGTCGTCATGCTGCACGGGCAGCACGGCATTGCGGAAGAACACGCGCGCATCGTTGGCGCCCACGACCGTGCCCACGCCGCGGTCGGCCTCCAGATACGTCACGTCGGGCAGCACGAAGTCCGAAGCACGCGCCGTCTCGGACCAGCGAATATCAATCGTCACGAGCAAGTCGAGCTGCTGCAAAATACCCAACCAAGCCTGCGCATTGCCATAGCCCGCACCGGGGTTACTGGCATAGACGATGAGCCCACGCAAATCGCCGGCAAGAATCGACTGACCGATGGTCGTGCACAGGCCGCGCACCGGATCGACCAGTGGATAGCGCTCGGACCCCAGCTTGGGCCCGCATGGCACCGGCGGCGTCGCAAAGCGTGCGGGATCGAGGTCGCCCAACACAAGCGGCGTGGGCGGGTTGAGCGCGCCGCCCGCGTGTCCGATGCAGCCCAGCAGCACATCGACCAAGCAAATAGCGCGCGCGGTCTGGGTGCTATTGGCATACGCGATACCGATGCCGCCATGAAAGCCCGCGTCCACCACAGCGGCGGGCGCGGCGGCAGCTAGCTCGCGCGCCGTAGCGACAATCTCTGCGGCCGGCACGTCGCACATCGACTCGGCCCACTCGGGCGTCCAAGCACTGGCCGCCTGCGCCAGCTCATCAAAACCCGTGGTATAGCGGGCAACGAACTCGTGATCGTACAGGTCCTCGGCTACCAGCACATGTGCGATACCCAGCAGCAACGCCAGATCGCATCCGGGACGCACGCGCAGCCAGCGGTCGGCAAGCGCGGCCGAACCGCTGCGCCGGGGGTCAACCACGATGATCTTCGCCCCGCGCCGGCGCGCATCGTTGAGCGCATCAACGGCCCCCATCGTCGACGAATCGACGATGGAACGCCCCAGGTACATGATGCAATCGGTATGCGCCAGGTCGGAGGCGGGACTATAGCCCAGGCTGTGCTCCCAACCGGTAAGTCGGCTTACCTCGCAGGCACCGTCGGCACCGTATACGTTGGGCGAGCCCAGCGCATGCATAAAACGATGCGCCCAGTAGCGGTCGAACGAGGGCACGCCGAGCGTCATACCCAGTGCACGGGGCCCGCGCTCGTCAACAATCCCCAAAAGGCGCTCGGCAATCTGGGCAAACGCCTCGTCCCACGAAATCACATCGAACCCCGAGCCATCAGCTCGTCGGCGCATGGGGTGCAAAATCCGGTCGCGCTCGTCAAACGGCATTGCCAGGCGATGCCGCCCGCGGGCACACAGCGCACGCGTCGCGCACGGATGCCCCGGCACCGGCAGCTCGGCCACCACGCGACCGTCCTCAACGCGTGCCGCAAAGGCGCAATCGGCATAGCATCCCCCGCATGTGGTCACCACGGCGCGACCGTCACGCTTCACAGCAGATGCCATCTCGATTACCCCTTTCATCAGCCAAACACAACAGGCCAAAAGCCCGGCAACGAGCCCCAGACCCAAAAAGCCTCCCGCACGGCAACGCCCCGCGGGAGGCCAACGTCAAACAGGCGGTACTTTACGCCTCGGACTTCTTGGCGTAGACAAACCAGTAGCCGAGCGCGATCAGAACCGCGCCGCCCACGATGTTGCCCAGCGTGGCGGCGGACAGGTTAAACGCAATGCCCGCAACGTTGAGTGCATCGGCGCCGGCGACGTCGATACCATAGCCGCACGCGTGCATCACGGCACCCATGGGCAAAAAGTACATGTTGGCGACGCAGTGCTCAAAACCGCAGGCCACAAAGGCGGCGATGGGCAGCAGAATGCCCACAACCTTATCGACCACGGTCTTGCCGGCGGTACCGATCCACACGGCCAGGCACACAAAGATGTTGCACAGGATGCCGCGGAAGAAGATCGTCACCCAGTCGATCGTCACCTTGCCGGCGGCGACGCTTACCATGGAATTGGCGACCGCCTCGCCGTTGAGCTTGTAAATGCCGGCCATGTACACCAAAAAGACGATGAACAAGGCACCGACAAAGTTACCGACCCATACGACGACCCATGCCTTGAGCATCTGAGCCAGGGTGATCTTTTTGCTCTTGAGCGCGCAGACCATAAGCGAGTTGCCGGTGAACAGCTCGGCGCCACACACCAGCACCAGCACCAGGCCCAGGCAAAAGCACAGGCCGCCCACGACGCGCTGGGCACCCCAGCCCAGCGTGCTATCGCTCAAGAACACGGTAAAGAACAGGCCGCCGAAGGCAATGAACGCACCAGCAAACATCGCCAAAACAAAGGCCTTTGCGACCGGCAGGTTGGCCTTGGTCACGCCGGCGGCCTCGGTCTTGGCCTCGATCGCGGCGGGCGCAAGGCAATCGGGAGCGGGATATTCTGCCTTGGAATCTGCCATGTCAATCACTTCTTTCCTAATCAGCAGGGACAAGCGCTCCTATTGCTCTTGTCCCAAGCGGACAAAGTGGGAAAAGTCGTTGGCGGCCACGGCGTCGTACACGGCGTCGACGGCGTCAAAGACCTCCGGGGACATAGGGTTGTAAAACTCCGTATCGCCCGGCTGAATCCCTATGAAGACGATATCTTCGCACGATTGCTCGATTTCCTCGATCAGAATCGACAAAGGGAGCGAATGCGTGGTGAACATCGACTTGCGGGCCACATCACGTTTGTCGAGCAGGCGAATGGCGCCGACGGGCAGCGCCATATCGGCGGCATCGACCAAAACCAAACGCGGCGGACGCTCACGCTTGACCTCGATGATGTCATCCTCGGGAGTCTGACCGCCATCGATGGTGTACCAGCCGGCAAGCGGCGCGTCCTCCATCTTTTTGGAGAGCACGGGGCCGGCGGCATCGTCAGCACGCAGCACGCTTCCCGCCGTGAGCACAATGCCCGCAAACGGGGCGCCGTTCACACGACCATCCACAACGCGACCCATTACTGCAACCTCCCCGTCAGATACACGCCCGACACATCGCGCACGCGTTCAATCAGATCGCGAAACTTCATTAAGAACGCGACCTGCTGGGCATGCAGGCCAAAGTCGTCGTCGAACACCGAGATGCCGGCCTTGGCCGACCCACGAAAACCGCGTTCGTCGAGCAGCGCATCGCAGGCCTCGAGCAGCGACGGCACCGCCGCCTTGTCGAGCTGGCACTCGCCAAAGGAGCGGATGGCCTCGAACTTGGTCTTGGCCTCCCCCTCCGGCAGCGCGTCGACGAGCGAATAGAAGACGTTCACCGGCACCGACAGGCGCGGCTCAAAGCAGTCGAGCACACCGGTGTGGTGGCCCACGGCGAGCGTGTAGTACAGCACGTCGCAGGCCTCCTGGGGAACGTCTTCCTCGGTCTCCACAAACTTACGCGTGAGCTCGTAGAAGACCACCTGGTCGGGCGCGTGGCCCAGGCAGGGGTCGGCGACGCCCTCGGCGGCCTCGTCGCTTGCGCGCGAGGCATCGCCAAAGGAGCCGCCGAGCATGCCGGGACCCGCAAAGTAACCAGAGCGGTCCGTGAGCTCCATCTAGCGACCTCCGGCCAGCACCAGATCCTGCAGCGCCGAGTAGACATCAACGCGGCGCGGATCGTCCTGCTTGTCGATGAGCAGCGCCATGGCACCGCGGATATCGCCCTTGGGCGCGCCCTCGAGCGTATCCATGAACTCATTGGCCAGGTCGCGGCCGTAACGGTAGCCGCTCATGGCGCGAGCCTCGCGCTCGATGGCAACGCGCAGCTTGTACGGCACGCCGGGGTGCAGGATATCGGCCTGCTCGCCGGCAGCCTCCACCGTGGTCTCGGCATGGAGCTTTTGGTCCAGCAGACCGAGCGCCATGGCAAAGCCGTAGATGGTCTGCGCGGGGCTGGGCGGGCAGCCGGGGATGTAGACATCGACCGGCAGAATCTTGTCCGTGCCGCCCCAGACGCAGTAGTTGTCGTAGAAGATGCCGCCGGTGCAGCCGCACGCGCCATAGGACACCACGATTTTGGGATCGGGTGCGGCCTCAAAGGCGCGCAGGGCCGGCATGCGCATGGCACGCGTCACGGCACCGGTGTACAGCAGCACGTCGGCGTGACGGGGCGAGGGCACGACCTTGATGCCAAAGCGCTCGACGTCGAAGACGGGCGTGATGGAACCGAAGATCTCGATCTCGCAGCCGTTGCAGCCACCGCAGTCAACACGGTAGACGTACACCGAGCGCTTGATCTTCTTAAGAAGGGTCGCCTTGGCCTTCTCGATGCTCTCGTCGAGCTCGATCTTGGTCGGGCGGTACTGAAGCCGCTCGGGCAAAAGCGTGGGTTCGGCCATGGTTACTCCTCCTTCGTATCAAAATCCATGATGATGCCCTCGACCGGTGCAGGACCGGCGGGGATCTCGGGCGCATCGGGGTTGAGCTCGCGGTCGATATACTCCGGGTTCACGCCGTGGCCGCCCAGATACTCCATGCCAGGGCCCTGGGGCTCACCGGACGCAAGCGTCTCGTTGGCAGCCATGCCGGCAGCGTTGCCGGTCTTTACGGCCGAGGCGGCGCGCAGGGCGTCGAGCTCGCGCTTGCACTCC
Source organism: uncultured Collinsella sp. (assembly GCA_959019945.1). Taxonomy (GTDB): domain Bacteria; phylum Actinomycetota; class Coriobacteriia; order Coriobacteriales; family Coriobacteriaceae; genus Collinsella. The sequence continues at coordinate 14,923 of CAUEQD010000009.1, read as the reverse complement.
TGGCACATACCGACGGTACGGGCAGCCTGCTCGGCCTCCATGCCGCCGGCCTTCTGCAGCAGGCGCTTGGCGTAGTCGATCTCCTTGTGCGGGGCAAACGGCTTGCCGCAGCGAGAGCAGTGCTCGAGCGTGTAGACGCTCTTGCTGGTGAGGTCGTCCTTGCTCATGACGGCCAGCTCAAACTCCTCGGTGAGCTTGATGGCCTCCATGGGGCAGGCCTCCTCGCAGCGACCGCAGAAGATGCAGCGGCCGTAGTCGATCGACCAGGTGATGGTATCGGCGGCAAGGTCGGTGTCCATGCGAATGGCATCGGCCGGGCACGCCACGCCGCAGGCACCGCAGGCGATGCAGAGCTCGGCATTGTGCTCGGGCTTGCCGCGCATGTCCTTGTTGGTGGGGAACGGCGCAAACGGGTACTTGACCGTCGCGTCGCCGGCCTTGGCGTTAACCTTCCAAAGCTTCAGCATATTAGAGCGCCTCCTCATCGAGCGGAGCGGCCATGGTGCCCTCGCCCGCAAGCGGCGACTTGTCGCGCCAGACGTTCTCGAACTGCTCCTTGTCGAGCACGTGGTCGCGCTTGGCGGCGACGTCGGTCACCGTCACGCGGTCGGTGCAGGAGTAGCACGGGTCCAGTGAACCGACGATCAGCGCCGCGTCGCCCACGGTGTTGCCGCGGAACATGTAGCGCAGGACCGGCCAGTTGCTGTACGTGGCGGCCTTGGCGCGCCAGCGGTAGCACTTCTGGTTGTTGCCGAGCATCGCCCAGTGCACGTCCTCGCCGCGCGGCGCCTCGGTGGCGCCGATGGCGTACTTGTGCGGGGTGTACTCCCAATCCGTGGTGAGGATGGGGCCCGACGGGCAGTTCTCGAGCATGGTCTCGATCATGTCGATCGAATCGTAGACCTCCTGGATGCGGACGGCGGTGCGGCCGAAGGCATCGCAGGTGTCGGCCGTGGCGGCGTGCATCTTTTGGACGTCCGGATCGGCGTAGCCGTCGAAGGGATGGTCAAAGCGCACGTCGCGGGCATAGCCCGAGCCACGCATGAGCGGGCCGACCGGCGAGAAGTCGCGTGCGATCTTGCGGTCCAAGATGCCGATACCGCTCGTACGCTCAATAAAGTTGGGCGTGGAGAGCAAGACGTCGACGAGCTCCTGAACCTCGGAGCGCAGCTGGTGGATGGTCGTCAGCGTGGAGAGCTTCTGCTCGGCCAAAATGTCGCGACGCACGCCGCCGATCACGTTGAGACCGTAGGTCTTGCGGTGACCGGAGAGCTTCTCGGCCAGGTCCATAGACTTCTCGCGGACGCGGAAGAACTGCTGGAAGCCGGAGTCGAAGCCGGTGTAGTGCGATGCGAGGCCAATATTGAGCAGGTGCGAGTGCAGACGCTCGACCTCGAGCATGATGGCGCGGATGTACTGGGCGCGCGGCGGGACATGAATGCCCTGGGCGCGCTCGACGGCCTCGGCGTAGGCCACCGAGTGGGCGCAGCCGCAGATGCCGCAGATGCGGTCGGCGAGGAACGTCACGGCGTCATAGTTCAGGCGCGTCTCGGCGACCTTCTCCATACCGCGGTGTACGTAGAACAGACGGTAGTCGGCGTCGACGATCGTCTCGCCCTCAACGAACAGGCGGAAGTGGCCGGGCTCGTCGGAGGTGATGTGCAGCGGGCCCATGGGGACGAGTGTGGTCTCCTTGCCCTTGGTATCGGCCAAGAACTCATAGTTTTCCATGTCGCTCGCGGGAGCGGGACGGAAGCGGTAGTCCATAGAGTCCTTGCGCAGCGGATACAGGCCGCTGGGCCAATCGTCGGGCAGCACCAGGCGGCGACGATCGGGCAGGCCCTCGGGGATCAGGCCGAACATATCGCGCAGCTCGCGCTCGCCCCACACGCAGGCGGGGACGAACGGCGTCACGGACGGGAACGTCATCTTGGCGGGATCGACCTCGGTGCGCACGGTCACCCAGCCGGGGTCCTCTCCCTCCATGGAGATGACGTAGTACACGGCGTAACGGCCGCACAGACTGCGCTCGTCGTTGCCGATAATCACAGGAATCCAGCCGTAGCGCTCGTAATACAGGTAGTGGACGGCCTCGGGCAGCTTGTCCTGCTTGACGGTAATCGTCAGCTGGTCCTCGCACTGCCACTCGACCTTCTCGATGCAGCCCGGAACGGCGCGGCGCAGGGCCTCGACATGGCTCTCGCAGCGACGGGCGTAGACCTTCTTTTCAGGTTCTGCCATGGCGCTAATTCACCTCGCTTGTCTTGGTCTGGGAGCTAAACACCATGCGGTAGAGAGGAACCTCGTGGAGCTCTTCGACGCTCTGGTTCAAAACGACGGACGTGGCATCCTCGACGCCGCTCGTGATGGCGACCGGCGTGGCGATACCGAACCACATGACCACGATCGCAAGGGCAATCTCGGGGATGATCATGAGGGCGGGCACCTCGTGGCGCTTCATGCCCTCGGGCGCCTTGCCGAAGATGGACTTCAGCGCGATGCCGGTAAGGGCAAAGTACACGCCGGTGAGACCGATGGCCACGAGCACGACCACCCAGATGGGACCGGACTGGACGCCGGCCACGAAGGTGAGGAACTCGGAGATGAACAGGGCGAACGGCGGGAAAGCGGCGAGCGCGAGCAGAGCGACGATGGTGAGCGCGGCCGTGATGGGCGCGATCTCGACGACGCCCTTGATCTTGTTCAGGTCGCGGGTGTGGTAGAGGTGCTGGATGTTACCGGCCATGCAGAAGGCGAGCGCCTTGGTGAAGCCATGGAAGATGCAGTGCAGCAGACAGGCGGCGATACCGAGCGGACCACCGATACCCAGGCACAGCGCGACCACGCCGACGTTATCGACGGAGGAGTACGCGAAGCGGCGCTTGATATCGTCCTGCTTGAAGATGCACAGGGCGGCCACCAGGATGGACAGCGTGCCCAGGATGAGCAGGAGCGTTCGCGGATAGGTGTCGCCCACCGTGATGATGGACAGGGAGTAGAAGCGGATGATCACCAGCATGGCGCACTTGAGCAGCACGCCCGAGAGCAGCGCGGAGACCGGGCTCGGAGCCTGGGAGTGTGCGTCGGGCAGCCAGGTGTGCATGGGGAACAGGCCCGCCTTGGTGCCGAAGCCGATGACGATGAACGCGAACGCGAGGCGCACGAGCATCGGGTCGAACTGGTCGGCGTAGGGCATGATGGAGGTAAGGAACGCGGCCTCATGCGCGTTGGGCATGATATCGGCGGCGTTCGCGTAGATGAGCAGTGTGCCGAACAGGCCGAAGGCCACGCCGGCGGTGCAGACCATCGCGTACTTCCAAGACGCCTCGAGCGCCTGCTTATTCTTGTAGATGCCCACGAGGAACACGGTCGACAGCGTGGTGGCCTCGACCGCCGCCCAGGTGAGGATGATGTTGTTGGACAGGCAGGCGAGCAGCATCGTGAAGACGAACAGGCTGAACAGCGCGTAGTACTGCTTGGCGCGCTCGGCCGGCATGGTTTTCTCCTCGATATCGATCTTGATATAGGAGATGGAGTACACGCCGGTGATGAACCCGATGATGCCTACCAGAAGGACGAAGATCGACGAGAGCGAATCGAGATGGAGCCACAGGCCCAAAGCGTCGATATTCTGCCCGCTCGAGAGCATGGTTCCCGCGGTGACGACCGAAAGGACGAGGGTCGCCGCGACGGAGATGGTGTTGAGCCCCGCGAAGACGTTGTAGGACGTCATCTTGGGGAGCGCAGCCATGACCAGGGAGAACACGAGGGGACAAGCGAGCAGGGCGACCGTCAGCATTGAAACATCCATGGCCTACCCCTTCAATTCGGTCAGGTCGTGCGAGTCGAGCGACTTGGTGTCGTTCCAGATCCTCACGACGACGGCGGACATGATGATGACGGCGAAGATGGCGTCGGTGGCGATGCCGATCTCGATGATCTCGGGGGCCGTGGGCGCGAGCAGGGCGAGCGTCACGTGGCCACCGTTCTCCATAAGGCAGTACCCGAAGATCTGCTTGAGGATGTTGCGCTGCGAGATGATGCACGTGAGGCCGACGAAGAAGTGCGCGAAGCTGATGGCCAGGGCCGGAGTAGCCACCTCGGCGGTGGACAGGCTCAGGCGCGTGACCACCGCGAAGCAGATGGCCACCTCCAGACCGGTGAGGATGATGGTCCAAGCCGGCTTGATGGAGGAGGTCAGCGTGCTATCGGCAGGCGAACCCATCTTCTTGTAGGCACGGTTGAGAATGAACGGAACGAGGATCACCTTGGTGACGAAGGCCGACGCGGCCCACATGAGAAGCTCGGTGGCACCGGTGGTGAGGCCCAGGGTGAGCAGCACGCCCACCAGGACAACCGACTGGATCGCGTACCACTTGATGGCGGACGGGATGGTCTTTGAGACGACCACCATGGTGGAGGTCACGATCAGAAGACCGCCCAGGATATTGACTAACGAATAACCCATGTCCTACCTCCTAACCCATCCAACTAGAGGACAGAGGACCGGCGACGACGACCATGATCATGAGGACGACGAACACGAACGCCATGGCACGCGGAAGGGGCTGGCCGGCGGCCACGGTCTCGCTCGGCTCACCGGGCAGGACCTTACCCATCCAACGCAGGAACCATGCGAAGGTGGCGACGGTCTCGACGACCATGACGCACACGAGGACGAAAATGACCGTGTTGGTAGCACCAACCGCGAAGCCACCGGAAATGATCTGGAACTTGGAGAAGAACGTGCTCATGGGGGGCACGCCGGCGATAGCGGTCGCGGCGACCGCGAAGCCCACGCCCGTGACCGGGTACTTCTTCATGAGGCCCTGGATCTTGGGCAGCATACGGGTTCCCAGCGTGAAGCTGAGGGAGCCGGCGATGAGGAAGAACAGGGTCTTGGTGAACGCGTGGTTGAAGATGTGCTCGACGGCGCCGTTGAACGCCATCTGGCTTCCGAACACGGAGAGGCCCAGGCCGAAGAACACGTAGGCGAGCTGCGCGATCGTCGAGAAGGCAAGCAGGCGCTTCATATCCTTCTGGGGCAGGTACATGAGGAAGCCGAAGAGCATGGTCACAACGGCGTCGATGATGGCGACCCAGCCGACGATCTCGGGGATATCGCCGGCGCTCGCAAGAGCGCGGGCGAACACGCACACGCCGACCTTAACCATGGACGCGCCATGGAGGTAGGCGGAAACGGGCGTGGGGGCCTCCATTGCGGAGGGCAGCCACATGTAAAGCGGGAACTGGGCGGACTTGGCCCAAGCGGCGAACAGGATGAGCAGCAGCACGACGGTCTTCATACCGGCGTCGAGCTGAGAGATCGCGCTCAGCGCGAACGTGCCGGTTCCGGCGAACAGGAAGGCCGCGCCGATGTAGAGTCCCAAAGCGCCGATGTGGGTGATGATGAGCGCCTTCATACCGGCCTTCTTGGCCGTGGGCGTCATGTAGTAGCTGATGAGGCCCCAGGAGCACACGCCGGTGATCTCGAAGAAAACGAGCTGGCCGACGATGGTGGAGCTGTAGGCGAGACCGGCCATGGCGCCGATAAACGTGGAGAAGTACACGTAGAAGCGGCGACGGGGCGCGTCGGGATGCTCCTTGTTCTTATCGCTCATGTACGGGAACGAATAGATGACGACGAGCAGACCGATAGTGACGAACGCGGGTGCGAGCAGCGTGCTCATCCGGTCGAAAATGAAGCCCATGACCAAGGTCTGGCCCATACTCGCCCAGGTTACATCGACCGCGTTCATGCCGTTTCCGGCAAACGTCGCAGCCAAGCCAACGGAAGCGACCGTGGCGATGCCGCCGGCGAAGGCGCAGATCCATTTAGCGTAGGGACGCGGCAGCATGACGATGAGCAGGGAGCCCAGCATCGGGACGGCGATCGCCACCATGGCAAAGAGGGACAAGCTCAATTCGATTGACATAGTTTCTCCCTTCTCCCTACACGCCTACGACAACGAAGACGAACGCGAGGACCGCGATGCCGACGACGGCCCAGGTCTGGTTACCGAGCACCTTGAAGCGCGAACGGGAAACGGAATTCTCGAGCACGCCGCAGACGACGAAATCGACCAGGCACTTGACGAGGAAGACGACGGCGCCCACGAGAGCGGTGACGCCGATGGTCGCGGGCTCTCCCCAGGGGATGAAGATGGAGGTGAACCAAGCGACGACCACGACCTGCTTCATGCCCATGGCGAGCTTCATCATGGCCAGGGACGGGCCGGAGAGCTCGGCGAGCGGGCCCTCCTGGAGCTCCTGCTCGGCCTCGGCCTGGTCAAACGGCAGCTTGCCGAGCTCCATGTAACAGGCGGCCGCAAAGGCGACGCCGGCGAGGATGACGGCAACGACGCTCGAGACGTTGCCCGTAACGATGTGCTGACCTATGGTCGCAATGTCCGTGGAGCCGCACACGATGGCGACGGTAAACAGCGCGATGAGCATGGACGGCTCGATGAGCACGCTCATGAGGAGCTCGCGGATACCGCCGAAGCCCGCGTAGGCGTTGGAGGAATCCACGCCGGACAGCGCGAAGAAGAAGCGGGACAGCGCGAGCGCGTACATGATGGTGATGGCGTCACCGAAGACGGGCATGGGGCTATCGAGCGTGAACATGGGCAGGCCCATGGCGAGCATGAACGACACCGCGAGGAACAGCGGCGGCATGATGCGCAGCACGAAACTCGAGTCGGAACTCACGGACTCGGGACGCGCCATGAGCTTCGCGAGGTCCCGGTAATCCTGAAGGATGGACGGACCGCGGCGATTGTGCATCTTCGCGCGAATCACACGGGCGAGGCCGGAGAAGAAGGGCGCGACCAGCATGACCACGAGGCCCTGCGCTATCGCAAGAACGATGTTCATAATATCCTCTCCCCTCTCTAGACCATGACCACGGCGAGCACGAGGAAGACCACGAGCGCCGCGACGATGTAGCAGATGTATACGGAGTAGTTGCCGCCCTCGATCTTGGAGGCGAGGCCGGCCAGCTTGTCGGCACCCTCGCTCGGTGCATCGACCAGGAAGCGGTCGGGCAGGGGCTCGACGCCCTGGGCGACACCGGTGAGCTTCTGGAACACGTGCGCGATGGACCAGCAGATCTTGGTGCATACCTCGCGCAGGGTATAGAGCGGGCCCATGAAGAGCTCGACGTCGGACGCGAAGCTCGTGGCGACGACGGGCATGTGCTCGTTGGGCTCATAGCCACACGCCCAAGGGTCGGTCTTCTTAGCGGGGGCCTTGGTGCCGAGGCAGGACCTCAACGCGAACGCGAGGCCGGTGAGGACCACGAGCGCGATGGCGATCGCGGGGGTGGAAGTAGCGGCACCGGAAATCTCATTCACGAGAGAGACGCCCGAGGTGGCTGTGACGGCGGAGCCGGAAAGCACGCTCTGGGCGACGTCGCCCAGAACCGGGGCGATGACGGGAGAGCCGATTCCCAGCACCACGCAGATGGCCGCGAGGAGCATCTGCGAGAACAACATCGGAGCCGGGGACTCCTTGGCGTTCGCAGCCTCCTGGGAACGAGGGCTGCTCGCGAACGAGACGCCGTAGGCCTTCACGAAGCACGTGACGGCCAGGGCACCGGTGATGGCGAGGGCGGCCGCGGAGGCGACGGCGAACACCATGACGACCGGGTCGGAGAGCGTCGAGATGTTGAACAGGGACTGGTAGGTAAACCACTCGGAAACGAAGCCGTTGAGCGGCGGGATGGCCGAGATGGCAAGGGCACCGATGAGGAAGCAGACGGCCGTGACCGGCATGCGGCGGAACAGACCGCCCATCTTCTCCATGTTGCGCGTACCCGTGGCATAGAGCAGGGAGCCCGCGCCGAGGAACAGTTCGCCCTTGAACATGGCGTGGTTGAGCGTGTGGTAGAGGGCGGCCATGAGCGCGATCGTCGCGATGACGTCGTTGCCCAGGGCGTGCGCCGTCATGGACGCGCCGACACCGAGCAAGATGATGCCAATGTTTTCGACGGAGTGGTAGGCCAGCAGGCGCTTGATGTCGTGCTCGTGGAGAGCGTAGACGACGCCCAGGACCGACGAGATGGATCCGAACACCAGGACCATGAGGCCCCACCAGAGCTGGACGCCCGAACCCGCGAGCAGGTCGAGACCGACCTTGAGGATTCCCAGGATGCCGATCTTAATCATGCCGCCGGACATGAGGGCGGACACGTTGGACGGCGCCTCGGGGTGCGCCTGGGGCAGCCAGGAGTGCAGCGGGATGATACCGGCCTTTGCACCGAATCCGAAGAACGCGAGGACGAAGCACACGGAGGAGACGGCGGGTCCAAAGTCATGCGTACGGAAATCACTGAAGCTGAAGGAACCGCCCACGCCGTTGGTCATGAGCAGGAAGCTCGCCATGATGAGGACGAAGCCCACGTGCGCGATGACGAAGTAGAGCCAACCGCCCCTAATGGAGTTCTTGTTCTCCTCGATGACGACAAGGAAGTAGCTCGTAAGCGACATGAGCTCAAAGGCGACCAAGAACCAGAACACGTTGTCGGCCGTGATGACGAGCATCATGGAGGCGACGAAGGTGTTCATGAAGAAGCCGGCGCGCCCGACCTTGCCCGGGTACTCGTCGAAGTAGGACAGACCGTAGATGAAGCCCGCAAAGGCGAGGATCGAGATGAGGACCACGATCAGGCCCGCAAGGCCGTTGAGCAAGAGCTCGAGACGGGCGAACGGGAAGAAGAAGACCGTGTTGAGGGACGTAACGTCGCCAAGCACGGCCTCGAGGCCCGCGATGAACGACAGCGCGGCCGCGACGGCGCCGATCAGGCAGCCGGCGGTCTTGGCGGCGTTATCGGCGCGAATCAGCAGAACCGAGGCGAGCGCACCGATGCACGAGACGGCAAGCGATGCGATAAACAGCGTCATGCTATCCATTGTTTACGCTCCCTTCTGCTTTCTCGGACAGACCCTGGGCCACAGCCGACACGTCGACGGCAGGGCCGTTCTGAATCGAACGCAGGCGCTTGGCCTCGTCGAGTTCGCGATCCGCCGCGCCGCCCATGACGGTGAGCGCCTTGGTGGGGCAAGCCGCCACGCAGTGCGGACCCTCGGGGTCGAAGGCGCACAGGTCGCACTTGACGGCACAGGTGTACTGGCCGGGCGCCCACGTAAGCAGGCTGCTCAGGGACTTGGGGTACGAAGGCGTCGGGTCGCACATGCCTGCGACACCGGCAATAGACGTGCCGTCCGGATGGATGGCGCCGAAGGGGCACGCGATGGCGCACAGCCTGCACCCGATGCACTCCTGCTCCTTAACGTGGATGCGGTCGCCATCGTGCTCGATGGCGTTCACCGGGCAGACCTCGGCGCAAGGGGCACCCTCGCAATGGTGGCAGGCCAGGGCGGCCGAGATGCCGCCGGTCTTCACGAGCGCCAGACGCGGCGTGTCCTGAAGACCCTGCATCCGGTGGGCATCTGCACAGGCGGACTGGCATGTTCCGCAGCCGATGCACCTCTCCGGGTTGATATCGATGAAGCGGTTCATCCCCACTTCCTTTCAAAATAACGGGCCGGGCGTCCGATGCGCTTGGACGCCCGGCCCAAAAAGCCAACGAGAACGGGACTACACGATTTGGTTCACGTGCGTCTCGTCGTCGAACTTGGCGGCGCCGGGCTCAACATCCTGGGGAGCGGCAGCGTCCACCAGAGCCTGCTTAAGCTCGGTGTACTGACGCTCCACCTCGCCCTCGGCCCACACCTGGTCGGCGATGGCGTCGACCTGGCAGGCAGAGAACTTGTCCTCGGGCGTGTGCGAGACCGGGTCGACCTTGTGCATGGTCAGCTCGTTGCACTTGCCGATCCACCACTGGTAGGTCATATAGACCGTGCCCTTGTTGATACGGTCGCTCACGTCGGCGCGGCTGTAAACCTGGCCGCGACGGCTGTGAATCGAGACGATGTCGCCATTCTTGATGCCGCGCGCCTCGGCGTCCGCGGGATTCATGCGGACAAAGCCAGGCTCGTCGGCAAGCAGTGCCAGCGTCTTGCAGTTGCCGGTCATCGAACGGCAGCTGTAGTGGCCGACCTCGCGGACGGTGCAAAGGATGAGCGGGTACTCATCGTCGGGAAGCTCGGAGGGCGCCTCCCAATCGTGCGCCATCAGGTTGGCACGGCCGTCCTTGGTCGTGAACTTGCCGCCCGCGAACATGTCGGGGGTGCCATGGTCGTTCACATCGGTGCTCTTGACAGGCCACTGTGCAAAGCCGCCCTCGGGAGCCATCTTCTCGTAGGTCGCGCCCACAAAGTTGGGGCACAGGCTAATGCACTCGTTCCAGATCTGCTCGGTGTTGTCGTAGTGCATGGGGTAGCCCATGCGCGTGGACAGGTCCGCGAAGATCTCCCAGTCGTGACGGCACTCGCCCTTGGGCGGAACAGCCGCATCAAAGTGCTGGAAGCTACGGTCGGATGCGGTAAAGACACCCTCGTGCTCGCCCCAAGAGGTAGCGGGCAGGATAACGTCGGCGAGCATGGTCGTCTGCGTCATAAAGATGTCCTGGCAAATGAACAGATCCAGCTCGGAGAGCGTCTTGCGCATACCGGCCGAATCGGGCTCGGTCTGCACCGGGTCCTCGCCGTAGTTGTAGAAGCAGTGCACCTTGCCCTCGTCGACCAGGTGGCCCAGGTCGGTGAGCTTGTAGCCCTCCTCGAGAGGCAGCTTCTCCTCGGGCACGCCCCAGGCCTTGGCGAACTTGGCGCGCGCGGCCGGGTCGGTGACCTTTTGATAGCCAGGGTACAGGTTGGGCAGCATGCCCATATCGCAGGAGCCCTGGACGTTGTTCTGGCCACGCACGGGCGCGAGGCCGGAGTTGGGTTTGCCGATCTGGCCGGCAACGCAGGCGATGGAGGCGATGGTGTGCACCGTCTTCAGGTTCTGCTTCTGCTGGCATACGCCCATGCCCCAGCCAATGATGGCAGAAGGCTTCGCCGTGGCGTACATCTCGGCAGCTTGGTGGATCAGCGCGGGTTCGACACCCGTGATGTCCTGTACGGATTCGGGAGTGTAGTTCTTGATGGTCTCCCACCACTCGTCAAAGCCGTTCGTGTGCTCGGCGACGAATTCCTTGGCGTAGAGGCCATCGTTGACCAAGCAGTTGGCAAAGGCGTTGAGGAACGCGACATTGCAACCGTTCTTGATCGGAAGGTAGATATCGGCGATACGCGCGGTTTCGATATGGCGCGGGTCGGCGACAATGATCTTGCAACCCTTTTCTTTGGCTCGCACGATACGCCTTGCGACGATGGGGTGCGAATCGGCAGGGTTATAGCCGAAGAGGAAAATGCAGCCCGCATCCTCCATACCGGGGATGGAGCATGACATGCAACCTGAACCAACCGTGTCCATCAGACCGAGGACAGTAGGGCCGTGTCAAGTACGGGCGCAGTTGTCCACGCTGTGGGTGCCGATGCACGCACGCGTAAACTTCTGCATGACGTAGTTCGCCTCATTGCCGCCGCCTCGCGAAGAGCCGGTGGTCATGACAGCGTTAGGACCATATTCGTCAATTATGGCCTGCATCTTAGATGCGGTGAAATCCAGTGCCTCGTCCCAGCTTACGCGCTCAAGATCCGCGCCCTTGGTGCGGCGGATCATCGGGTGCAGCACGCGAGGAGTCAAGATCTTGGTGTCGTTGATGAAGTCGTAGCCGCTCATGCCTTTAAGGCACAGCTCGCCCTGATTGGTGATGCCGTTGAGCGGTTCGGTACCCACGACCTGGCCGTTTTGGACCAGGAGGTTAAACTGGCAACCGGCGCCGCAATACGGGCAGATCACTTTATGTTTCTCCATGACACCCTCCTTCCTTTCTCTGCTACCGATTACTCGGTACTTATTTGACAATCATTGGGCCTGTCGCCCCAACGCTTACGCCTCGTTTTCGATGGTGGCGCGGGCACGCTCGGCAGTCAGTTCTGCCAGGCGCTCCTCGTCTACCAGGGTGAGGCCCTTGGTCGGGCACGCCTCGGCACACGCCGGACCGCCGGGACGGTCCACGCACAGGTCGCACTTGAGCACGAAGCTCTTGGTCTGCGAACCCACGCGAACGTCGCCCATCAAGACCGGAACCTGCGTGGTCGCCACGCTCACGGCGCCAAAGGGGCATGCCATGACACAGCTCTTGCAGCCGATGCAGTTGTCCTCGTTGACGCCGATGCGATGGTTCTTTGGATCAAAGAACAAGGCGCCCGTAGGACAGGCCTTCGCGCACGGAGCGTCCTCGCAGTGGTGACATGCCACCGGCGCGGAAATCTCGTAGGTGCGCGTTACGCGCAAGCGAGGTGCGGCGATGTTGCCGGGAATATCGTGCGCCTCGATGCACGCCGCCATACAGGTTTGGCACCCAATGCAGCGTGAGGAATCGGCTACGACTCGTTTATTGCCCATGTTGTTCACTCCCTCCTGAATCCCATGCCGGAGAGACCCTGTCGACGTTGTCCCAGACCGCCCGTGGCCTGGCATCGGCGTATCGAATGCATGCGGCGAAACAGGCGCTTCGATAGAGTTCCTCCAACGATATACAGGCTAAATATACGCAGTTGCAGGTGGCAAACTTGAGCATAGGCCCTGCAATACGGGTGTATTGCAGGGGTTTTGGCAGGTTGGAATTATTCTCTAGAAGCTATAAAGGTGAGTGTATTACATGCGTACATCCAAGGGAGATTTCACGCTCATTTCTGAAGGATGTAGTACGTTTGTAATATCGTTTACACTCAATTACTCTAGTGCAATAAAGTAATGGTTGTAAGATTGGCTATTATTAGCCAATGCTGTATTTGACTATTCAAATTGCACGCTCATTAAGGGAGGCCAGTGATGTCATCGACTCAAAAACGAGCCATCCTGCAGGTGCGCATTCGCGAGGAAGACAAGCAGCATGCCGAGCGTCTCTACGACGCCATGGGCACATCGCTCGCCGAGGCCGTCCGTCTTTTTGTCGCGCAGAGCATTCTCATGCGCAAGCTCCCCTTTCAGCCGGTCGCCGTGCGCTCAAAGGACGGCACCGCCGCCTATGGATCGCTCAAAGCATATGGGGACCCCAATCGCCGCTCCGAGGAGCGCAATGCCTGGATTGAGTATCTTGCCACAGAAAGCGACGATTCGATTTTGGGTCCCGAGGAAGTAGATATCCATGAGTAGCACCATCATCGACGAGACCGTCATCCTGCGTTATCTGCTCGACGACGACGAGATCCTGTCGCCACGCGCCGCCAAGGTCATCGCCACGCGCACCGCCCGTGTCTACCCCGAGATCATCACTCGCGTCGTGGTCACGCTGCGCGACGTCTATAAGATTCCCCGCGTTGAGATTGCTGCGGCCATGAAAAGGCTGCTCGATGACGTCATGGTCGACGAGCCCACCGTTGTCGCCCTTGCCGTCAAACTCTTTGGCAAGACCCATATGGACTTTACCGACTGCCTCCTCGCAGCCCGAACCGCCATCTACAACGATGATGTCGTGAGCTTTGGCAAGCCCATCATCCAAGGCATGATCGATTACCGCCACAAGCGCCAAACCGCAGCCGAAGCCCGCGACCGCGCCGCCGAAGCCCGCAGCCGAAGCACCGACTCCACCATCGACAAACTCCGCCATCACGGTCGCCACTAACCCCATCCCCACCTGAGTTGCGGTGAAATACGGACTGTTTCATGCCTTTAAAGGCCTCAACAGTCCGTATTTCACCGCAACTTATTGAAGGTGGACCGCGAACGATTTCTCTATCGGGATTCGGCGTAGGGTTTTGTTGTCGGAATGCCGTAACCGCGCATCATGGCACCGAACGATTCTACGTCGTAGGTGTCCGAGAGTTTGAAATGAATGATGTTGTGGCCCATGGCGCGAAGGTTCGCGTCGCGCATGAGGGCCGCTCGATACGTTTTTGCCGCCGCCCGCTCTGCATTATTTTGAGCCTCGTCTTCAAACTTGCCCAGCCCATGCAGCTCTGCCAGCGTCCATGAGCCGTCTGGCATCTGCCAGCCATAATCTGCTAGATAATAGCCAGCGTTTCCCGGCCGCGTTATCTCAACTTGAAGCTCGGGCGCGGCAACCCCAGCGAGAATCATCGCTGCTCTCGCCTCAGACTCACCGCCATTGCCTGACCTGCCATCCATATAATCAAAAACGTCAAAAGCACGCGCGATGCCATGCAGCCCTCGACAATTTGCCTGCGCATATGCTCGCAGCTCTTCGCGCTCGACATCGTACTCACGGGCCAAGCCATCGACATAACCCAGCGCATAGCGAAAGGCGCTCGATCGCGCGATATCAACAACCGTTCGACACGGATCCGTCAGTGTAAACAGACCAAGCCGCCACACTTCGCCCGGGCGCCAGCGCTTGTATTCAACGAACTCATACGTATCACGCCTTGTAGACCGTGGCAGCAGCACTTGCACTTTATCCAGAAGCGTATACGCCGAGCCGATGCCGTAGAGCAGCGCTGCTGTCGCTCCGCAGAACACAGCATCCGGTTCAACGACCGCAATAGCGGATGCCAGCTGAAAGATACGATCTTCAACCCCAAGATTATTCCAATAGACCGGATCCGCATACACGTGGTTGTAAAGACGAAGCATGAGCTCTTCCTGCATAAGCTCACGCGCGCGGCGTTCATCCCAAGGATCAATTGTTATAAGCAGCTGTCCATCTTGATGAATTCCAACGGCCGAGAATAGCATCCTTGCATATGACTGCGGAAAATGTTTGCCTTTATCGAGCATGGCCAACCCCATAACCATCACAGCGGAGAGAATACCATTACGCTATCGCATGCTTCCGTTCGCAGGCCTTGCCAAAAGCTGACCAAAAGCTTGACGCCGCAGGTCAGAGCTTAAAAAAAGGCTCTGTTAGACAATGATTGACATCTTGCCCAATCATCTTTTTGTAATTGCA